>NZ_JAKVCW010000021.1 GCF_022448905.1 Shimia sp. | reverse complement strand
TGGCGCACCTGAGAGGATTCGAACCTCTGGCCTCTGCCTTCGGAGGGCAGCGCTCTATCCAGCTGAGCTACAGGTGCCTAAGGTCGGGGTATAGCCAGTGTGGCTACGCCCCGCAATCGCAAAATGAACGTCTATCCAAAGAGTTCGTGCGCCAGTTCAAGCGCTTCGATGAGCGTGTCCGCTTCATCGGTGGTGTTGTAGAGCCCAAAGCTGGCGCGACAAGTCGCAGACACACCCAAATGCTCCATCAATGGCCCCGCACAGTGGTGTCCCGCCCGCACAGCCACGCCCTTTTTGTCCAAGATCGTGGAGATGTCATGCGCGTGCGCCGCACCATCCAATGTGAAACTGAAGATCGCCGCTTTGTCCGCCCTGGTGCCTTGCACCTGCAGCCAGTTCAGACCGGACAGCTTCTGCATCGTATAGTCACGCAGCTTGGCTTCATGGGCTGCGACATTGTCCATCCCGAGCTCCATGAGGTAGTCCAGCGCCACACCAAAGCCAATCGTCTGCACAATGCCCGGCGTGCCTGCCTCGAACTTCATTGGGGGATCGTTGTAGATCACAGCCTCCTTGGAGACTTCCTTGATCATGTCGCCGCCGCCAATGAACGGACGCATTTCTTTCATGCGATCCATTTTGCAATAGATCGCCCCGGACCCAGATGGCCCATAGAGCTTATGGCCAGTGATGGCGTAGAAATCACAGCCAATGTCCTGCACATCCACCGGCGCATGCACCGACCCTTGAGAGCCATCAACGAGCACAGGCACGCCCTTGGCATGTGCGCCTTCCGTGATGGCCTTTACATCCACCATAGTGCCCAGCACGTTGGAGCATTGCGTCACAGCCACCAGTTTGGTCTTGGGCCCAATCGCATCAATCACCGCCTGTGGATCCAGCGCACCGGTGCTGTCCACATCCACCCACTTCAGAACAACGCCTTGCCGTTCCCGCAGAAAGTGCCACGGCACGATGTTGGCATGGTGCTCCATCACCGAGAGAATGATCTCGTCGCCTGGTTCCAGACGCGGCATGGCCCAGCCATAAGCCACCATATTGATGCCTTCGGTCGTGCCGGAATTCAGGACGATCTCATCCTCGCTGCCAGCGTTCAGAAATTTGGCAATCTTGCCGCGCACCGCCTCATACTTATCCGTCGCGAGGTTAGAAAGGTAGTGCAAGCCTCTGTGGACATTCGCATATTCCATTGCGTAGGCGTTGGTGATCGCATCAATCACCACCTGCGGCTTTTGCGCCGAAGCACCGTTGTCCAAATAGACCAGCGGCTTGCCATTCACCTCGCGGCTCAGGATTGGAAAATCAGCACGGATCTTGTTGACGTCATACATCTCAGGACATCCCAATAGCGGTCGCCGCACCCAGCGACAAAAGCAGTGTCATTCCAACGGTCAGGCCCATCATAGTGATCAACACCAGCATCACGGACTTGCCCAGGCTGTTAAAGCCGTGGATCACGTTGATGAAATTCAAAACAACCCAGATCGAATACAGGCCGACGCCCAATACAAAGACCAAGGCAAACCCAGGCATCGCCAGCATCAGCAGCAGAGATGCCAATTGCACGGCAAACCGCATGTATTGCAGCCAGCCGATGGCCAGCAGCACATCGTCAAACCTGCCCCGACCGCCAATGGCGCGCCCCCCCCAATAAATGGAGAACACCAGCATCACGAGGCCACAGCCAAGGATCGTTGTGTAGAAAAAAGGCGCTGTCAAAAACGGCACGTTCATCTCTGGTGGCGCTGGAAACAGCGTGAGCGTGGCAAAATGCGCCAGTGCATTTAACACTATACCCAAAGCCAAAAGCATCCAGCCCACGTTGCGCGGCACCGGACGGCTCATGAGCGCTACCGCAGCCTCGCTTGGGTCACGCACGGTCAGCCAGAAAAGAGCGGTCAGTTGCGCTTTCATGACGCCACCCTACCCGCTTCCAGCAATCCAGAAATCCAGATCCAGAAAAACGAGACAAACCAAAGCAGGCCAACAATGGTCAACGCCGTCCCTTGCCCAATAAAGCCTTCTACAAGACCAACAAGCAGATACAGCGGCCCGGTTGAGAGCATCGCCCAGAACAGCGCGAAACGGGCTCCAAAACTGGACTGTTTGCGACCAAAGGCACGCAACACCAGATGAGAAACAAACGCCAACGTGACCGCCAAAAGCGGCAACACAAACATCAGTGCAAAAAGATTGGCGCCCAACAGAGGGTTGAGCTCAACCTGTGCCAGATGCGCCTCGCGCGCCAAAGCAGGCCAGCGTGACACAAAAATAACGCCACAGGCGGCCATAAGGATCGCAAAGGCACGGTCCTCACGCTCGCCCATCGCCAGACGGCGGGCAACCACCGCACGCGGGGTACGGTAGCTGGCCATCATATCGCTCGTCACAGACATCAGCCGCGTCGACGCTCCAACCAGGACTCCAAGCGTCCGATGATCTCGTCACGCAGTTCTTCGCTTTCGACTTCCTCTACGGCTTCGGCCACAAAGGACATCACCAGCAAGTCGGTTGCGATGTCTTTTGGAACACCACGGGCCCGTAAGTAGAACAACGCGTCTTCGTCAATCGCACCAGAGGTGGAGCCGTGCGAACAGGCCACATCATCGGCGTAGATTTCCAACTCAGGCTTGGCGAGGAACTGGCTGTCTTCGTCCAGCAGAAGCGACTGGCTGATCTGATAACCATCAGTCTTCTGTGCGCCCGGCTGCACCAGAATCTTGCCCTGGAAAACGCCGGTTGCCCCGTTGCGCAGCACTTTCTTGAACACCTGACGGCTTTCGCAGTTCACCGCGTCATGGGTGACAAAGACTGTGTCGTCGTGATGGAAATCACCATCGCCAAGACAGGCGCCCGCCACATGGGCCACGGCATCGTCACCCGTCAGTTCAAGCACAGCTTCATTGCGGGTCAAACGGCCGTTCACAGTCAGTGTAAAGCTTTTGAACACGCTTTCGGTGCCCAGACGTCCAAATAAATGCGTGACAGCACGCCGCTCATGGTCACGCCCCTGTGCACGCACATGGTGGAAGGCAGCGTTGTCGGCCACGTTCACTTCCATGGACTTGTTGAAACGCGCCGCCGCCGGACCGTTTTCCAGCACGGTCACTTCCGCACCAGCGTCAAGCTTGATCACATGGTGCAGGACCGCGTCAGAACTTTCTGCTTTGTGCTGATAGATCAGGCTCACGGGCTTTGCGACCTTGCCAGTCACGTGGATCACAACACCATCCGTAGCGAAGGCCGTGTTAAATGCCGCCAGAGGGCGCTCCACCGGGGTCTGACCTTTGGCTTCGAGCACCCCATAGAGCTCTTTTGCCCAATGGATATCTTTCTCAGCCACGTCCGCCAAACGCTCGATCGTCAGGCCTTCGCCTGCCAGCTCGTCAGACTGCTCCGCATCAAACACACCATCAACAAAGACCACCTTGATCCGATCAAAGCTGTCAAACAATGGCGGCTCGCCTGTGTCAAAAACCGCCGCGGCAGGCGCATCAGCCTGGGTCAGTGTGTCTGGACGGGTGTATTTCCAATACTCGTCCCGACGATCCGGCAACCCCATCTCGCGCAGACGGCCCAAAGCCGCCGCGCGTGCTTCGCTGGCCCACTGACCGCTCGCCGGAACGGTCAACCCGTCCAAACGCGCCGCCGTGGCCTCTTGCTTCTTAGCCAAAGCCGCCATTATGCGACCTCCGCCAAAATGTCGGCGTAGCCGTTTTTCTCAACTTCCAGCGCCAGCTCAGGGCCTCCGGTCTTGATGATGCGACCGTCCGCCATGATGTGCACAACGTCTGGTTTGATGTGGTCCAGCAGGCGCTGGTAGTGCGTGATCACAAGGAAACCGCGGCCTGCGTCCCGCAGCGCGTTCACACCCTCAGACACCAGTTTCATCGCATCCACGTCCAGACCGGAGTCGGTCTCGTCCAGGATGCACATCTTTGGCTCGAGCATCGCCATCTGCAGGATCTCGTTACGCTTCTTCTCGCCACCGGAGAAGCCAACGTTGACGGGACGCTTCAGCATGTCGGCATCGATTTTCAGGGTTTTCGCCTTCGCACGGATCTCTTTCAGGAAGTCCGCCGCAGACAGCTCCTCTTCGCCACGCGCCTTGCGCTGTGCATTCACTGCGGTGCGCAGGAAGGTCATGTTGCCCACGCCAGGGATTTCAACCGGGTATTGGAACGCCAAGAACAGACCCAGAGCCGCACGTTCTTCTGCTTCCAGTTCCAGCAGGTCTTCACCACCCAATGTGGCCTCACCGTCAGTCACCTCATAGCCGTCTTTGCCAGACAGCACATAAGACAGCGTGGATTTGCCGGAGCCATTTGGGCCCATGATCGCGTGCACTTTGCCCGCTTCCACTTTCAGATCCACACCTTTGAGGATCTGCTTGTCTTCTTCTTCAAGTTTGACCTTCAGGCCTTTGATTTCCAACATGTTCATCTTCCTTCGCGTTTCCACGGGATGCCGCAGCACCCGGTCATATCTTTGTTTGTGACGCCGCTGCTTAGGCGCTCACATATGTGATC
Organism: Shimia sp.; assembly: GCF_022448905.1. Taxonomy (GTDB): domain Bacteria; phylum Pseudomonadota; class Alphaproteobacteria; order Rhodobacterales; family Rhodobacteraceae; genus Shimia. Next base: position 66,377 of record NZ_JAKVCW010000021.1, on the reverse strand, counting down.
AGCATCATCACACCCATCGCCACAATTCCACACACGGCCGAGGTCACAAACACTGATCCAGCGATCAGCCCCTCGTTCGAGCCAAGGCGCTTTTTGCGCAGGGTAAAGCCAACGGCGGAACCGAAAGCGATGCCGGCGCCAACGCCGGCAGATTGTTGCATGAGGGCGTGAAGCGTTTCCATTAGCCTACGGAGCCTTCAAGCGAGATCGCCACAAGCTGTTGTGCTTCCATGGCAAACTCCATCGGCAGCGCCTGAAGCACTTCCTTGGCAAAACCGTTCACAATCAGGGCGACAGCCTCTTCCTCGTCCATGCCACGCTGACGGCAGTAGAACATCTGCTCATCATCCACCTTGGAGGTCGTCGCTTCGTGCTCGACACGAGACGAATTGTTCTTCACCTCGATGTACGGCACCGTGTGCGCCCCGCATTTGTCGCCAATCAGCAAACTGTCACATTGGGTGTAGTTGCGGCTGTTCTTTGCTTTCGGGTGCATAGACACCTGACCACGGTAGGTGTTCTGCGCCACACCCGCGCTGATGCCTTTGGAGACAATCCGCGACTTGGTGTTTTTACCCAAGTGGATCATCTTGGTGCCCGTATCGGCCTGCTGGTGGTTGTTGGTGATCGCAATCGAGTAGAATTCACCCTGCGCATCATCGCCACGAAGAATGCAGGATGGGTACTTCCAGGTCACGGCCGAGCCGGTTTCAACCTGGGTCCACATCACCTTGGCACGGTCACCACGGCAATCGGCGCGCTTGGTCACAAAGTTGTAGATACCGCCCTTGCCGTTCTCATCGCCAGGATACCAGTTCTGAACGGTGGAGTACTTCACTTCGGCATCTTCTTCGATGACAATTTCCACCACAGCCGCGTGCAGCTGAGACGTGTCACGCTGAGGTGCGGTACAGCCTTCAAGGTAGGATACGTATGAGCCTTTGTCCGCAATGATCAGCGTCCGCTCAAACTGGCCGGTGTTTTCCGCGTTGATACGGAAGTAGGTGGACAGTTCCATTGGGCAGCGCACGCCAGGCGGCACGTAAACAAAGGACCCGTCAGAGAACACCGCGCTGTTCAAAGTGGCGTAGAAGTTGTCGCTCACCGGAACCACGGACCCGAGGTACTTCTTCACCAGTTCAGGATGCTCGCGGATCGCTTCAGAGATCGAGCAAAAGATCACCCCTGCTTCTTTCAACTCTTTCTGGAAAGTTGTGCCAACAGATACGGAGTCAAACACCGCATCAACCGCGACTTTGCGGCCTTCAGCAGGGGCGTTCTCCGCACCTTCAACGCCAGCCAAAATCATCTGTTCTTTCAGCGGGATGCCGAGCTTTTCATAGGTGGCCAGCAGCTTTGGATCCACCTCATCCAAAGACTTCGGTTTTTCTTCCATGCTCTTTGGACGCGCGTAATAGTACTGGTCCTGGAAATCCACTTCCGGATAGTCCAGCATCGCCCAATCCGGCTCCTCTTTGGTCAGCCAGCGCTTATACGCCTCCAGCCGCCAGTCGGTCATCCATTCCGGCTCTTCGTTTTTCTCCGAAATCAAGCGGACAATGTCCTCGGTCAGCCCTTTGGGGGCATATTCCATCTCAATCTCGGTTTCCCAACCGTATTTGTATTTGCCGCCAACTTCGCGCACGGCATCCACGGTTTCCTGGTCAACACCTTCTTTGACTTGGGTCTGATCAATTGCCGCCATGTGCGTCTCCTGTCTTCGTTTTGCGCTCACGCGCGGTGTTTATTCATCTGAGCCAGCCACTTATCGGCAAAACCCATGACGTCCTGTTCGCTCGTTTGTGGCCCCAAGCTCACCCGAATGGCGCTTGCTGTCGTCATCTCATCAAATCCCATCGCGGTCAGCACTTTGCTGGCGCGCACCTTGCCTGAAGAGCAAGCCGACCCGGCAGAAATCGCAAAACCTGCCAGATCCATCTGCATGACCTGCGTTTCACCCTTCCAGCTCGGCACCGCAACTGCCGTTGTGTTGGGAAGCCGCTTAACGCCTTTGCCAACGATAATGGCCTCCGGCGCCTCAGCGGTCAGCCTCTCTTCCAGCAAATCGCGCAGCTGTGCAACCCGATCCCAAACACCATCGGCCAAGTCTTGCGCTGCTGCTTTGGCAGCAGCAGCAAATCCCGCGGCGCCAATCACGTTTTCTGTGCCCGCACGACGTCCCATTTCTTGACCACCGCCCAAAAGCTGCGCTGGCACGTCGGTGCCCCGTTTCACCACCAAAGCCCCAATGCCTTTTGGCCCACCCAGCTTATGCGCCGAGATCAGCGCCATCTGCGCACCTGTCCAGTTAAACGCCACCGGCAGCTTGCCAAACGCTTGCGTCATATCACTGACGGCTACGCCTTCCAGCAAGGTTTGGACCACTCCGGTCTCAGAATTTGCCAACTGCACACAGCTCGCTGCCGGATCTTCGATTTTGATCGCCCCCGCAGCATCGACTGCCAAATCGTTCTGCGTCCAGGCATTCACCGCATCATGTTCGACGTCTGCCGCATGCAACTTGCGACCCGCCAGCGCCAAAGCCGCAGACTCCGTGGCACTGCTAGTGAAGATCACATCCGCCCCATCCGCGCCAAAGGCAGAAGCAATATCTCCGCGCGCACGTTCAAGAACGGACTTGGCTTTGCGCCCTTCCGAGTGGACAGAGGACGGGTTGCCATAAACATCCATCGCCGCAATCATCGCCTCCCGCGCCTCAAGGCGCAGTGGGGTTGTTGCGTTATGATCCAAGTAGGCCCGCATCAGGCGTCTTCGTCCGCCACTTCATCAACCACAGAAAACAATGTGGGCACAGCTGGGCATGGCGCCAAGTCGTTCTCCACAATATCGGACAGACGTGTTTGGTGCAGGAACACATAAACATGCGCCGACAGCCCTTCCCAAAGGCGGTTTGCCATCGACTGCGCGCGGGACCCACTTGATCCACCACTGGCCCCTGCCCCTGTGTGCAGCGCCGACACCGTTTCATCCACAGCGGCCAGAATATCCGCAACCCGAATCTCGGACTTTGGACGTGCCAAGCGGTATCCACCACCCGGGCCGCGAACAGAAACCACAAGCTCAGCCCTGCGCAGCTTTACAAACAACTGCTCCAAATACGGTAACGAAATGCTCTGTCGTTTGGAGATTTCACTCAAACTCACGAGATCTTCCGGCGGCTGCAGCGCAATATCTGCCAAAGCAACCACAGCATAACGGCCTTTTGTCGACAGTTTCATGATACACCCCTTCGAATTGATTGACCTCAGCCATGCATGTGCTTAAGTCGCTAGAACCGCAACGGCCCCAAAAGCCGTTTAACTATTTAGAAGCGTTCTAAGGTGACAGAGCAAATTCGTCAAGAATTGGTTCATACCTTTTAAGGGAGAAAAGCGACAAATATGCCTGAGGTGATTTTTCCGGGACCAGAAGGCCGCCTCGAAGGCCGCTATCATCCACAAAAAGAAAAAGACGCGCCGATCGCGATTGTGCTGCATCCGCACCCGCAATTTGGCGGCACCATGAACAACAAGGTTGTCTACAACCTGCACTACGCCTTCTACAACATGGGCTTCACCGTTCTGCGGTTCAACTTCCGTGGCGTGGGCCGCTCCCAGGGCGAATATGATCAAGGTGTTGGCGAACTGTCTGATGCGGCCTCCGCGCTTGATTACCTGCAGTCGATGAACACCAACTCCAAACACTGCTGGGTTGCGGGCTTCTCCTTTGGTGCGTGGATCGGCATGCAGCTTCTGATGCGCCGTCCGGAAATCACCGGCTTCATTTCGGTGGCCCCGCCAGCCAACATGTACGACTTCTCGTTCCTGGCGCCCTGCCCAAGTTCCGGTCTTATCCTGAATGGCACCGCCGACCGGGTCGCCCCACCGGCGGACACGCACTCGCTGGTGAACAAGCTGCATGAGCAAAAAGGCATCACGATCACCCACACGGAGATCGAAGGCTCTGGCCACTTCTTTGAAACAGACGAATACATGGATCAGATGACCGGCACGGTCACCGACTATGTGAAACGCCGTCTGACCGAGAACAGCCGCTAATGAGCACGCTGGACGCGCTGGCCTCAAAACTTGCCGAAGACACGCTCAAAGCCCAGAAAGAACTGGGCGACGAGCGTCTCTTCATGGAAGTCAGCGCGGTGCTCGGGGCCTCTTCCCAGTCACTGGAAGAAGCCTATCTCACCGAAGTGCGTATGCGCATGTCCGAAGAAAAAGGCCGGGCTTTTCTGATCAACAAGGTTAAAGAAGCCCGCGCCGCAAAAGCTGCCGAGACCAAAGAATGAGCGACCGCCTCGCTGCACAAATCGCCTTCCTGACCGAAGCCGATAAGCTCAAATCTGTCTACCGCGCCACCAATGTGCTTGACGGACACCGCAAGGAAGACAGCGGCAGCCACAGCTGGCACATAGCACTCTATGCGCTGATCCTGTCTGAACATGCCAACAAGGACATTAATCTGGATCGCGTGATCCGCATGTTGCTGATCCATGATCTGGTAGAGATTGATGTTGGTGACAGCCCAATCCACGGCGATCATGACATTACCGCCATGGAAGCAGCGGAAAGTGCAGCGGCAGACCGGATCTTTGGCCTTCTGCCAGACGATCAAGCCGTCGAACTCCGCGCCCTATGGAATGAGTTTGAAGCCGCAGAGAGCGACGACGCCGTTTTTGCCAAAAGCATCGACCGTGTGCAGCCGGTGATTGGAAATCTTGAAACCAATGGCGGTACCTGGCCGGAATACAACGTCACGCGCGAACAGCTTGAAGATCGTGTTGGCTGGAAAGTTGCCAAAGGCGCTCCTGCGATTTGGGAGCATCTCAAAGCGCGCATTGCCAAATGGTTTTCCGAAAACGGCTAACTTAGAAACATTGAGGCCACCCATAGCCCCATCGCCACGGCAGACCCGAGCACGGCAAACCGCCCACTCGAACCGCCTCATACATGCGATCGGCCACAAAATAGATTGCAGCCGTGACATCTTCTGATGTGCCATCATATTGAAGGGCCAAGGCCTCTGCCTGTGCATCCGCCACGCCCTGCACGCAAATGCGCAGCTCTTCGTCCGCCTTCAGCCGCGCAAAAAATCCTTTTTCTGCATCCGCAGTCTCACCACCCAGATGATACGCTTGGTCATGCACCACACAGCAGTCATGCCAGGGCGCCTCATGCTCGAACACTCGCGCAAACCATGGAAAAGTGCGCGCCATCGCGCCCCACGCCGCCGACATTCCACCGGAACACCCGTCCGTCGTGAAAGGCCCCAAGGCCGTAGGGTCCTCCTCGCGCAGCGCTTGCAATCGGCTATGCCGCCAGACTTCAACTTTCGCAGACCAGCCTAGCCCCTCACTTGAGACCTGCGCCGTAACCGGTTCACACAAAACAAAAATCGCACTGATCGCGGCAATCAGATTATTGCACCTCATCGTCACCTCGATGCGGCACATCCAACCCAATCCGCCCCGCCAGACCAAGCACTAACCGCTCCACACCGCTCAACGTTTTGCGATCCGCCAAAACTTGCCGCGCCAGCGCCGGCTCGTCGGTGATCAACCCGTCCACGCCAAAAGACAACATACCCGACACCGACAGCGCATCGTTCACCGTCCACACGTAGACCTCTTTGCCCACGTCATGGGAGCCGCGCACCAGTTGGCGAGACATGGTGGCGCTGTTCACGGCCAGGAAGTCCACATCCAGATCCCACATGTTGCCCAACGACGCCGAAGCAAGCAGCCCGACATTCCACTCAGGGCGCAGCTTTCGCATCTTTGCTACGGCATCGGTTTTCAACGACATGATCTTCACTTGATCCACCATGTCTGTGGCTTCAACGATGTCGATCACCCTCTGCTCCAAATCCTCGTCATGGCCGTAGTATTTCAACTCGATCACCACACCTGACTTGTCTTTTGCCGCCAGCAAAACCTGCTCAAGGGTGGCTGTGCGCTCGGCCGCAAAAGCTGGATCAAACCAGCTGCCAATGTCGATTGCCTCTAGGTCCGCCAAAGTCGCATCCCAGATCTTCAAGGGGTTGCCCGCAACCTTCATGAAATCGCTGTCATGCACCACAACCACCGCACCATCGACAGTTTCCTGAACGTCAATCTCAACCCAATCCGACTGATCCTCCACCGCGCGTGTGACCGCCGCCATGGTGTTTTCAGGTGCCGCTCCAGAGGCGCCACGATGGGCAATCACCGCCACAGGCCGATCCTGATCTACTTTGACCAACTCTGCGATACCAAAGCCGCCCAACACGGTCACAAGTGCCGCCACCGCGACCACGCCGGTCAGCTCCCCTTTGGGCACTTCGCGCTTCTCTCCCGCGTCTGGCCAGCCCGCAAACCCCATGAAGGCCACGGCCAAGGCACCGGTGGTGAAAGATGTCAAAACGAGGTTCAACCCCGCCCACAGTCCGGTGGACAGAAACAAAAACGCAGCCAGGCCTTTGAGGCCAAACGGCACAAAATGCAGACCAAACTGTATGATCGCGCCAACCACAAACAACACCGCACCGCCAATCACCGCCCCCAGCGCGGCCCAAATTGCCAAGCGCACAAGGAACGTCACCCTGCGTCCCGCCATCCGGGACTGGCTTTCCCGCAAAGCCGCCCCTGCCCGCTGCCCGTCAAATACGACCAGAGGCAAAGCCAACACCCAACCCAATGTGCGCCAGAGAACCAATGCCACCATCACCGCCAATGCGATCCCGCAAACCACCACGGTCTGAACAAACTCCGGCGGATGAAAACTGAGGTAGTAGTTGATGTCGTAGTCCGTCATCCATGTGACAAAAGCCAATCCGCAAATTGCCAAGAACGGCAGGCACATCACCAGCAGCCGCAAACAGAACTGCATCGCCAGTCCAAGCACGGCCGGTATACGCGGCAGAACCATCGCCACGCCATCCAGGAATCCATGGGATTTCCCAGCCCGATCCCGCAATGCCACCGCCATCATGAACGACACATCCAGCGTCAGCAGCACGAGCGCCAGGCCTGCAATCACCAATCCGGCGACAAAGCCCACTGGAGAGAGCAAGAACACCGCGATGTCAAAATCCGCCAACGCCGGTTTGCCGGAAAACGTCAGCGCCAGATGCACCGTAGCCGCCATCAAGGGCGCAAAGGCCGCCGCCAACAAGATATTAAACACCAGATGCGACTGGATAAACGGCCAGCGCAAACGCCAGGCCACTTCAAAACACCGCACCACCTCTGCTATCGCCTGTTTCACAGCCACACTCCAACACCCGTTTAACGTGACCCTAACGGCATCTAGCATTGTGGTCGAGAACCCGCGACATTTTGTCAAAAACAATTGTCATGCTACGTTTCACGCAACAAAAATTCGCGCCCAATTTAAACTGTATACAATCGCATACAAAGCCTTCCCAACGAGACTGAATTGCCTTAGGACAGGCGCCAAATACGACTCGGTTCACAGGAGACCCCCATGACCAAGATCAAAGTGGACAACCCCATCGTCGAAATGGACGGCGATGAAATGACTCGCATTATGTGGCAGTTCATCAAGGACAAATTGATCCTGCCTTATCTCGATCTCGACCTGCTTTACTACGATCTGGGCATCGAAGAGCGGGACCGCACCGAAGACCAGATCACCATCGACGCCGCGGAGAAGACCAAAGAGATTGGTGTGGCCGTGAAATGCGCCACCATCACGCCCGATGAGCAGCGGGTGGAAGAGTTTGGCCTCAAAAAAATGTGGCGCTCCCCCAACGGCACCATCCGCAACATCCTCGGCGGTGTGGTGTTCCGCCAGCCAATCATCTGTCGCAACGTGCCGCGCCTTGTGCCCGGCTGGACCTCCCCCATCGTGGTGGGTCGTCACGCCTTTGGCGATCAGTACAAAGCCACCGACTTCACCTTCCCGGGCGCTGGTAAGCTGACCATGAAATTTGTTGGTGAAGACGGCACTGTGATCGAGAAAGAGGTCTACGATGCACCGTCCGCCGGTGTCTATCAGGCGATGTACAACCTCGACAGCTCCATCATCGACTTTGCCCGCGCCTCGCTCAACTACGGCCTGAACCTCGGGTGGCCGGTGTACCTCTCTACCAAGAACACCATCCTGAAAGCCTATGACGGCCGTTTCAAAGACCTGTTCCAAAAGGTCTATGAGGAAGAGTTCGAAGAAAAATTCAAAGCCGCCGGCATCTGGTATGAACACCGGCTGATCGACGACATGGTCGCCTGCGCCATGAAGTGGAACGGCAAATTTGTCTGGGCCTGCAAGAACTACGACGGCGACGTACAGTCCGACACTGTGGCACAAGGTTTTGGCTCGCTTGGCCTGATGACCTCGCAACTGATGACGCCAGATGGAAAGATTGTGGAGGCCGAGGCGGCCCACGGCACCGTGACCCGTCATTATCGCCAGCACCAAAAAGGCGAAGCCACCTCCACCAACTCCATCGCATCGATCTACGCCTGGACTGGCGGCCTGAAGCACCGCGCGAAGCTGGACAACAACATTGCCCTGCGCGCCTTTGCTGAAACCCTCGAGCGGGTGATCATCGAAACCGTCGAAGGCGGTTACATGACCAAAGATCTGGCTCTGCTGGTTGGCCCGGATCAAGGCTGGCTCACCACCATGGGCTTCCTTGAGAAGATTGACGAAAACCTCAACAAAGCGCTCGCCGGATAAGCGATGAGACACTTTGTCCTAAGGCGCGAGTGGCGCGCCTTAGGACCATCTTCACCATCCGTCAGGTAGACCCCCAGCGCATAGCGGCCTTGCGCCGCCCCCTCTAGACAGCTTCGCTGCGCTGCGGCAAATCCTACACATGGTAAGTTTTATTGAATCCCCAAGCCCTGATAAACACAGCCCTTTTGACGACATTCAAGGGTTGATCGTTGGCACACTTCTTGTCTCCCTTGCAGTAGAGTTCCTGCAGGCATGCGATCTCTTCACAGGTCAAATTGCCGGCCTCTCTCTGGTCACGGCTAAGGCAACGGGTATGAGCTTTGGCTCCGTATTCTTTTTGATGAACTTGCCATTTTATCTCATCGCCTATCTTCGCATGGGGCTGGCTTTTACGCTCAAAACTTTCGCCGCCGTAGGTCTTCTTTCTGTCTGGAGCGCAATCCTGCCTCAGTTTTTTACCCTGACAAACGTCCATCCACTGCTTGGCGCAGCACTCGCAGGCGTGACCGCCGGCGCAGGCCTCATCGTCCTGTTCCGCCACGGCGCCACCCTTGGCGGTGTCGGCATCGTGGCCGTGTGGCTGCAGGACGCCAAAGGCATCAAAGCAGGTTGGGTCCAACTTGGCTTTGACGTGCTGGTCTTTGGTCTGGCCTTGTCGTTTTTTGACCTCAACGCGGTCGTCTTCTCGCTCGTCGGTGCCGCGATTACCAATATTATGATCGCAACAAATCACCGGCGCGATCGCTATATCGCGCGCTAACCTCCAGGGACGCGTATGCCCAAAGCCTATCTGATCCTTCTGGTCGCCGTTGTGTTTGAAACCATCGGCACCGCTGCGCTGCAGGCCAGTCAGCAATTCACCAAGCCCATTCCCTCAATCATCGTGGTGATCGGTTATGGCCTCGCCTTCTACATGATGGCGCAAACCCTACGCTATCTGCCCGTTGGCATCACCTATGCGGTCTGGTCCGGCTTGGGTATCATTTCGATCTCGATCATCGCATATTTCGCCTTTGGTCAAAAACTTGATCTAGCCGCGATCCTCGGAATGGGGCTGATTGTAGCCGGAATCCTCGTGATCAACCTGTTTTCCAAGACCGCCGTTCACTAACTGGCATTAAAGGGCTGGCCTTTTGCCACAACCCACGTTAGGGCGAGCGCGAACAGGAAAGGCTGCCCTTATGGATCTTCGCAATATCGCCATCATCGCCCACGTTGACCACGGCAAAACCACGCTCGTGGACGAGCTGCTGAAACAGTCGGGCGCATTCCGGGAAAACCAGGAAGTGGCGGAACGCGCCATGGACAGCAACGATCTGGAGCGCGAACGCGGCATCACGATCTTTGCCAAGCCAACCTCCGTGGAATGGAAAGGCACCCGCATCAACATCGTGGACACCCCAGGCCACGCCGACTTCGGTGGCGAGGTTGAGCGCATCCTGAGCATGGTCGACGGTGTGGTTCTGCTAGTGGACGCCGCCGAAGGCCCAATGCCTCAGACCAAGTTTGTGACCTCCAAGGCCTTGGCTCTGGGCCTGCGACCCATTGTGGTGCTGAACAAAGTGGACAAACCAGACGCCGAACCTGATCGCGCATTGGATGAGTGCTTTGACCTTTTTGCCTCTCTGGATGCCAACGACGACCAACTCGACTTTCCACACATGTACGCTTCCGGCCGCAACGGCTGGGCAGATGCAGAACTCGACGGCCCACGTCAGGACCTGCACGCGCTGTTCAACCTGATTGTGAACCACGTGCCGGAGCCAAAACAGGTTCACCAGCAAGAAGATGACTTCCGCATGCTGGCCACCACTTTGGGGTCCGACCCATTTGTGGGCCGCATCCTGACCGGCCGTGTGGAATCCGGCACCTTGAAAGTGGGCGCCACTGTTCAGGCGATCTCCCGCATTGGCCAGAAAATCGAACAGTTCCGCGTCACTAAGATCCAAGCCTTCCGTGGCCTCGCCCAGCAAGACATCGAAGAAGCGCAAGCTGGCGACATCGTCTCTATCGCAGGTATGGCCAAAGCCACCGTGGCAGACACCATCTGTGCGCTGGCCGTAGACGAGCCGCTGGAAGCACAGCCAATCGATCCACCAACCATCACCGTGACCTTTGGCATCAACGACAGCCCGCTGGCGGGCCGTGACGGCAAAAAGGTTCAGTCCCGCGTGATCCGCGACCGCCTTTACAAAGAGGCCGAGTCCAACGTGGCGATCAAAATCGCAGACACCCCCGGTGGCGAAGCCTTTGAGGTTTCCGGCCGTGGCGAACTGCAGATGGGCGTTCTGATCGAAAACATGCGCCGCGAAGGCTTTGAGCTGTCGATCTCCCGTCCACAGGTGATCATGCGCGAAGAAAACGGTGTCCGCATGGAACCAGTCGAAGAAGCCACCATCGACGTGGATGACGAATACTCCGGCGCAGTCATCGAGAAGCTCACAGGCTCCCGCAAAGGCGAGTTGGTTGAAATGCGCCCAGGTGGTGCTGGCAAAACCCGCATCATCGCCCACGTGCCCTCGCGTGGCCTGATCGGCTACCACGGCGAGTTCCTCACCGACACCCGCGGCACCGGCGTTCTGAACCGCGTGTTCCACGGCTGGACCGAATACAAAGGTGCCATCCCCGGCCGTCGCGCAGGTGTGCTGATCTCCATGGAGAACGGCCAGTCTGTGGCCTACGCCCTTTGGAACCTCGAAGACCGCGGCAAGATGATGATTGGCGCCCAGGCCGACGTCTACACCGGCATGATCATCGGCGAGCACTCTCGTGACAACGACCTCGAAGTGAACCCGCTGAAAGGCAAGAAGCTCACCAACGTGCGCGCGTCTGGTTCTGATGAAGCGGTACGCCTGACAACGCCCATGACGCTGTCTCTGGAAGAGGCCATCGCCTACATCAACGACGACGAACTGGTGGAAGTCACACCAAACACAGTGCGTCTGCGCAAACGCTACCTGGACCCGCACGAGCGCAAGCGGATGTCCAAACAAAACTAAGAGCGTCCTGCTTCCGGATTCCCGGAATTGATCGAATTACAAAAGAACAGGCAGAGTTCCCACGCGGGTTCTGCCTGTTTTATATTTTTTCGATTTCTGAGGGTACTATGGGATTTTTAAGCAAAGACAAAATCAAGCAACGCCGTCAAGACAGGCGTGAGCGGCGAAAAATTCGACTGGCCAATGCTGTTGGCACCTACAATGATCTGATGGACGAAGGCCAAGAACGTATGAAGCGTGTCGTCGAGGAAGGTCCAAGTTTAAGGCGACGTGAAGAGCGAATTGTGCGCCGCCATGAGAGGGTCCTTGTCGTTTTTTCCGAATTTATTGAGGAAAACGAAAACAAGAAGATCAAAGAACGTCTCTACGGTTTCATTGAAAAATCCGGCATAGCCCTGCCTTACGCGATCTGCCGAGTCGCCTATGATCGCATCCTTACGGTAACCGGGTCTGGAGCAACCCTTACCGAGCTTACCGAAACGCTTCGTGACGCACTTTCTGACGCTGATGTAGATGAGGTCGACTTAATCTGGCACGGGCATGGAGTTGAAAAGGAAGGAGGGGGCACAAAATACTCCATGGGCGGAGGTTATGTCACCCGCTCTGACATCTGCGCGGCCATTGATGGCCTGAACGCAGACGATCGACTGCGCATGTTCTATACAACCGCCTGCTACGGCGCGGCCTTGGCGGAAGAAATGGTTGATGCCGGCTTTTCCGTTGGCGCCGGCGCCATCGCTGTCAACACAAACTCGACAATCGAATTCCCTTTGTTTCTCAAGAACTGGGCTGCGGGCATGCCATTTGGTCTGGCACTAGCCGATGGGTTTAAACAGTCACGCTGGCGCGCCACGGATCACTCCATAAAGATCTTGGCACAAGGCACGGTTTTGGCGGACACAGACTCTGTCAAGGAAACCTTTGGCGACCGGGCGACCAATATTCGCAGCAACGGCGATTTCTAAAACAAACAGCGGCTGGCAATACCTGCAAAACTGATGCCCTAGTTAAGTATTGCCAGCTGAAATCATCAAGTGAGCGGCCGGAACGGCTCAATCTCATAGCTGCCATCCTTGTGGAACCGACAGAACGATCCGGCCGGTATGGCTTCCCAGCCATCTTCCGCCTCCACCAAAGGCTCACTCACCACAGCGCGGCCGCTGCGAGTGTCGCTGGCGCGATGGTACACAGTCGGCGCACGATTGTCGGAGGCGTATCGAATGGCATACAGCGTGTCGCCATCACTAAATGCCGCTGCCAGCCGCATATGCGGCGTGGTGCCCCGCTCGCGGCTCATGCGCTCCAGGATGCCCACGGCAATCTGCATGGATTCTTTTGGATGGTCATCCATGCCTTCGGTCAACCCCATGAGGAACAACACCTCACTGTCCGTCGCCCCCTTGCGCTCTGGATACAGCTCATCCGGGATCAACATATCCGCGCGCCGTCGAAAGGTCTCAAACCCACCAACCTGACCGTTGTGCATAAAAGACCACCGCCCCACCGCAAATGGATGACAGTTGTTGCGGCTGGTGGCGGTGCCAGTGGAGGCCCGCACATGCGCCAGAAACAGCCCGGACTCGACCTGTGCCGTAAGCGACCTCAAGTTCGGGTCAGACCACGCTGGCAAAATGTCCCGATACAGCCCTGGTTCTTGCCGGCTGCCATACCACGCCAAACCAACGCCGTCGCCGTTGGTCTGGGTTTTGCACTCTGTCGCTTGCATGCTTTGCTGGATCAACGAGTGATCTGGCCGCGTCACAACATCTTCTAAATAACACGGTGCCCCAATATAGGCGGCCCAACGACACATCTGATTAAGCTCCTAGCCTGCGGCGCCCTAATCAATACGAATAGGCCACCAGATTTCACGATCATATACGCGAGAGCAAAACGGGAAAAAAGCCCTACACAGCACCAAAAGACAGAACAGCCTCCTATTTCTTACACAATATTCAAAACATTCTATCCAAAAAGCGAAATTTGCCGCGTGCTTATCGGCCAAACCTTCAAATTCAGCCTCAGCCCTACCCCCCCCCCTAAACAGCAGACACCTAACCCAAAAGCAAAGTGCAGGCCCGCGCTCTGACAGCGACAATTGCCAAGCCGGTATTGGCGGCAGGAAGAAGGCGAACAGCTTTTATGTCTGTTTCTATGTCAGTTGCATCAAAACCCACGCGCGTAAGACCAACAAAATGCCTGTAGTTGCGCTGCCCAAGAACGCCGCCTTGTTCGTCAAGTAGCTGCACAACCACGGAAATGCCTTTTTGTGTTTCCCGCTTTGGGTCCTCTGCCCAGAACTCTATGCCAAGCTGACAAACCGGTTTTTCCAGCCAAACAGCAAGCGGGCGTGGTGTAAGATCGAAATCACTCCAATCCGTAGACGGCAAACGCGCTGACATTCCAGGTTTGGTATGAACTTTTGCATTTAGAGCAATCAAGCCACCGGGCGCAGTGGGTATGGCAAGACCGCCATCAACCACTACCAACTCAGTTCCAATCGCTATACCGGATGCATAGACCGGTTCGTCATAAATCTGACCACGGTACCAAAATCCATCAACCGGCAATCTCTGGGTCGCGGGGCCCTGAATGTCATCAATAGCTACATCTTTAACAGTATCAGCGACGCCAAAATTGGCGCCGCACAACCACATTGCTAGGGCCAGAACAGTTCTATTCACTAGTCTCGACAACCATCAACTCGCGCTCGCTTGCGCCGCGCGCATGATTTAGCGCCTCTTGATACTCAGGGCTGTGATAGCAAGCGACCGCCGTGTCAACATCCGGAAAACGGGCTACCACATTACGGGGCCGCTCTTTGCCTTCCAGCTGCACAAATTTGCCGCCACGGGCAATAAACTCACCACCGTGTTTGGCAATCGCCGGACCAGCCAGCTCCGCATATTTTCCGTAAGCGTCCGCATCAGTCACGGTCACATGTGCAATCCAAAGCGCACCCATTAGGCTCTCCAATACTGTTGTCCTGCCCGACACTCTACGTGAATTGCCGGACAGGCCAAGAAGATTTTGACCAAATGGTCAGCCTGCAATCACCGCTTCAGCTGCGGCAAAGGCTTCGTCTGCTTTGGAGGCATCTTTGGCGCCGCCTTGCGCCATATCTGGACGACCACCGCCGCCTTTGCCACCCATTGGGCCAACGGCAGCACGTACCAGATCGACGGCACTCAAATCGCCTTTGAGGTCATCCGTCACGCCAGCCGCCACGGCAACTTTGCCATCGGTGTCCGCCACCAATAGAACCGCGCCGCTTTCCAGTCGTGCTTTGTGCTCATCAATCAACGGAGGCAGGTCTTTACCAGACACGCCAGAGAGCACCTGTGCAAAGAACTTCACGCCATTAATCTCTTTTGCCTCAGGGCCAGCGCCCTGCCCGGCGCCACCAGACATCGCCAATTCGCGGCGCAGCGTCGCAACTTCGTTTTGCAGCGCTTTCCGCTCGTCAAGCAGCGCCTTCACGCGATCAACAATCTCACCAGGCTGCGCTTTGAGTGTGCCTGCCACTTCGGTCACACGTTTGGCTTCACGCTCCAGATGTGCAAAGGCCACCTCACCGGTCAGCGCCTCGATCCGGCGCACACCGGCCGAAGATGCGCTATCCGAAAGCAGCACAAACACACCAATGTCGCCGGTCTGTTTCACATGGGTACCGCCGCAAAGCTCGATGGAATAGGTGTCACCGTTGTGACCCTTGCCGGTGTTGGCGCGGCCCATGGACACAACACGCACCTCGTCGCCATACTTCTCGCCAAACAGTGCCTGCGCGCCAATCTCACGCGCATCATCCGGCGTCATCACACGGGTTTCCACCGGCGTGTTCTGACGGATATACGCGTTCACGTCCAAACCAACCTTGGTCAACTCTTCCGGGCTCAGCGCTTTGTTGTGGCTGAAGTCAAATCGCAGGCGATCATCCGCATTCAGCGAGCCGCGCTGTGCCACGTAATCGCCAAGCGCCTCGCGCAGTGCTTCATGCAGCAAGTGCGTTGCGGAGTGGTTCGCGCGAATGGACGTGCGGCGTGCGTGATCCACGATCATCGCCACCGGGTCCCCTTTGGAAATGGTGCCGCGCGCGACTTTGACCAAATGCCCAATCAGCTTGCCATCGGCAAACTTCTGCACCTCGGACACATGCGCCAGTTCATCGCGGTTTTCCAAACGCTCAACCAGGCCATGGTCCGCCACCTGACCACCGCTTTCCGCATAAAACGGCGTCTGGTTCATCACCAGCCAGCCTTCTTCGCCTTCCGCCAGCGCATCCACAAGCACCCCTTCTTTCATGACTGCCAGCACCTGCCCTTCGGCAGTCTCGGTGTCATAGCCGAGGAACTCGGACGATCCGGTCTCATCCGCAACATCAAACCAAACAGCATTCTCCGCGGTATCGCCAGAGCCTTTGTGGGCGGCACGTGCTTTGGCTTTCTGCTCGGCCATCGCCGCATCAAAACCGTCCGTATCCACGGTACGCCCCTTTTCGCGCAGCGCGTCCTGAGTCAGATCAAGCGGGAAGCCATAGGTGTCATAGAGTTTGAACGCAGCTTCACCAGCCAGCGGCGCGCCTTCCTCCAAACCATCCAGCTCGTCGTCCAGCAGCTTCAAACCACGGTCCAGCGTCTGCTTAAACTTGGTCTCTTCCTGCTTCAGCGTCTCTTCGATCAACGCCTGCGCCTGCCCCAACTCAGGGTAGGCCTGCCCCATCTGCTGAACCAAAGACGGCACCAGCTGATGCATCACGGGATCTTTCGCACCCAAAAGATGCGCATGGCGCATCGCCCGACGCATGATCCGGCGCAGCACATAGCCACGGCCATCGTTGGACGGCATCACGCCGTCCGCCATCAGGAAAGACGTAGACCGCAGGTGATCCGCAATGACGCGGTGATGTACATTCTGCTCCCCGTAGGGATCGGTCGAGGTCACATTGGCCGACGCCTCAATCAGCGCTTTGAACAGATCGGTATCGTAGTTGTCATGGCTGCCCTGCAGCAACGCACCAATCCGCTCCAGCCCCATGCCGGTGTCAATCGACTGCATGTCCAGCGCGGTCATCGAGCCGTCTTCGAACTGCTCGTTCTGCATGAACACCACGTTCCAGATCTCAATGAACCGGTCACCGTCTTCTTCCGGGCTGCCGGGAGGTCCACCCCAAATGTGATCACCGTGATCAAAGAAGATTTCGGTGCAAGGCCCACATGGACCCGTAGGGCCCATCTGCCAGAAATTATCCGAGGTCGCGATCCGAATGATACGATCCTCCGGAACTCCGACTTTCTTCCAAATTTCAAAGGCTTCGTCGTCGGTGTGATACACCGTCGTGTAGAGCTTGTCCTTTGGGATATCGAATTCCTTGGTGATCAGCTCCCAAGCAAACGGGATCGCGTCATCTTTGAAATAGTCGCCAAAGGAGAAGTTGCCGAGCATCTCAAAAAACGTGTGGTGACGCGCTGTGTAGCCAACGTTGTCCAGATCGTTGTGCTTGCCGCCGGCCCGCACGCATTTCTGCGATGTGGTTGCGCGGTTGTAGTCCCGCTTTTCAACGCCGGTGAAAAGGTTTTTGAACTGCACCATGCCGGAGTTCACAAACATCAGCGTCGGGTCATTGCGCGGCACCAGCGGGCTGGAATCCACCACCTCGTGGCCCTGCTTGGCAAAGTAATTCAGAAAGGTCGACCGGATGTCGTTTAGGCTGGCCATGGGCAGATCTCTTAACGTGGGTTTCGGTATCGAAGCGGGTTTATAACCCCCACGCGCGCCTGTCCACATGACAATGCGCCTAACCTAGTGGGACTTGGGCAAAATGCATACCTGACCAACCGTCAAGCCCCTCAAGCCTTGTGCAAAACATCCCCTGTGCGGATCACGCCATCCTGTTCCACGCTGCACAAAATACCCCGCAACCGGAGCGTGCGGTGATCCGGATTGCGGATCCAGTCATAAGCGGCCGGTCCATACCGCGCTTTCCACTTCACACAGGCATCATTGAACACCTCCGACACACGCAGCACAGCAGAGCCAACTTGCAGTACCTGACCGGTTGGTAAGTTCACCTCTGAGGTGTCAATATCGGCTGCAAAGGTATCACCAGGGTGCAAAACCTCGGCGCCAGGTGTCCACACCAAATCCAGCACACGTTGGGGAATGATGCACACCTGAATGCCCGGATGCGGCGCACCATCCTCCGTGCGCAACCACGGCTGCGTCATCCACCGCTCACCAGGAATGCCCCGCGCTTTTGTCAGCGTGATTTCATCCACAAACTGGCGCTCATTGCGCGCTGGACGCAGACACAAATGCGCAATGGCCGCCCCGTCTTTCGGAGCGGCCAACACATGCGGCAAAGCCCGCATCAAATCTTCGGAAGAAAGCGTCAATCTTCCAGCAACTCTTCATCACCGGGCGGCATGTCAAAGTCCAGCCCATGCGCGGCACGGATCTTGTCTTCGATTTCCAGCGCCATACGAGTGTTTTCCTTCAGGAAGGTGGTGGCATTTGCACGCCCCTGCCCGATCCGCTCGTCGCCATAACTGAACCAGCTGCCGGATTTCTCGACGACACCAGCCTTCACACCCAGATCAAGCAGTTCACCCATTTTGGAAATGCCCTCGCCGTACAGGATATCAAACTCAACCTGTTTGAACGGTGGCGCCACCTTGTTCTTCACCACCTTCACTCGAGTTGCGTTACCAACAACCTCATCGCGATCCTTGATCGCGCCAATCCGGCGGATATCCAGACGCACAGAGCTGTAGAACTTCAGCGCGTTACCGCCGGTTGTGGTCTCTGGCGAACCAAACATCACGCCAATTTTCATCCGGATCTGGTTGATGAAAATCACCATACAGTTGGAGCGCGCGATCGAACCGGTCAGTTTCCGCATCGCCTGACTCATCAGACGCGCCTGCACACCCACGTTGCTGTCACCCATGTCGCCTTCGAGTTCGGATTTCGGCGTCAGCGCCGCCACCGAATCGACCACAACCATGTTCACTGCGCCAGACCGTACCAACGTGTCGGTGATCTCCAGCGCTTGCTCGCC
This sequence comes from Shimia sp., assembly GCF_022448905.1. Lineage (GTDB taxonomy): Bacteria > Pseudomonadota > Alphaproteobacteria > Rhodobacterales > Rhodobacteraceae > Shimia. The sequence continues at coordinate 47,631 of NZ_JAKVCW010000021.1, read as the reverse complement.
GGTATCTGGCTGCGAAATCAGCAGCTCATCCAGGTTCACGCCCAGCTTGTTGGCGTACTGAGGGTCCAGCGCGTGTTCCGCATCCACAAAGGCACAGACGCCGCCTTTTTTCTGCTCTTCAGCAATGCAATGCAGCGTCAGCGTGGTTTTGCCGGAGCTTTCCGGGCCGTAAATCTCGATGATCCGTCCCTTGGGAAGACCACCAATCCCCAGCGCAATATCCAGGCTCAGCGAGCCAGTTGACGTCGCTTCAATCTCTTGCGCGGGGTTGTCCGCGCCCAGCTTCATGATCGAGCCTTTGCCGAACTGCCGCTCGATTTGGGCCAGCGCACTGTCCAGCGCCTTCTGTTTGTCAGGGGATGAGGATTTCTTGGAGGTCATTGTCAAAAGATCTGCCGTTGCCATTTGCTTGCTTCCTTATTCCACACCCGCACGCGGGCGGCAATCACTGCCTGTGTTCACCTCTTGTTCCAAATTCTTATGAGATCAAAACGAGAACAAATCAAGAGAAAATAATAGGAACATTTTCCATCCCATTCCGTTAAGAAGTGGTTTACAAGAAGAAATCAATTTGAGTTCAACCACACCGAAGGCGCGCAAATGCTTGTTTTCTGGAAACAAAAACTGGTGTTTCTCTCTGTTCCAAAAACCGGAACAACCGCTATTGAGGAGGCATTAGCGCCCTCCGCAGACATGGTGATTTCCAACCCGCCAGAGCTCAAACACGCGCCGGTGTATCGATACAACCGCTTTTTCCGCCCCATGTTTGAGCGGGCTTGCAACACCGATGACCTCGAACTCATGGCCGTGATGCGCGAACCCGTCAGTTGGCTCGCCAGTTGGTACCGATACCGCCGCCGCGATTTTATGCGCGGGCATGCAAACTCTACCCATGAGGTGAGCTTTGAGGAATTTGTGCAGGAGTATATGAAGGGCGACAAGAAAGCGCCCTTTGCCAACGTTGGTAGCCAGGCCAAGTTTCTGGAGCCTCGCCCCAATGGCGTGAAAGTCAACCACATGTTCCGCTATGAAGACCAGCCGCGTCTGCTCGACTTTCTGGAGCAGCGCTTGCAACGCAAGATCCAGCTGGAACGCCGGAACAGCTCGCCAGACATCCCGCTCGATTTGCCCGAAGCCACTATGCAAAAGCTGCGCCGAAAATGTGCAGCCGAGTTTGAGCTCTACGAAAGCCTAACTTAAGAGCTGGAGATCCGCGCTTGAACCGCCTCCGTTAAGTCACTGAGAGAAAACGGCTTTGGCAAGAAGCTTGAGTTCTCAATTCTTGCCTGATCGTCAGAGAAACTGTCTTCTGCGTAGCCGGATACAAAGATCACCGGCACATTGGGATATTCCTCCCGCGCCTGACGCACCCAGCTTGGCCCGTCCATGCCTGGCATGATGACGTCGCTGACAAAAACATCGATCTTTGGGTGATCCATGTCCAGCACTTCCAGCGCCTCTTCACCAGACGCTGCCTCAAGCACGGTGAACCCGCGCATTTTGAGCGCACGCGTTGCAAAGGACCGCACAGGCGCCTCATCTTCCACAAGCAACACAACCCCGCTGTGCTCCACTTCCGGCAAATCCGGCCGTTTACCCGCCTCCGGCGCCACCACCTGCTCTGCGCCCGAACCATGGGCCGGGAACATCAACGTGAACGTCGTGCCTACGCCCTCGGTGCTGTCCACAAAAATATAGCCGCCTGTCTGTTTCACAATCCCATAAGCGGTGCTCAGACCCAAGCCAGTGCCCTCGCCGGTCTTCTTAGTGGTGAAGAACGGTTCAAACACCTTTTGCAACTTGTCCTGCGCGATGCCGATGCCTTGATCTGCCACGGTCACCGACACGTAATTGCCCACCGGCACCACCACGCGATCGCGCTCAAGCGGCGCATCGAGCTCTACACTTTCTGTGATCACACGGATTTCCCCACCATCCGGCATCGCGTCGCGTGCATTCACCACAAGATTCATCAGCACCTGTTCCAGCTGCCGCTTGTCCGCTCTGATCGCTGGCAACACCGGATCGTTGTTCAACGTCAACGTCACACGCTCGCCTACAAGACGGTTCAACAGGTGGGTCAGGTCAGCCAGGGTATTGCGTAGGTCTAGCACCTCAGGACGCAGGTTTTGTTTGCGCGAAAACGCCAGCAATTGGCCCACAAGCGCCGCTGCACGATTGGCGTTCTGATTGATCTGGATGAGGTCTGCATAGTCCGCATCCCCCTGATCGTGCCGCAGCAACAACAGGTCACAATGGCCTGAAATTGCTGTCAAAAGGTTGTTAAAATCATGTGCCACACCACCGGCCAACTGGCCAATCGCTTGCATTTTCTGGCTCTGAACAAACTGCGCCTCCAGCGACTTCAGCTCAGTAGCATCACTCAGCACCGCAATCAAAGAGGTCTCGCCCCCTTCCACCACGCGGTTCAGGCTGACCTGAACAATCACTTCCTTGTCTTCACGCTTCAAACGCAGAAACTCCGACTGGTTTACAGCCTTGCCCTGCGCCGCTTCCATCAGCCAATCTACTATCGAGCGCCCAAGCCCCTCCATCAGGTCGCCAATCACGGTTTTGGGGGTGATCTCCATATTGACCAAAGACCGCGCCGCGCGGTTCGCCAGTGCCACATCACCTGCTGGCGTCACCTTAAGGATCGCAACAGGCAGTTCGTCAAACTGCACCGCCCCGTCGCGCATCACCGGCACTTCCGTTGGCAATAGGTAGATCTCACGTCGTCCTGCTGTGGCTTCAAACTCCGCCACCAGGCACTGCTGCTCGCCACTTGAGGTGTGCACCACTGTGGCGCTGCGCAGATCGGTAACATCCGGACCAAACACATCGGCGATGGTCTTTTTACGCTCCCCCAACAGGTGCCGCGCGGCCGGGTTCATAAACAAAACTGTCCCGGATCGGCCCACGGTCAGCATCGGCAACCGCGGCGCCCCGCCCGCATGCTGCGCGTCTGCTACCGGATTAGACCGTTGGATGCTCCACAACAAAACGCCAAATTCCAAAGTCTTCACAGTCAACCGCATCATGCTGTCACGCAAGGACAGTTCTTCTTCGCATTGACCGTCCACAAGGCTGCCCGCAATCAAATCGCGCACCTTGCCCTCCGCATCGAGCACCTGATCGGCGAGCGCCTCAACCATCGTGTCACGCGCGCCCATACCCGCCTCCATGGCGGCTTTGTTGGCGTAGATCACCTGTCCTTCTGGGTTGGACACAAATGTCAGGTCAGAGGCATCTTCAAACATACGACGCAGCAAAGCGACCGCGCGCATTTGTGCGGCTTTCCGGCGCAGCGACACCATCAAGCTGATTGCCGCACCTAGGCCAAGAAGCCCGCTGGCAAACACCATCGCCACACGCATGGGACCGGGTTGCAAAAGAACAGCCGTCACCACCATGACCAAGGCTGCCAAGGCAAGCAATCCGGCATGATGAGGTGTGTGACCCAAATGGCGGGGAGAAGGCCCCTTGGCCTCTGTCGATTCGGACACGTCTGCACCTATTCTTTTACGTCTTCGTTAATATGCGTCAAATTATCTTAAACACGCCTTAACGAAGACAGAAGAAAAAGCGTAAGCCCTCTATATTTTACGCAAAATTGCCCCGAAGAATCCGTCGCCACCTTCGGAAAGCAAAAACTGGCGCTGCCAATCAATCTCCCAAGACGGATTGTTCTGCACAAACTGCTCAATCTGTGCTGTGTTTTCGGCTGTCAAAACCGAACACGTGGCATAGACAAGCGCGCCATCTGATGCCACGAGCTCTTTGGACTGCTCCAGGATCTCCGCTTGGACCCGCTCCAGCTCAGCCAGATCCTCAGGCCGAAACCGCCACTTCGCGTCCGGCGTGCGCCGCCAAGTGCCACTGCCAGAGCACGGCACATCGCAAAGCACCAAATCATACGGCGCTTTGTCCTTTGGCGTTTTCACGACCTGCACCTTTACGCCAGCTCTTTTGGCGCGCGCGGGCAGGTCCGTCATACGATGCTCCAGGGCGTCATGTGCAAAAAACTGTGCTTCGGCACGCCCCGCCATGGCCAGGGTTTTACCGCCTCCTCCTGCGCAATAATCCAGCACTTTCATGCCTTTAGAAAACGAAAGTGCCGCAACCGATGCCTGGCTGGAGGCATCCTGCAATTCCACCAAACCATCAAGATAGGCTGCATTGTTCTTGATCCGTCGCGCCCCTTCCGTGACCTCAAGGGCCGTGTCCACCAACGCCATTGTGAGCGTTTCGATGCCATCCTCGGCCAACAACTCTTGCGCCTGCGCCACAGTGGCTTTGCGCAAATTCACCCGCAGGATCACCGGCGCTCGCCCGCGCAGGGCTGCGACATTGTCCTCAAACGCCGCCCCCAAACTGTCGCGCATTGGGGTCTCAAGCCAATCAGGTACGTCCAGCGGCGGATCGCCGACTGGCACCGATTGCTCATCCGCTGAAAGCGCAGCCGGCGCATAGCCTTCCCCGGTGAAGACAGCGTCCAAATCCGCCTGATCCTGACGCAGCACGCCGATCATCAGCCCGCGCCCAGTCAGACCGCCCCCGACAAAGGCCGCCGAGTTCCGCCGACGCAACGCATCAAACACATGATCTCGCACCGCAGCCCGGTCTTTGGAGCCCGCAAAACGACTGCGCCTTGCCCAGCCGGTCAGCGCTTTTTCCGCCGGTGCTCCCACTAAAACCTGGTCCAAAATTTCAATCGCGGCTTGAACGCGTGCTGCTGGCGTCATGTGACCATCCCACTCAATTTCCCACCGTTCGGAACCAACATTCATGCCGTCTCGGATGGTGGCCTGCTCTACATCAATGACGACCTGAACTGCAACTCTTCGCGAATTGCCTAAATTTTAGGCGTAAATCAATTTTAGAGTGATTCCACGCTTCCCGAATCACGCCACGGGCGCAAAATGCCCTTACCCCTCACAAATAAGACGGGCGCATAAGGCTTCATTAAACTCGACCATTCTACCTCGACATCTGAAACGCCAACAACCAGAGTGTAGCCTGTCATGCCAGCCTTCTTGACGAAACTTTCTACGCGGATAAGCGCGATCGCCGTTGCGGCGCTTGCCCTCGCCGTTGTCCTGACCCTTTTGTTGCAAAACCACATGCGCAACACCGTGGAAACCATGTACAATAAAAAGCTCCTCGAGATCACCGAGACCGCCACAAGCCTGCTTGTGGCGCTGGAGGAAGGGGTTCAGTCAGGAAAATACACGCCAGAACAGGCGCGTGAGCTTGGCCGCGAACAGCTCGAAGCACTGTCTTATGGTGACAACGGATATATGTTTGCCTTTGACACCGACTATATCATGACCGCACACCCATTCCGCCCCCAATGGATCGGTCACAGCCAGGCAGAACTCGAAGACCCGAACGGTGTGAAAATCTTCCAGGAAATGCGCAAGGTTGCAGTGGAAAACGGCAGCGGCACCCTGATCTACCACTTCCAGAAGCCGGACAGCGACCTTCAGGAAGCCAAAATTGGTTTTGCCTTCCACTATGAGCCCTGGAACTGGATTGTTGGCACCGGTGCTTATCTCTCCGACATCGAGGCAGAGATGGCAAAGATTCGCAACAAGGCCCTGACCATTCTTGGCGGTATCCTTGTTGTGCTCTCTTTGGTCTCGTACTTCATCATCCGCAGCGTAACCGGCCCAATGGGCGCTCTGCGGACACGCATGGCAGATTTGGCCGAAGGCGACACCGATGCCGATATTCCTTTCACCGAGACCAAGAACGAACTGGGGGACATGGCCCGCACTCTCGATGTGTTCCGCACTGCGCTGCTGCGTCAGCGTGAACTGGAAGCCAACCAGAAAGAAGCCGCGGCGGCCCAGTCCGAAGTGGTCGAGACCCTGTCCGAGCACCTTGCCAGCCTGTCCGGCGGCGATCTGACATCGCAAATCAAGGTGGCCTTCCCGGAGGAATACGAAAAGCTGCGCGCAGACTTCAACGCCTCCATCACCAACCTCAGCACCACTGTCAACGACGTGGTTGACGCGTCTCAGTCGATCCACAATGGGGCTTCTGAAATCAGCCAGGCATCTGACGATCTGTCAAAACGCACGGAGAGCCAGGCCGCCACGCTGGAAGAGACTGCAGCTGCGCTGGATGACCTGACCCGCTCCGTGAAAGCCGCCGCGGACGGCGCGCGCGACGTGGAAGGCACCATGCAAACTGCCAAAACCGAAGCCGAGGAAAGCGGCGAAGTGGTGCGCAATGCCGTCTCTGCCATGACCGAGATCGAGCAAAGCTCCACCCACATTTCCCAGATCATCTCTGTGATTGACGACATCGCCTTCCAGACCAACCTCTTAGCCCTGAACGCCGGTGTCGAAGCCGCCCGCGCAGGTGACGCCGGTCGAGGCTTTGCGGTTGTGGCCTCCGAAGTGCGCAAGCTAGCGCACTCCTCCTCTGAGGCGGCCAACGAAATCAAAGCCCTGATCGACAAGTCATCCGAGCAAGTCGAGCGTGGTGTGAGCCTTGTGGGTCAAACCGGCGATGCGCTGAGCGTGATCGTGGAACGTGTGGTCCACATCTCCGGGATGGTGTCTTCAATCGCCGACGGTGCCACCGAACAGTCGCAAAGCCTGGCAGAAATCAACGCCGGCGTGATGCAGCTGGATCAGGTGACCCAGAAAAACGCCGCCATGGTAGAGGAATCCACCGCCGCGACGCACCTGCTGAAATCCGATGCCGTTGGCCTGGCCAACATGGTTGGTCACTTCAAGTTGGACGGCAAAGCCAAAGCCGACAAACCGGCGGCGCCTGCGAAGGTGACTGAGACGGATTGGCAAGAAGACAAACAGGCGGATCAGCCGAAGTCCAAGCCTGCCGCTAAAAAGCCGGAGGCCCCAAAGCCAGCCCCCGCCGCGCCGAGCTTCACATCAAACGGCAACGCCGCTGAGGAAACCTGGACGGATTTCTAATCCATCCCCTGAAAATCAATCAAAAAAGGGCTGAACCCGCGAAGGTTCAGCCCTTTCGTTTTGCGTCACTTAAACAGCGTCTCAGGCGGCAGTTTTATCCAACCCGGTAGTTTGGCGCTTCGCGGGTGATCTGCACATCATGCACGTGGCTTTCTTTCAAACCCGCGCCGGTGATTTTCACAAACTTACAGTTCTTACGCATCTCGGCCACGGTTGCATTGCCAGTGTAGCCCATCGCCGCGCGCAGACCGCCAACCAGCTGATGCACCACAGTGCCCGCAGGCCCCTTGTAAGGCACCTGCCCTTCAATGCCTTCTGGCACAAGCTTGTCGCTGGCCGCATCCTTCTGGAAATACCGATCCGCAGAGCCACGCGCCATGGCACCAAGAGAGCCCATGCCACGGTACGACTTAAACGAACGACCCTGGTACAGGATCACCTCGCCCGGGCTTTCATCGGTGCCTGCAATCATCGAGCCAACCATCGCACAGGACGCGCCCGCCGCAATCGCTTTGGCAAAATCGCCAGAGAACTTGATGCCACCATCCGCAATCACCGGCACATCGCCTGCAGCGGTTGCGCAGTCGTCAATCGCGGTCAGCTGCGGCACGCCCACGCCAGCCACCATACGTGTGGTACAAATCGAGCCAGGGCCGATGCCCACTTTCACCGCATCCGCGCCCGCATCGATCAACGCTTTGGTTGCTTCCCCTGTCGCAACGTTACCCGCAATCACCTGTACGGAGTTGGACAGGTTTTTCACGCGCTTCACAGCCTCCAGAACCCCTTCTGAGTGGCCGTGCGCGGTGTCGATCACCACAATGTCCACACCGGCATCAATCAGCATTTCAGAACGCGCAAAGCCGCTGTCCCCAACAGAAGACGCCGCCGCCACCCGCAGTCGGCCCAGATCGTCTTTACAGGCCGTTGGGTTCAGCACGGCTTGCTCTGTGTCTTTCAAGGTCAACAGACCGGTCAGCTTGCCGTTGCCATCATGCACCAACAGCTTTTCGATCCGACGCGCCCGCATCAGGCTTTTTGCCTCTTCCAGATCCGCAGGTTCCGCCAGCATCGCCAGATCCGCCGTGGTCATCATCGCATGCACCGGCGTGTCATCAGACTGCGCAAACCGCATGTCACGGTTGGTCACAATGCCCACCACACGGCCCTGCTCATCCACCACCGGGAAGCCGGTGAAGCGATAGCGCTCGATCAACGCCTTGGCATCTGCCAGCGTCTGGTTTGGGGTCAACGTTACTGGGTTATATACAATGCCACTCTCGAAACGTTTCACCCGGCGCACTTCCCGCGCCTGTTGATCTGCGTCCAGGTTCTTGTGGATCACGCCCATGCCACCGGCCTGCGCCATGGCAATCGCCATCCGGCTTTCGGTGACCGTGTCCATCGCGGAACTCAGCAGCGGAATGTTGAGATCGATGGATTTTGTGACCTTCGTACGCGTGTCCGCCGTGGACGGCAGAACTGCAGACGCGGCTGGAACCAGTAGAACATCATCGAAAGTGAGGGCCTCACGAATCTCCATCGCAAATCTCCTGTTGCGGGGCTTCATTTGGCACGTCCCTATCGCATGGCCTTGCGCTGTGGAAAACCCCTAAACCGCGCGGAAATGCACCAGTCTCCTCTTTCTGCCCAAAATAGCTTCGCCCAAGGCCCTTCATCAGACTTTCCTGACTCATCGATCAATATTTGCCTCTCCATATGCCGCGCATGAACCAACCCATGCCGTTCCTTGCCTTTCGCCGCAATTTTCGGCAGCTATGCTGCCAGCCAAGCGAACAGACTTGAGGCCTTCTCTATGAGCAGCGACCCACTTGTAATCTTCACCCCTTCCGGCAAACGCGGACATTTTCCGGCGGGCACGCCCATCCTGACAGCTGCGCGCCAACTTGGCGTCGATCTGGACAGCGTCTGTGGTGGCCGTGGGGTTTGCTCAAAATGTCAGATAACTCCTGCCTATGGCGAATTCCCCAAACACGGCGTGACCGTTTCAGAGGACGCATTGTCGGAATGGAATGCGGTAGAACAACGCTACGATGACAAACGCGGTCTGATCAAAGGCCGCCGTCTTGGGTGTCAGGCCACCGTGCAAGGCGATATTGTGATCGACGTGCCGCCAGAGAGCCAGGTGCACAAACAGGTGGTGCGCAAACGCGCCGAGGTGCGCGACATCACTCTGAACCCCACTGTGCACCTGACTTATGTCGAAGTCGAAGAACCCGACATGCACAAACCGTCTGGCGATCTGGAGCGCTTGCTGACCGCGCTCAAAGCCGCCACCGGTCATGCAAAAATCTCGGTGGACACCCATCTCCTGCGCCCGCTACAGCCAATCCTGCGCAAAGGCAATTGGGCGGTAACCGCCGCAGTTCACCAAGACCACACCGGAGCTCCACCCCGCCTGATCGCCCTCTGGCCCGGCTACTTCGAAGGGCCTGTGTACGGCCTCGCCGTCGATCTCGGCTCCACCACAATCGCGGGCCACCTCTGTGATCTGACCTCGGGCGAGGTCGTGGCTTCCTCCGGCCTGATGAACCCGCAAATTCGGTTTGGCGAAGACCTCATGAGCCGCGTCAGCTACGCCATGATGAACAAGGGCGGCGATCTGGAAATGACCGAAGCGGTGCGCGACGGCTTGAACCAGTTGGTCACCGACATCGCCAAAGAGGCCGACATCGCGCCCACACAAATCCTCGACGCGGTCTTTGTCATGAACCCGGTGATGCACCACCTGTTCCTTGGCATCGACCCGTTTGAATTGGGCCAGGCCCCCTTCGCGCTCGCCACATCAGACGCGCTCTCCCTGCCCGCATCCGATCTTGGCCTCAACATCGCCCCCGGCACCCGCGCCTACCTGCTGCCATGCATCGCCGGTCACGTCGGCGCAGACGCCGCCGGTGTGGCACTCTCTGAGGCGCCAGACAAATCCGACGACCTCGCGCTCGTGGTCGACGTGGGCACCAACGCTGAAATCCTGCTGGGTGACAAAAACGGCGTACTGGCGTGCTCCTCCCCAACGGGCCCAGCCTTTGAGGGCGCGCAGATCAGCGCCGGCCAACGCGCCGCGCCCGGCGCGATCGAACGTGTGGAAATTGATCCCGTCACCAAAGAGCCGCGTTTCCGCGTGATTGGCTGTGACCTCTGGTCAGATGACGACGGCTTCACAGCTGCTATCGCCGCAACCGGCATTACCGGCATCTGCGGCTCCGGCATCATCGAAGTCATTGCCGAAATGCGCCTCGCGGGCATCGTTGATGCCTCTGGCCTGATTGGCTCGGCTGAGCAAACTGGCACCTCCCGCTGCTTTGCGGACGGCCGCACCAATTCCTACACGCTGTGGGAAGGTGACGCCGACCAAAAACCTATCACCGTCACCAACGCCGACATCCGCGCCATCCAGATGGCCAAGGCCGCGCTCTACTCCGGCGCGCGCCTGCTGATGGACAAACGCGGCGTGGATCAGGTGGACCGCGTGGTGCTCGCTGGCGCCTTTGGCGCGCATATCTCTGCCAAACACGCCATGGTTCTGGGCATGATCCCTGACTGCCCGCTCGACAAAGTCACCTCCGCAGGCAACGCTGCCGGCACAGGCGCCCGCATCGCGCTTTTGAACCAAGACTCCCGTGGCGACATCGAAACCCTCGTGCGCAAAATCGAGAAGATCGAAACCGCCGTGGAGCCGCGCTTCCAGGAGCATTTTGTGAACGCCTCCGCCCTGCCCAATTCCGCCGATCCCTTCCCGATCCTGCGCGGCGTGGTCGACCTACCAGACGTCAGTTTCAACACTGGCGGCGGCGGAGATGACGCCGCGGGCGGTCGCCGCCGCCGCCGGCGTCGCGGCTAGGTAAATCGCGCTTGACCCTCCCGCAGCGCTGTCCTACCAACAGGCGTGCTGCGGGTATGGTGAAAAGGTATCACACGAGCTTCCCAAGCTCTGGTTACGGGTTCGATTCCCGTTACCCGCTCCACGAAATCAATGACTTAAATTGCAAATTTAAAGCAAAACGCCGCATCCCATAGGAACGCGGCGCTGTTAGCAGTTCTTTGAAATGCGCTTAATCACGCATGCTCAGTATGTGATCGAGCAACGCAATTGTCGACGCGCTTGATCCGTCCGGCGCGCCTTTGCCTTCTATCGCTGGCACCAAACCATTGGCCAGTTCTTTGCCAAGCTCCACCCCCCATTGGTCGTAAGAGTTGATGCCATAGATCACGCCTTCGACAAACACCCGATGCTCATACATCGCCACAATCTGCCCCAGCACGTAAGGCGTCAGGCGCGGATAGACCAAAGTGGTCGACGGGCGGTTGCCTTCAAACACGCGGTGTTTGGCCAACTGATCCAGTTTAGCGCCTGATACGCCCTTTTCCTCCAGCTGCGCTCGCGCTTCCGCCTCCGTGCGGCCTTTCAACAAAGCTTCCGACTGCGCCAGACAATTGGCCACCAAAGCGCGGTGATGCTCGCTCAAAGCAGGCTCATGCCCTTCGGCGCCCACCATAAACTCACACGGCACAACCTGCTGCCCTTGGTGGATCAACTGATAAAACGCGTGCTGACCATTGGTTCCAGGTTCGCCCCAGACCACCGGCCCGGCCACGCGATCCAGCCGCGCCCCATCCAAGGCCACGCCCTTGCCGTTGCTCTCCATCTCAAGCTGCTGCAGATATGCAGGCAACCGCGCCAACCGTTGCTCATAAGGCAAAACGGCCCGTGTGCCATGCCCACAAATTTGCTGATGCCAAATGCCAACCAACGCCAACAACACCGGCAGGTTTTCCTCAAGCGGCGCAACGCAGAAGTGTTGGTCCATCGCCTGGGCTCCCTCAAGGAAGCTCTCAAACGCCTTTGGCCCAATCGCCAGCATCAGCGAAAAGCCAATTGGTCCCCAAACCGAGTAGCGCCCGCCGACCCAATCTTCAAAGCCAAACACCCGCTCCGCCGGAATGCCAAACAACGCACAACGATCCACGGCGGAGGAAATCGCCACAAACCGCCTCAGCGCGTCCGGGCCACCGGCCCAATCCATCACCGTGCGCGCATTCATCAAAGTTTCTTGCGTGGTAAACGTCTTGGACGCCACAATCACCAACGTGCTTTCCGGATCAAGCCCTGCAAGCGTATCGGTCGCATCTGCACCATCGACATTGGAAATAAAGTGGCACTTTGGACCATCTCCATAGGGCTCAAGCGCCATAACCGCCATCAAAGGTCCAAGGTCAGAGCCGCCAATCCCGATGTTCACCACATCCGTGATACGCTTGCCGTTGCCCGGGAAGCTGCCATCGCGCACCGCGCTGGCCAGCTTAGCCATCCGCGCACGGGTTTCGCGAACCTCCGGCAACACATCCAGACCGTCCACAACCAAAGGATCGTCTCCCAGGTTGCGCAGCGCCGTGTGCAGCACGGACCGGTCCTCTGTGACGTTGATCCTCTCGCCCGCAAACATCGCCGTCCGTTTGGCCGCCACACCCGCAGCCTCCGCCAGTCGGATCAAGGCCGCCTTGGCATCGGCATCAATCGAGGTCTTACTGTAGTCAAACAGCAACCCATCTGTCTTCAGGGTAAATTCCTGCGCCCGGTTCTCATCGGCTTCAAAAAGCGCCGAAATCTGACGCGATGCCGCGCCTTCGCGTAGCGCGTCCAGTTCAGTCCACATACCCAATCACTCCGTCCAATGTACTTCAGCACCGGTGGAAATAGATTTGATCGGCGCCTCTTCTTTTGGCAGTTTCTGCGCGGCCTGCAAAGCTTCACGCTTGTCCGCACCTTTGATCAGAATATGCTTGCGCACCGCCGCATCCAGCACCCGCGCAGACAGCGTGATCCGCACATCCGGCAAATCTTCACGTCGGATGGGCACCAATACCGGCGCGTCCGAGGCCAATGCCGCCTTAAGCCCATCCGCTTTGGGGAACAATGACGCCGTGTGCATATCCGCGCCCATACCCAGCAAGGCCACATCCACCGGCAGCGCCCCCAGAATGGTGGTCTCCAACTCAGCCAACACGGCCTCTGGCGCCTCAGCTGGCGCATACAGCGGCAAATACCGCGCCGCCACAGCCCGGTTGGTCAAAAGGCGTGATTTCACCAACGCAGAGTTGGACCGCTCGTGATCCTCTGGCACCCAGCGTTCGTCCGTCAGGATCACATCCACGCGGTCCCAATCCAGATCCGCCGCACTCAGCGCATCAAAAATCGGCCCTGGCGTGGTCCCTCCTGGCACTGCAAGCACCACACGGTCTTTGTTGTGCAGCGCTTCCGCCAAATCATCCGCCAGCACGCTGGCAACATCCATCGCCATCATCTCTGCATCGGGGTAGGTGTTGAAGTTCATTTGCCCAATCCTCTCCAGTTTCGCCCGTCCCGGCGCATCATCACGGCCGCGTCATCCGGCCCATAAGAAAACGCGTCATAAGGCTTTGGTACATCGCCCCGCGCTTCCCATCCGCGAATGATCGGGTCGGTCCAGGCCCAGGCCGCTTCCACCTCATCATCGCGCATAAACAGTGTTTGGTTGCCACGGATCACATCCATGATCAGCCGCTCGTAAGCATCCGCTGTGCCTTGCCCTTTTGGCCCCAAAGCCTCGGCAAAACTCATATCCAGCGGCACATCCACCAACCGCATCCCCCCTGGCCCCGGCTCCTTGATGGTCACATTTAATGTAATTCCTTCATTGGGTTGCAGCTGAATGCTCAACTCATTGCGATGCCGTCCAGCTTCATCGCCAAAGATCGAATGGGGCGTATCTTTGAACACCACAGTGATCTCGCTATCGCGCTCAGACAACCGTTTGCCTGTACGCAGGTAAAACGGCGTGCCAGCCCACCGCCAGTTGTTCACCTGACACTTCAGAGCAATGAAGCTCTCGGTCTTGGAGCGTGGATTTTCAACATCTTCACGATAGCTGTCCGCCCCATCCGCGGCTGTATATTGCCCGCGTACAATGTGGTGCGGCGCAACTGTATCCAACGCACGGATCACCTTCAGCTTCTCATCACGCACCGCATCCGGCTCAAACTGCGACGGAGGCTCCATGGCAATCAAACACAGAAGCTGCATCAAGTGGTTCTGCACCATATCGCGCATTGCCCCCGAGCGCTCATAATACTCGCCACGTCCTGCCACACCGACGCTTTCGGCTACGGTGATCTGGATATGGTCGATGTATTGCGCGTTCCACAGCGGCTCAAACAGCATATTGCCAAAGCGCACCGCCATCAGGTTCTGCACCGTCTCTTTGCCAAGATAGTGGTCGATGCGGTAAATCTGGCTCTCGTCAAAATACTGCGCCAACTCGCGGTTCAATGCCTGCGCTGTTTCAAGGTCATGACCAAATGGCTTTTCCACTACGATCCGCGTGTCTTCTTGTGTTAAGCCATGCCGCTTCAACCCTTTGGCCAGATCCGAATACACACCAGGTCCAACCGAAAAATAGAACGCCCGCACCGACTCCGGCTTGAGCAGCGCCGCCAACTCGTTCCAGCCGCCCTCGCCGCGCGCATCCACGGCAACATAATGCAAATGGGCGCAAAAACCGTCCACGGCTCGGGCATCTTGCGCCGCCTCGCCTGCAAACTCGCGCAACGCTTCGGCGACAGACGTGCGATACGCATCTTCGGTCAATTCACTGCGCGCCGCACCGATCACTTGACTGCCGTCGGGCATCTGACCGGAACAATACCGCTTGAACAAGGCCGGCAGAATTTTTCGCCGCGCCAAATCCCCCGTTCCTCCAAAGATCACAAGATCAAACGTTTCCACGGGAATGATACGCGAAACCATGGGGCCTCTTTCCTTTTCGGCAGTCCGGGTTTTACCGGAATATCGTTAGCGCTAACGACCTCATAACACCGCCACTCTAACACCGCAACCTCACATCACAACTGTGTCAAACACCTCGTCACCGCTTTACTTGCCCATATCTGTCTGACTAGTACCGAGGAAGGACAGGAACATGGCAGGCACATGAAAGATCACGTAAATATCGGGAAGTTCAACGATCCCTTTATCACCGCCAAAGGTGAAACTCGCGCTCATGTCGCACTCACGGACCCGCAAACGCTCTGGTTCAACACCGGCACGCTCTGCAACATTCAGTGCGAGAACTGCTACATCCTTTCGTCTCCCACCAATGACGCGCTGCTCTACATCACTGCTGACGAGGTCTCCGACTACCTAGATCAGCTCGATACGCGCAATTGGGGTGTGCGCGAAATCGCCTTCACCGGCGGCGAGCCGTTTATGAACCCGGAGATGATCGACATCACACGCCGATCGTTGGAACGCGGGTACGAAGTGTTGATCCTCACAAACGCCATGCAACCTCTCATGCGAAAACGTGTGCGGGAAGGCCTCCTGGACCTGCGTGAAACCTATCGCGACAAGCTGACCTTCCGTATTTCGATCGATCACTGGAGTGCTGAACACCACGACACGGAACGAGGTGTTGGCTCGTTTGAGCGCATGTTACTCGGCATGCAATGGCTGCGCGATGAAGGCTTTCAGATGACTGCCGCCGGCCGCAGCATTTGGGGAGAAAGCGAAGCGGACGCCCGCCAAGGCTATGCCGAGCTTTTCAATAGTCTCAACATTCCAATCGACGCCCTAAATCCGGCGCAAACGATGTTATTTCCAGAAATGGATGAAAGCGTCGAAGTTCCTGAAATTACAACTGAGTGCTGGGGGATCTTAAACAAATCTCCAAATGAAGTTATGTGCGCAAGTTCCCGCATGGTCGTGCGTCGCAAGGGTTCAGAGCGCGCTTCGGTTGTGGCCTGCACACTGCTGCCATACGTCGAGGAATTTGACCTCGGCCCAACCTTAAAAGACGCGGAAAAGCCAGTGCTGCTCAACCACCCGCACTGCGCCAAATTCTGCGTCCTTGGCGGCGCGTCCTGTTCGGCCTAACAGGACGAGTAAAAATCCAAACACAAAAACGGCACAGCTCCACCAACGTATATTCTCTGGCGGAGCTGTGATCCTTTTCTACGCTAAGTCAAAGACTTCTGATCCAAAGTTGTTGAACTCATTGAATTCCTCGAGGCTATTGCTGTGATCAAGGATCGCTGTGAAAACATAGCTTTCATTCGCGTTCGCCCCCGCAGCGAACAGTGCCTCGCTAAGATCATCCAACTGAATGACTTGCGTATCTCCGCCTGCAAACAACGTGGTGTTGCCAGTTTCCAAAACCAAAACCGGGCCTCCGTTCTCTGCACTTGCGACGATCTGATAGTCCACTGGCCCACTCAACACATCGTTCCCGCCAAGAGACGCTTTAAAAACAAACGACTCACTTCCGTCAGCCTGCAGCACTGAACGCGCTTCGGTCACATACGCGTCCGGTAGAATGACCGGAGCGTAAAGCTCCGCTACCCCGGTATTGTTGTTTTCATTTGTCTCGCTGATCGTGTTCTGTGGATCAAGCGTCACGCGGAACTCATAGGTCTCGTTTAAAGCATCCTGCCCCAAACCATAAATCTGCGCAGCTACATCCGGAATAGTGATTGAACCTGAACTGTTGCCCACCGGGGCCGCGATCACGCCTGTCGCGAAAACGGTCCCTACCGTTTCGCCCGGCGCAATAAGTTCGACTTGATAGTTCACCGCACCGTGGAACGCGCGCAAATCAACAATTGAATAGTCAAATTGCAACGACGCCTGCATGACGCCATCCAACACCCCTTCCTCGGTGATCGACACCTGCTGAACAGCCAAGTCAGCAGGCATATCCGGCAACGGCTGGCCTACAAATGTCATTGTATTGTTCGTCTCATCCGTCTCTGCGATGATGTTCCCGCTGTCCAAACGGACTTCGTAAGTCAGGCTTTGCCCAATGAGCTCCGGGTAATTGGCGTATATTTCGTCGTGGTTGAACTGTGCCCGCACCTGCGCGCTCTGCCCTGGGTTCAACTTAGACAACCCGCCTTCCTTAACTTGCAAAAGCTCTGTCCCATCAGGGGCAAAGGCAACAATCGTGTATTTTGCCCCATAGCCCATGGAACCTACATCGTCGTTTGCATAGAAGAAGCGTATCTCGGCGATATGGCTATCGCCCTGCGTTCCTCTATCACCATAGCCGTTCGCGTAATTGTCGACGAACGCCAAATCTGGACCAATGACAGGCAGCGGATCTCCGACAAAAGTCAATGTGTTGTTGGTTTCGTCGGTTTCAGAGACAAGGCTACCACTGTCCAAACGCACTTCATACGTCAATCTTTGCCCTACAAGTTCTGGGTGATTGGCATAGATCTGATCATGATTGAAGTAGGCCCGGATCTGCTTGTTTTGTCCCGGGGCGAGCTTGCCCACGACCCCTTCTTTTACAACCATCAGCTCAGTACCGTCGGGAGCAAACGCAAGGATTGAATAGTGTGCAGAAGCTTCCATTGTTCCGACATCGTCATTTCTTGCAACGAACTGGATCTGCGCTGAATGCCGGTCACTGAAGACTCCCTTGTCTGAATAGCCATCAGAATATGTGGGTTGGAAGGTAAGGTCCGGACCAATGACAGGCAGCGGATCTCCGATAAAAGTCAATGTGTTGTTGGTTTCGTCGGTTTCAGAGACAAGGCTGCCGCTGTCCAAACGCACTTCATACGTCAAGCTTTGCCCAGCGAGTTCTGGGTGATTGGCATAGATCTGATCATGATTGAAGTAGGCCCGGATCTGCTTGTTTTGTCCCGGGGCGAGCTTGCCCACGACCCCTTCTTTTACAACCATCAGCTCAGTACCGTCGGGAGCAAACGCAAGGATTGAATAGTGTGCAGAAGCTTCCATTGTTCCGACATCGTCATTTCTTGCAACGAACTGGATCTGCGCTGAATGCCGATCACTGAAGACTCCTTTGTCTGAATAGCCATCAGAATAGGTGGGTTGGAACGTCAAATCAGGCCCAATCACCGGCAGCGGTTCACCCGCAAACATCATTTTATTGTTGGTTTCATCGGTCTCGGCAATTGCACTGCCCACATCGACCCGCACTTCATAGCTTAGCGCCTGCCCAATCAGCTCAGGGTAGCTTGTATAAATGTTCGCGTGATCAAAAGCCGCGGTGATGTTTTTGCTGGACCCAGCAGAAATCGCGCTGAAATTTGCATCTGCCATGACCATAAGTTCCGTGCCATCCGGCGCATAGGCAACAACTTGGTACCTTGCGGAACTCGGCATGGCACTTGTGCCATCGTTCGTCACCCAGAAGCGCACCTGCCCCCTATGGACATCGTTGGAAACACCCAGATCGCTGTACTGGTTTCCCGAATAAAGGCCGAGCCGAAGGTCTACACTCATCTCAAATTATTCCCGTTTAGATTTAACCTTCAGTTCAATTGCACCAAAACCGTTAATGGCTAGTTATCGCTAAACGGACCGAAGATACCTCAGTTTGCAACCTTAAGCAATCTATCAACCAATCCAGTCTGGAGAGGGACACTGCACCATTGCACCCTATATGATGCCTCTGATATAAGCGTTCCAACAACATATGGACCGCCAAATAGAAGCGAGACTGGGACTTGAGCGACACGCCGGAAACCCCTGAAAACGAAGAAGAAACCACACACGAGCGGATGATCCACGACGGTCCTTCTGTGACCATCGAGGAGGAAATGCGCGCCAGCTACCTTGACTACGCAATGAGCGTGATCGTCAGCCGCGCCATTCCCGATCTGCGTGACGGCCTGAAACCGGTGCACCGCCGCATCCTTTATGCCATGCATGAGACCGGCAACACCCACGACAAGGCCTACCGCAAGTCGGCGCGTCCTGTGGGCGACGTGATGGGTAAATACCACCCGCACGGCGACTCCGCGATCTATGACGCGTTGGTGCGTATGGCGCAGGATTTCTCCATGTCCCTGCCACTGCTGGATGGTCAGGGTAACTTTGGCTCCATGGACGGCGACAACCCGGCGGCCATGCGTTACACCGAAGTTCGCATGGACAAGCCTGCTGGCGCGCTGCTGTCTGACATCGACAAGGAAACCGTCGATTTTCAGGACAACTACGACGGCAAGGACCAGGAACCGACCGTACTTCCGGCCCGTTTCCCGAACATGCTGGTCAACGGCGCGGGTGGTATTGCGGTGGGTATGGCCACCAATATCCCGCCACACAACCTTGGCGAAGTCATCGACGCCACTCTGGCGCTGATCGACGATCCGGACCTGACCTCCGAACAGCTGATCGATTACGTGCCCGGTCCGGATTTCCCGACCGGCGGCATCTTGTTGGGTCGTTCCGGCGCCCGCAAAGCCTACCTAGAAGGCCGCGGCAGCGTCATCATCCGCTCCAAAACCAGCGTCGAAGAAATCCGCAAGGACCGCTACGCGATAGTCATCGATGAGATTCCTTATCAGGTGAACAAGGCCGCTATGATCGAAAAGATCGCCGAAGCGGCCCGCGACAAGCGCATCGAAGGCATCGCCCACGTTCAGGATGAATCCGACCGCGACGGCGTGCGCGTTGTTGTCGAGCTCAAGCGTGACGCCACCGCCGAGGTGGTGCTGAACCAATTGTTCCGTTTCACCCCGATGCAAACGCACTTTGGCTGTAACATGCTAGCCCTGAACGGTGGTCGTCCGGAGCAGCTCACCCTGCGCCGCTTCCTGACCTCCTTCATCGACTTCCGCGAAGAAGTGGTCGCCCGCCGCACCGCCTATCTGCTACGCAAAGCCCGCGAGCGCAGCCACATTCTCTGTGGCTTGGCCGTCGCTGTGACAAACGTGGACGAGGTGGTTGCGACCATCCGTGCCTCTGCGGATGCGGCTGAAGCGCGTGAAAAGCTGATGACCCGCCGCTGGCCAGCGGAAAGCATCGCCGCCTATATTCGTCTGATTGACGATCCAACCCACACCATGAATGAGGACGGGACCTACAACCTGTCCGAAACTCAGGCCCGCGCGATCCTCGAATTGCGCCTGCAACGTCTGACCCAGATTGGTGTGAAAGAAGTCACCGACGAACTTGAAGAACTGGCCTCTAAGATCAAGGAATACCTTGAAATTCTCGGATCTCGTGAGCGCATCATGGGCATCATCGGCGACGAGTTGCGCGAAGTGCGTGAAGCCTTCGCTGTGCCACGTCGCACGGAAATCGTCGACTGGTCCGGTGACATGGACGACGAAGATCTGATCGAGCGCGAGGACATGGTGGTGACCGTGACCTCCGGTGGCTACATCAAGCGCACCCCACTCGCCGATTTCCGCGCCCAGAAGCGTGGCGGCAAGGGCATTTCTGGCATGCAAACCAAAGAAGAGGACGTGGTCACCACGCTCTTTGTGGCCAACACCCACACGCAGCTTTTGTTCTTCACCACCGACGGCATGGCCTATAAACTCAAGACCTGGCGCCTGCCGCTGGGCGGCCGCACCGCCAAGGGCAAGGCCATTGTGAACATCCTGCCGATCCCAACCGGCGTCTCGATCGCGGCCATCATGCCGGTCGACCGTCCAGAGGATGAGTGGGACGATCTGCAGATCATGTTTGCGACCTCCGCAGGCACTGTGCGCCGCAACCGCCTGTCCGATTTCACCAACGTGAAATCCAACGGCAAAATTGCGATGAAGTTTGAGGACGACAACGCCGACACCAAGTTGATCAACGCGCGCATCTGTACCGAAGAGGACGATGTGATGCTGGTGACCAACTCCGGCCGCGCGATCCGTTTCCCAACCACCGAAGTGCGCGTGTTCAATTCTCGCGCCTCTGTGGGTGTGCGTGGCATCAAGCTCAATGGCGATGACGAAGTGGTCTCCATGTCCGTGATCCGCCACTTCCGCGCCGAAAGCGAAGAGCGCGCCGCCTACCTCAAAATGCGCCGCGCCGTGGCCGGTCTGGCCGATGACGCCAGCGATGACGAGGAAGCACCAGCCGGTGAACTCTCCCAGGAGCGCTACGCCGAAATGTCCGCAGCTGAAAACTTGATCCTGACCATCACCGCTGGTGGCGCAGGCAAGCTCAGCTCCAGCCACGACTATCCGGTCCGCGGCCGCGGAGGTCAGGGTGTGGCCGCCATGGACAAAAACATGCGCGGTGGTGCGCTGGTGGCCTCCTTCCCTGTGGAGATGGGCGATCAGATCATGCTGGCAACCTCCAAGGGCCAATCGATCCGTGTTCCGGTGGATGGCATCTCCTTCCGCTCCCGATCCGCCGGTGGCGTGCGGGTGTTCAACACCGGCAAAGGCGAAGAAGTGGTCTCTGTGGCTTGGATTGCTGAGCAGGACGAAGATGAGGTTGGCAGCGAGGAGTAATCTCGCCCCACATGTGACAAACGCCAAATGGCCCCGCACAACCGTGTGGGGCCATTTGCTTTTCTGAGGTCAGATTTATGTTGCCAGGCAATCCCTTGTATGACTTTCTTCAGCCACCAACACTCACCATGGCACCCAAATGACCAAACACTCTCTGTCTCGCGCTTTTGCCGTAGGAGCCGCGCTCTGCCTGCCCGCCAGCAGCGCATTCACAGCGAACCTCACCCTCAACACCACGTCGTCCCAATCTGAAATTGACGCCGAATACGGCGGTGCAATCCTAGCGCAGGAGCTCAGTGGGAAATACGCCAATTGCACTGTGCTTTATGAGGGCGGCGTCACGCGGGGCGATCTCCAGAGATTTCACGCGCTCTTTGGCTATGATGGCGAAAGCTTCTACAACGGCCTGCCCGACGGCGCCACGCTCTGCCTCAACAGCCCCGGCGGCGACCTGTACGAATCCTTGGTCATCGTAGACTTCCTGCGCGACGCCTTTGCCGACTTGCAAACCTATGTGGCTGACGGAGACCTCTGCGCGTCCGCCTGCTCCAATCTGTTCCTCGCTGGAGCACATACCTTTGAAGGCGAAAGCTACGAAACCATTGCCATGCGCGCCATCGCGCCCACCGCACGTCTTGGCGTGCATGCGCCCCGGATTGTCCTGCCAGATGACGGCGAAACTTATGACGCCGAAGAAGTGGCCGCCGTGTATGACGAAGCCATACGGGACTCCTCCCTCTTGTTTGCTTTTGCGCAAAAGGTCGACGACGAGGGCACACCTTACCTCACCCCATATCTCTACGCACGCAGCATCGAAACACCGCCACATGCGATGTACTATGTCGACACGGTTGGGGACGCGCTGTTTGCCAAAGTCGCAGTGATCGGTATCTCCTACAGCGTCACGCTCGACCGCCAGCTGATCAACACGATATGCGACAACGTTTTTCTGATGGATGACGGCGCGTTTTCCTGGGCCCTGGCGCCCACATGGAAGCCCCATCCGCTGGCCGGTCTCGCGGACATCTGGGCGGAGTTTATGGAAATTGTCTCACTGGAACTGCCTGAAAACCAATCCGAAGACGGGCCGTTTTACACCAGTGACCTCAAAATCGAGCAGCGGGACGGCGCAATCTACGGACACCGCCGCGGCTACCGCACCGGCGGCCCATACGGCGCTGAAGATTGTGTCGTACGCCTGGACACTTCCCGCGAAGTTGGGGAAACCGCCAATTTCGGGACACCCCGCACCGCTTGGGATGCCCGCAGCCGACACCCCATAGACGTGCGGATCGGCTATCAGGCGCCGCGCAGCCCCTACTCTGCCCCCGAGCCACAGCACGTGCGCTCCCCCTACGCGTACTGGCAGACCCTTCAACAAGACCAGGACAACCACCTGCACAGCTACGCCGCGCTGATGTTGTTTCCAATGATTCAGTTTCTCAGCGACCTTCCCGTCGCGCCAGAAGAACCAATAGAAGCAGCTGCGACCACAGAAAGCACCGACACGAAATCACTGACCTGCGATGATCTCTGGTACCATCGCAACCGTATTTTCCACGAAAACGGCTACTGTTTTAGCTCCGAGCGCGGCATTGCAACCTTTGGCAACGACAGCTGCTTCACAAAATCCCCCGAAATCTCAGGCCGTGACGCTGAACTACTGAAAATCATCAAACAAGGCGAGAAAGACCTCGGCTGCTGACCAAAGGTCACCTGCACTCAGGCAAAACAATTTCTCACGCCAAACAAAAAAGGGGCGCCAAAGCGTCCCTTTTCTATTTCAAAACCCGCAAGCGTTATAGCTTGTAAATATCACCAAACTTGGCTTCCAAGTAGTCCAGCAACGGCTCCCCAGTTGGTGGCTTGCCAATGGCATGCGCGATGGTATCGGCTGGTTTGCGCAACCCACCGTGCTGCTGCAGATTTTCCCGCAGCCAACCAGTCGCAGCCGACGTGTCCCCCTGCGCCAATTGCGCATCCAGATCTGGGACAGCCACGCGCAGCGCCTCATTCAGGCACCCGGCATAAACGTTGCCCAGCGAATACGTAGGGAAGTAGCCAAACAGGCCCACGGACCAATGCACATCCTGCAACACACCGTTGGAGGGCTTGTCCACCGCATAGCCAAAGTCTGCTTTGAAGCGGTCATTCCACGCCGCTTCAAGATCACCGACAGCCAAATCGCCTAGCATCAAGGCACGTTCCAGATCAAAGCGCAGCATGATATGCAGGTTGTACTGCACCTCATCGGCCTCGGTCCGGATGTAGCCATCATTCACGCGGTTCACGGTACCGTAAAACCCTTCGGCTGAGTCGATGCCAAAGTCGCCAAACTCCGCTTTCATCTGCTCAAACAGCCATCCGGTATAAGCGCGCGAGCGGCCCATCTGGTTCTCGTAAATCCGGCTCTGGCTCTCATGCACGCCCATCGACACACCACGGCCCAGTGGCGTCAAAAGATACGCGTCATCAATGCCTTGCTCATAAGCCGCGTGGCCCACTTCGTGGATTGTGGAATAGAAACAGTTAAACGGATCGCTCTCGCTGGTGCGCGTGGTGATCCGTACATCTTTGCCGGAGCCCGAGCAAAACGGATGGGTCACACAATCAATGCGCCCATGGTCAAAATCATAGCCAAAGCTTGCCGCCAATTTGCTTGTCAGCGCCATCTGCTTGTTCGCCGCGAAGGTGCCGGTCAATTTCTGCGGCGCCTCCGCAGCCAAAACCGCCGCCCGCAACGCCACCAACCGTGGCCGCATCGCGTCAAACATCGCTGCGATTTCTTCGGCGGTCATCTCCGGCTCATAGTCGTCGACCATGGCGTCATAGACATCACCACCGGCGGCCAGCGCCTGACCTTCCTGACGCTTCAGCCCGACAACCTCTTCCAAGGTTGGCAGGAAAGCCGCCACATCTTCATCCGAGCGCGCCTGCGCCCAAATGCCCTGCGCGCGGCTGGTCACCTTGGCAATCTCCGCCGCCAAGTCCGCCGGCACCTTGGAGGTTCGCTCAAACGACTTACGGATATGACGCACCTGCGCGCGACCCACCTCATCCAGCTGCGCCTCATCAATCGCCGCCAGCCACTCGCCAACTTTGGGATCAATCCGGCGCGCGTGCAGCACGCTTTCCATCGCCGCCATCTCTTCGGCGCGTTGGGGCGCGGCCCCGGCTGGCATGATCGCCTCCTGATCCCAGCCCAAACGTCCGGCCACCTCGCCCAACGCCTGCGTGGTGTGGGTAAAGGCCATCAACTGCTCATATGCAGACATTCTTATTTTCCTTCTCTCAGGATGCGTCACGCACCGAGGTTGCAATCGGATAGTGGCTCAGGAACCGCGCCCGCAGGATCAGAACCCAAACCACAACAGCAATGGCTTGGTGCGTAATCGCAATGTGCACCTGTGCTGCGTAGAGCACAGTGGCGATGCCAATCGCAATCTGCACCGCAATTGCGGCAAAGGCAGCATTAAATGCAAACCGCGTGTGCCCATGCGCGGAGCCTTGCCCACGCCGCCAGACCACGACGGCAAAAATCAACAGCAGATAGCCCCACATCCGGTGGATAAACTGCACAAGCCCTGCATTTTCAAAGAAGTTCCGCCACAGCGGCTCTACATAAAAGGCATCCGGTGGGAAAAACTGCCCCGCCATCAAAGGCCAATCGGTATAGCTGCGCCCCGCGTCAATTCCGGCAACCAAAGCGCCCAGCAGTATCTGCACGCCCGTCATATGCAGCAGGCCGGTGGACATGCCAAACAGCTTGGCCTCTTTGCCGCGCCGCGCCTGCATCAGGTCACGCTCACTGCGCCCCAACAGCAGGATGTACCAGGTGATGAAGCCCAAGATCACAAAGGCCAACCCCAGATGCGTCGCCAAACGATAGCTCGCCACCGTGGTCACACCTTCCCCAGAGGTCACGCCACTGGCGACCATCCACCAGCCCACAGCCCCTTGCAGCCCGCCAAGCGCGCCAATCAGGAACAAGCGCCCAGTCCACCCCGTTGGAATTTGCCGCGCAATCGCAAACCCGGCAAAGCCAAGCGCCCAGACAAGACCAATCACACGGCCCAGCTGACGGTGACCCCATTCCCACCAGTAGATGTATTTGAAGTCCTCAAGAGTCATCCAGTTGTTGTCGATCGCCCACTGGTCAATCTGCTTGTATTTGTCGAACTCACCTTGCCAATCCGCCTCGCTCATCGGCGGGATCGCCCCGGTCACGGGACGCCATTCCGTGATCGACAGACCACTGTCGGTCAGGCGAGTCAGCCCGCCCACGGCAATCATCACAAAAACCAGTGCAAACAGGATCATCAGCCAGATGCGAATGCCCCGCCGCGCGCCTTTGGCACCGCTGTCAATCACACCCACCGCACTGGGGGTGTCTTTGGGTCCGTCTTCGCTGACCTCTTCAAAAATGCTGCGTTTCTGGCTCATCGCTGTCTCCAAATCTTGGCGCGAGCCTAGTGGGGCCACGCCGAAGCTTCAACCACTCTCAGATACGATGTGAATGTTTGTTCAGCCTTGCGACAAAAGGCAAATCTCAGCCTTTTTCCTTCCAGCGGACCATCTGTCGCATCACCCCGTGCAACATCTGCACATCCGCGCGGGTCAGCCGCATCCGGCTCCACATATTGCGCAGATTGACCTTCATGCCTTCCGCCTTCTCCTCGGGGAAGAAAAAGCCCGCCTCTTCAAGACGTTCTTCATAGTGCCGCCCCAGCGCGTCCACATCGGCGTTGTTGGCCCAATCGGTCTTGGACATGTCCACGCGCTCATGCACGATGTCCGCGCTCTGACGCCGCCACTCATAGGCGGTCAGCAACACGCACTGCGCCAAATTCAACGAGGCATATTCCGGGTTCACTGGCACATTGATAATCGCATTGGCCCGCGCGATGTCTTCATTTTCAAGTCCAGCCCGCTCTGGTCCAAACAACACCGCAACTTTCTCGCCACGTGCAATCATCTCGGCGGCCTGCTTCATCGCCGTTTCAGGCGTCACCACTGGCTTGGTCAGCCCCCGCGCCCGCGCGGTGGTGGCAAAGACATAATGACAGTCTTCCAGCGCCTGCTCTGTAGTCTCAGTCAAAAACGCCGCATCCAACACCCGGCCAGCACCGGACGCCATCGCCACCGCCCGCTCATTGGGCCAGCCGTCGCGCGGGTCCACCACGCGCATCTTGTCCAACCCAAAATTCAACATCGCCCGCGCCGCGCCACCGATATTTTCCCCCATCTGCGGGCGAACAAGCACAAAGGCGGGCTGTGGCGTGGCACTGGTCATGACGGTCTCCTGAAAAATCCGCCCGCTGATAACGCCCTCACCCTTTCAAAACAAGCCACCCTGCTTCATCTTGCTAAAAATACTCGCGCCGCAGGCAAAAAATCATTTCAACAGGAGAAACCTCAATGGCTTACGACGAAGGACACGCCACCTTGATGCGCGAAGACCTCGCCGACATCGACGGCATCACAGAAAAGAAAATGTTCGGCGGGCTCTGTTTTCTGCATTACGGCAACATGGTTTGCGGCGTGCACAAAGACGGCGGCATGGCCCGCGTGGGCAAACCCCGCGAGGCAGAGGCCCTGGAAATCGAGGGCGTCGACCCGCTCTCCTTCACCGGCCGCAAGATGGGCGGCATGGTGGATCTGTCCGAAGATCTCTTGGGCGACGATACCCGCCGCGCACAGGTGATCGCGCTGGCCTTAACCAACGCACAAAGTCTTCCGCCCAAATAGCCAACTCCCGATAGCCAAGCGCAAAAATCCACGTTATAGCGACGCGATCCAAACCTTCGCACACGACCATCTGGAGCCCGAGCATGTCCGACACAGAGCTGCCGCAGATCTACCTGATCACCCCGCCGGAAATCGAACTCTCCCGCTTCCCTGATCAACTCGCCTCCGTGTTGGACGCCGCCGACATCGCCTGTGTCCGCATGGCGCTGGCCACCAAAGACGAAGACCGCCTGTCACGCGCTGCCGACGCGTTGCGCGAAGTGGCCCATGCCCGCGACGTCGCCATTGTGATCGACGAGCATGTACAACTCTCCGAACGCCTTGGTCTGGATGGCGTACACCTCACCGACGCGGCCCGCTCCGTGGCGAAAACCCGCAAAGAGCTTGGCAAAGACGCCATTGTTGGCGCTTTCTGCGGCGCGTCTTCCCATGAAGGCATGACCGCCGGCGAAAACGGCGCGGATTACGTGGCCTTTGGCCCGGTTGGCAGCACGACACTTGGCGACGGCACCCTTGCAGAAAAAGACCTGTTTGAATGGTGGTCCGCCATGATCGAGGTGCCTGTAGTGGCCGAGGGCGCGCTGAATGCCGACATTATTGCAAAGCTCGCGCCTTTCACCGACTTCTTTGGCATCGGCGAAGAAATCTGGCGCAGCGACGATCCTGTAGCCAGACTCCAAGAGCTACACGCCGCCTTTGGCGCCTAACCTACCGGAGCGCGCATGACCGCACAGGCCCCCTCTCAGCCAGACATCCTCTGCATCGGCTCCGTCCTCTGGGATATCATCGGCCGCGCGCCCAGCCACATGCGTCAAGGCTCCGACGTGCCCGGCCGCATCACCCGCCTGCCGGGTGGCGTGGCCTGGAACATCGCCATGACGCTGGCCCGCTTTGGCCTGCGTCCCGCAGCGCTGTCGGCCATCGGTCAAGATGTGGAAGGCGACGAGCTGATGACCGCCTGCACCGAGATGGGCGCCATTATGGACTACGTCTATCGCTCCGCAGACCTGCCCACCGACACCTATATGGCGGTCGAAGGCAAAAACGGGCTTATTGCCGCCATCGCCGACGCCCACAGCCTTGAGGCGGCAGGCGACAAAATCCTGTCGCCTCTGGAAGACGGCACCCTTGGAAGCGAGGCCGCACCCTACCCCGGCCTCATCGCGCTCGACGGCAACCTGACTCAGCGTCTGCTCGATCAGATCGCCCGCAGCCCGCTGTTCTCCGCCGCCGACCTGCGCGTCGCGCCCGCGTCCCCGGGCAAAGCGGAACGCCTGATGCCCTTCCTGATGCACTCCCGTGCCGTGCTCTATGTGAACCTCGAGGAAGCGGGCTACCTCTGCCAAACCGAGTTCACCTCCTCCGCCGAAGCCGCCGAAGGTCTGCTCGCCCGTGGCGCTGCCCGCGCGCTTGTCACCGATGGCGGCAACTCCGCCTCTGACGGCACGGCGGACGGCGTGATCACCCAACAACCACCTGCCGTTCTGGTGACCCGGGTCACCGGCGCTGGCGACACCTTCATGGCCGCGCATATCGTAGCCGAATCCCAAAACGCCAGCCGCGAAGACGCGCTTGATCGCGCCCTCACCGCTGCCGCCAAATACGTCTCCGGAGAACACGCCACATGAGCCTCATTTCCCTCGATCTGGTCCTTTCCCCCGAAGTGGAAGAGGCCAAGAAAAACGGCACGCCCATCGTGGCGCTCGAAAGCACGATCATCACCCATGGCATGCCATATCCGCAAAACCTCGAGGTGGCGAAACAGGTCGAAGCCGACATTCGTGCAAAAGGTGCCGTGCCCGCCACCATGGCCGTTTTGAATGGCACCTTGCATGCCGGGCTGACCAACGATCAGCTTGAAGAGCTCGCGCAGGCCAAAAACGTCGCCAAAGTCTCCCGCGCAGACATGCCGGTGATCATGGCGCAAGGCCGCACCGGCGCCACCACCGTGGCTGCCACTATGATTGCAGCGCATTTGGCAGGCATCGACGTCTTTGCCACTGGCGGCATCGGCGGCGTACACAAAGGTGCGGAAGACAGCTTTGACATCTCCGCCGACCTCACTGAATTGGCCCACACCCCGGTCACCGTGGTGGCGGCTGGTGCCAAAGCCATCCTCGACGTGCCCAAAACCCTCGAAGTGCTGGAAACCAACGGCGTGCCAGTCATCACCTACGGCCAAGACAGCTTCCCGGCCTTCTGGTCCGCCACCTCCAATCTCACTTCACCGCTGCGCATGGACAACGCCGCTGACATCGCCGCAGCTCATAAAACACGGGGCGCAATGGCCTTACCAGGCGGTCAGCTGGTCGCCAATCCAATTCCAGCAGCCGACGAAATCCCGGCCTCTGAACTGGCCCCGGTGATTGCCCAAGCCACCGAAGAGGCCGAGGCCCAAGGCGTGACCGGCAAAGACGTCACGCCTTTCCTGCTGGCCCGCATCTTTGAGCTCACCGATGGCAAATCGCTGGTCGCCAATATCGCACTGGTGCGCAACAACGCCCGCCTTGCCGCGGACATCGCCGCCGCCCTCAAGGCTTAAGCCCAAATCTTGCGCAAATAACAGGCTGCCACGGCGTTGTGACACGTCGTGACAGCCGCAAAATGTGGCCCCCAAACAATCGTCATTGCAGCGCCACACACAAATGCCTAACTAAACATCAGGCTGACCCTAGGACCCCTCATGACGACACCTTTTGACGAAAACGAAACACCGCACAAATCCGGCTTCTTTGCCCGCCTGCGGTCCAGCTTTCTCACGGGGATTGTTGTCATTTTGCCCATCGCCATGACCATCTGGCTGGTCTGGACCTTTGTGGGCTGGGTAGATGGATTTGTCCTGCCGCTAATCCCTTCGACAATTCAGCCGGAAAAATACATCGGCATCAACCTGCGCGGCGTAGGGATGATCATCTTCCTGATCTTCACCATCCTTGTAGGCTGGATTGCCAAAGGCCTGATGGGCCGCTCCCTGCTGCGCTTTGCCGAAAACCTCGTCTCGCGCATGCCGGTGGTGCGCTCGATCTACTCCGGTGTGAAACAGATCGCCGAAACCGTTTTTGCCCAAACCGAGCGCAGCTTTGAGAAAGCCTGCCTGATCGAGTACCCGCGTCGCGGAATCTGGGCGATTGGTTTCATCTCCACTAACGCCAAAGGCGAGGTGGCTTACACTGCAGCCACCACCAGCCCATTAATGAGTGTATTTGTACCAACCACTCCGAACCCAACCTCCGGCTTTCTGCTGTTCTTCCCCAAAGACGACATCATCGAACTCGACATGTCCGTGGAAGACGCGGCCAAATTGGTGATTTCCGCTGGATTGGTTTACCCAAACCCCAAAGACCCGACCCAGCCGCCGGAAGAGTGAGATCACTTCATTTAGCCTCAACTCTCACGGGAAATCTCATCTGTGATGGGACGGACGCAGCGCCCCAATCCTGTCGCGCAGCGCCACATCAAGCACGTTCCGCAAGAGACGCTCCGCTTAACTGCCGTACATCTCCGCCAAATCCAGGGTTCCGCGTTCGTTTAGGTCCGCCTTATGCGCACTAAGGAAGTCCTTAGCCGCCGCCCGCCCAGCCTCTTTCAAATGATGCAACACTGACGTCACTGGCCAGCTTTTGGTCGCCACCGACAAGCGGGTCATCAGCGCATCATCGGCAATCATATGCACCTTCACCTCCCGCTTTTCTTCCCGGCTCAGCGCGCCTTGCTCGATCAACCTTTGCACAAATGCTACGGCCCGTAGCTCGCTTAACAACGATGAGTTAAAGCTGATCTCATTGATCCGGTTAGTGATTTGCTGTGGCGTCACCGGCAATGTACCCCGCCGCAGTGGATTGATGTTCACAATCACCACATCCTCCGGCAAATCGCGCCGATACAGCGGCCAGAGCGACGGATTGCCGGTATAGCCGCCATCCCAAAACGCCTCGGTTTTGCCGGTGGTCTCGTCATACACGTTCACCGCCTTAAACAAGGTGGGCAAACAGGCCGAGGCAAGCAAGGCATCGGTGCTGATCTCTCGTCCTTCAAACACCCGCGCCTTGCCCGAACGTACATTGGTGGCACAGACAAACAGTTTCGGTCCGTCCTCGGCACAGACCTGATCAAAACTAAACTGGTCGACAATGTCGCGCAGCGGATGCTCATACAACGGCCCCATGGCATAGGGTGACGTCAGCCGCTGCATCATATCCGCCGCCATAAATGGCCAGCTGTACTCCATCGCCCGGCTCACCAAACCTGGCGGTACCGCCGCAAACCAGGCATCCATGCCCGGCACCTGTGCGGCGCCCATTTGTTGCCAGAACCAATCGAGATTGGCCCGTGCCCCGTCACGCCCATCCTGGAGCAGCCCGGCCTTCAAAGCCGCGCCATTCATCGCGCCCGCAGAGGTGCCGGTGATTCCGGCAATCTCGATGTCTTCGTCTTGCAACAGGACGTCCAACACGCCCCAGGTGAAGGCCCCATGCGCGCCGCCACCCTGCAAGGCCAGATTGATGCGCTTCATGAGGCCATCCTCCCTTTACAACGCGGTCCAGCCGCCATCCACGCTGATCGTGGTGCCGGTGATCTGCGCCGCCGCATCAGACGCCAGGAAGCACACCGTTCCGCCCAACTGCTCCACTGTGGCAAATTCGCGGCTAGGTTGACGCTCCAGCATAACCTTCTTGATCACCTCTTCCCGACCCATGTTGTATTTCTCCATGGTGTCCGGGATCTGCGCCTCCACCAGCGGCGTCAGCACATAGCCCGGGCAAATCGCATTACAGGTGATCGGCTCTTCCGCAGTTTCCAACGCCACCGTCTTGGTCATGCCCACCACGCCATGTTTCGCTGCAACATAGGCCGCCTTATAGGGGCTCGCAGTCAAACCATGCGCACTGGCGATGTTGATCACCCGGCCCCAGCCGCGTTTGCGCATATGCGGCAGCGCCGCCGCCGTGGTGTGAAACGCCGAGTTCATGTTGATTGCGATAATCGCATCCCACTTGTCGACCGGAAACTCGTCAATCGGCGCCACATGCTGAATACCGGCGTTATTCACCAGCACATCGCAGCCGCCCGCATCCTCGATCAGCTTCCGACATTGATCGCCTTTGGACATATCCGCCGCGATGTAGCGCGCGGTGACGCCAAACTCTGCCGCGATTTCCGCTGCCAACGCATGATCTTCCTCGCGATCCGTAAACGAGTTCAGCACCACATCCGCCCCGGCCCGCGCCAATTCCCGCGACACGCCCAGACCGATTCCCGAATTGCTGCCCGTCACAATCGCCGTTTTGCCCTGCATAGTCATCTGACTTCCCTTCTCATCTCGGTTGAGCGCAGCATATCATGCTGCACCCGCAAAATAAGGGGAATCCGCACCACCCGTAATCTTACGTAAGTCTGCCACTTGGCCAAAAAAAACGCCCGCGCGAAGCGGGCGTAAAGTTATTGAGGCAGGTTTCATACAGGCAAGAAACCTATCGAGCAGTGACTCCTTTATAGGCGTTACCGCGCCGGTCTCCAAGCTAAAAGTTTGATAAGCCACCAATCCGCCGTTACTTTTTGGGTAAGTAAAAAATCAACCAACAGGATTGTTCAGGCAATGACACCAATACGTTTCCCCAAAGTCACCAGTGCCGCCGCCGCGCTAGCGCTCACACTGGTCGGCACACAAACCCTCGCGGAACCCCAACATGGCATTGCTATGTATGGCGCCCCCGCTTTGCCACAGGATTTTGTGTCCCTGCCCTATGCCAACCCCGACGCCCCCAAAGGTGGCCGTGTGGTCACGGGCAATGGCGGCAGCTTTGATTCCCTGAACCCGTTTGTGCGCAAAGGTGAAGTGCCTTGGCAGCTCCGCTTCTTTGCGGTGGAATCCCTTATGGGGCGCAACTGGGATGAGCCATTCGCCCTATACGGTCTTTTGGCCGAATCGATTGAAACCCCCGAGGACCGCTCTTGGGTCGAATTCACCCTGCGCGAAGAAGCCCGATTCTCTGACGGCAGCCCGGTGACCGTCGAAGACGTGATCTGGTCTTACGAAACCCTCGGTACAATCGGCCACCCGCGGTATCGCGGCTTCTGGGGCAAAGTGGACAAGATCGAGGCCACCGGCGACCGTTCCGTGCGCCTCACCTTTAACACCGAAGACCGGGAACTGGCCCTGATCGCCGGTCTGCGCCCGATCCTGAGCAAAGCGCAGTTCGAGGGCAAATCCTTCGAGGACGCGACGCTCGAAAACTTCCCCATCGGTTCTGCGCCCTACGCCATCTCTGATTTTGAGGCAGGTCGCTATGTAACCCTGACACGCAACGAAGACTACTGGGGCAAAGACCTGCCGTTCCGCAACGGAACTCACAACTTTGACGAGATCAAAATCGACTTCTTCGGCGACAGCTCCGTGATGTTTGAAGCCTTCAAGGCCGGCGAAATCTCCTACGTGCGCGAATTCAACGCGGAAAAATGGGCCTCAAACTACAACTTCCCACTGGCGCAATCCGGCGACGTGGTGAAATCCGAAATCCCGCACCAAAAACCCTCTGGCATCACCGGTTTTGTGATGAACACCCGCAAAGCCCCGCTGGATGACATCCGTGTGCGTGACGCGCTGATGCATGTCTTCAATTTTGAGTTCATCAACGACACGATGACCGGTTCGCGCCAGCCGCGCATCACCTCCTTCTTCTCCGGCTCCCTGCTGGGCATGGACGACGGCCCGGCCCAAGGCCGCGTCGCCGAACTCCTGCAACCCTTCGCGGATGACCTGCCGCCTGAGGCGCTCGCAGGCTACACCCTGCCCACCTCCGACGGCTCCGCCCGCAACCGCGCCAACCTGCGCAAGGCGCTCAACCTGATGGAAGAAGCTGGCTACTCCGTGGTGGACGGCAAATTGCAAAACGCAGATGGCGAAGTGCTCGCGCTGGAAATCCTGCTCAAGCAGGGCGACACAGAGAACAAAGCCATCATCGACATCTATTCCAAGGCGCTCGAAGGGCTTGGCGTGGAGCTGACCGTCACCCAGGTGGACGGCCCGCAATTCACTGAACGCACCGCGGCCTTTGATTTTGACATCACCAACTACCGCCGCGCCCTGTCTCTGTCCCCTGGCAACGAACAGAACCTGTACTGGGGCTCTGCGGCCGCCGATCAAAACGGCTCGCGCAATTTGATGGGTGTAAAATCCCCGGCCATCGACGCGATGATCAACGAGATGCTGACCGCGACATCGCAGGATGATTTTGTCGCCGCCACCAAGGCGCTCGACCGCGTCCTGACCTCTGGCCGCTATGTGATCCCAATCTGGAAATATGCCGTGGGTCGCATCGCGCACCAGAAAGACCTGCACTACCCCAAAGACACTCTGCCGATCTATGGCGACGGGGTGGACTGGCTGCCAGGTGTCTGGTGGCACGAAGAGTAAACGCAACACAGGGCGCCTTCGGGCGCCCTGTTCGTTAACGGGTCACTTACCGGAAAACCGCACCTCCGCAAAACAGTCGCGATACAGACGTAATACAGACGTCAATTTCGCCGCTCGAGTCGAAGGTTAATCCCGTCCCGCGACCGAACCGTCAAATGGGCAATCGGCACCGGCGCATCACCCACCGGCGTGATCCGGAAGTGCTTTAAAATCATCGACAACATCAACACTCCTTCCACCATGGCAAAGCCCGCGCCCGTGCAAACCCGACTGCCTGCTGAGAAAGGCACATAGGCCTCCCGCATACACTGTTTGCCATTGGCCGTTTGCCAACGCATCGGGTCAAAACCGTCCGGATTGTCCCACAACCGCTCCTGCCGATGCAGATGCCAGGGAGAGATAACCACCTGAGATCCCTTGGCAATATCACGATCCCGAAAATGCTCGGGGCAAGTCGCCTCACGCACCATCATTGGCACCGGCGGATACAACCGCAGCGCCTCCCGGAACACATCTCGGCTGATTTTCAACTTGCTGACCGCGCTGAAATCCTCGGTCAAATCCGCGGCTTCTTCCGCGATTCTCTCCTGCCATTCCGGGAACAACGCACAGAGGTACAACGTCCAGGCCAAAGCCGAGGCACTGGTTTCATGTCCCGCCAGGAAAAAGATCGCCACCTGGTCAACCATCTCCTTGGTATCAAAGGCTTTTCCGGTTTCTGGATCAACCGTGGTCATGATCTTTGTCGCCAGATCATCCGGCGCCTCGCCTGCCTGAATGGCCTGCATCCGCTCCTCGGTGAGCAGGGTAATCAAACCTCGAATACTGGCGGCTGTACGCTTGGTGTCCTTTCGGAAAAACCTTGGAAACCAACGCGGTAAAGGCAGAAACGCCCCCAAGTTCACAATCGGCGCGCTACGCTGATAGGTGCGAAATTCTTCAAAAACCCTACCGGCCACCTCATGTTCAATCGGGATGGAGAACAAAGTTCGAAAAATTACATCCGCCGCTGCGTGGCTGGTTTCCTCTTCAATCTCAACAACTTGCCCAACATGGGCGTCCAGACGCGCCACCGCGGCTTCGCTTGCCGCCCACATCGCAGGAAGCGTGTCGCGCAGCCGTCCGCCCTCAAAAGCAGGATCAATAATCCGCCGCTGCCGCTTCCACACCTCGCCATTGGTTAGGAACACCGACTCCCCCAAAAGCGGTTTCAGCCCTTCGCTAACACGTTGAGACTTTGGGAAATCATCCGGCCGTTCCTTGAGAACAGTTTTTATTAACGAAGGCTGGTTGATCATGTAGGAGCGGAAAAACGGCGTGCGAAACTCCGCCATCCAGGCGCGATACAACTTGGCAGGCTGCGCCGACAAAAGGTCTTTGCGGAAGAGCTTCACATACTGCCGCAACGTGACTTTTTCAGGCCGCGGCGTTGGTTTTGGAGGAATCATGATGCCACCGAGGTGAATTTATTCACCGGTTTTTCTATGCGAGAGCCCGACGCCCTGCGCCCTTCGTAGCGCTCTTCCAATGTTTTTGGCCCCGCCGTGATACGGAAGTAGTCGTAGTCTCTTGGCCGATCAAAGGCGCAAAGGTACTGAAAATGCAGCCGAAAAAACCGCCACCGCAGTTCCGCCCACCGCTCTTCCGACAGGGTTTGTGTGAAGGCCGCGGAGAACACCAATGGCCACCGCTTGCCCTCTTCGGGCGCGACACCAGATACAGCCACCGGATCACACAGCGCAAAAGCACAGCCATCTCCAGGCGCTGTCACATCAACCCACGCCAATTCAGTACGCTGGCACAAATACTCCAAGTCCGCCCGCAACCGCTCCGCCTTGGGCAGGAAAGACACCATGGGAACCACTTGTCCCAACGACAGAAATCCAAGCGCAAGCCCATCCTCTGGCACACGCCCATTCCGGATCAAATCAGCCAAAACGGACACCGCCAGATGCGCGCCACTGGAATGACCCACCACCAAAACTTCGTCACAGTCCGACTTTAAGGCTTCGGCAATGCGGTCCGCAAACTCCCCCATCCGCGCTTCCAACTCAGGAGGATTTGCGCCCTTGGTGGAGGCCGAATAGGCGTAGTCATGCATCAGATAATAGGCAAAGAATTTGCCATCATGTTTTTGAAACCATTGCAGAATTGGCAAAACCACGATCAGCCCAAACACCGCCGTCCACTCTGGCAAAACCATCGCCAGTCCTTTGCCAATGCCCCAAGCAACAAGCAACGCCAACAGCAGCTGCACCAACAAAAACACCACCGGATAGAGCGCCGCGATCACCGGCCCCTTGCGCAGCTGCATCAGTCGCCACAACGCGCCAGATCCAATATATGTCCAGGCTGTCCGCAGAAGCTGCCCGTAGGTCGACACAATGCCCTGCTCCATGCTGTCGCGCACAATGTCGGACCACACCAGCACCTCTACATCGCTCTGCGTCTCCTGCCCCTCTATATGGCCTGTCACATGCCAGCCATACGGCCCGCCGTCCGCCTTCTTGGGAGACAATGCAATCTCATAGTCAGAAATTCCGGCCTGCGCCGCGCCTTCCTTGCGGTACAGCTCGCGGTAACGGCGCGGGTGAATCGGATCATAGCCCGGAATGTAAAACACCCGACGCGTGCGCACCTGCCTATGTTGGGGCTCTTCCATGGCCTGCCTCTCCTTTGAGAGGAGTGTAACCGCTCACTTTGGCAAAATTAAGCCTTATCCGAGGGTTGCGAGCGCCGGAAAGGTCTCCAGAAGCCAATAAGAGAACGTCGAGAACGCCCCGGTAACCAACATGACACCCACGAACAGCAGCAAGCCACCCATGACCTTCTCGATTGTGCCCATGTGGCGCTTGAGTTTGTTCATCACCCCCATTGCCCGATTGAGGAAGATCGCAGCCAGCAGAAACGGAATGCCAAGACCTGCGGCGTAGACGCCAAGCAAGACTGTCCCGCGTGTGATCGACGCTTCCCCAGCCGCCAATGACAGAATCGCGCCGAGCTGTGGCCCGATGCAAGGTGTCCAGCCAAAGGCAAACGCGAGACCCAGAACATAGGCCCCAAAGGCAGATCCGCCGGACTCCCCCGTCTCAATGCGTGCTTCGCGATCCAGGAATGGGATACGAAACACGTTCAGAAAATGCAGACCAAAGACGATCACAACGCCGCCTGCGCTCTTGCTGAAAAGCTCCTGATTTTGTAGGAAAAACGCCCCAAACGCCGAGGCTGTAAAGCCGAGGAACAGAAATACCGTCGACAAGCCCATCACAAAGAATAAGGCCGCTACAATCGCCTTGCGCCGCGCCTCTTGTTCTGTGGTGAGCTCTGACATGCTGACGCCGCTCATATAGGCCAAATAGGGCGGCACAATGGGCAGAACACAAGGACTGAGAAACGAGATCATTCCCGCCGCCAGCGCCACAAACATCGCAGGCAAAAGCCCCGCGTCGATGATATCGATTCCAAACATGTCCCACCCTTAGACCACCCTCCAAAGAAGGTCACGTGCACAGGTGGTCACATCCCTGTGGACAGACCGTAACATCCTGCCTATGTCCGTCTTATGGATTTGGAAGTTGATGCAATTGGCCTGTTGTGCCCCCTGCCTGTTTTGCGCCTGCGCAAACGTATGGAACCCCTAAAGTCTGGCGCGAAAGTGCTGCTGCTGGCAGATGATCCGGCGGCCATTGTGGACGTGCCACATTTCTGTAACGAGGCCGGACACGCCTTTGTCAGCATGACAGAAGCAGATGGTCAATTGCAGTTCATCGTGCAAAAAGGCTGATTTGGATCAGCAACTTACGACAAAATCAACGCGAACGCGCAGTTTTGATCTTCACCGGAATGCTGACTTAAGGGTTTGTGGCGGTGGTGCCCGTCTTGCAAACGAACCGGGGATCGTTTCATGGCTGAACGCCCTTTCGCATCTCTTACGAGGTGCTGCCGGTTGACGCCCAAGGTGAAGACGTGTCGGTGATCTGCTATCAACGACTGTTTTAGGTCCTCCTCTCCTGCCAACTACAACTAGACATTGGTCGCGAACGAAACGATGTCCATTGCGGACTCGAAGCAGTCATCTGAGTATTTTTGTCAAATGACTGGTTTGGAACGTTAAGCCGCCATTGAGAGAGCGCGATCAATCGGAGATCAAATCCTCGATTTCCTTCTCGATCCGCACCAGATCGTTGATCACCTTGCGCATTTCTTGCCATTCTCGCGTCCGCATGCCGTGCCTGTACGCTGGATTGGCCTTGCCAGGGCCGTGATCGCCGCGGGCACCATGGAACCGGCACACCGTCCATCCTTTCACAGCCGGGCCTTTGCAGCGCTCTCCGGTTCGTTTTGAGGTCGCTGTGCATCTCGGAGCTGCATGCTCCTTGCTCATGGGGTTGTCGTCACATTTCATCTTCAACCATCCCCCGGGTGGTGACGTCGCCGACGATCGCCTGTCCGCCGCTCTCAACGTTCACCCGCTCGACACGCACAGTTTGCTTGCCTCCATTGCGATGCTTGCGCAGCGTCTCAACCTGTGCCGCATAGGTCCGCGCCAGCTTGTTGTACCCCGTGTAATGGGCGTTCACTTGATCGACGTTTTCGGCATTCGCCAACCATCGAGCCGACCGCACCATTGCCACATGTGTTGCCGCCATCTGCACTGCCAACAGGCGTTCAACGGTGTCGCGCGGTTTAAACTCGGCAACCATAAAAGCCGGAAGAATGTCGAAGCAAGAAAATTGACAGAGAAACAAAGCCCAAGGCTATCTTTACCTATCCGATAGAACTGAAAGAACAGCGCAAGTGGCGGAGGTATCGGAACTGGGATCTGAATTTTTCTGGTCTCAAGTATCTAGTGGGACGAATGTCGTTCAAAGGCTGCTTGCCAGCAATCAAACGAATTATGAACTCACTCGTCACCCTAGCTTTTCCCGTCGGTCGCGCATGCTGATAAGCCAAAAGTATCCATTGCATTCCCTAGTGTCGCCGCATCACGAAACTCGCGACCCAAAATTAGCAGTGCGATTTGGGCTCGGTCTAGAAACGCCCAATACAAAATCAGCCCGTGTAAGAGACCAAAATATCAGTGTGCAAGCCATCGAAATGGTTGAGCTGGAGTGAACTCTTTGGAAACGTCTCCGGCCAAAATTGGATGATCTTTCAAGCATAGCTTCATAGGCTTACTGCGTTCCGCAAGATCCAAGTTCTCTATATCTACCCAGAACGCATTCGGGCTGACTGCAGACTCGTAATAGTAACGTCCTGCGTCATGGTCCGCTACCGAGCGCCAGATTGTACTTGCGATGTTTGGTGCATTTGCATCTGTTATGCCGAGCGGAACAGACGCGTTTCGTATAATCGAGAATGCCGCAGACGTCGCCAGCCTCGGATCTTCGAATTTGGGCACCGATTGCAGATAGAACGAGGTTCTTACAAATCTGTCAGCCGCACGGTTTGTACCCGGCAACATCGACAACCCACCAATTTGTCCCCAATAGGCCGTGAGCGCGAGTTGTTCATCGTAAGTTGGAGAATTGGTCATAACCGCGTACTCGCCACCATGATGTACAACGAGTTTGCCGTTAACGTATTCAAAAATCGCCGATCCCCCAATTTTGTCTGACAACGAAAGGTGCAAACCCGCGGCTTTTCCATTGGGAAGCGCTGGGTCAATCATTTGAAAAGGTTCATCGGAAAGACCCATGACCGCTTCGGCGACGGTTGCATAACTGTCTAATGCGTATTGTGCCCAGGCACCCACTGAGAGCTTTGGTTTTCCATCGCTGGTCTCGGTGGCATAATCCGCCTCGGCCAAGTAGAGCAGATTTGCAACCAGACCGGCTTCGTTCATACCGTCCGCCGTTCCCACGTCGTAGCCTGAAAGAGTGATTGATCCATACTTTGATGTCCACTTGATCGACCCTTCCCCAAGGCCACCATCCCTTTCCATACCCTTAGGAAAGGCCCACAAATCAGAGCCAAGATCCTCATACCAATCCATACTTCTTGCTGTAATGAAGGCTTTTTTAGCTGTTTCGTACAAAAGGCGAGTGCACATGTTCCACCCCATTCCCTTTTTGTTTCAAACCACCATTCCCAAATTCACGAAAACGTTTTGTCCTAGGAATGTCTGTTTACTTACACGTCGATTGAAGGTGCAAGCTGTTCGTCTTGCAAGCGCAGCGTCCACGATGAATGGCTGTGGTATAAACGAAATCGTTGGTAAAATCGCATGACAGGCGGTCCGTTGCAAGTGCTTTTCAGGCTTCATACGCTGTGTCTTCGCAAAACAGAGGATGGAACCCAGTGGTCAACCGCTAGCCTAACAATTGCATTTTGGGACAACCCTTAGGACCACCTCATGGTCGCTAAGTGAAGCGCTAAAAACTCGAAAATACCACTGGTTGATTCAATGATCTGATTTTCCAGACCCTCGTCCTCAACTTGAAAAGCTCATTGGAAGTGAACAGCTTCTAAGTTGGCTAGAATGACCCCATCGGCATCGACCAAAACGAGTTTCTCGTGGTCAATTTCAAATTTCACAACGCGATCAAGCAGCTTCAGAAGATCTTGTTCCGCATTCGCCAGCGGCTCCACGCATGCCATCTTGGTTGAAGCCACGGCTTCAATCTTTAAAGTGTCACCGTCTTGCGCGAACCCAGCCGAAATCTTGTTACAACCAACCGTTGCCACCAAGCCGTTGCCTTCACCGCTACGGAAAATGATGTGCGGTTCCCGGCGGTTATTAACCACGACCACGTCTTTTCCAAAGATCGAGGTTATTTTCCAGTAAGTATTTACCAGGGGCATATCAGGCATCATACCCTCACAGACCAACGTACCGTCTATTTGCGCAGTTTCATCACCAGACTTCAGGTCACATCCTGTCGTTGCGCTTATCCAATCACGCAGTTTGTTTACATCGGTATACCTGATGTTTTCGGTCTCTTCGATGCCGGTTGCGTTCGCCTTAACGCCCCCTTTCACGATACCCGCTATAAGATAATCATCACCATCGACCCCACCAAGGACAAACAAAGGGCCGCCGGAATCGCCGTAGCCTGCTCTTTGAGTTGAACCCGGGATACCAACGCAAAAATCATGAAGATCATCGTAATCAACCCGTGGCGAGTTGCACAAAGAGGTTTCTGTCACTTTGGAACTATAAAATAAAAGCGGGTCTCCCTCATGGCCTTGCCCAAGACCTACAGTGGTTGTTGCAGTCCCAACTGCAAGGTCGCCATCAAAGATATGCGCTATCTGAGCACCATAGAGCGTTGCGTCGGCTTCCAACTCCAGTAGAGCTGCATCCACGCGCTCATGCCCCAGCTTGGCAGGTGCAAGAATATAGTCCACGACGCGTAATTTCTTTTCGAACAGGCCGTCAACGCCCAAGTTTACGCCCACAAAGACCGGTTCACCACCGTTCAAGACCGCCTGGTAGGCAGGCCGACAATGGTTGGCGGTCAACACCCAATTCGGCGCAATCAATGTGCCACCGCAGGCGTTAATTTCTTTTCCATTTTGGCTTGGAAAGGGGCTGATAGCACGGATCGAGACGTAGGATCGAAATGCTTCTGTATCTGCTTCAGTCCCGTCAATGATAGCCATTGCAGGCGTACACAGCCACATCATGGCTACATAGATCAAATGCCTGACACTCATGTTCAACACCCCTCCTATCCACCGTAAGCATATTGGGAGTAATTTTGCTGATACAATATTTTGTGACGCTTCGTCATCGTTGCGATGTTTGGCCTTCCACCGCTGAAATTGTTGACAGATTTTACGCCGGGCAATTCATAAGCGCGCAGCACAGGTCGTTGGCCCAGCGAGCAAACGATTGCAATGCCTGCCCCGGCTTAGCCCCACTTCAGAGGTCATGGTAGAAGGTGCTGAATAATTAAAATATGCCCCTACTATCTTGTGCCTACCGAATGCTATGGTCGCTCTAAAGCATATTTTTGAACAGGAGATAGCTGTGCGTGATTGGGTTTCAGAAGCTGTCAGGAAGATTGAAGCCGACTACCAACGCTCCGCAGACACGCATCTTTTCAAGTTGGATATCCCTAAACTCAAGGATGTCGATATCTACCTCAAAGATGAAAGCACTCATCCGACGGGGAGTTTAAAACATCGCCTCGCCCGTTCCTTGTTTCTTTACGCATTGTGCAACGGCAAAATCTGCAACACCACGACCATTGTCGAAGCGTCCTCTGGAAGCACAGCAGTTTCAGAGGCCTATTTTGCGCGCATGCTTGGCTTGCCGTTCATCGCTGTCATGCCAAGGAGCACCGCAAAAAGTAAGGTCAAGAATATCACTCTGTTCGGTGGCCAGTGTCATTTTGTAGACAGTGCAACCCAAATGCACGATGCGGCTACAGCATTGGCAAACCAAACCGGCGGCTATTTCATGGACCAATTCATGTTTGCCGAACGGGCAACGGATTGGCGCGGCAACAACAACATAGCGGAAAGCATTTTTCTGCAGATGGAAAGAGAGCCGCACCCAATCCCGCACACTCTCGTCATGAGCGCAGGGACAGGCGGGACATCAGCAACCCTTGGCCGCTATATTCGATATCGCGGTCACGAGACACGCCTGGTTGTCGTCGACCCTGAGGACTCTGTCTTTTACGACAGCTACGTTCAGAAACGTCCTGATCTCCACATCACTTCCTCAAGCCGGGTCGAGGGAATTGGGCGACCCAAGGTCGAAAAATCTTTTCAGCCTGATGTCATCGATTCCATGATCAAAGTGCCCGATGCCGCCAGTGTGGCAACCATACTGTGGCTGGAAAAACTTATCGGCCGAAGAGCCGGCGCATCAACAGGCACTAATCTTTGGGGCGCCCTGAATGTTGCAAGAGAGATGATGGAAAAAGGCTTGTCGGGATCAGTTGTATCGATCATGTGTGATGGTGGTGATCGCTACATGGACACCTATTACAACCCCGACTGGGTCCATGAAAGAATTGGAAAGACTTGCCTTTACGTCAGTGAACTTGAACAGTGGCTTTGATCATGCCGACCCGTTTCTAAATTTAAAAACCAATACCCATGCTATTTTTACTAATCAGAACAAACAGCACAGAAGATGAATGCAGACTGGACGGGGCAGAAGACACTTCCAGAACGCAGTATTTGACATTGAAAGGACCTATCAAAGCGGAAGCTTCTAGTGACTTGGAGCAAAATTAATCCGCGAAAGCGGTAAAGGAGAGAGACAAAGAAATGCCAAAATCGAATAACCTTTTTGTCGCTGCTATTGCGGCACTCGCCCTTAGCTCTCAACATGTGTTGGGTTGCACAGGCATCGTCCTCGACTCTGCTGACGGCGCGACCGTACCCGCCCGCACTATGGAGTTCAGCTTTGATATTCACTCGAACATTTTTGCTGTGCCGGCTGGCACAGAGATTGAAACCCTCGCACTGAACCCTGACAAAACCGGCTTCACCTTCGAAGCAAAGTACGGCTTTCTCGGTGCGAATGGGCTGGATATGCCAATCGTCTTTGATGGCTTAAACACCGAGGGGCTATATTTTGGCGCATTTTATTTTGCCGGGGATGCGGTTGTCCAAGAACTCACAGATGAAAATATTGGCCGCGCCGTATCGTCTGAAGAAATAGGCAATTGGATTCTGGGTCAGTTTTCAACCGTTGAGGAGGTCAAGGCAGCGCTCCCAACCATTGATGTCGTCGGAACATATGTGGCCGAGATCGACGGATTTGCTCCTTTTCACTATGCCGTCACTGATGCCTCCGGCGCGTCCATTGTCATAGAGTATACGGACAAGGGCCTGAGCATTTTCGATAACACTGTGAATGTGGTCACAAACAATCCAACCTATGATTGGCATCTTACCAACTTAAGAAACTATGTTGGTCTACAAAGCGAAAATCGTGGAAAAATGACAGTGGGCAGACAAAGTGTTACGCCTTTTGGCCAAGGCAGTGGTTTGCTGGGCATGCCGGGTGACCATTCATCCCCTGCGCGCTTTGTTCGCGCTGTGGCATTTGCAAACACGTCTCTACCCTCCGAAACAGTAGATGACGCCGTCTTTAAGGCGTTTCACATTCTGAATGCTTTTGACATTCCTAAAGGTTCGATACGTGAGGCCGACGGAAGCGCCGAATTCGCAGATTACACAATTTGGACTTCGGCTGCCGATACCAATAACGTGCGCTACTACTACAAGACATACCTCACTCAGAGTGTTGAGGTAATTGACGTGAAAAAGGCAATAGAAGCGATTGCTGAACCAACAACGCTGATCATGGAAAGCGGTTTTGTGGCCCGGGACAGAACCGGCGATTTCTGAGGCGCGGGGCCAAAAACCATGGTGATGGTTGGCGCGCCAACCATCACAAAAATCAGTACTGCAGCATTCAGAGAACTGATGGCTTTGCGTTCTGCAATACGGCAGCATGATGCTTGTAAATTCAATTTGACCGAA
Organism: Shimia sp.; assembly: GCF_022448905.1. Taxonomy (GTDB): domain Bacteria; phylum Pseudomonadota; class Alphaproteobacteria; order Rhodobacterales; family Rhodobacteraceae; genus Shimia. The sequence continues at coordinate 2,802 of NZ_JAKVCW010000021.1, read as the reverse complement.
TTTACCGCCCAGGTCGGCAACCTGAGTGTGAAAGTCTTATGGTCGTAGCTCAAGCTGAACAAAGCAATTTCTTCCCCTCAAATGCCAGCGCGGTCAAAAACAGATCAGCACCCGTGAGAGCAGCGTGGCCAGCCTGAAGATCCTACAAATAAATTTATGAGAATACGCAAAAATCTTCTCAAAGGCGAATAATCTGTTATTGTATGATGATCGTATTTAAATCGGGGAGCGCGCTATGAAGTATGGCCTTTCGCTGAGTATATTTGCAATTTTCTCAGCCTTAAACTCTGGTATCCTCTATGCCAGCGACACTGAAGAAGCAGCAATCAGTCAAGGTGCAGACAGACCAAATATTTTGGTGATATGGGGCGACGATATCGGCTGGTCGAACCTGTCTTCCTATAACCATGCAGTGATGGGGTATAGCACGCCCAATATTGATCGTATTGCCGAAGCTGGCATGATGTTTACGGATCATTATGCGCAGCCAAGTTGCACCGCGGGGCGGGCCGCTTTCATTACCGGCCAATATCCAATCCGGTCGGGAATGACCACCGTTGGTCAACCGGGATCACCGCTTGGCTTGCAGGTTGAATCGCCTTCATTGGCCGAACTGATGAAAGATCAGGGCTATCGCACCGGGCAGTTTGGAAAGAACCATCTGGGTGATCGAAATGTACACTTGCCCACGATGCATGGTTTCGATGAGTTCTTTGGCAACCTGTATCACTTGAACACGCAGGAAGAGTCTGAACAGCGAGATTATCAGCGATTTGGGGTCGAATTTTCAGGTGATATCGAAACTTATGAAGCACAATTCGGAACCCGTGGTGTTTTGCATTGCTTCGCGACTGACGTCATGGACGAAACAGAGGACCCACGCTTTGGCGTTGTGGGCAAGCAAAAGTGTGAAGACACAGGGCCGCTCACCCAAGAACGTATGAAAACGTTTGATGGCGAAGAGATGATTCCACGTGCCATCGAGTTCATGAACGCGTCCAAAGAAGCAGACGAACCCTTCTTTGTTTGGATGAACACAAGTCGTATGCACCTTTATACGCGACTGAGCGATGAATCGCGGTACCTTGCAGAGACATATACATTCGAAGGCGATTATCACGGATCTGGCATGATCGAGCATGACAACCAGATCGGTGATGTGCTCGACTTTTTGGATGAGTCAGGTTTGGCGAAAAACACGATCGTCTGGTACTCAACCGACAATGGTCCAGAACATTCTTCATGGCCCTACGGCGGAACGACACCTTTCCGTGGCGAAAAGATGACCACCTATGAAGGCGGTGTACGTGTTCCATCAATGATCCGGTGGCCGGGTGTGTTGCCTGAAGGTTCTGTCTTGAACGGCATGCAAGCGCACCAGGATATGTTCACAACATTGGCAGTGGCCGCTGGGGTCGAAGATCCTGCCGCACAAGTCATGGAGCAGAAAAATCAGTATATCGATGGTCTCAACAATCTACCCTACTGGCTGGGCGAGGAGGAGCGTTCAGCGCGCACACATATCTTCCATTACTACGAAAGCAAACTGACAGCTGTGCGGATGGGACCGTGGAAGTTCCATTTCTCGACAAAGGAAGATTACTACGCAAACGTAATCCCACGCACCGTTCCATTGGTATTCAACATCAGGTCAGACCCGTATGAAAGCTACGACACCTCAGACTCCTACGGTCACCTGATGCAGAAAGTATCCTGGCTGATCCAACCGATGGGTGTATTGATGGGCAAGCATTTGCAAACGTTGAGCGACTATCCACCAGTGCAAGGCGGATCGTCTTTCGACATGTCGAATGTTGTCGAAGAGTTTATCAACAAAGCCCAGCAGTAAAAGCGTACGACAATTCGCAAAACAGCAAGATGCCGCAAGTGCCAGGTGCGTTTGCGGCATCACTTTTTGCCCCAGTTGGTCTAGTGTCGAACATGCTTGTTTTCACGATCAAGGAGGCAGACCAAATGGTCATCCAAACAAATGCCGCTGCATTTCAAGACGCGCTGTCTACGCAGCTGAAGTTGAAACTCGCGACACTGGCCCGAGTTGGACGCGGCCTGAAAGGTTTAACGACTTGGTCGATTGCCGTAGCCTTTGTGTTAACTGCTGGCGCGTCTGTTTCTCCCAATCCCTCGATGGCATCAAGTTTGGGCCTCACCAATCCAGCAGCAGAACACTGCGTGTCGGAAGGCGGGTTCTACGGAATGCGCAATGATGACAATGGCAAAAGAGGTGTGTGTATTTTGGCAAATGGGGATGAGGTGGACGCTTGGGATTTCTTGCGAGACAAGGCGGAAAGAGATCGTGAACCGAACCAGGTGGGTATTGCGAACCCGGCGGTCTCGTTCTGTATTCTCAATCAGGGAGAATACGATTTAAAGACATCAATCTGCAGCTTGCCAGATGGAACAAAAGTAAACGCCTGGGAGTTCTACCGAGAAGCGCACGCGGCCTCTAACCAGATAGCGAACCCGGCTGCCACCTACTGTATCGAAATTGGTGGCAGCTATGAAATCCGCGACGGAGAAGTGGGACAATTTGGTGTTTGTCGCTTGCCAGATGGCACGGAGGTCGACGCGTGGACGTTGTATCGAGAGCACAACTAGGGTCCGCGCGTAAAATTGGCAAAATGCAAATGTCGCGTGTGAGCCCACGGTGACCTGACTGGTGCGTCATTCAGAGCGGGGGGGGGGGGGGGGGCAGCGCCCCCCCCCCCCCCCCCGGAGCAGGCCGGGGTTGGAAATTGTGGGGGCCCCCAAACACCCGGAAGCGGTTGGCCCGTTTTGGGGGCC
>NZ_JAKVCW010000020.1 GCF_022448905.1 Shimia sp. | reverse complement strand
CACTCTCTTAGTTCACGCCGCTTTTGGTTCCAAAAACTTTGACGACGGACACTCAATCAATTTTCACGGCAAACTAAAATAGGAAACTGAGCCTCCACCAATGAAGTGGTCCGCCCCTTTAATTAGGAAAGTGGAGGACCTGAGAGGGCCAATAAGAGACCCAAGCCCGCAAAGATTGGCGTGAAGCCGCGCCAGCCAAGCATAGAGAACGGAAATAGATTGTTAGTGTGCAGGCCCCGGACTTCGAAAGTGACTTGATAGCCGCCATTCGTGATCTGCGCAGGAGGAGGTACTACAGAGCTCGGTGCCGTCATTTGATTGAGCGCAGCATGTCCAAGCAACTGATCGCGTTCCCCGATAAAGGCGGGCCTTGCTGGACTTTGTGCGGCGCTTCGTCTCGCGGCGGCGCGGTGCGGCAAAGCAGACATCAGCTGCCAGCGCGAAACGAAGCTCCGGTAGAGAGTCCTCCTCCTCGGTGTGGCCTTTCTTGTGCATCGCCTGGAAGGCGCGGAACTGGTCGAGCGTAGGAAGCGGCCCGCGCTGGACGTGACCTGAGCACCGAAACTTCAACCCACGTCACGAGCTCGCCACCCTTATACTTGACTCTTTTGGTGTGTTAATATTCCTTGCACCTCAGATCGCGACTCTGATCGCGACATACCCAAGGAGAGACCCATGAAAGTCAGCACACTGACACGGGGTCTTTGCTCCGCTGCCGCAGCAGTGACGTTTTCCGTCACCACCGCCACGATTGCTTTTGCAGAGACCATCACCGTCACCGACGTCGCAGGCCGCGTTGTCGAAGTTGAGAAAAACCCATCCAAAGTTGTGATCGGCGAAGGCCGTATGATCTATTCGATTGCGCTTCTGGATCAGGACAATCCGTTTGAGCGCGTCGTTGGCTGGAAAGACGACATGGTCAAATACGACCCGGACGCCTATCGCAAGTACCTCGCCAAATACCCTGAGATCGCCGATCTGAAGAGCTTCGGCAGCCCTTATTCGGACGAGTGGAATCTTGAAGCGGTTGTGGCGCTTGGCACTGAAGTGGTGTTCATGAACCTCGGCAACCTGCTCAAGGCGCAGGAAAGCGGCATCATTGAGAAACTCGATGAGGCGGGCGTGGCCACGGTCTTTGTCGACTTCCGCCAGAACCCCACCGAGAACACCGTGCCCAGCATTCAGCTGATGGGCCGTATCTTTGACAAACGCGATCAGGCGGATGAGTTTGGCGACTTCTACCAGCAGCAGATGAAACAGATCTACTCCCGCGTGGCGCAGATCCCGGCTGAAGACCGCCCGATTGTGTTCATCGAAAATGCCGCTGGCTATAACCCGAACAAGTGCTGCAACACCTACGGTGCTGCCAATCTGGGCCGTCTGGTTGACTTGGCCGGTGGCCGCAACTGGGGCTCCATGAAGTTCCCGGGCTTCAAAACCAGCGTCAGCCTTGAGGCGATCTTTGCCGATGATCCGGAAATCATCATTGGCACCGGCGCCAACTGGTCTGAGGCCAACCCGGCGACTACCGCTGTGCTGTTTGGCTACGAAGCAGAGCCAGCCGCAGTACAGGAACGCCTTGCAGGTCTCGCTTCCCGCGAAGGCTGGGGTGAACTGTCGGCTGTGAAAAACGGCCGCTTCCACTCGGTCTACCACCAGTTCTACAACAGCCCGTATCACTTCGTCGCCATGCAGGCCTTTGCCAAATGGATGCATCCGGAGCTGTTTGAGGACGTGGACCCAGAAGCATCCATGAAGGAACTGCACGATAAGTTCCTTCCGATCGACTACTCCGGCGTGTTCTGGGGCAGTCTGAAGGTTGGCGGCTAATCCCCCTCGCCAACTTCCCGGCTCTGCTTATGCGGGGCCGGACCCTCATTTTCCCTCCTCGGAGATCTTCCCCGTGACCCTCGAAGTTGATCCCGCGGCGATCCGGCATGATTATGTCGCCCGCGTGTCCCGCCGTTATGGCGTCATTGCCGCTGTCTTTGGCCTGCTTTGCCTGAGCTTCCTTCTGGACATCACCACCGGACCGGGTGGCTACAGCCTGTCCACCATCGCCGAAGTGTTGGTGGACCCGATGTCGCACGGCGCACGGTTGAAGGTCATTGTCTGGGACTACCGCCTGCCTGTGGCCGTCACCGCCGTTTTGGTTGGCGCACTTCTTGCCGTGGCTGGCGCGCAGATGCAGACTATCCTGAACAATCCGCTGGCCGAACCGTTCACTCTTGGTGTCTCCGCCGCTGCAAGCTTTGGTGCCTCGCTGGCCATTGTGCTTGGCTTCAGCGTCATCCCGGCCGTTGGTCCCTTGCTGGTCACCGTAAACGCCTTTGTCTTTGCGCTCTGTACCTGCGGTTTCATTCTGCTCGCCACCCGCCTCAAAGGTGTCGGATCAGAAACCATGATCCTCTTTGGCATCGCAATCTTCTTCACCTTCTCCGCCTTGCTGGCGCTGATGCAGTACATGGCGTCCGAGGACCAAATCGCCCGCATTGTCTTCTGGATGATGGGCTCCCTCAGCCGCGCCAGCTGGGAAAAGATCGGCCTCGGCACCATCCTCTTGTGCTTCGCCATCCCCTTCAGCCTTTACCGCACCTGGCCGATGACCGCCCTGCGCATGGGCGAAGCCACCGCGCAAAGTATGGGCGTGGACTTGGGCCGCCTGCGCGTGGAAATGCTGATCTGCATCTCTCTGCTTGCGGCCACTGCCGTGTCGTTTGTCGGCACCGTTGGCTTTGTTGGCCTCGTTGGGCCGCACATTGCCCGTATGCTGGTGGGCGAGGATCAACGTTACTTTGTGCCGCTCTCAGCGATGGTGGGCGCGCTGGTGCTGTCGCTCACCTCGCTGATCTCCAAAACCATCACGCCGGGCATCATCTACCCCATCGGCATCATCACCTCGCTGATCGGCGTGCCGATCTTCATCTCGATCATCCTCAGCTCACGACGGGAGCGCCTGCAATGACCCTGACCATCGCCAATCTGTCTGCAGGCTATGGCCGCACCACCGTGCTGCACGACGTGACCGTCACCGACATTCCCCCCGGGGCCTTTGTGGGCCTTATCGGCCCCAACGCCGCGGGCAAATCCACGCTGTTCAAAACCATCGCCGGGCTGATCACGCCCAGCCAAGGCACACTCACCATCGCGGGCGAAGACGTCACCCATCTGGGACGCAAAGACCGCGCCAAACGGGTGGCCTACATGCCGCAAGCCTATGGCTGCAACGCGTTGCTCTCGGTGTTTGAAAGTGTGCTGCTTGCGCTCAAGCAGACCACGGGCTGGCGTGTGAACGACGACAATCTCGACCGCGTGTCCGACACGCTACACGCTCTCGGCCTATCCCACCTTGCCAACCGTGGCGTCGCCGACCTCAGCGGCGGACAGGCGCAAATGGTGGCGGTGGCGCAAACCATCGTGCGCGCGCCAGATGTGATCCTGCTGGATGAACCCACCAGCGCGCTGGACCTGCACCACCAGCTCTCGATTCTGACCTCGATCCGCAACGAGATGGACCGCAAGAAACCGGTGGTCATGGCCGCCCTACACGATCTCAATTTGGCCGCCAAATTCTGCGACCGTCTCGTGCTTCTGCGAGAAGGCGCCATTCTGGCGGATGGCAAGCCCGAACACATCCTCGCCCTGCCTCAGATCGAAGAAACCTACCGCGTGCTCACAGACCTAGAGCGTACTCAGCGCAATGTGCTCTATGTGGATGCAAGGCTGGCGTGATTGGCGTAAGGCACGTAAGTGTGGCCTTGGTGCAAAAATCACTTTGAAACTCGGTTGCCAAACAATGCCAGCAAGCCGTCTGCCAAAGCCCCCCGCCAAATGGCGTAGTCGTGCCCGCCCTCGTAGGTTTGATAGGTGACATCGGGGTGTCCGAGCTGTTGCAAGGTGGATGCGAGGTGCTCGGACCCTTCGAGGATGCCAAACTCATCGGCGAACCTGCTGGTTTCGTAAGTGCCCGCCGACAGGAACGCTTTGATCGAGGTAGGGGATCGCTCTTTCGCCAGCTGTGAAGTGTATACCTCACCCTTCGTCTCATAGTCTTCCGGCGCATACCAGTAGGAACCGGACATCGAGACAAACGCGCCGATGTCTTCAGAATGATTGAGGGCGATGCAGGCCGAAGACAATCCACCCAAACTAGAGCCTGCGACCACGGTGCGATCCGGGGTAGGGGACAAGCCAAAATACTGCTGCGCGATTGGAAGAAGTTCAGAAGCGATGGCGTCTCCAAACTCAGCGTTGCAGGCCAACTCTTGCCAGCGGGTTTCCGGGTCCAGGCTGTCCACAAAGACTGTGGGAACCGCAGGTAAGCGGCCGTCGCGTTGCAAGTTGTGCAAAACTTGAGGCGTTTGAGCCCGGTTGATATAGCGCGCACCATCAAAGACGATCAGCAGGACGTTGTTTGGGTCTCTGGGCGTGAACTCTTGCGGCGTGTAGAACCAGACCCGACGTTGGTTGCCGAGAATGGCGCTTTCAAATCTTTGCTCGCGTAGGGGCAGGTTGGATTGCGTTTGCTCAAAGCTGGGTTGGACCGGGGCATTTGGCAAAGCCAGGTAGCTTTGCTGTTCAAAGCGATCCTGGGCTGTTGGGATAAAGGGGACCTTGTTCAGCGGGTCAGCTTGCAGCGTGGACAGAAGGGCAATGCGCTTTTCGCGCTGGGAGCCAGGTATCGAGGGAATATCGGGCGCGATTTGATAGCTCATGCGCAGGTCAGCGCGCACGCGAAAGGAGGCAAACCAGATGTCGCTCTCCGCCAGTTTTTGCATCCAAACATGATCGTCGGCGGGCGCCCCAATGAGCCGCGCGTTGTGAGTGGCGCCACGCCATAGGAAAGTGACCAATCGCATGTCGGGATCTTTTTGCGGGTCCGCCTCGATCAGAGGGGTGCCATCACGAAGACGCTGGTCCCAAAAGGCGGACAAGCTCGCATCGTTGATCCCCTTTGCCAAAAGCGCCTGCAAAGTGGGGCTTACCGGATCCTTTGCGACATTTGGCTCTGCGGGGGGGAGTTGCTCCTCTGGGGGCAAGTTGCGCAAGAGGGTCACGCGGGCTGTGCCGGTCCCTTCCGGCGACACAAGTTCAATGTCATAGGTGTCGGCCTCTGCCACAAAGCGAAAAACGCCGCGGGTCACGACGTCTTGCAGCACTCTGCGTTTGGTTCCATCGGTTGCGGTGAGAATGACATCGACTGGGGCGCCGGATGCCTCCACAACGCCTTCCACATAAGACCCAGTCACGGTGACCAACTGGGCTTTTGCGGTTTGGCTGCCGGTGGCAAAATCGAGGGCCAATTCCGGTGTGTCGTTTGATATCAACATTGTCTCTGCCGTTTGCGCATAGGCAATCGCCGCACTGTGCAAAGACAGCGCGGCGACGGCCAGATAGGTTGAGAGTTTACCAGTCATAGGTCAGTTGGAAGCGCACTTCGCGACCTTCGCCAAACCAGCAGTAGTCATCCCAACTGGAGACACAGGACGCCACATAGGTTTTGTCTGTGAGGTTGGTGACGGCGAGGTTGGCCTTAACGCATTTGAGGTTGGAACTCAGCAGGCCAAGGTCTGCGCTCAAGCCCAAATCAAACAGCGTATAGGACGGCACTACGATGTTCTCGGCATAATCCCCAAAGGACGAACCGGTGTAGCGCGCGCCGATGGCACCAGAGAGGCCTTCGATGAACTCATAGTTCAGCCAGAGGGACGCGTTGCTTTCGGGGATACGTTGCGCGGTGAAGCCGGCGTATTGGCCCTCGGTCATTTGCGCATCAACGAGGCCCAATCCTGCGATCACATCAAGCCGATCGGTCACGCGGCCGCGCGCTTCCAGCTCAAACCCTTTGGAGCGGCGTGTGCCGATGTTGGTCCGGTGTGGCCAGCCGTTGACTGGATCGTCTTCGACAATGTTGGTCTGCTCGATGTCAAAGTAGGCGGCGCTGACAAAGAGTTTGTCATCGGCTGAGGCCCATTTGGCACCAACCTCAAACTGTCGCGCATCGCTTGGGTCCAGCAAATTGCCATTCACGTCATAATCGGTGGACGGCTGGAACGAGGTCGAGAAGCTGGCGTAGGGCACAATCCCGTTGTCGAATTCATAGGACAAACCAATGCGACCGCTGAACGCTCCGGACTCGGTCGTGTCGCTGCCGCCGAAGCTGAGGTTTTCTGTGGTGGTTTTGGTCCGGTCATAGCGCCCGCCAAGGAGCAGGTTGAAGCGGCCAAATGCAATTTGGTCCTGTACGTACAGGCCTGTCTGCTTAAAGCGAACGTCTTGGATGTTGTCCGGGCGCAGGTACTGCGACGGATCATCCGCCGGGGTGATGAAGCTTGGATTGGACAGGTCAAATTGCAGAGGCGTGACCCAGTTGGTGCGGTTGTTGGAACGGTGCTTTTGCTGTTGATAATCCAAACCAACCAGAAGCGTGTGGTCGGTTTGACCAACAGAAAACTGAGACTCCAAGGAGTTGTCAAAGGTGAACTGTTTATAGTCATCTTTGATCCAGGCCACGCCAAGGTCGGCGATATCATCTGGCACACCAACGCTATCGATATTGTCCACCAAAACGTTGTTCTGGAACTGATCGATTTCTGTGTAGCGCAGGGAGGACCGGAAGGTCATCCCGTTGTCAAAGCTGTGCCGCAGACGGGTGCCGAAGGAGTATGTCTCGCGATTGAGTTGGTCATATTCCGGCGCAATGGAGACCAGATCACGGTCATAGTAGTGCCCGCCAACGGTTGGCTCCAGTGTGCCCTTCAAGGTGTAGAAATTCCGCTGACCAGCCTCGGGATCTTTTTGATAGATCACGTCGGCTTGCAGCTCGGTATCAGGCGTAATCTCCCAGCGGATAGAGGGTGCCAAGGAGAGGCGGCTTTGGCCAAACGCGTCCCCTTGCAGGTCTTTGTCCCAACCGGTCACAGCCAAACGGTACTTGAGTGTGCCGTCTTCGTTTAAATCTCCCCGCAGGTCTGCGGACAGCTGTTTGTAGTTGTCTGATCCCAAACCAAAAACCAGACGGTTGCCGGTGTTTTCATTGGGGGTTTTGAGGGACATGTTGACCACGCCGCCCGGGATCGCGCTGCCAAACACCACGGAGTTTGGCCCCTTCACGACCTCAACCCGGTCCAGCAGGAACGGATCGAGTTGCCCGAAGCCTGGGGTGCCGAATTGGGAGCCGTTCAGGTATTTGGGGGCGTAGGTAAAGCCGCGAATGAAGGTTTCGTCATAGATAGTGGACTCGCCACGGTAGTTGGTCACGACGTTTGGCGTATAGCTCAGCGCCTCTGCCACGGACTCCGCGCCCTGATCCAGCATTTGGTCTTCTGTTACAACATTGACCGTGACTGGGGTCTTCACCAGCGGCGTGCTGGTTTTAGTGGCGCTGGAGCTGTGGCCAGCGGCATAGCCTTCCACTTCGGGGCTTTCAAAAGCCTGAAGCACGGTGATTTCGTCAAGCGTATAGTCTTCTTCTGCAAACGCAGAAATTGGCATGAGCGCAGTGGTCGCCAGACAGCCGGCAAGGATGTGCCGGCTGCGAAGTGTGATGTCCTTCACGGTGTGTCCCCTTTAGATAACTGCACTTTGGGAACGCCCGGATGCAGTTAATGTTGAGTATTTTTATTGGGTTTTATAAAACGCGGGGAAAGGGGTCTATTGTGAACACCTTTGCGCAGGCGACAGTTTTGTTTGCGCAGCGACGTTTTGACAAAGACGCGACCTAACAAAGGACCATCTGAATGTCGGTTGATCTTTTTCCTGGTGAATTTCGTGTTGGTGTTCTGAATGAGACAATTTCTGGGGTCAGCGATGATGCGTCTGCGCCAGTACAGCCGAAGTTCCTTGTTCTGATCCTGCTCAAGGGACGCCAGAAGTTTTATGTGGACGGACAGCTTGTTGAATTGAACGCGGGTGAAGGGGATGCCGCCGAGCCTGTTGGCTATGCAGTTCTGTTCACGAAGGAATGTGACTTGCAATTTGCCGGATCGTGGGGCGATCCGTTTCAGAAGATTTCCATTGCCGGGCCGCCTGACTGGTTTGACCACATCGCGCGCGACATGACACGTGAAGAAGGGTTGCCGAACTTTCCAAAACAGCATTTGGAGCAGCGTATCTGGTCCCCGAGCAAAGAGACATTGCGCCTGGCACAACAGATCATTTTCTCGCCACCAGAGGACAGTGACCAGCAGTTGGGCCTTTTTCGGATGTCACGTGCTTTGGAAGTTTTGCGCCGCATTCCGGCTGAGATTACTGCGACAGAGGATCATACCGCCAAAACCTCTCTCCAAAACAACGAACTAAAACCGCTTGAGCGTATTCGGCTTCATATCCTGGAAAACCTCACGCAGGACATCTCGTTGGAATATTTGGAACAGACGTTTGGGCTCAACCGTCGATCTATACAGCGGCGATTTAAGCAGGCCTATGGGGTCAGTGTTTCGCAGTTTGTCCGCAAATCTCGCCTGAAACGGGCGAATGAGGCGTTGCAAAAGGAAGGACTGCCATTGGCGAAAGCGGCGCATTTGGCGGGCTATTCCTCACCTGCGAACTTTGCGACGGCATTTCGGCGCGAGTTCGGTGTGGCGCCAACAACGGTCCGGAACCGGGAGATTTGATGCTGCAGAAGTGCGGAGCTCTAAGGCGACTTCCTCATGTGGCTTAGGTGCTAGCGATGCCTTGGTAAGGAAGCCAGTAAGTCGTTCCAATGCCCCAGGTCGTTGTGGGGATCAGGGGCGAGCACAGCAATTGCCTTCCCGTCCGCCGCATAAAACTCCAGATGGGACACTGCGCCAAAACGGCTGACCCAGCAGGACGCCACTTTCGATAAATCGACGGCAAAGTGGCGGCGATCACAGTTCACCAGCAGGATTTTGTCGAGAAGTCGAATGTCACCGTCTTGGAAAATGACGCCTTGCAAGAACCCACATCCGGCAACCAGACTGCTAAAGGAAATCCGTCGCCCGATGAGGTAGGTCAGGAAGCTGACAATCACTTGTTCCTGAATTTGCCAAGCACGCCCATCGCCGACATGGGGCAGGGTGGCCAGGCGCGTTGAACCACCGTCTTTCAGAATGTCGTTGAAGTGCATGCCACTGTCGCTGCGCGCCCAGCGGTCTTTGGCCTGACGAACAGCCGCAAGAGACACAATGTTTGTGTGCTCGACCGTGGGAGCTGCGGTTAAGTCCGATTGAGCGTCTTGGTCCAGAGCGGGGAGCACCAGCGCATCATAGCCGCCGTTGGCTTCGATACGGAGAGATACGTGATCCTGCGGGTCTGTGACCAGCAATACGGTGTCTGGGCCGGCGCGACCTGCCGTACGGGCGAGCTGTACCTGAGTGGTTGGGTTCACCCTGAGAGTGACGCGGCTGCGCGAGATATGGAAGGGGCGGGTGATGTCCTGAAGCCGAGACAGGCCGCCCATGCTGGAGAGCAGGGCAGCCCCGTTGTTGGTGCTTATCAGCGCGTCAGACAGTTGCGCACCGATCAGGCCAACGGTGTCCAATCCACCTTCCACAAAGGTCACCTCCGCCTGTGCCTGTAAGGCGGCAAGGGTGCGAGGCTGCTCTCCGGTTTGGAAAAGCGCGGTGTCTCGGGCGGGGGCGCGTTGGGGCATGTGTTGCCTTGTTAGTAAACGTCCCGCACATAGCGCTTATCGCGCTTCAGGCGGTTGACGTATTCAATTGCCGCCTCAGACGACATACCGCCCTGGGTTTCGATGATCTGATGCAGTGCCTCGTCCACGTCGCGGGCCATACGGGTAGCATCGCCACAGACGTAGAAATAGCCACCTTCTTCGAGTTGCGCGAAGAGGTCTTTGCCGTTTTCGACCATGCGGTGCTGCACGTAGACTTTCTCCGCCTGATCGCGGGAGAAGGCGAGGTCCAGACGGGTCAGCAGGCCGGAAGACGAGAAGGCGCTGATTTCATCTTCGTAGATGAAGTCGCTGGCGCGGTGTTGATCGCCAAAGAACAGCCAGTTGGCGCCTGATGCGCCGCGTTCGCGGCGCTCTTCGAGGAAGGCGCGGAACGGCGCGACGCCGGTGCCTGGGCCAACCATGATCATCGGCACGCTGTCGTCTTCGGGCACGCGGAAGGACTTGTTTGGCGACATGAAGATACCGGCCTGCGCGCCCTCCGGGACGTGATCGGCGAGGAATGTAGAGCACACGCCGCGGTGCGGTCGGTTCTCATACATCCAACGCACAGCCGCAACGGTCAGATGCACTTCGCCGGGGTGCGCCTTCGGGCTGGAAGAGATCGAATAGGCGCGATGCTGCAGGGGCTTCAGCCAGGTGATCACCTGCGTCGGGTCCAGCGCCAGATCGGGGTTGAGGTTCAACAGATCCAGAGCGTCTTTGCCCCAGAGGTAGTGTTCCAGCGCTTCTTTATCACCATTGCCCACGACATGGCTCAACTCGTCATTTTTGGCGAGGGGTTCAATCGCGCGGATCAGGTCGCGGGATGGGGTCATGATCTCCAGGCCTGTGGTCAGTAAATCGCCCAGCGGCTGGCCAGAGATGTCGGTTTCTGCACCGGCGCCCAGGCGGTCCAGCCACGCCTGCACCAGATCCGGCGCGTTCAAGGGCATAACGCCAAGCGCGTCACCGGCCTCATAAGTCATGCCGCTGTCGCCAAGATCGAAGGCGATGTGGCGGATTTCCTTGGCGGATTTCGCGCCGGACACAACGTGGTTGTCCAACATGGTTGAAAGATACGGGTTCTTGCGTCCCCAGCCGGATTTCTCCTTCTTGGGGGCAGCCTCAGCGGTGGGCGCGGCCGCAGAAACGCTGCCTGCGTCCGGGATGGTGGCGGCGATCCATGCCTCGGCGGCGTCCTCAAAATCAACGTCGCAGTCCACACGGGCGCCAAGGCGTTTGGCACCAAGTTGCTCAAGACGGGTGTCGACCAACTTACCGGCCTGACAGAACTCGTCATAGGAGGTGTCGCCAAGTGCCAGTACGCCGTAGTTTAGGTTTTCCAGACGCGGCGCAGTGGAGGCGCTCAGAGCGTCCCAGAAGATATGCGCGTTGTCTGGCATTTCGCCTTCGCCGTAGGTCGACACCACGATGATCAGGTTTTGCATGGTGGCAAGCTGCTCCATGCTGACGTCGTCCATTTCGGCCACACGTGGGGTGAAGCCTTTGGTTTTGGCCAGAGCGGCCGCGTCTTCCGCCACGCTTTCGGCATTGCCAGTTTGCGTGCCAAACAGGATGTCGAGGTATTTCACATCCGCCGCTTCTGCGGCTGGCGCAGCGGCGCCGCCGCCGGCGACGAGGCGAGAATGCAGGCCGGCGAGGAAACCGCCTAGCCAAGTCTTTTGCTCGCCGGAAAACGGCGCATCCTCAGGGATATAGGGCACTTTTGTGGTCATATCGTTCATTGGGATTACTCCGCTGCGGTGCGGGCGATCACATCTGGGATCGCGTTTTCTGCAAAGAGCGCGTCAAAGCTGGGTACTTCGCCCAGAGCCGCGCGGTTTTTGGCGCTTTGGTGCAGGATCCAGGCATAGGTGCCCGGGCTGTCCATGCTGAGAATGTTGCGTAGGCTGAGCGCGCGCTTGAAGTCACTCAAGCGCTTGTTGGCCACAAGGGCGGCCAAGCCTGCGTCGTCATAGCCTTCGACAGAGGCTTTGGCGTGTTTTGCCAAGGCTGCCATGAGGCCGAAGTCTTCGGTCAGGATCAGGTTGCGGGCGGCCTTGTCGCGGGCGATGCGGTCGGCCCCCTTCACACGCTTGTCGGCAATCGCCTGTGCCTGTTCCAACACTACGTAGCTGCCCAGCAGGCGGAACATCTCATCGGTGTCCATTTCGCCATAAGACGGCACCGCGCCGCGATGGACTGGGCGCCCTTGCTTCCACGCTTTCTTGAGCTCGGCAATCTGATGCGCCGCGAGCGCGGTGGAGAGTTCCTCGATCAGCTCTTTGCGGCTGCGGGCGGCCAGTATGGCGTCGGAGTCCTGATATTGCAACAGGGCTTTGGGCATAACCCAAGCCATGTGCGCACGGGTGTTGTCCCAGTCGCCCAGCAGATCACGGCCTTTGGCAGAGCCGGTTGCCTCTACGTGCCAAGTCAGCATTTGACGCACGGCCTGTTCATGAATGGTGGCATGATCGGAGCCGTCGACCAGTGTGCCTGCCAGCACAGAATCCTGGCTCATCATGTCCTGCAGACGCCCTTCGGGGTCGTACTGATAGGCAAAGCCGCCGGACATGCCGTTGCCAAAGCCTTTGGCAAAGCCACCGATGTTGAGGATCGCGCCGTTGGTCATGTATTCGGCACAGAAATCGCCCACGCCTTCGACCACCGCTGTGGCACCGGAGTTGCGCACGGCAAAGCGGTCGCCCGCTTGGCCTTCGACAAAGGTCCGCCCGCCGGTGGCGCCGAACAAGGCGAAGTTGCCGATCAGCACGTTTTCACGGCCTTTGGCCCCGCCCGGGCTGCGCACTACGATTTCGCCACCAGATGCCCCTTTGCCGACACCGTCGTTACAGGTGCCGGTATGTTCCATCACCATGCCGTCGTTACAGAAGGCACCAAAGCTCTGGCCCGCGGAGCCGTTGGTGATCACACGCACCGAGCGCGGGTCAAGGTAGCGGCGGCCTCGGCTGTCTTCGAATGCAGCCGCTGGCAGATCGGCCAACTCGTGGTTCAGAAGGCGTTCGATATCGACGCCAAGCTGGCCACCAACGGTTTTGTTGCGGTTGTTAAGCGGCGCATTGGGGCGCAGCTCGATTTTGCGTTCGCCGCCCTCGATCAAGCGGGATTTCACCTGCTCCAGAAGCGCGTCATCCACGGCAAAGTCTTTTTCCAGATAGATCGGATCGTCGACTTTTATCTCTGCCACATTGGTCAGCATCGCCCGCAGGTCGAGCTTCCCAACGGAGGCCGGGTGATCCAGAAGGTGCAGCAGATCGGAACGACCGCGCGCTTCTTGCAAGGATTTCAGACCCAGTGACGAAAGGATTTCGCGCACTTCATGTGCGATGTTCAGCAGATACTGCGCCAACGCGCGTGGATCGCCGTCAAATACTTCGGGGTTGGTGGTCAAACCGGCCGGGCATTTCACGTTGCAGTTCTTCGCCATCACGCATTTCAGCATCATCAGCGCGGTGGTGCCAAATTCAAAGCTGTCGCCGCCCAGCAGCGCGCCTTTGACCACATCTGAGCCGGTCTGCATCGCACCAGAACAGCGCAGCAGCACTTTCTGGCGGATGCCGTTGGCGCACAGCGCCTGATGCACTTCGGCAATGCCAATTTCCGCCGCGCGACCAGTGTATTTGAGCGAGGTCACCGCCGCCGCGCCGGTGCCGCCGGTGTTGCCTGCGATGTTGATCACATCAGCACCGGCTTTGGCGACGCCGACAGCAATCGTCCCGATGCCCTCAGAGGACACCAGTTTCACAATCACCCGCACCCGCGCCGCCTTGGCGTCGTGGATGAGCTGCCCAAGGTCTTCGATGGAATAGGTGTCATGGTGCGGAGGCGGCGAGATCAGCTCTACGCCAGGTGTGCCCCCACGGGCGGCCGCGATCTCTACGGTCACCTTGGGCGCGGGCAGCTGCCCCCCTTCGCCGGGTTTTGCACCCTGACCGATTTTGATCTCGATTTCTTCCAGGTTCGGGTCGGCCAAATAGCCTGCCCAGACGCCAAATCGACCGGAGGCAAACTGTTTGATCCGGCTGGCGCGAATCGTGCCGTATCGGGTGATGTGCTCGCCGCCTTCACCGGAGTTGGACATGCCGCCCGCCATATTGGTGCCATGCGCCACAGCCTCGTGGGCTGAGGCCACCAGCGCGCCGTGTGACATTGCACCAGAGGCCAGACGACCAGTGATCTCGCTGGCCGGTTGCACGTCTCCAAGTGGCAGGCGGTCGGGCGCTTGGCGCAGGCGGGATATGTAATCCAGCGCCATGCCTTTGACGGTGACTTTCAACGCGCCTTTGGTGATGTAGTGGCCTTCGACGTCTTTGCCAAAACGATCCACCAGCGTTTCGGCCAGCACATCAAGCCGGCCGATGTCACTGGACTTTGGCCCGGATAGGCGCAGGAGGTATTCGCCTGTACTCAGTTCCTCAACGGCAAGTCCGCGAATGACAAAGTCATTGTTGCCAGCCCGATTGAAGAGCATCATCTCGCGCTTCATGTCGGCAACGGTGTCCAGGAAGGTGATGTCCGCTGGGAAGGCCAGCACATCGCGCAGCGCAGCTGGGCGGCGGTGGCGCTCTTCGGCCATCATAGCGCTGAAGGCGCGGTAGCCGGGGGTGATCTCGAATGTGTTGATCTGCTCGTCAGAGAGCTTCTCAAACGAAGTGTTTACATAGCCTTTGTCATCGACGCCAAAGGCATCATCCATTTGGCGCAGGGTCAGCAGGCGGAATGGATCGGTCTCGCCATCCAGCGCACCGCCGTCGTTGCTTTGGTCAAAGGTGATCTTCTCTTCTGTCAGATCGACAAAGCCACGCACAGCGGTGGTGCCGTAAGAGTGGCCTGCACCTTCGGCACGTTCTTTGAAGAGGCCGAGGATCGGAATGTCCTTGTCGCTTTCCACCGAAAGCGCCCGCTCGTGCCAATCGGCCACGGATTTCGCGACAACGTCAAAGCGCACGCCACCGACAGGGGTTTTCATGTTTGGCAGGTATTTGGCAAAGACCGGATCGTTGGTGTCCAGGAAGTTAGGTTCAAAGAACTCGCCCCCCGAGTAGCTTTCCACGGTGCAAAGCCCAACTTTGCCCATGGTTTTCATCAACGCCTTTTCCGCGGCCTTTTTAAACTTGCCGTAGGCGGCTGGCGCGTCCTCGCCAAAAAGCTCTTCGGCGCGCATGCGCACGGCCATGGGATAAACCGCGGAGGCACCAAAGCCCAAGGCACAGCAGATGTGGTGGGACGAACAAATTTGGCCGCTCTCCACCACCAAGCTGACCTTGAACCGCATGCCTTCTTCGATCAGACGTTGGTTGATTGCGGAGATCGCCAAAGTCATTGGCATGGGCGCAAGTGCGCGGCTGAGGTGGCGATCGGATAGGATTGCGATGCCACCTTTTTTGCGGGCGAAGGCCACGATCTCGTCCGCCACGGCGTCAATTGCATTGGTCAATGAGGCTTCGTTGGCAGCGCCATCGTCGAACTCTGGTGCATAAAGCATGTCAAACTTGGCCCAAGGCGTGTCCGTTTGAGCTTTGATCTTCAGCACATCGGTCATCAAGAGCACTGGGCTGTTGACCACAATCTGACGCGAGCGGCTTTGGCCGAGGTGCGGCTTTTCGCCGAGCGCCACGCGCAGGGTCATGCCATCCGCTTCGCGGATCGAATCCAGCGGTGGGTTGGTCACTTGGGCAAAACGCTGGCTGAAGTATTTGGCCACGCCGCCTTCGTTTTCTGAAAGCGCATTGATGGCGTTGCCGTAACCCATGGCCGAAACCTTTTCGACGCCGGTTTGCAACATAGGGTCCATCAGGAACTTGAAGCTTTCCTGGTTGAGCGTGTAGCCGACATATCGCGCGGGCCAGGCGAGATCACCATTGTAGCTCGCCGCCGCATCGGCTGGCAGGCGGTCCGCGACGGGCAGATCATCGATATTGACCTGTGCTTCAGTCAAAAGCGCCGCATAGTCTTTGGCCTGCGCCAGCATCTCCAGCGCTTCGTCGGTTTCGTAGATCCGGCCTTCGGCGTGGTTCAGGTAGATCATGCCGCCCGCTTCAACACGGCCGCGGCGCAGCACGTCTTCGGGTGGGAAGTCGATCTGTCCGGCTTCGGACATCACTGCGAGGTATTCGCCGGTTTCCACAGACCGCATCGGACGCAGGCCCAGACGGTCCAGACGAGCACCAATGATGTTGCCGTCGCCAAATACGAGCGCGGCAGGGCCGTCGTTTTTTTCTTCCGAGAGCGAGAAGTACTCCAGCATGGCCCGCACTTGTGGGCTGACGCGGGCATCGTTTTCCCATGCCGGAGGCATCATCGCGACCACGGCCGTCACCAAATCCAGACCTTCGTCATAGACGCGGGCGTTCAATGTCTGGTCCAAACGACAGCTGTCAGACTGGCCCTTGGGGCGCACAATTGCCTTGTTGCGGGCCAGCGCAATGGCGGCCTCGCTGAGGCGGTTTTTCTTGTCTGTGTTCAGCTCACCGTTGTGGGCCATCAGACGGAACGGCTGCGCCATCGATGGATGCGGATCGGTGTTGGTGGAGAAACGCGTGTGGAAATACAGCGTGTGCACCGCATGGTCCGGATCGGAGAGGTCGGAGAAATACGGGATGATTTCCCAAGAGTTCAGGCGGCCTTTAAAAACCTGCATGCGTGAGGACAGGGAGAGAGGATATAACCCTTCAAGCGCCGGATCGGTGTAGGCTTCTGCCTCAATTGCCAACAAAGCGGTGTGAATGCGGCGATCAAAACTGGTTTGGTCCACGCCATCTGGCGCCACAAAAACCCATTGCGCAATCGGCAACTGCCACTTCACGGCCCGCTCGCCAATGGCGTCATTGTTGACCGGCATATTGCGGATCAGCTTGGTTTGGAAGCCGGCCTCATCCAGTGCGGTTTCAATCAATTGCGCGGCGCGGTCGTGCTGAGACTCATCTGCTGGCAAGAAAAAGTTGCCCACGCCAAACTGGCCAGGCGAGAGGGAAATACCGGTGAGTTTCTCAAAGAAGGACACAGACAGGTCCACGGACACACCAGCGCCGTCGCCGACACCTTCGGAGGACATGCCACCACGGTGCGGTACAGCGCACAACGCTTCATGGCCCCGTTTGAGCACGTCATGGGTTTGACGCCCATCTTTACGTGTCAAAAAACCAACCCCGCAGGAACTTTGTTCGAGGTCAGGGTTATAGAGGCCAAAAGGGGATGGCTTGGTAGTCATTCCGAGCTCCAAAGACAAAAGGGACGGGACCGCAGGCTGCGCGCTGCGGGAATAGTCTGTCTCTGGCAATTGGCTGGAGGTCTACTTAGGGGTGCTTTATCGGACAAATCCGTGAAATTCAAGGCAGGGGGCGGAAGCCCCGTAGTCACATCACCCTGACATTACCATCAGGCATGGAGGGCAAGGAGTGCGCGTGCTGTCGAGGGCACGAACAGATATTTAGATTTGGGGAAGAATTGAGGATTTTTAGCGTTTCCTTGTCATTCCTGCATTGGCACACGAGAATCATGTTGGTCAGTTGGCATACCGGGATGTCCGCGTGATTTCGGGCCAGGTGTGGTGGAGTGTTTGAAATTGACTGAAAATATCAGGTATTGACCCTGATTGTTTTGGTCGGGTAACTACTCACATCTAAAACGGACCTTCTAAATGATCATCTGCAGCTGCCAAACCATCTCTGATCGCGACATTCACCAGGCTATCGACTGGATGCGTGCGGCGGACGAGACGGCGATCATAACGCCGGGCAAGATCTATCATGCTCTTGGCAAGGCGCCGGATTGCGGCGGCTGTATGAAGCTCTTTGTGTCTTCGATGCGGTCAAACGCCAATCTTGAAGTGCCGCCAGAACTGCGTGGTTTGCGTGTGTCCGCCAACCAGAAGCTGGCCGCCGTTTAGACGCAGGCAGCGCGGTTATTCCACTCTTTCAAATACTTTAGGAAACCTGTTTTGTTTTGCCGGCTCAGCGGCGCGACCTAAGCTCTCAGCAGGGCATTTGGCCCTCCTTCAATAAGAGCCAAAAGGGAGTGTAGCTATGAAAGGCGACAAGAAGGTAATTGAGTATTTGAATGTTGCGCTAAAACATGAACTGACAGCGGTCAGCCAGTTTTGGCTGCATTATCGTCTTCAAAATGATTGGGGCGTCACAAAGCTTGCCAAAAAGATGCGTGAAGAGAGCATCGAAGAGATGGAGCATGCGGACAAGCTTATTGATCGGATTATCTTCTTAGAAGGTATGCCAAATCTGCAAAGCTTGAATCCGCTTCGTATCGGCGAAGATGTTCGCGAAACATTGACGTGTGACCTCGAAGTAGAGATGGAAGCTGTGGCTCTGTACGCCGAAGCGCGCAAGTACTGCGCGGATGTGGGCGACTTTGCCTCGATGCATCTCTTTGAGGAGCTGATCTTGGACGAGCAGGGCCATGTGGATTTCCTTGAGACACAAATCGGGCTGCTCGATGACATTGGTGCGGCCAACTACAATCAGTTGAACGCTGACTCAGCTGACGACGTAGACGGGTAACAAAATCGTGTTTGAAGCGCGGTTCTAACTGTGGCCTTTCAGTGTTTGAGCCGCGCTTGGCCATTCGAAAATTGGATAATTGGGCGACACCCCCCTTTAGCACGTCGTTTAACGCCTGCAGTGAGGTGTCGCCGGTTGGCGCGTGCGCTCGTTGTGGAAAAGTCGGCCCAGCACAATTCCGTGTACGCATCCATTTTGACGCGGTCCAACGGCTTGACTCAATTCTAAATTTACCCGATTAGTTCGCTCAGGATTTTACCCGACTTACTTTGTCGGGTTTTTTTGGAGGGAACGCGAATGTTCAAAACCACTTTGAAACTGACCACTGCACTGGCTTTCTGCGCCGTTGCAGGTGCTGCAACTGCGGAAACCTATGGTCCGTATCCGATCACAGTTAAGGGCTATGAAGGCGACAAGACCAACTCTGTTTCCTATTCTGGTCAGATTGCACGCCACGCGCTGCACGACAGCCTGAAAAAAGCTGCTGGCAAGGGCGACGGCGGTGCCAATGCAGCCGAAGTTGAAGCGATGCTGCTTGCTTTCTTTAACGGTTCTGACGCGGATCTGGACATTCTGGCGCCAGCCTCCAAGGACGGTTACCCTGTGAAACAGGCGACCGTAAACGCGATCTCCAAAGGCAAGAACATCTCCGGCAAATTCTATGACGGCGCAATGCCTGCATGGCCTGGCGATGTGACCGGCAAAGAAGCTGTTCTGCATATGATCAAGCACGCTGCTCAATCCAACGGTGGCTTTGACGCGGAAAACGGCATGGACTGGGGTCAGCTGATCTCCAAGTACACCATGGGCGCCATGATGTATAATCAGGCTGTTGACAACTATCTCGACGAGAAGCTGGAAGCAGACAACAAGCCAAACAACAAGCCATACAAAGATGGCGCGTATTACACAGGCAAAGAGCACTCCTGGGATGAGGCCTTTGGTTACTGGGGTGGCCCTGCGCACACTCTGAGCCTGAGCCCAGAGCAAGCTTACAGCATTGCCAAGCAAAAAGACCTCGCCGCGGCGGATGCCGATGGCGACGGCATGGTTGACCTGAAATCCGAGCACGTGTTTGGCCCGGCCTACTACGCAGCCGGTGCGGACAAAGGTGGCACAAAATCCACCAACTACATGCACACCATCATGCAGGCCTTCATCGACGGCCGTAAGCTGATCACCTCTGCAAACGGCGAAGCGCTGACCGATGCGCAGCGTGCGGAACTGAAAGGCTACGCTGCAACCATCGAGTCCGAGTGGGAAAAAGTGCTGGCGGAAGCGACCTTCAAATATGCCGGTTCTGTCTACAATGACATCTCCAAAATGGGCAGCCTGGAAGGCGAAGAGCTGGCAAAAGCGTACCGCAACTACGCCAAGCACTGGGGTGAGCTGAAAGGCTTCGCAATGGCGCTGCAGACCGGTAAAAACAACCTCGGCAAAACTGCCGTGGAGCTGAACCGTCTGATCGGCTACGGCCCGGTTACTCTGGACAACACCTACGTCACTGGTGTGGACGCGGACGGCAACTTCCTGCGTGACCGTCGCATGACCTGGTCTGACTATCAGCTGAACATGCTGAACGTTCAGCAAGTGCTTGTTGACACCTTCGGCATCGAGTCCCGCGCCAACGACGCGCTGGCCGATCTGGAAGGTCTGGCAGGCAAGCTGAACTCCGAAGCATCTGCTGAAACCGACTAAGGTACAGGCGGGCGGCGTTGACAAAAGCGCCGCCCCCATTCTCTTTGCCCCATGGATCTGACACAGACATTCGCCACGGTTTTCTCCGACTTTGCTGATCCCAAAAAAAGGATCTTTGTCGGCTATCTGGCGCTGTCTCTACTGATCGCTTTCCTCTGGTTGTTGTTTGTCAAACGCCGTTCTCTGCGCGAGACATTTGCGCGGGTGTTTGACCGGAAGGTCTTCTTTTCCAAGTCCGCATTGGCCGACTACCAGATCTTTGTGATCAACCGCGCCTTTACGCTCTTCATTTCACCGCTTTTGATCACACAGGTGGCCATTGCCACTGCGATTTACTTTGCGTTGCACAGGCAGAGCTTTATCAGCTCGGGTGTCTTTTCGGATGCCAACAAGGCGCTGGTTGTTGCGCTGTTCTCCGTCACCCTGTTTGTGATGGATGACCTGACCAAATATCTGCTGCATCGCTGGATGCACAAATGGCCGCCCTTGTGGTCAATCCACAAGGTGCACCATTCCGCAGAAACGCTTACGCCGATCACGGTTTACCGAGTGCATCCGTTTGAAGGTGTGCTCTACGGGTTGCGCAGCGCCTTTGCGCAGGGGTTGGTATTGCCGGTCTTCATTTTTGCTTTCGGCAACACCGTTGATCTCTACACGGTTGTGGGGGTCAATGTGTTGGTGTTTGTGTTCCACGTCACAGGTTCGAACCTGCGCCATTCCCACATCAACATCAGTTATTGGCCCTGGTTGGAACGGGTGTTGATCTCTCCGGCGCAACACCAGTTGCACCACTCCACTGCGGAACGTCATTTTGACAAGAATTTTGGCGCGGCTCTGGCGATCTGGGATTGGCTGTTTGGTTCTCTGCATCTGTCAGAGCAGGAAGAGGAACTGACCTTTGGCTTGCCTCCAGAAGAGGCGAGCGCCGCCAATCTTTTGGACATCTATCTGCGCCCGTTCTCTGATACCTGGCGTTATATCAAACGGCGCAGCAAAAAGGTGGCCAAACTGCTGCGAACGCCACAGCGAAAAACGGAATAGTTTTTCGATTTTGCGCACGACTTGACTTATCGCAAGGCTGCATGGCGCTGCGAGAGCTATCTCACTGACAAAGAGTGCAGGTTTGGACAGGTTGTCCGCCCACACGTCTTTAGCCAGTTGCCGTTGCGACCAGCCATTTCTTTCATTCTCTGAACCCGCCTTCGCTGGCGGGAGACAAAGGACATGAACAATGGCCAATCACACCAACTTCTCACGTCGCCTGTTTTTGAAAGCCACGGCTGCCGGTCTCGCGACACCGGCGATCGGCACGATGGCACAGGCCATGGCGCTGCCAGAGCTGTCGATTTTTGGGCCGCCCGCTGGGCCTTCGATCACCTTGGCCCATGCGGTCGCCTCTGGAAAACTTGCCGAGGTTTCTGCGGCCCCCAGTTTCACCGCATGGCGCAGCCCGGATGAGTTGCGGGCGGGGCTCACCTCCGGCTCTATTCAAATCTCCGTGGTGCCGGTTCAGGCCGCAGCGAACCTCTACAATCGGGGCTTTCCAATCCGACTGACCAACGTGATGACCAATGGGCTCTTGTATGTGATCTCAGAAGATGCTGCGATCAAAGGTATCGCTGATCTCAAAGGGCGGCACATCGCCGTGCCATTCCGGGGGGATACACCGGAAATTCTGTTGGCGCAGCTGCTTGAGCATCACAATCTGGCGGCTGAAACGGACCTCAAGATCACCTACACAGGCACGCCAACAGAGGCGATGCAGATGATGATGGCGGGGCGTGTGGATGCGGCGTTAACGTCTGAGCCTGCGGCCACAGCCGCCATTCTCAAAGGCAAAAAAATGGCTGGCAAAACCATCCATCGGGTGATCGACCTGCAAGAGGCCTGGGGGGAGATGACGGGTGCGGCGCCAGTGTTGCCACAGGCAGGCCTTGCGGTCACGCAAAGCTTCCTGGATAGCTCTGCCCAGGCGCTGCCTGCCATTCAGGCGGCCCTGGACTTGTCAGTTGCAGAGGTGCAAAGCGATCCGATGTCTGTCGCCAAAAATGCCACCGATGCTCTGGGATTGCCGGCTCCGGTGCTGGCAAAATCTGTGCCAAGCTCCAACCTGGTGGTGCGCGCTTCGCATGAAGCGCGTGCGGATATTGAGCGTATGCTGAGCGCGATGTCTGGGGCAGAGATGAAGAAGATTGGCGGCAAGTTGCCGGACGACGCCTTCTACATTTAACCAGCCAGGGCAGGGGCGGATTGACGCCTCTGCCATCCCAAAGGACGCTATTGTGACAGTCTGGTCATTCCTCCTTTCCCGTGCCGGACGTGTGTTGGAGTTTCTCTGGTCCGGATGGGCTGGATTGGCGGCGTTGTGCCTGCTTGCCGCCGCTTGGCAGGCGGGCCATGAGGCTTATGGCCCCTTCATCCTGACGGCGCCATTGGACACGCTCAGGGCCATTGGCCTGTTGGCACGGGACGCGGAAGCCTGGGCAATAGGGGGGCTGACGCTTCAGCGGGCGATCACGGGATTTGCTCTTGTCGGCATTTCCGGAACCGCGCTTGGGATTGTCGCAGGATACTCCCCGGCCACGCTTCGGTTGGTGACGCCCCTGATCACCGTGCTCTTGGGCGTGCCGCCCATCGCCTGGATTGTGCTGGCCATGATCTGGTTTGGCGGGTCGGACGCGACCGTGCGCACGGTGATCCTGATTTCCGCCTTGCCGGTTGTGTTCATGGGCGCGGCGCGCGGTATCACAACACGGGATCGCGGATTGGATCGGATGGCGGAAGCCTTTGGCGCAGGCCCTATCCGGCGCTTTCTCACCGTGGGTTTGCGACAAACCACCACCACGCTGTTTCCTGCACTGGCCTTGGCGCTTGGTACGTCGTTCAAAGTGGCGGTGATGGCAGAACTTCTGGCCAATGCGGGCGGCATTGGCGGAGCCTTGGCGGAGGCGCGTATCAACCTCGATATTGCGCAGGCGCTAGCCTGGGTTTTGGTGTCAGTCGGCTTGTTGATAATTGTCGAATACACGCTTGTGCAGCCGGTGAAATCAGAAGTCGACAGCTGGCGCCGAGCTGCTCAGCCCTGGGGGGTAAAGCGATGAGTTTGTTGCGTTTGCAAAACATCGGTCACGCCTATCTGGGGCGGACCAACCTATCTGGGATCACGCTGGATGTTCAGGCGGGAGAAATTGTTGCGCTTGTCGGGCCGTCTGGCAGCGGCAAGTCCACACTGGCCCATATCGCCGCGGGACTTGTTGAGGCAAAGGAGGGCCGGATCACGCGTGGCTATCTTCGTCATGGAATGATCTTTCAGGATCCGGCTTTGCTGCCTTGGGCGACAGCACAGGGAAACATTGATTACGTGTTGCGGTTGACGGGTCTGCCGCGCAAAGAACGTGCGCGCCGGATAGCGCAAGCTGCAGCGCAAGTGGCGCTGGAGGCGGAGGATCTGGATAAGTTTCCCGTAGAGCTTTCAGGTGGCATGCGTCAACGGGTGGCTATTGCGCGGGCATTGGCCATTGAGCCGGACTTTCTGTTTTTTGATGAGCCGTTTACCGCACTGGATGTCGCGTTGCGCCGCCGTATGCAGGACGTGTTGATCGAAACCTGCGCGGGCGGTCAGAGGGCGGGGTTATTTATCACCCATGACTTGCAAGAGGCCGCACGGATTTCGCATCGAATTGCCGTTTTGGATGCGCGTGGTGATGGCATTCTCGGGGAACGTTTGTTGCCCGATACGCCGGGACATCGGGGAGATGCGCAGGTTTTTGCATGGGTGCAGGATGCGCTTAGGTCTGATCCCATTTTCCGCCATATCCATGATGTGGACGAAAGGCAGATCGCATGAGTTGTGGACCTACGGCGCATCGTCGGACCTTGACGTCTGGTCTTTGGGCGACGTTGTCTGAAGAGGGCTTTCGGCTCTTCTTTCCCGTCGCGGCGCTTTATGCTGCGTTTTATCCGCTGCTTTGGATCCTCGCGTTTGGCTTGGGAGTTCCTTTGGCAGAGACCGTTCCGCCGTCCTTGTGGCATGCACATGAGATGATTGTCGGAGCCTTTGGTGCCGCGCTCATTGGGTTTATCACTACCGCCGCCCCGGAATGGACAGACACTGAGCCACCGCGCGGCGCGTGGCTGTGGCGCTTGTTGGCGCTATGGAGCGTTGGTCGGGGAGTGGGGTTTCTGGGCTGGGAAGATATTGGCCTGATTGGTGCTTTGGCCGATGCGCTCTGGATGGTTGGCTTGGTTGGCTGGCTTGTTCACCTGTCCTTGCAAAGAAGAACAGATCGACTTCTCCCGTTTGTGTTTTGGCTGGCCCTGCTGGCAATTTGCACGGCGGTCGGACGTTTCGGTTTCCATGTCGACAGCTTTGAGCTTGCCAGCAAAGGCATTTACCTCGCGGGTTTTGCGTTTCTGGGTCTGCTTGGCCTTGCGCTTTCGCGTATCACCGTGCCTGTCACCAATCTTGTTCTGGATCCTTCCGAGGAAACCTCTCCTTTCCGCCCTCATCCCGGCCGTCTTCATCTGGCACCAGGATTGGTGTTTGTGGCGATGATGGGGGAAGCGGCCGGTCTCAGCGACGCTGTTTCGGGGTTTCTTTGGTGTGCAGCAGGGGCGGCGTTTATGGATCGTGTGGCAGAAGGATTCATTGGCCGGGAGGCTCTGCGGGCGGAAATCTTGATGCTGGCCGGAAGCAGCGCGTTGGCCGGCGGGGGATTGATCCTGTTTGGTGCGGCGCGTCTTGGTGCCTTCTGGTCCGAGGTGTCTGGTCTGCATGTGGCTTTTATGGGCGGTCTGGGGGTGGGCACCTACGCCGTGTTTGCCATTGCGGGGCTACTACACACGGATCAACCTTTGGGCTTGTCGATCAGAACCCGTTTTGGTGCCAATTGCCTTGTTGCTGCGGTCGCCCTTCGAGTTGCGCCCGATTTTGGCGTGGATTTGCCTGGCCCCATGTACGCCGTCGCCTCTCTCTTGTGGACGGCAGGTTTTCTTTTGAGGTTGGTCGCGTATTGGCCTGCGATCTCCGGACGCGGCAACCTTGGCGATGATGTGTCGGCTTAAGGGTTTGAGACCGTTTTAGGGGTCCTTGCGGTTTCCGGCCTTTGGCAAGTTGATCGAAACGCGCGATTTGCTGTTGGGCCAGTAACGAGTTTCAGTCCGTTACTTACGCGGGAGTACAGGCCCATTTCGGTGAGGGTGCTCGGGGCAGGTGGCGACAGGCCGGGTCACAGGAAAATCACACAGGTATTCTAGTGATGTCCGGAGAGCTGAACCAGCACGCTATCTAACACGTGCAACGACAAAGGATAAGCAAAGCATGGGAGCAGCTGAGGGCAGCGCAGAACAACCTAAACCCAATGCGAAAGAAGCCAACCAACTGATTTCGGCGTGGACTCGTCAGGACTGGCGCGAAGTTCTAACGTCGCCGAACCTGTGTGTCTTGCAAGCGCTTGTGAACGGAGCAGCGACCGCCAGCGGGGCCGGTGACACGCGTGAAGACGCGTTGGAATGCTGTCTGGGTGAAACTGCCGAAATTCAAGCGCATATTGCCCTGCGAGAAACCGGTCAGCCGCCAATTTTGACGGGACAATCTGGCGTTGCTGCACATCCAGACCCGATTGTTGCGCAGCGCCTTGCTATTTTTGAGGCCCATGAACGTGCCGCTGTGTGGGCATGGTGGCTTGGGCAAATGGGCGCGCGGCCTGTTTCTTCTGATTGGTTGTCTCGGATGGGGATCTGGGAATGGCTTAAAAAACTGCGCCTAGGCGCTGTTCAGCGCCGTCAGACGGGGGTCTGGTTGCTTGACTGTCCCGGTGTTGTTTTCGTTGCGGTCAGCCGTGCGCAGGGCGGAACAGGCCAGGACCCAATTCTGGGATTTGGTGCCGACACAGACCCTGAGCGCGCTGTGCGCAAAGCGTTGCGTGAGACACTGTTGATGGAGCTGAATCTGGGAGAGGTGCTGGCTTCTCGCAGCGGACACAGCGACCAAGACACCCGCGCAATTGAAGACAAAATAGCGGCCTATACCCACCGTTGTCCTGCGCTTTTGGGCGCTGAGGCTGAAATCGAGCCTGCTTCAGCGCAGGCGATCACGATTGAGGCGCTGTCGAAAGGGGTGACGCTGCGTGACATTACGCCGGCCGGTCAACTGCGGCGCGTTTGGTGTTGCACAGTGCAAGGTATCGAAAATGCCGGCCTTCAGGGGCAGGATTCGCCATTTATGTAACCGGGGGGATTTTCAATGAGCCATAATCCAACAGCAGAAGAAGTGATCTCGGCCTTTCATATTGAAACGGGGCACCACAAAAATCAGAACTGGGTCAGCGGGTCTGGATGCCCTGCGGGGCATGTAGAAGGCGATGGCGCAGGCATATCATCGGAACAGCCAGCCATTGATTTTGCGTCTGAGAGTTGGCGTGAGGCCTGTGTGGCGTCCAAGAAACATATCCCGGCCGGGTATACCTATCTGGGCCAGTTGATAGGCCACGATATGGGGCACAGTGTTCCGATCACTCAAGTGCCCTATGCGGTGCGTGAGGAGGATGAATCGTGTCCGCCCAAGCGTCACAATGCCATCGAAAACCCGTTGACACTGGAAACACTCTACGGGGCCGGCCCGCGGGTTCTTCCGCATTTGTATGATCAAGAAACGCAGTTGTTTCGGATCAACCGGATGAGTGTCATCACGCTGGCCCACCGAGGCGATGACGCGAGCGTTCGGGCCATTGCCGACGCGCGCAACCGCGATGTCCACCTTTTGCACCGAATAACGGCGATCATGATGCGGTACCACAATCGTGTCGCGGAGCAGTTTTATCAGGTGTTGCCCGGGGACGAGAAAAGCCGGCGCCACATGGCGTTTTCCATGGCGCGCAATCATGTGTTGCGCAGCTGGCATCGCATTATACGCAAGGACTTTTTGCCTTGGTTTCTGGCTCCCGCAGTGGCGGCGATGCCAGAAGAGGAGCTACGCGGTTACAAAGTGATTGATGCGGTCACCACGCAGCACGGATTGATGCGCGCTTTTCACGCCTTGCCGCGTAGAGCTTACAAATTCCCCGAGTTGCGTGATCTGGGCGGACTTGTTCTGCGGTCGCCGAGGAACAACGAGCACAAACTCAGCAGTTGGCCGTTGGATTGGTCGCTGTTGTTTGATCAAGCGCGGAACGGGACAAAAACTGGCATCTCAGCCAGCTTCTCGCCGCTCTTCCGGCCACGCGGTGGGGTGACCATCGATCAACTTGATGCCGCGACTGCCCGTGACCTGGGGCCACAAAGTCTGGACGGTCCGGATATTCAAGCGGTTTTGGCACAGATGCCATCGGATTGGTCCGACCGCTTGGCACCCACCAAGCTTGCTCAGGACTTTACCCGGCAGGTGGCGGCGCCGATGGGGTTTGAACTGACGGAAGCTGAGGTTGCGCGTTGTCACATCCATCTGATCTTGATGATCGAGGCCCAGCTATACGGCAAAAACGGCGGCTTTGGGCCGCTTGGTAGCCTATTGCTGCGCTGCAAGATCGAAGACGCCATTTCCAGAGTGCGCATGGTCGATCCCAGTGCTGTTGCACCGGATCTGCCTCAGCCCAGCAGTTTCATGCAGATCATTAATATCGTGAATACGTAAGGAGGAAGTAAAATGGACAAGTATATTATTGTGGGTCGCAAGGTTGATGGCGGCGGGACAAAGTATTTGCATCACGACGGTGAGGTATCCACCGACCCGGAAAATGATGGTCAGCTTGGCACGGCGTTGAACGTGGAGTTTATTGGTAAGAAAGTGGTGGAGCTGTCACGCGGAGGTCCGTTGGATGAGGACAGCGCGGAGTACAAGGAAGCGGCCGAACTGCTCAAGCAGGCGATGGCGGTTGTGCCGATGGATCAGACACACGACCTCAATGACCCTAAGATTGCCCAGATCCATGAAAACTTCGAACTTAAGCTGCAATGGGATGAGCGTACGTCGGACGCGGAAAACGGCGATGTGAACACCCGCACTCTGGTGGTTCCGGTGCGCGACACGCTGGCGGAGCGCGAGGCGTTTTTTAGCACCCAGGCCAATCAACCAGGGTATGAGCCGCCGCTGACCTATACGCTCGATCATTTGATGGTAAAGCACTTTTACGATGGTTTGCTGGATCGCGCGCTGACCGATGTGCAAGCGGCTGGCACGGTGCTTTCGGATGAGGCAAAAATCGCCATCAAAGCGCAGCTGAACACGCTTTGGGCGGACTCAACAGCGCTTGATAATGATCTTGGCGCTGAGGATGACGAAGAAGATCCAACCCGCAAATCCATGGCGCGCATTCTGGCGTCGCCGGTGTCAGCCTTCCATCGCGCGGTGGGTATCTACATCACCAACATGTGCGACTAGGGCATCAGACGATAATGGCTGCGCCGCAAGACCATAGAGCGTGCGGCGCAGGTCTTCCCCCACCGCGTCGCTGCGCAATGGGAAGCAGGCGACAAACCAGTCGATCACATCGTGCAGTTGCGGGGTGTCCGTGCCGTGCCAAAGCGCGCTGATTTCTTGGTAATATTGCTCTAAGCGTTGTCTGGCGGCCTTGGTTTCCCCCAGTTTTGCCAGTGCAGCGCTGTGCCAGCCACCGGTGGTCGACATCAGTCCATCGCCGCCTGCGCAATGGTTTGCGGCGGTGGCGTAATCGCCGAGCAGATAATGCGCAGCCGCCAGATAGATTTCGTGAAACGGTTGCAGCGTTTCAGGCAGCCGTTCCAACTCGATTAGCATGGCGCGGGCGCGCGGCTCATTGCTGCAAAACGCAAAGCCCAAAACACCTGATGCCAACGTCTGGGTATTTTGCGCATTTAATTGCAGGGACTGCTCAAAATGGAATTCGGCCAGGTCGAATTCGCCCTTATGGCAATAGCACCAGGCCAGAACCCGGTGAGCGCGCGTGTCCATCGCGTCTGCTGCGACCGCGTCCAGCGCATGTGTCAGCGCTTTGTCCCGGAGGCTTGGATCCTGATGGGTGCCGGGGCGCAGGATATGGCGGATGTTGTAGATCCCTGCCAGTTCTGCGTGGGCAGGGCCAAACTCCGGTTGTTCCTGGGTGATGCCGCGCAGAAGTGCCACTGCGTGCGCTTCGTCGTCATGGGTCCAGGTGCCCTTGAGAGCCAGGGATTGGAGCCAGCGGTCGTATAGGTCGGCGCGCTCGTCTTTGCCCTGCCGGTCCGCCACAACCACCCGCAGTGCGTTGCCGATGTTCAACATGAGCATTCGGACCTTGCCAACCCAGTCGCTGTGAGGATCTTCGATCATTTCGGACCAGATCAGCTCTCGATTGCGGGGATGCACAATTTCGACCAGAAAACGATACTGTCCGTCCAGCTTGAAAAGGCGTGGCCGGATAGCGAGGAAATCGTTGTCCTCTGGCTCGGTGGCAATGACCTGCCATTCGCGAAATCGGCCGAGCCGGCTGCGAAGGTCTGTGACAAGGACCGCTTGGAAGCTGGCATCGCGATCATCAAGCAGACCGTTGTCGGGGTCTTCCACCACCATCGTCACGCGACTGGGACGCCCCGACTTTGCCGCAGCTTTGTTTGGCGCGCCTTCGGGGTTCAGCTTGATCGCCGCCAGAAGTTCAATTGTGCTGGTTTCGGGATCTTGATCGTAGGCTTCATCAAGTGCCTGATACAGCTGGTTGTAAACTTCTATGGCCTTGTTTGGCGCGCCTGCTTCCCAATACTGAAGCATCAGAAATCGGGCGGCTTCCTCATGACAGGCATTCAACTCCAGAAGAAACTGCGCCGCATCTTGAGACAGTGCTGCTTCGGGCTGTGACATCACCTTTTCCAGCGTCGCGCTCAGTTTTGATACGGTGATGTTGCGGGTGATCGCCAGCCAGCTGTCAAAATTGTCCGAAATCCCGAGCAGCTGTTCAAAGGCATCCAGCAGGTCCAATCCGGCGCGGCGCGCTGTTTGGAATTGGTCCGGGTCCGACAGACCTTGCTCCACCTCGTCAAACAGGCTCCAGTCCCTCGGGTGGTCTAACACGAGTAACCCTTTGCGGGCGACCAGCGGAAAAGCAATTCGCGTTTCTGACATAATACGCAAATGCCGAACCGTTTGGCGCAGCGAGGCGCGTGCCTTGGCCAGCTGTGCATCCTGCCAAAGCAAGTCAATGATCAGTTCGCTGCGTCGCTCCTTACCTGGTTCCATCGCCAGGTAAACCGCCAACGCCCGCGCTTTTCTCAACTTCGTCTCAGAGAGGAATTGAACAAACGTTTCCGGTACAGTTTTCATGTGGTTATTATGCTGAGGGACGCGAACCTGTGCAATGAGTCATTGTTAACGAATTGCGGTGCTGACTATACAAAAGGTTGTGGCTTTTGATTTGAACAGAGACTGGGCAGTGTTGGGCTTGGACGTGGGCAATCGTGTCAGGTTTTGGCAGGCCGCAGGGAGTGTTGTCGATGATTGGAAATCCGAGCTGAGCGGCGTCACGATGTTTTGAATGGCAGCCTGTCTTGGCTTGAGACACAAACAAAAATGCAGATTTTGGAGATGATTATGACAAAGACTATTTGCGGTGTGGCCGGTTTCGCATTTTTTCTGGCGGGCTGTAGTGACTTAGGGGGCACAAATTCGGAAGGCCACCTGACCAATCTCTCTGACAATCTGGTTGCCATTGCAGCACCGTATCAGGATCTCACCACAGTGCGGATCAACCCTGAAGACGGGTGTTATGAGTACCGGCATGTGGGGCCGGTCGAAACGACGTACCTGCCGTTGCGGGCGAAGGCGGGGAACCCGCTGTGCTCCCGGCCACCGGAATAGGCGCGCTGTTTAAGTTGTGGACGTCACCGCGTCCTCAGGGGGGTGTAGGACCGCAGTCGACCCCGTAGCAACATGCTCATAAAGGTCGTTGATGTGCGGCATGACCATCCGCACACATCCTGAACTTGCCCGTCCGCCGATGGAGCTTGGCGAGGGAGAACCGTGGATGCGCAGGTAGGTGTCGCGGTTTCCGACGTATAGGTAGAAGGCTCTGGACCCGAGTGGGTTGGAGGGGCCGCCATTCATTCCGTTCTCGTGCTGTTTGTAGACGGCCGGCTCGCGTTTGATCATTTGCGCAGTCGGGGTCCAAGTGGGCCATTTGGTTTTGCGGCGGATTGTGTAGGTGCCGGGTTCGTAGAGATTGCCTTTGGCAATGGCGACGCCGTAGCGCATCGCGGTGCCATCGTTTTGAATGTGGTACAGATACCGCGCCACCGCATCGACATGGATGTCCCCCGGCGTCAGGCCGTCGTTGGCTTTCACGCGTTGCGGTAGAAATCTGGCATGTAGGCCCCAGGGGTTGGAGGTGGCTGGATCATAGTTGGCAGGAGTGACCTGCCGGTCCCAGCTGTTCCACCGTGACCGGTCTGAAATGGGTGCTGCACTGACAGGTGCGGCGATGGGTGCCGAGAACAATGCGGCGGACGTGATTAGGAAATGTCGGCGGGTGAGCATGTCAATGTCCCTCAAGAAAACAGACCCGGAATGTAGGAAGAAATCTGTCCCTGCAAAAGTCAAATTGTCGTGTGAAGCGCTGCAGAGCGGTGACGGAAGCTGGGGGGCGTAAAGATTGCCAGACACGGTATCCCTCTTTGATTATGAAGAGTGTTCATAATCATCCTTTGGGATCATCATTTTTCTCTCATGTTTAAGCTAGGCTATAAGCCCGACCAACATAGATGATCGGAACCTGCGGTATGCTCAATTTTTCCCTGCCAGAAACCCCAGCCCACGCAACGCTGCGTGCGCTCGCGAAAGACCGGATATTGGTTCTGGATGGCGCAATGGGCACGATGATTCAGAAGCTGAACATGTCGGAGGAAGACTTCACCGCCAAAGGGCACATCCATGGTCCAGGCTGCCGTCATCACTATGATCCAGACCAGCCGCAACAAGGGAACAATGATCTGTTGGCGTTGACCCAGCCAAAAGCGGTTGAGGATATCCAGTTTGAGTTTGCCATGGCGGGCGCAGACATTCTCGAGACCAACACATTTTCCTCCACGACAATCGCGCAGGCTGATTACGGGCTGGAAGATGCGGTGCATGATCTGAACGTCGCTGGTGCCCAGGTGGCGCGCCGGGCCGCGGATCGGGCGCAGGCAGAAGACGGACGGCCACGGTTTGTGGCCGGGGCAGTGGGGCCAACCAACCGCACGGCGTCGATCAGTCCGGATGTGAACGATCCGGGCTTTCGTGCGGTAAGCTTTGACGACCTGCGCATCGCCTATGGACAGCAGATTGATGGGTTGATCGAGGGCGGTTCGGATTTGATCCTGATCGAGACGATCTTTGACACGCTCAACGCCAAGGCGGCCATTTTTGCGGCGTTTGAAAGTTTTGCGCGCGCCGGGAAGCGTTTGCCAATTATGATTTCGGGCACAATCACGGATGCCTCCGGTCGGACGCTGTCGGGGCAAACACCGACGGCGTTCTGGCATTCCGTAGCCCACGCGCGACCCTTCTCCGTGGGCCTGAACTGTGCACTTGGGGCAGAAGCGATGCGCCCCCATATGGCCGAGATTGCTGGTGTCGCGACATCGATGACCTGTGCCTATCCCAACGCGGGTTTGCCGAATGCCTTTGGCCAATACGACGAAACGCCGGATGAAACGGCAGCTCAGGTTGCAGGGTTTGCCCGTGAGGGGATCGTCAATCTGGTCGGGGGGTGCTGTGGCACAACCCCAGATCACATCCGCGCCATCGCCGATGCCGTTGCCCCTTTTGCTCCTCGTGAGGTGACCAAATGACCGCTCCTTATCTCCGCCTCTCAGGTCTTGAGCCCTTTGTATTGACCCCAGATATTCCTTTTGTGAACGTCGGCGAGCGTACCAACGTGACCGGCTCCGCCCGGTTCCGGAAGTTGATCGTGAACCGCGACTATGCCGCTGCGCTGGATGTGGCGCGCGATCAGGTTGAGAATGGCGCGCAGATCATCGACATCAACATGGATGAAGGCCTGATCGACAGCAAACAGGCGATGATCGAGTTCTTGAACCTGGTGGCCTCAGAACCGGACATTGCCCGCGTGCCGATTATGATCGACAGCTCCAAATGGGAGGTGATTGAGGCCGGGCTGCAATGTGTGCAGGGCAAGTCTGTTGTGAACTCCATCAGCCTCAAGGAAGGCGAAGAGGCGTTCCGGCATCACGCGGGCCTTTGTCTGGCCTATGGCGCTGCGGTGGTGGTGATGGCCTTTGACGAGACCGGCCAGGCGGACACCTTTGAGCGCAAAACGGAAATCTGTGCGCGGGCTTACCGTATTCTTGTTGAGGAGATGGGCTTCCCGCCTGAGGACATTATCTTTGACCCCAATGTGTTTGCTGTGGCGACCGGGATTGAGGAACACGACAACTACGGCGTCGATTTTATTGAAGCGACACGGTGGATCCGGGAAAACCTGCCGCATTGCCATGTTTCCGGTGGCGTTTCCAATCTCTCGTTCAGTTTCCGTGGCAACGAGCCGGTGCGGGAGGCCATGCATGCGGTGTTTCTCTATCATGCGATCAAGGTTGGCATGGATATGGGGATCGTCAACGCGGGCCAGTTGGCGGTTTATGACCAGATTGATCCAGAACTGCGCGAAGCCTGTGAAGATGTGGTGCTGAACCGACTGCCCAAAGACGGTGGCAACGCGACCGAAAACCTGCTCGATATTGCCGAGCGTTACCGCGGACAGGGCGGAGCGAAGGGCAAAGAGAAGGACATGAGCTGGCGTGAATGGACAGTTGAGAAGCGTTTGGAACATGCGCTGGTC
The DNA here is from genome assembly GCF_022448905.1 of Shimia sp. Classification (GTDB taxonomy): domain Bacteria; phylum Pseudomonadota; class Alphaproteobacteria; order Rhodobacterales; family Rhodobacteraceae; genus Shimia. Next base: position 41,581 of record NZ_JAKVCW010000020.1, on the reverse strand, counting down.
AATGGCATCACCGAGTTTATCGAGGAGGATACCGAGGAAGCGCGCCTTGCGGCAGAGCGGCCTTTGCATGTGATTGAAGGGCCTCTTATGGCCGGCATGAACGTGGTGGGCGATCTGTTTGGCGCGGGAAAGATGTTCTTGCCGCAGGTGGTCAAATCCGCGCGTGTGATGAAACAGGCGGTGGCGGTTCTGCTACCGTATATGGAAGAAGAAAAACGCCAGAACGGAGGCGAAGGGCGTCAGTCTGCCGGCAAGGTCCTTATGGCCACGGTTAAGGGCGATGTGCACGATATTGGCAAGAACATCGTCGGGGTTGTTCTGGCCTGCAACAACTACGAGATTGTTGATCTTGGCGTGATGGTGCCGCCACAGAAAATTCTGGAAGTGGCGCGGGATGAGAACGTCGATATCATTGGGCTGTCCGGGCTTATCACGCCGTCACTGGATGAGATGGTTCACCTTGCGACAGAGCTTGAGCGGGAAGAGTTTGATGTTCCATTGCTCATTGGCGGCGCGACCACTTCTCGTGTGCATACGGCGGTGAAAATCGCGCCGCGTTACAACAAAGGGCAGGCGGTGTATGTGACCGACGCCAGCCGTGCCGTTGGCGTGGTTGGGGCGCTGCTAAGCTCAACGCAAAAGCCGGATTATGTTGCGGCCTTGCAGGCGGAATATGCCGATGTGGCAGAAAAGCACGAGCGCAGTGAGCGGGCCAAGAACCGCCTGCCTCTGGCCAAAGCGCGAGGCAACGCGCTGAAGCTGGATTGGGACACCTATACGCCGGTTGCGCCAAGCTTCACGGGGACGCGGGTTGTCGAGGATTGGGACCTTGCGGAGATTGCCCGGTACATTGACTGGACGCCGTTCTTTCAGACCTGGGAGATGCGCGGCGTTTATCCCAAAATTCTGGATGATGAAAAACAAGGGGAAGCAGCGCGGGCGTTGTTTGCGGACGCTCAGGCGATGCTTGAGAAGATCATCTCGGAGCGCTGGTTCACACCGCGCGCTGTGGTTGGTTTCTGGCATGCAAATGCGGTGGGCGATGACATCCGGCTGTATGCGGATGAGGGCCGCGGCGAGATGTTGAGCACGCTGCACACCCTGCGCCAGCAGACAAGTAAGCGCGGAGATCGACCAAATGTGGCGCTTTCTGATTTTGTCGTGCCTGAAGGTAAGGGGGCGGATCATGTTGGCGGTTTTGTGGTGACCGCGGGGCCGGAAGAGATTGAGATTGCCGAGCGGCTCGACAAGACCAACGACAATTATGGTGCCATCCTGGTGAAAGCGCTGGCAGACCGCATTGCCGAGGCCATGGCCGAGATGTTGCACGAGCGCGTGCGGCGGGAGTTCTGGGGGTATGCTTCAGAGGAGCAGTTTGATCCGCAGGCTTTAATTGGTGAGCCATACAAAGGCATCCGTCCTGCGCCGGGGTATCCGGCGCAACCGGACCACACCGAAAAGCGGACGTTGTTCTCACTGCTTGACGCAGAAACGGCCACCGGCGTTACCTTGACGGAGAGCATGGCGATGTGGCCGGGGTCATCTGTTGTCGGGCTCTATATTGGCCACCCGGAAAGTTATTACTTTGGCGTTGGCAAAGTGGAGCGCGATCAGGTTGCGGACTACGCGGCGCGCAAGGGTATGACACTTGCAGAGGCAGAACGCTGGTTGGCGCCGGTGCTCAACTACATTCCTACGGATGGCGCCCAAAACGCGGCGGCTTGAGGTTTACAGGCCGATGTAAGTTCAGCCTGCCATGAGGGCAGGCTTTTGGTTCGGGGAAAATAAGAATGGCCACTGCTTCTTGCGTGCGGTGGCCTTTTGTTTGTCGTGGGGCTTTGGAGGACGGTTCCGGTACATGGTTACAAAAAGTTCAAGGAACTGACACTTTTTCTTTGAGCAGCGCCCGTATTGCGATCCCAACAAAGTTGGGGATGCGCTGTGCTGAAAGTAGACAATCTGACAAAGGCCTTTGGGCCGAACGTGGCTGTGGATGCGGTCAATCTGACTGTGGAGAAGCCCGCGATGATCGGGATCATCGGGCGATCTGGGGCGGGGAAGTCTACGTTCCTGCGGATGCTGAACCGCCTGACGGACCACACCAGTGGGCAGATTGTTTTTGGCGACAAAGACATCACGGCGCTGAGTGGTGGTGACAAGCGACGTTGGCAGAGCGATTGTGCGATGATTTTCCAGCAGTTTAACCTTGTGCCGCGGATGGATGTGGTCAGCAACGTGCTGCATGGCACGCTCAATCGGCGCAGTACTTTGGCCACAATGTTCAACCTGTTCCCCGACGAAGACCTGCACCGCGCCATCGACATTCTCGCGCGTCTTGGTGTTGCCGAACATGCGGCTAAGCGAGCTGAAGCCTTGTCCGGTGGTCAGCAGCAACGTGTCGCTATTGCCCGCGCGTTGATGCAGGATCCTGAGATTATCCTCGCTGACGAGCCGATTGCCTCGCTGGACCCGATGAACGCGCAGGTGGTGATGCAATCGCTGCGTCAGATTCATGAAGAAGATGGCCGCATGGTCATTGCCAACCTGCACACGCTGGACACTGCGCGCCGCTATTGCGACCGCGTTGTTGGGATGCGCGACGGGCGGATCGTTTTTGACGGAACCCCAGAGCAGCTGACCACCGGTGTGGCGCGCGACATTTACGGCGCAGATGCCTCCTTTAGCGAAGCGGCCACCTCGACCGAGATCGAGACGCTGGACCGCACCGCCAAAGAGCACGCCGATCTCGAACTTGCCTGACTTTCATCATGCCCCACGCAGCGAACAGCGTGGGGTTTTTACCAACTGGAGAGACCACGATGAAAAAACTGCTCGCTGCCGTACTGGCAACCACCGCCCTGACCACACCTGTTGTGGCAGAAGACATCAGCGAATTCCGCATTGGCCTTTTGGGCGGCGAAAACGCTCAGGACCGTTTGAACAACAACGAGTGCCTTCGCGCAAAGACGGAAGAAGTGTTGGGTGTTCCAACCAAACTCTTCGCCCCGGCAGACTACAACGGCGTGATCCAGGGCTTGCTGGGCGGTACCATCGACATGGCCTGGTTGGGTGCATCCGGCTACGCCAAAACCTATCTGTCCGACCCGGAAGCGGTTGAGCCGATCCTGGTAAAAGTAAACGTGGACGGTGGTTACGGATATTACTCCATTGGCTTTGCCCGCAAAGACAGCGGCATCACCTCGCTGGAAGACATGAAAGGCAAGACTTTTGGCTTTGGTGATCCAAACTCCACCTCCGGCTTCCTGATCCCATCCATCGAAATTCCGGAAGCTACTGGCGCGACTATGACCTCTGGTGATTACTTCGGCGAAGTAAAGTTCTCCGGCGGCCACGAGCAGACCATCGTTGGTGTGAATAACGGCGACTTTGACGGCGGTGTGACCTGGGCTGACGGTCTGGGCGAATGGGAAGACGGCTACAACTCTGGTGCACTGCGTCGCGCTGTGGATGCTGGCCTTGTGGACATGAACGAGCTGGTCAAAATCTGGCAGTCCAAGCCGATCCCAGAAGGTCCGATTGTTCTGCGCAAAGCGCTGCCAGAGGACGTGAAAGTCAAGTTCACTGCGTTGATGGCGTCCTTGCCGTCGATTGATCCGGATTGCGCCTATGGCGTTCTGTCTGGCGAGGCCAAAGGTGTGATGCCAATCGGGCATGACGCCTATGAGGTGATCATCGAGGCACGCAAGCTGAAGTCCAACTAAGCCAAGAACACTTGGTTTTGGCAGGCCCCGTTTGTTTCTGCGGGGCCTGTTTTTCAAGGAAAGGGTGATCATGACAGATCAGGCTTCAAGCGTATTGGACATCCGCGCCGACTATATGGCGCAGATGCGACGCAAGCGGATGATGGACGGCATCATCTTGGTGGTGTTTATCGCGTTAATGGTCACCGGTTTCATGATTGCAGATGACCGGAACGCAGGCGGTTTCTGGGACGGGCTGCACCGGTTTTTTGATTTCCCCAAAGAGGTGTTGAGCGAAGCGGTCGAGAAGATTGCGGAATTGCCGGGCAATCTTTGGACGTATTTCCCATCGCTGATCGAGACCATCAATATTGCCGCCGCTTCCACTCTGTTGGGGGCGATGCTGGGTATGTTGCTGTCGCTGCTGTCCACGCGCGGCATGGCGAAGTGGCCGCGGCTTGTCCCGCTGTTTCGCCGGGTGATGGACATAATGCGCGCGATGCCAGAGATCGTGATTGCGCTGGTGCTAATTTTTGTGATGGGCGGCGGGCCAGTGCCTGCGATGATTGCCATTGCGTTCCATACAGCGGGCGCGCTCGGCAAGCTGTTCTCTGAGGTCAACGAGAATGCCTCCCTTAAGCCGATCGAGGGGCTGCAATCGGTTGGGGCTTCTTGGTCACAACGGATGTGGCTTGGCGTGATCCCGCAGGTGGCCCCGAACTATTTCAGCTACGCGCTGCTGCGTTTTGAAATCAACATCCGCGCGTCGGCGATCCTTGGCTTCGTTGGTGCAGGCGGCATTGGCTACGAACTGCGCAACGCCATGAGCTGGGGCAAAGGTCAGTATGACGACGCCATGGCAATTTTCCTGCTGTTGTTCCTGACCATCGTAGCGGTCGATCAACTCTCTTCCGTGGTGCGCGAGCGCCTGACACACGGCAAAACTCAGAAAGTGGCGTCATGACCATCACTGCCAATGAAACCGATCTGCTGAAGGTCGAGGCCGACCGTCTGTTCAATCGTAAGAAGCTAATGAGCTTCGGTCTGCCTGCCATGGTGCTTGCTTACCTGACTTACATATTCTTCGCCTTTGACATTCCGGGACTGGCGCAGCGGTTTGAAGTGGATAACGCCCGCGCCTTGGTGGCGGACAGTTACAGCTACAAGACGCATGTCACGCGTGACAATCGCACCGGAGAGATCAGCGCCGCCATAGAAGGTGAGCGCAAGGGCACTTATCCCGACGGCACGTCACCAGAGTGGGTGACCCGTGGCGAGACCGAGACGGTCATTGATTTGGGAGACGGGCACGTTGTGACCTTTGGCGCAGACAATTTTGTCAGCTACGCCATTCCGGAATATGGGATTGTAACGGCGCAACCTAGCCGCGCGAAAGGCGTGCAGGCGGTGTTGCCGACTGACGAAACTCCAGAGTGGATCAACGCGTCAAAAAACCGGATGACCATCACCACGGAGGCCGGGCGTTTGACCATCACGCGCAACCGGACAGAAGTGTTCCGCTACTTCAACGGTTGGGAGCTGTTCTTCTTTACCCTGGACAGCCCGTATTCCGGCCTGAGCGTTGGTGAGGTGATGTCGCGCGCGCTGGGCGGGGAACATGCGCAGATTTGGCAGGATTTCTGGACCAACAAGATGTGGCGCCATCAGGACGTGGCATGGGCGATCTTTGAAACCATCTTGATGGCCTTCCTCGGCACCATGGGCGCCGCGATGGTGGCATTGCCACTGGCGTTTATGGCGGCGAAGAACTTCTCGCCATTTATGGTGGTGCGCCAAGTCACACGTCGGTTCTTTGACTTTTTCCGCGGCGTGGATGCGCTGATTTGGACGATTGTCTTGTCCCGCGCATTTGGGCCTGGCCCCCTTACCGGCGCTCTGGCGATCCTGATCACGGACACAGGTAGCTTTGGCAAAATGTTCTCGGAAGCGCTTGAAAACGTAGACAAGAAGCAGATTGAAGGCATTCAGTCGACAGGGGCTAAGCCAATCCAACGCTATCGCTTTGGTGTTATTCCGCAAATCACCCCGATCCTGCTGAGCCAGATCCTTTATTATCTGGAATCCAACACCCGTAGCGCGACCATCATCGGCGCCATCACCGGGGGCGGCATTGGGTTGATGCTCACCCAGGCCATGATCACCCAGAAGGACTGGGAAGAGGTGACCTACTACATTGTGCTGATCATCTTGATGGTGATGGTGATGGATTGGTTCTCTGGCTGGCTGCGCCGCAAGCTCATTGCGGCAGATGACAGCGGTCACTGAGAGGGTGCGTCCGGCGGTGGTTTTTGCGGGGTCGCAACTGCAGCCGGACGTCCAAAATCACTTTAAAGGGGAGCCAAAGATGCCCAAACTCTCAGCCAACACACCGTTGATCCATGACAATTGCATTCTGCATGACGCTACCTTTGGGCGCTATGTGGAGATCGGGCAGGGCAGTCGGATTATCTCTGCGCATTTTGAGGATTACTCCTATTGTGACCGGATGGCGGAGGTGGCCAATGCCAAGATTGGCAAGTTCGCCAACATTGCTGCGTTTAGTCGGATTGGGGCGACGGACCATCCGATGGAAAACGCCTCTTTGCACCACTTTCTCTATCGGTCCGACGACTATTTCGACGATGCCGAGCCGGATGCAGCCTTCTTCGCACATCGCCAAAGTCGTGTGGCCACTATAGGGCATGACACCTGGATTGGGCATGGGGCGATGATCAAACCAGAGGTCACGCTTGGTCATGGCAGCATTGTGGCCAGCGGGGCCGTGGTGACCAAAGACGTGCCGCCCTACATGATCGTGGCGGGCATGCCAGCCACGCCTATGCGGCGGCGGTTCAGTGAGAAAGTGGCGGACCGTTTGATGGCTTTGGCCTGGTGGGATTGGGAGCATGGGCGGCTGCGCGCGGCGCTTGCCGATTTCCGCGCGCTGAAGGCAGAAGCCTTTCTAGAAAAATACGAAACCTGAAGCCACTGAGCGGTCTGGCGGTTTATTCCGCCGCCAGACGTGAGGTGGGCTGGTTGGCAAAGAAGCGGTGTGCCGCTTCGCCGGTCAAATGCGTGATGCGCCCAGCGCAGATTGTGCCTTCAACGGCATGGGTCTGGGCATTCACAATAGCGACATCGGCGCGCTTGCCCTGCACAAGTGTGCCGCGATCCGACAACCCCATTATGTGCGCCGCATTGGTCGAGATCATCGCCCAAGCCTTGGGCAGGTCGCATAGACCGTCGTCCACCATGCGAAAGGCCGCCTTAGCGAGCGCCGGATAGTGATAGTCAGACACCAGCACGTCGCAAAGGTTTTCCTCCACCAGACGGGCGGCGTTGATATTGCCTGCTTGACTGCCCCCGCGCACGATGTTGGGGGCGCCCATCACCACGTGGTCGCCCACCGCCTTGGCCACGGCGGCCGGGCCGCGTGCGGTTGGAAACTCACAAATGCGCGCACCCAGCACAGAGTAGCGTTCGCGGGTGTCGCCGTCCGGGTCATCGTGGCTGCCATAGCGCACACCAAGCGCGTCAAAGCGTTCTGCCATGGCACAGAGGTAGCGCGGCACCCTTGGGGACTGGTCAAAAGCGGCGCGCACGAGGCGCATGTGTTCTTCAGGCGTGCGCCCGGCTTTCTGTGCCCAGAGCGCAATTTCATTGGGTTTTTCCCGGGCCAGATAGAGCGCCTCTTCGAGGTGGTTATTGAACACCACATAATCGACCTTGTGCCGCTCCACAGCGGACAGCAGCCGCTCGCCCGTGTCCACGGTGTGGGTTTCACAGCGGATTTGAATGCGCAGGTCGCTGACGGCGTGATCGCGGTAGTGGTCCATCGCCGCAAGCAGGGTTTCTGCCGCTTCGGGGCCGCGATGGCCGCCTTCCCAGCTCCAGCTCTGGGCCAGCCATGCGGTGGTCACCCCATTGGCGGCGGCGTCCCGATCGGTGGCACGCAGGCCCATTTCCAGCGGGAAGGGTGCGGAGGGGCGCGGCGCGATATGACGCTCAAAGGCGTCGCCATGCATGTCGATGATGCCCGGCATCAGCAGATAGCCGGTCAGGTCTACCTCCGGCAACGGGCCGGTGGTGATCAATCCATTTTCAATTGCAAGCGTGTCTTCCTGAAGGAGGCCGTCGCACAGAACTTTGGCGCCGGTGAGGCGCAGGGACAGGGTGGGTTTGGACATGTGGATGTGCTCAAATTGTTTTGCGCCATCTCTACAGTCCTTATGTGTCGCCGCCGTGACGTTTCAGGGTCACTTTTTCAAACTATGTGGAGATATCTTTTTGCACGTGACGTTACTCTGACAAGGTGAGTGTGACCCGGTCTCCGGCGAACCATGTGGTGCCGAACTCGATTGGAGTCTGATTGGCATCCACGTTTACGCCGATAGAGCGTAAGATCGGATCACCCTCGTTCAGGCGCAAATGGAGCGCTTGTGTGGCTGTGGCGCGCTTGGCTGTGAGGCGTGTCCAGGCGCGGGTGTAATCCGACACATTGTTGGCTTTGAGAGCTGCCGTGACCGACCGCAGGTCTGCCAGTTGGTCCGTGAGCATCGGAAAGCGCGCGGCAGGGAATACGCTGCGGAACACGGCAATCGGGTTGTCGTCCGCAAGCGAAAGTCCGTCATAGACATGCACACGCGCGTTTTCGGAGAGCTTCAACGCTTCCTTTTCCGCAGAGTCGGCCGTGCGGGTTTCCAGGTGCAGGACCTCCTTGCCGGGCAGTCGACCCGCTTGCTCCAGATTGCGGTGGAAGCGCACACGCTTGCCGATGGCATAGTCTGTGGGAACTTGAGCCACAAAGACACCTGCGCCACGCCGCGCATGCACCAAGCCATTTTCGGACATGGATTTTATTGCGTGCCGCACGGTGTGTCGGTTGACGCCAAATCGCGCCGAAAGCTCTGCTTCGGTAGGTAATTTTTCGCCGGGGGCGTAGCGGCCTTCGGTGATGTCTTCCGTCAGAGAAGCGGCAATCGATTGCCAGATTGGGGTGCGTTTGGCGGTCATGGCAGGCTCGATGTCATCAAAAATTCACAGGACTCAGGATTGCGCGACTCGCATCGCACAGCTAGGATTTGTCTAGTTGTATAGGAAAGTAGACAAATTCACAAGGTGTCTAGATGACCGCAGAAAGTAACAGACGCGCCTGGATGTCGCTGCTCGCCAAAGCGCCCGCAGATCGACTGAACGCGCTTTGGCATGCATATGGCGCTGCCCCAAAATTCCACTGGCTACGCGCGCCGGAAATTGGCGCGAGCATGGTGAGGGGGCGCCTTGGAGGCACTGGCGCGCCGTTCAATCTTGGCGAGATGACGCTGACGCGCTGCGCCTTGCAGCTGGAGAGTGGCGAGGTGGGGCACGGCTATGTGCAAGGGCGTGACAAGCAGAAGGCAGAGATTGCTGCGCTGGTGGATGCGTTGATGCAGGGGCCGGAAGCGGCGGCAGTGAAAGCCGCTGTTCTGGAGCCACTGAGCGCAGAGATGGCGGAAGTCAAAACCGCGCGTGCGGAGAAGGCTGCGGCCACAAAAGTGGATTTCTTCACCATGGTGCGGGGAGAGGACTGATGAACGCAGATGTTCTGAAAGGCGGATTTGCCAATGCGCCGGTGGATGCCGCGCATGCGTTTCGCGCAGCGATGAATGTGATGGCACGGCCAGGCACGGTCGAAACCCTGGAAGGCGTTGAGCCGCCTGCACCGATGTCGATTGCCGCTGGGACGTTGATCCTGACGCTGTGTGATCCAGACACGCCGTTGCATTTGGCTGGCGACTGGGATTGCCAGGAAGTGCGGGACTGGGTCGCTTTCCACATTGGGGCGCCCATCGTAGGGGCTACACATGCGATGTTTGCGGTTGGCAACTGGAATGCCCTAGCACCACTCAACCGTTTTGCGATTGGTACGCCGGAATATCCGGATCGTTCAGCGACATTGATTGTGGAGCGCGAGGCACTTGTGGCAGCGGGCGCAACATTGCGCGGGCCAGGTATTAAGGAAACCGCCGAGATGGCGCTGCCTGAGACAGAAGCTTTTCAGATGAATGCTCTGCTCTTCCCATTGGGGCTCGATTTCTTCTTCACCAGCGGAGATCAGGTATCTGCGCTGCCCAGAACAACAAAAGTGGAGGCGGCCTGATGTATGTTGCAGTGAAAGGCGGCGAGCGCGCGATTGACAATGCGCATGCGTGGTTGGCCGAAGAACGCCGGGGCGATCTGAATGTGGCGGAACTGTCCGTTGCGCAGATCCGCGAACAGCTGAGCCTTGCGGTGAACCGGGTGATGGCCGAGGGATCGCTCTATGATCCGGATCTGGCGGCGCTGGCGATCAAGCAAGCGCGGGGCGATATGATCGAGGCGATTTTCTTGATCCGCGCCTATCGCACCACCTTGCCGCGCTTTGGGGCATCGGCGCCGGTGGAAACCGCTGATATGGCCTGTGATCGCCGGATTTCGGCGACCTTCAAAGACGCGCCGGGCGGGCAAGTTTTGGGGCCAACTTTTGACTACACCCACCGTTTGCTGGATTTCGCGTTGGTCGCAGAAGGGGAGGCTTCCGCGGTTGAGCGCGGTGAAGCACGCGCAGAGCCGACGCCGCATATCACGGAGTTCCTGAACAAAGAGGGGCTGATCCAGACGGAAGTGGACTCGGAAGACGTCCCTGGCGATTTGACGCGCGAGCCGCTTGAACTGCCAGCCAATCGCCCGTTGCGGCTGCAAGCGCTGACGCGTGGCGATGAAGGCTTTGTGCTGTCGATGGCCTATTCCACGCAACGCGGGTATGCGCGCAACCACGCTTTTGTGGGCGAGTTGCGCATTGGCAAAGTCCCTGTCGAGATGGAGATCCCAGAGCTGGGGTTTGCCATTGAGGTTGGCGAGATTGAGTTGACTGAATGTGAGACGGTGAACCAGTTTCAGGGCAGCAAAACTGAGCCGCCGCAGTTTACGCGCGGCTATGGACTGGTCTTTGGGCAATCCGAACGCAAAGCGATTTCGATGGCATTGGTAGACCGTGCATTGCGTTGGGAGGAGCTGGGCGAAGACAACCTTGGCGCGCCGGCGCAGGACGAGGAGTTTGTGCTCTATCATTCCGACAACATTCAGGCGACGGGCTTCTTGGAGCACATCAAACTGCCGCATTATGTGGATTTCCAGTCTGAGTTGGAGCTGATCCGCAAGCTACGCCGTGAGGCGATGGAAAACACAATGCCAGTACAGGAGGCGGCGGAATGAGCGACTATAACTTTGCGTATCTGGATGAACAGACCAAGCGCATGATCCGGCGTGCGATCCTGAAAGGGCTTGCCATTCCGGGATACCAAGTGCCGTTTGCGAGCCGGGAAATGCCGATGCCGTATGGCTGGGGCACGGGCGGGGTGCAGGTGTCAGCGGCAACTCTGACGCCCGAGGACACGCTGAAGGTCATCGACCAAGGCGCGGATGACACCACAAATGCCGTGTCGATCCGCAAGTTTTTTGAGAAAACTGCCAGTGTGGACACCACCGAAGAGACAGCGCAAGCGAGCGTCATTCAGACCCGTCACCGCATCCCGGAAGAGGACCTGCGAGAGGATCAGATTCTTGTCTATCAGGTGCCGATCCCGGAACCGCTGCGATTTCTGGAGCCTTCGGAGATTGAAACCCGGAAGATGCACAGCCTCGAGGAATATGGCCTTATGCATGTGAAGCTCTATGAGGACATCGCCAAACACGGTGCCATTGCCACGTCTTACGCCTATCCGGTGAAGGTCGAAGGGCGCTACGTGATGGACCCAAGCCCGATCCCGAAGTTTGACAACCCAAAGATGGAAATGGCGGCGATTCAGTTGTTCGGGGCTGGCCGGGAGCAGCGGATTTATGCGCTGCCGCCCTATTGCCAAGTGGTGAGCCTCGATTTTGAGGATTTCCCGTTTGAAGCCAGCAAGGCTGACCATCCTTGTGACATGTGCGGTGCCACAGACAGCTATTTGGACGAGGTCATCATGGATGACGCGGGCAACCGGATGTTTGTGTGCTCGGACACAGATTATTGCGCCAGCCGCCGCAAGGCCGGCCACGTTGGCGCGCAAGCCGCAGCTGCAAGTGCTGCGCTGAAGGAGACAGCCGCATGACGCCGCTTCTTAAAGTTGAGAACATCAGCAAGTTCTACGGCCACCGGATCGGCTGCAAGGATGTGAATTTTGACCTCTACCCAGGAGAGGTCATGGGAATTGTTGGGGAGAGTGGGTCAGGCAAGTCGACTCTGCTCAACTGCCTCGCCGGGCATCTTGATCCGGATACCGGCGAGGTTCTGTTTGAAATGCGCGACGGCGCCATGCGGGATACGGTCACGATGAGTGAGCCGGAGCGCCGGATGCTGAGCCGCACAGACTGGGCCTTTGTGCATCAGCACGCGCGTGACGGGCTGCGCATGAATGTGAGTGCAGGCGGTAACGTGGGCGAGCGGCTGATGGCTGTGGGCGCGCGTCACTATGGCCACATCCGCGAAGAGGCTGTGGATTGGCTTGGCCGCGTGGAGATCAGCGAGACCCGTGTAGATGACCGGCCGACGCAGTTTTCTGGCGGTATGCAGCAGCGGCTGCAGATTGCGCGCAATCTGGTGACAGGTCCTCGGCTGGTGTTCATGGATGAACCTACTGGGGGCTTAGATGTTTCCGTGCAGGCGCGGCTTTTGGATTTGCTGCGCGGGTTGGTGCGCGAGATGGGGTTGAGCGCGATCATTGTGACCCATGACCTCGCAGTGGTGCGTTTGTTGGCCGATCGACTGATGGTGATGAAAGACGGCCATGTGGTGGAAACCGGCCTGACCGATCAGGTGCTGGATGATCCGCAACATGCGTATACGCAACTGCTGGTCAGCTCGGTTTTGCAAGTGTGACCTATAGGTTTTGAGAAAGACAAACTGATGATTGAGATCAAAAATCTGAGCAAGACCTTCACTCTGCACAATCAGGGCGGGGTCGTTATTCCGGTGATGGACGCGGCTGAGCTTTCGGTGGCACGCGGCGAATGTGTGGCCCTGACAGGAGCATCAGGGGCAGGAAAATCCACCTTGATGCGGATGATTTACGGCAACTATCTGGCCGCCGCCGGTTCCATTGTGGTGGACGGTGTGGATGTGGTTACTGCTGAGCCACGTGAGATTTTGGCGCTGCGGCGGGAGGTGCTGGGCTACGTAAGCCAGTTCCTTCGCGTCGTACCCAGGGTGCCAACCTTGGACGTGGTGGCCGAACCTTTGCTGGCCGTTGGTGTTGAGACTGAAGCGGCCCGGGACCGGGCGCGTGACCTGTTGGCGCGGCTTAATATTCCGGAGCGGTTGTGGTCTTTGTCGCCGACGTCCTTTTCAGGTGGTGAGCAGCAGCGTGTGAACATCGCGCGAGGATTTGCGCATAGCTATCCGGCGATGTTGTTGGACGAGCCGACAGCCAGTTTGGATGCCGCAAATCGCGAAACCGTGCTGAGCCTCATTGAGGAGGCCAAAGCGCGTGGCGCGGCCATTGTGGGCATTTTCCATGATGAAGCCGCGCGGGAGCATGTTTGTGACCGGGAGATTGATGTCACGGTGTTCACCCCCGGAGTGGCAGCGTGATGACAAATGTAATTGGCGTTGTCGGTCCTTCAGGTGTGGGCAAAGACTCTGTGATGGAGGCCATGGCCGCTTTGCGCAAAGACATCACACTTGTGCGCCGTGTGATCACACGCCCGGCTGGTGCTGGCGGGGAAAAGTCGATTGGCGCCACCGACGCGGAGTTTGACAATCTGATTGCCCAAGACAGGTTTCAGATGTGGTGGGCCGCACATGGCTTGCGTTACGGGGTACCACGGGCGGCGGTGGCGCACCCTAAGGCTTCACTGGTGTTGGTGAATCTGTCGCGCGGCGTTTTGGATCAGGCGCGGGCAGCGTTTGATGACTTTGCCGTCCTGTCGCTCACGGCCAAAACGGAAACGCTTGCCACCCGCCTTGCGGCCCGTGGGCGAGAAACCTCCGCCGAGATTGTCGCCCGTTTGGAGCGGGCCGACAGCATGCGCCCGCAAGGACCGGATGTGATCGAAATTGCCAATGATGGGCTGTTAGGCGAAACCGTACAGCGCGCCTTGGCCGCGCTTCAGCCGGAGAGGGTCTGACGATGGATTTCGTGGAACTTGCCCGTTATGTCCTCGCCCACCAAGGTCAGGCTGTCGACTTCAAACGGGCGCGGCAACAGCGGAGTGATGTGAGGTGCAAGAGCGTCCATCGTGGCCTCAACGTCAGAGCCGAGACGCCCGGACAAGGTGATGTGAAAGCGGAACTCTTCCATAACGTAGGGGTAACCCCATTGCGCCAGCAGCTCCTCTTGTTTGGCCGACAGTTTGGCTTTGCGGCGGCGGGCCAGTTCGGCCTCCGTCGGTGGCGCGCGAAAGTCATCCAACTCGCGCACCACTGCGCCTGCCAAATTGGCCAACGGGGTTTGATCGCCATCGACTTTCAACGCAATAAATCCGCCAAGACGGGCCAGAACCAAGCCGCCCAGCGTGACCGGCGCCAACGTGGTGCAGAGCGCTTCAAAACGCCGGGCAAGTTCTCCGGCATCTGCGCCCTCCGCCAAAAAAATCGGGGGCTTAATGGTGCCGTGCAGCCCGTACTTGCGCGGTGTCGCCGTTATGTCCGCAACCGGCCGTGGCAATCCATCCATCTCTGGATGGGCCACCGTCTGCCCGGAAACCAGATCCCACCCCAGCCAAGACTTCCCAAAATCCGCCAGTGCGCCGGGATGCGGAGTGTAGTATACGCCGTATCTTTGAAACTGCATGGTGCCCCTTTCAACCTTTTGACAGCGAATGCCAACAATGCGTGACACCCACATGACACAAGAGATGATCCTTGCAAATGCCACCCTCGTTTTACCGGAGGAAACCGTGACGGGATCCATCGTGGTGCGGGACGGGCAGATCGTGGACATTGCGCAGGGCACTTCGGTGCCGAACGGCGCGGAGGACTGCGAAAGGGATTTTGTAGCGCCTGGGCTGGTGGAGTTGCATACCGACAATCTGGAGCGGCATATGAAGCCGCGTCCCAAAGTGGACTGGCCCCATCAGGCCGCGATTGTGGCGCATGATGCGGAGCTCGCAAGTGTCGGTATCACCACGGTTTTTGACGCTTTGCGGGTTGGCTCGATCCTGTCTGATGAGCGACGTAACTACGGCAAATACGCACGCTCTGTGGCCGATGAAATTCTGTCGATGCGCGACAGCGGGGGCTTGCGGATCAGCCACCATCTGCATCTGCGGGCGGAGACCTGTTCGGAAACTTTGGTAGAGGAACTGGCCGAGTTTGGACCGGACGATCGGGTTGGTATTGTCAGCCTGATGGACCATACGCCGGGTCAGCGCCAGTTCACCGATATCTCGAAATTTGAAGCTTACGTTTGTGGCAAATACGCGATGGATGCGGAAGGCTTTGGGGAGTATGTGCAGTTTCTCCATGGTCTGCACGACCAGTTTGGCAAAGCCCATGAGGAGGCGACAGTAGCGGCCGCCAAGCGCTTTGGTGCAGTGTTGGCGAGCCATGACGACACAACGGCAGACCAAGTGGCCACCTCTGCGGCCTATGGTATCCACCTGGCGGAGTTCCCAACCACGATTGCGGCGGCGTTAGCCAATCACGCCCACGGCATCGCCAATATCATGGGTGGACCCAACCTTGTGCGGGGTGGCAGCCATTCCGGCAACGTTGCGGCGATGGAACTGGCTCAAAATGGGCTGCTCGATATCATTTCGTCGGACTATGTGCCGTCTTCACTGCTGTTGGGCGCCGTGATGCTGGGCAATGAATGGGGCAATATGGCCAAGGGGCTGCACACTGTGACAGCCGCCCCCGCCAAATACACCAACCTTGAAGATCGCGGGCGTTTGCAGGTTGGCCTTCAGGCGGACCTTATTCGGTTCCGTTTGACCGAGGATGTGCCAGCGTTGCGCGCTGTTTGGCACAAAGGGGTGCGCGCGGCTTAGGGGCCAAAAACTGAAAAAAGTGTTTCTGGATCGCGGTTCAAATTGCCTGTCGTGAAATCAAGGATCTGGTGTAGGCTGGGCCTACTACACTTGTGAAGGATACGCGACATGACCCCAGAACAGATCGCTTTGGTGCAGGGCAGTTTTCGGCAGGTGACCCCAATGGCTGCCCGCATTGCGGATCTGTTCTATGGGCGGTTGTTTGAGCGGGCGCCGGAGGTGCGGCCGCTTTTTTCAGACGACTTGGCGGAGCAGAAAAAGAAGTTGATGCAGATGTTGGGGCTGGCAGTGACCGGGTTGAATAGTCCTGAAACTCTGTTGCCGGCAGTGGTGGGTCTCGGTGAGCGGCACAGTGGCTACGAGGTTGCGCCGGAGCATTACGCCGTTGTAGGCGAGGCTTTGATTTGGGCCTTGAGGCAGGGGCTAGGTGATGAGTTCACACAGGATGTCGCGGAGGCTTGGACCGCTGCCTATGGCACGCTAGCTGACGTGATGATCGGCGCGAGTTCCGGCGGGTCCTAGACAAAAAAGCCCCCGCTGTTGGGGAACAGCGGGGGAAGTCTCCTCACGGGTTAGGAGATCCTAGAAGAAGCCCAACTTGTTTGGGTTGTAGCTCATCAGGATATTCTTGGTCTGCTGGTAGTGGTCCAGCATCATCTTGTGGGTCTCACGGCCAATTCCGGACTGCTTGTAGCCACCGAAGGCCGCGTGGGCCGGGTAGGCATGGTAGTTGTTCACCCAGACGCGTCCTGCCTCGATGGCGCGGCCAAAGCGATAGCAGGTGTTGGCGTCACGCGACCAGACTCCGGCGCCAAGACCGTACATAGTGTCATTGGCAATCGCGAGCGCCTCTTCTTCGTCTTTGAACGTGGTCACGGAGACAACCGGGCCAAAGATCTCTTCCTGGAAGACGCGCATCTTATTGTGGCCCTTCAGTATGGTTGGCTGGATGTAGTTGCCGCCCGCAAGCTCGCCGTTGAATTTGGCTGCTGCGCCGCCGGTCAGCACTTCGGCGCCTTCTTCCACACCGATGGTCAGGTAGGAGAGGATTTTCTCTTGCTGCTCTACAGAGGCCTGCGCGCCCACCATGGTTTCCGGGTTGCGTGGGTCACCTTGTTTGATGGCTTCCACCCGGGCAATCGCGCGTTTAATGAACTCTTCGTAGATGTCTTCTTGGATCAACGCACGGGACGGGCAAGTGCAGACTTCGCCTTGGTTGAAGGCAAAGAGCACAAAGCCTTCGACCGCTTTGTCGAGGAAGGCGTCGTCTTTGGCCATGACATCGGAGAAGAAGATGTTTGGCGATTTGCCGCCCAATTCCAAAGTGACCGGGATCAAGTTGTCCGTGGCGGCGGCCATGATTTTCTTGCCGGTCGCGGTGGAGCCGGTGAAAGCGATCTTGGCGATGCGCTTGGAGCTGGCCAGTGGGGCGCCCACTTCTACACCGTAGCCGTTCACAATGTTCAGGACGCCAGAAGGCAGGTACTCGGCCATAATTTCCGCGAGGATCATGATCGCGGCAGGGGTCTGCTCTGCTGGCTTCAGCACGATGCAGTTGCCGGCGGCCAGAGCGGGTGCCAGTTTCCAGGCGGCCATCAGGATGGAGAAGTTCCATGGGATGATCTGGCCAACAACGCCCAGTGGCTCGTGGAAGTGATAGGCCACGGTGTCCGCGTCGATTTCGGACATGTTGCCTTCCTGACCGCGCAGCACGCCTGCGAAGTAACGGAAGTGGTCGGCAGACAATGGAATGTCCGCTGCCATTGTTTCGCGGATTGGCTTGCCGTTGTCCCAGGTTTCCGCTTGGGCCAGACGTTCAAGGTTGGCATCGATGGCGTCCGCGACTTTCAACAGTAGGTTGGATCGCTCAGCCGCGGAAGTTTTGCCCCAGGCGTCCTTGGCGGCGTACGCGGCGTCCAGCGCTTTTTCGATGTCGGCTGCGTCGGAGCGGGCGACTTCGCAGACTTTCTCGCCGGTGATCGGGGTGACGTTGTCAAAGTAGCGGCCGTTAACCGGTGCAACAAATTCGCCGCCAATGAAGTTGTAGTAGCGATCTGCAAACGGTGAGACGTAAGTGCCAGCCTCGGTGTGTGTCATGTCGTTCATAGTGGTCCTCCTCTAGGTCCGATCTCCTCCGATCGGATTGCCGGGAGGATGGCGCAGGCCAAAAAGGCGGTCACTGCGGTAGAGAAGGTCGAGGTCTTAATGTGTCTCAGGGGCGAGACACATTCGATTACGTTTCGTTAAGGCCGAGGCGTTTCATGCGGCGATAGAGCGTAGCGCGGCCAATACCGAGTTGGCGCGCTGCCTGGCTGATGTTGCCGTCCGCACGGGCGATGGCCCGCACCACGGCGGCGCGTTCGGCTTTCTCAAACCCGGTGGGGCCGTCTTCGCGCCCCAGGATGTCTGCGGCGGGGCGCGGCGTGAGTGCGGGGCTGCTTTCTATGCCAAACACCCGGCGGGCCTCGCGGGTGGCGCCGACCACCAGATCGTCGCTGTCGATGGCCAGAAGGGTGGCGGCTTCGGCGTCTTCGCTTTCGGCGACGACAATGCGGGCGTTGGGAAAAGTGGCGCGGAAGTGGGCTTCTTCGATGGCGCGGGCGGTCTGAGCCACTTGGGCGGCGATTAGGCGGTTGAAGGCTTCGGTTTGATCCGCGCGGGCGGATGACACATCGAGGGCGGCGACAATCGACCCGTCGCTGCCGTAGATTGGCGCGTCGATGCAGCTCATCGCGGTGTTGCGGGCAAAGAAATGTTCATCTCGGTGGATGATGAGGCGGCGGCCTTCGGTGAGGCAGGTGCCAATGCCGTTGGTGCCTTCCTGGGCTTCGCTCCAATCCGCGCCGTTGCACAGGCCCCAGTGGTCGAAGGTTGGCGCGTCGGCGTCGCTGAGCCGTTGGTCGAGGATCACGCCTTTGGCGTCAGACAAAAACACCCCGCAACCGGATTGGCCGACCAGTGCATAAAGCGCGTCCAGGCGTGGGGCGGCCACAGTCATAAAGGTGTCGAGCGCCGCGCGGCGGTCCTTGAGGCAGTCCTGGGTCACACGCGCAACGTCGCGTTTGGAGGCCGGATCCAGCCCATGTTTGTGGGCGGAGCGGCGCCAGCTTGCGGCGAGGCGGGAGTGTGCGGCGGCAGAGGATGAAAAGGCAGCGTCCAGAACGCGGTCAACATGGGAAATGGGGCGCATGAGGGTCGCTCCGAATGTGTAACGAACAGGGGGGCTGGCTGAAACTGGCTGCGGGTCTGGTTGGTAAGCTACTGGAAAGCGGGAGAAGTGCAACTGCGACCAAAGGCGCGGGCGCGGCGCAAAAAAAGGGCGACATCTTTGCGAGATGCCGCCCTTGGGGAGGTGTCTTTGGGATAGGTCCGGTTGGCCGGATCTTAGGTTAGTCTGGTTGGGTCCAGCGCTGCGGGCAGGTTTTGGTAGCACACCGGACGCAGGAAACGGCGGATGGACAGGGTGCCGACAGAGGTGGCACCGAAGTTTGTGGAGGCCGGATAAGGGCCGCCGTGCACCATGGTGTCACTGACTTCAACGCCGGTTGGGAATCCATTGGCCAGAATGCGACCTGCTTTGCGTTCCAGAATGGGCAGCAGGCTTTGCGCGGCTGCGGTGTCGGCGTCGTCCATGTGCAGGGTGCAGGTAAGCTGGCCTTGAAGCTGTTTGGCGACGGCTCGCATCTCGTCGAGGTTCTCCGCCGCCAGGATCACGCCCAGCGGGCCAAACACTTCCTCGCCCAGCACCTCGTTGGCGAGCCAGTTCTGTGCGGTGGTCTGGTAGAGATACGGCGTGGCGCCGCGCAGGTCGCAGCTGGTTTTCAGCAGTTCCTGAACGCCGGTTGTTTCGGCCACAAGCGTTTGACCTTTGCGGTAGGCGGCGGCGATGCCGTCGGTGAGCATGGTTTGCTCTGGCTGATCAGCCAGTGCGGTGGTGGCTTCCTGTGCGAAGGTTTCAGCATCTTTGCCAGCCAGAACAACGGCAATGCCGGGGTTGGTGCAGAATTGGCCCGCACCCATGGTGAGGGAGCCAGCCCAGCCGGTTGCCAGTTCCGCATGGCGGTTGGCCAGCGCGTTTTCAAAGATGAACATCGGGTTCACGGAGCCGAGTTCGCCAAAGAAGGGGATCGGTTCAGGGCGGGAGGCGCATAGGTCAAACAGGGCACGGCCACCGGCGAGGGAGCCGGTGAAACCCACCGCTTTGATCAGCGGGTGTTGCACCAAGGCAGACCCAACGGCGCGGTTGCCGCCCTGAATCAGGCTGAAGACGCCGGGATGGATGTCGCAGGACTTGATGGCCGCGTGGATGGCTTCGGCGATGATTTCACCGGTGCCTGGGTGGGCGGAGTGGCCTTTGACCACAACGGGGCAGCCGGCAGCCAATGCGGCGGCGGTGTCGCCTCCGGCGGTGGAGAAGGCCAGCGGGAAGTTGGAAGCGCCAAACACGGCGACAGGGCCAATGGGACGCTGCATCATTTTGAGCTCGGGCCGTGGCAGGGGCGCACGGTCCGGCAAGGCGGGGTCGTGGCGCAGGTCGAGGAAGTCGCCTTTGAGGATGTGCTCCGCAAACAGGCGCAGCTGTCCGGTGGTGCGACCGCGTTCGCCTTGCAGGCGGGCTTCGGGCAGGCCGGTTTCTTGCGTTCCAATCCGGGTGATTGCCTCGGCGCGGGCCTCGATTTCATCGGCAATGGCGTTCAGAAATGCGGCGCGCTCGGCGCGGGTGGAGTAGCCAAAACTCCAGAACGCGTCTTCGGCCGCTTGCACAGCGGCGTCTACGTTGTCGACGGTGCCGACAGAGAAGTCATGCGCGGGGCCATGCGCAGGCTCGGATGGAAATTTGGTGTCGCCCGACACCCAGGTGCCAGCAATGAGGTGGTTGCCGTGAGGAACAAAAGTCATGTGGGACTCGCTGTTAAAAAAACTCAGTTATGGATATTGTATCCAATTTAGTAGCGCGTGCAAGTCCGATCCGGCAAAATGCGCTTGTGTCTTAGGTTTCGATGGCGCGTTTGGCTTCGATCAGTTCCAGAAGCTCAGTTTTGGTGCGCTCGATATGGGCCGCCAGAAGATCACAAGCGGCGTCCACATTCCGATCCCGCGCCAGTTTGAGCAGATTGCGGTGCTCTTCCTTGGCCGGTTCCCGTTGTTCCATGACGCTGAGATGTAGGCGCACGTAGCGGTCTGATTGAACGTTGATACGGTCCAGGATGTCTTTGGTTAGGCCACGACCCGCAGCGGCATAAAGCGCGCCGTGATATTCGTGATTGAGTGTGCCCCAGCGGGACACGTCATCCTCATCATAAGAGGTTTCCATTTGATCGAGGATTTTCTCACAAAGACTGAAATCTGCTAAAGACATCAAAGGGATCGCGCGGCGGAACAGGTCGGTCTCGATCAGGATACGCAGATCAAAAATTTCGCCAATCTCGGCAATAGAATGCTTGGTAACCGTGCCGCCACGGTTGTTGGCCCATTGGATGAGGCCTTCGGCGTTCAAGCGTTTGAGGGCCTCGCGGATCGGCATGCGGGACACGTCGTATTCCTCCGCGAGGGCTTCCTGACGGATCGGCTCACCTTCCGACATGTCGCCGCTGAGGATGCGCTCGCGCAGATCGTTGGCGATCATCTCTGGCAGACTTTGTTTGGTAACCGCGCGCTTTCCAGCCATGCCGTGTCCCTCGTTCTAAGGTGTGTTTTGGATACAACTACCGGCTGGGCGCTGATTTTCCAACAGGATTTGCAGCTGGATCGTGGTTTTAGGGCTTGAGAATAGGGAAGAGTCTATTGTATCCAATATCCACTTACTCAGATTGGGAGACCTTGGAATGACGGACATGGTTCAGTTGCCGCTGGAAGGGGTGCGTGCGCTTTCGGTGCAAACCTTGTCAGACGTGGGCTATGGTCCGCGCCATGCCGCGGCGATTGCCTCGATGCTGTATCAGTGTCAGCGCGATGATTGTCAGTCCCACGGTTTGTTTCGCTTGTTCATGTGTCACCAGACCATGAAGGCGGGCAAGATCGACGGCCATGCCTTGCCGCATATTGATCCGTCCGACGGGGCCATTGTGCGGGTGGATGCGCGGAATGCGATGTCTATTCTGGCGGTGAACGAGGCGATGCCGCTGTTGATCGAAAAAGCGCGCAAATTTGGCATGGCGGCCATGGCGGTGAACAACTGTTTCCACTTTTCGGCCCTTTGGCCGGAAGTGGAGCGGTTGTCCGAAGAAGGGCTGGCTGGTCTTTCTATGGTGCCGAGCCATTCCTGGGTTGCGCCTGCGGGCGGCAAACGAGGGACGCTAGGGACCAATCCCCTGGCGTTTTCCTGGCCGCGTGCGGGCAAAGACCCGTTTACGTTTGACTTTGCCACCAGCGGCTTTGCGCGAGGGGAGATCGAGCTGTATTTGCGCGCGGGCAAACCATTGCCGGAAGGCGTGGCGGTAGATGCCGAGGGCAATTATACCACTGACCCGCAGGCAGCGTTGGATGGCGCGATGCTGACCTTTGGCGGCTACAAAGGCTCCGCGCTGTCGATCATGATTGAGTTGATGGCCGGGCCGCTGATTGATGATCTCACCAGTGCGGAAAGCATGGCCTTTGCCGAAGGGCAGGGAGGAGCGCCCTATCATGGCCAGATCATTCTGGCGTTTGACCCGTATCACCTGAGCGGTGGGCGTGTGGCGGATAATGATGCGCGGGCTGAGCGGTTGTTTGCAGATATTCTGGAGCAAGGCGCGCGGCTGCCGTCTCAACGCCGGTTTGAGGCGCGGGCTCGCAATTCGGAGCGCGGATATGTTGAGGTGCCAAAGGCGCTTCTTGAGGATCTGAAGACACTGGGCGGCTAAGGGCCGCCCAGCCTGTTTTATGCGCCCCAGGTGTCGCTCAGGCGGTAGCCTGTGGGCCAGGGATCGTCCGGGTCCAACATGTGTTGATGTATGCCGGTCACCCAGCCGCGGCCAGAGATTTCCGGGACAATGGCTGGGCGGTCGCCAACGGATGTGCTTTCCACGATGCGGCCGGAGAAGCGGGAGCCAATGATGGACATCGCTTCAAAGGTCTCGTTGGGTTTCATCTGCCCCTTGGCGGCCATAAGGGCCATGCGGGCGGAGACAGCTGTGCCAGTGGGGGAACGGTCCACTTTGCCCGGCTGAATAGCCACGGCAGATTTGCCCGTGAGGCCTGTCTCTGTGCGGGAGAGGGGGCCGCAGAACGCGCAGAAAGAGATGTGGTCCCAATCCGTATTTTCCGGGTGCGTGAAACCAAGCTGGTCGTTTGCGGCGTTGGTGATGGCGACACCCAGACGCGCGATGTCTTTGGCCTCGTGTTCCACAATGTCAAAGCCAAGCGCGGAGGCGTCGACAACCACAAAGCTGTCGCCGCCATAGGCCGTGTCCACCGTGATTGTGCCGTGACCCGGTACGTCCAGCGGAACGCCAATTTTGTCGGCAAAGCTGGGCAGGTTTTGCACAAAGATACGCTGCGCCTTGCCGTCTTTGCATTCAGCACGGACTTTGACCAAACCGCCGGGGGCCTCCAGCGTCATGTGGGTTTCCGGTTCCTGCATCGGGATGATGCCACTGTCCAGAAGCACCGTGGAAACGCAAATCGAGTTGGAGCCAGACATGGGGGGCGTGTCCTCGGGCTCCATAATGATCCAGGCGGCGTCGGCGTCCGGATGTTTGGGCGGTACCAGCAGGTTCACATGGCGGAAGACACCACCACGCGGTTCGTTTAGGACGAAGTTCCGCAGGGTTTGATCTTTGGCAATGAAGCTGCGTTGCTCCCAGATGGTGTCGCCCGGTGGCTGGGTTACGCCACCGACAATCACGTCGCCCACTTCGCCTTCAGCATGGGCGGAGATCACGTGGATGGTTTTGCTGCTGCGCATTATGTGGTCCTTCAGCGGTAGGTGGCGACTGGCTCGCCGAGAGCGTCAAACACAGGTGTGATGCCAAGGCCTCGCGTGTCCGGTGCGGTCATGCGGCCATTCTTACGCTCCGGTGCACCCTCGGCGATGGTGACTGTGCCGTAAGAGTTGAAGTCTGTCGCGGAGAAAGTGAATTCCGCG
This sequence comes from Shimia sp., assembly GCF_022448905.1. GTDB lineage: Bacteria > Pseudomonadota > Alphaproteobacteria > Rhodobacterales > Rhodobacteraceae > Shimia. The sequence continues at coordinate 17,827 of NZ_JAKVCW010000020.1, read as the reverse complement.
GGGGTGGAACGTGCGAGATGGGCAATGGCTGCGGTGGTGATGTCGCCGCCCCAGGTGTCCTCAATCGTCATGGGGATGCCATGCGCCACGCAGAGGTCCCGCATCTGGCGGGCCTTGGTGAGGCCGCCGACCTTGGAGATTTTCAGGTTGATGGCGTCCATCGCGTCTTCAGCAATGCCTTTCACCAGGGTGTTGGGCGTGTCGATGACCTCGTCCATCACAAAGGGCAGAGAGGTGCGGCGGCGGATCGAGACGCTTTCCTCATAGGTCAGGCAGGGCTGTTCGATATAGACGTCGAGATCGGACACGGCGTTTACAACCCGGGCGGCTTCATGACGGGTCCAACCGGTATTGGCGTCGGCCACCAACTGATCGGTTTTCTTCAGAACAGCGCGGGTGGCGCGGATGCGGTCAATGTCGTCATTGGCTTCACCGCCCACTTTGAGTTGGAACTTGGTGTAGCCTTCGGCGGCATAGCTTTCGATTTTTTTGGCCATGACATCCGGGTCTTCCTGGCTGATGGCGCGGTAGAGCACAACGTCGTCTTGCGCGGCACCGCCCAGCAGGGTGTAGACTGGCAACAGGGTGGCTTTGCCCAGCAAGTCCCAGCAGGCGATGTCGACTGGGGCTTTGGCATAGGGGTGACCGCGCAGGGCGGCGTCCATGGTGCGGTTGATGGCGCCAATGTTGAGCGGGTCCTGACCAATGAGGTGGGGGGCCAGTTCGGCAAGGCCAGCACGCACGCCTTTGGCAAAAGACGGCAGATAAGCGGAGCCCAGTGGGCAGCACTCAGCGTAGCCTTTGAGGCCTTCATCAGTGAGGATTTCCAGCACTGTGCTGTCAAAGACCTCGATGAAGTTGCCGTTGGACCAGTTATAGCGGCCTTCTTTCAGAGGCAGGTCCACTTGGTAGACGTTGAAACCGGTGATTTTCATAAGGGCGCTCCTTCAGAAACGGGTGGCCGCATAGGCGGTCAGAGGTATGGCGGGTGAGGCGTTGTCCACGAGATCCGCGATCAGTTCGGCGGTGCCAGCGGATTGGGTGAGGCCGAGGTGGCCGTGGCCAAAAGCGTAGAGGATGTTGCTGCTGCGTGCGGAGGGGCCGATGACGGGCAGGCTGTCTGGCAAAGAGGGGCGGCAGCCCATCCATTGCTTGCCGCCAGACGTGTCCAGCGCAGGCATGAACTTGGCCGCTTTGTGCAGAAGTGTGTCGGCGCGTTTGTAGTTGGGTTTGAGTTTGAGGCCGCCAAGTTCCACAGCACCGCCGACGCGGACGCCGCCGTTGATCTTGGTCACCACAAATCCGTGCCCACCAAAGGTCAAGTGGGTGCGCAGCGGGAAGGCGCCTGCAGGCAGCGTGGTGTTGTAGCCGCGTTCTGTTTCAAGCGGGATTTTGTCGCCCATAGTATGGGCGAGGTGATGGGACCAAGCTCCTGCCGCCACAATCACTTTGGGGGCGGTGATGGGGCCGTTTTCGGTGTGCACAACGGCGGCGCTATCATGGCATTTCAGCGCGTGAATGGTTGCAGTGTCGATATGACCACCAAGCGCGAGAAATGCTTTGGCGAGATGCTGTGTCCAGGCTTGAGGATCAACTGTGTTCATCCAGCCGGGAGTGAACATCGCATGGGTGAACCTCGGATCAAGCCCAGGTTGGATTTCTGCGATGGCGTCGGGGCTTTCGAGCATTTGAAAGTCGATGCCATGTGCGCGGCGCAGCTCCCAACCGGGCAGGCTGGCGCGGAACTCTTTTTCGCCTTCATAGAGTTGTAACTGGCCTTCGCGCTGCATCATGTCTTCGCCATTTGTGGCGGTGATCTGACGCTCCAGAGCAGCGCGGGAATGGGTCATCAACCGGGTTTGGGCATCCACCGAGGCGGTGTAGCGGTCTTGCCAGCTGGCACGCCAAAAGCGGAGCATCCAAGGAGCGATTTTCAGAGCGTAGGCAGGTGGAATCGACAGGGGGCCAAGCGGATCAAGCAGCCATTTGGGAGCTTTGCGCATGATGCCGGGGGTGGCGAGCGGGACAATATCGGTAAAGGCAAAGGCGCCTGCGTTCCCTTGGGAGGCTTCCGCCGCAATACCGCTGCGATCCAGAACACGGACCTGATGGCCGCGACGTTGCAGTTCCAGTGCGGTGGAGATGCCGATGATGCCGGCGCCAATGACGATGATATCGTTTGTCATGCCTGTGACCTGTCGTGAGAGGGAGGAACCGGACAGGCACGAGGCGGGATGTCTGTCCGGAAGGCGCTAGTGCGCGATGCCGTGTTTGAACGGGTCTTTGGTTTCAAACAGGATGGTGCTTTGTGCGGTGACAAAGGCTTGTCCTGTGATGGAGGGGATCACGCCACCGTTGGGGCCGGTTTGGTAAGACAACGTGTAGGGGCTGCCGATCACGCTGTGCTGCACGATCTCTTCACCTGGCGCCAAGCGGTTGTCTGCAGCCAAGCAGGCCAAGCGGGCCGAGCTGCCCGTGCCACAGGGCGAGCGATCATAGGTGTCATCCGGGCACAGCACGAAGTTTCGGCTGTGCACGCCTTTCTCCGGCGCTTCGCCCTGAAAAATCACGTGATCGATTGGTTCGCCGTTCTCTCCACCTGCACCGACCGCGATGGCGGCTTCGCGAATGGCGATGCCCATGTCGGTCAAGGCCCGAATGTTGCCGATGTTCACAGGCAGCGGGCTGGGATCAAGAATGAAGAACCAGTTGCCGCCATAGGCCACGTCACCGGTAACAGCGCCATACGCGGGCACGTCCAAATGCACCTGTTTGCGCACACGACGGCTTTCGACATTGCGCACGGTGACAGTGTTGGCGTCGCTCAACTCCACCTCCACCACACCGGCCGGGGTTTCGATGCGATGCACACCGGGGGTGATGCGCCCCAGATGGGCCAGCGTCACAGTAAGGCCAATGGTGCCATGGCCGCACATGCCAAGCACGGCGCCCATGTCAAAATAGATGACACCGGCCACACAGGTGGGGTCCACGGGTTCAACAAGCAGCGCGCCCACCATAGCGGGTTGGCCACGCGGCTCGCGCATGACAGAGAGATAGAATTCCTCATGCTCCGTGGCGAGGCGGCGGGCGCGCTCCGCAAGGGAGCCGGTCCCCAGATCCGGCCCCCCGTCCAGGATCACCCGTGTGGGCTCTCCCCCTGTATGGCTGTCGATCACATGCATTCAGCGATGACTCCGCCTTGCTTGGACCAATCGGCAAACCAGGTGCGGAACAGGCTGTATTGCTGTTCGCAGTAGTTGCGCTGGGCGTCGCTCAGAATGTCGGTTTCGTTGAAGTGCAGGCGGTATTCTTCCTCGCCGTTCAGCACGAGCAGGTACTTGTAGTAGAGGACCAGATCGGTGCCTTCATCAAAGCTGGCCAGAACGCCAAAGGCCTCTTCCAGTTCCTTGGCACGCATACGGGCTTCGGCGTGACCTGCGGCAGCTTTCTGCGACAGGGCGGCGAGCAGCAGGGCTTCTTTGGGCAGGGCGGTGCCAATGCCAGTGATGGAGCCGGTGGCGCCACAGTTGACAAAGCCGTGGTAGACTTCGGTGTCCACGCCGACCATCAAGGTGACCTGATCGTCTTGCGAGGTGATGTGTTCTGCCGCGTAACGCAGATCGTCTTTGCCGCCAAACTCTTTGAAACCAATCAGGTTTTTGTGCTCTGCGCGCAGGGCGAAGAACAGCTCAGCACGGGTGGCGAAGCCGTAGACTGGACTGTTGTAGATGATGGCTGGCACATCTGGTGCGGCCTCAAGGATGGCTTTGAAGTGGTTCTTCTGCGCTGCGATGGAAGAGCTGCGAGACAGCACACGCGGGATGACCATCAAGCCAACGGCGCCAACTTTTTGCGCGTGCGCAGCGTGGGCAACGGCGGATTTGGAGTTGATGGCGCCGGTGCCAACCACCACGGGGATGCCCGCCTCAACCAGACGTTCCACACCGGTCATGCGCTCCTCGTCGGTCAGTAGGGGCCAGTCGCCCATGGAGCCGCAGTAGACAACGGCGGACATACCCGCCGCGATCATGTCGTGGCCTTTTTTCACAAGCGCGTCGTAATCCGGGGTGCGGTCGGCTTTGCACGGGGTCATGAGGGCCGGCATGGTGCCGGAGAAGATATTATTGGTCATAGCTTGAGCCTTTTTGGTCTTGCGTGCGGGGTTAGCGCACGTTGGCGAGAAATTTTTGGGTGTGTTCAGATTGTGGGGTGCCGAAAATCTGCTCGGGTGGGCCGATCTCTTCCATCACGCCCTGGTGGAAGAAGGCGACGCGGTCGCTCACGTCGCGGGCAAAGCCCATTTCGTGGGTGACGCAGATCATGGTCATGCCTTCTTCGGCCAGCATGCGCATGGTTTCGAGCACTTCGCCCACCAACTCCGGGTCAAGCGCGGAGGTGGCTTCGTCAAAAAGCATGTACTCCGGCTCCATCGCGAGGGCGCGGGCGATAGCCAAACGTTGCTGTTGACCACCGGAGAGAGCCGACGGGTAGACGTCGAGTTTCTCGCCCAGACCCACGTGTTTGAGCTGTTGCGCGGCGATTTCGCGGGCTTCGGCTTTGGATTTGCCTTTCACGATTTTGGGCGCGAGGGCGACATTTTCCAATGCTGTCAGGTGCGGGAAGCTGTTCCATTGTTGAAACACCATGCCCAGTTGCTGGCGCAGTTTGTTGATGTCGGTGCCTTTGGCGTGCACGTCGGTGCCATCGACCACGACTTTGCCCTGTTGCACCGGTTCCAAACCGTTGATGCAATAGAGCAGGGTGGATTTGCCCGAACCCGATGCGCCGATGACGGAGAGAACTTCGCCTTTCTCGACGTTCAGGTTGATGCCTTTGAGCACATGCAGGGAGCCAAAGTATTTGTGCAGGTCATGAATTTCGATCATTGGGCCCACTTTCTTTCAAGCGACGCGGCGTAGCGCGAAATTGGGTAGCTGAGCGCGAAGTAGAAGGCGCCAGCGAGTGTGAGGATGAGGAAGGGTTCCTGTGTCCGGGTGATCAGGATCTGGCTGGCCTTGAGCAACTCGACGTAGCCAAGTACCGAGACCAGCGCGCTGTCTTTCATCACGCCGAGCGCCACACCGACCCAAGCGGGGAATACGGCGCGGCCGCCGATGGGCAGCACCACATGGCGCAGGTCTTGCCAGTAGCTCATGCCCAGGCTGCGCGCGGCACGGCGCATGGAGGGTTGCACAGCCTCAATGCCGCCACGGGCGACGTTGGCCACAAGCGAGGCGGTGTAGATCGTGAGGATCACCACGCCTGAGGCAAAGGGATCGAGGTTGAGCCCCACGATTGGTGCGAAATTGTAAAACAGCACCAGTTGGATGATCAGGGGCACGGAGCGAAAGACGTCCAGAATGGGGGCAACAGTCAGAGCGGCGGCCCATTTGCCTTCGTACAAAATCCAACCGAAGATCACGCCTAGTACAGTGCCGATGGAGATCGACAGGACCGAAATCCACATGGTGCGTAGGGCGGCTTCGCCAAGAAACAGGAGGTCTTTGGGAGCAAAGCCGCTGAAGAAGCTGACAGTAGGTTCCATGGGGCGCTCCTCAGTACCGGAAGAGCCGGGTCGCCAGTAGGCGGGAGGCTCCGAGGATGAGTTTCACGATCACGTAGTAGATGACCGCGGTGACGGCGAAGTATTCGAAAATCCGGAACGTGCGGGAGGCAAAGAACTGTGTCTCACCGGAGAGTTCGCGGAAGCCCACCAACATGCCCAGAGAGGACATGAGCACAGCCCAGACCATTTGGTTGGTGATCGGGTGGTAGACGATGCGGAACACCTGCGGGATCACGATGCGGGTGTAGGCTTGCCAGGCGGTCATGCCGAGGCTGCGCGAGGCGCGGATTTGTGTGTCTGGCACCGCTTGAAAACCGCCGCGGAAGTTCTCTGCCAGGTACCCCGCGCAGTTGAAGGTCAGACCAGCGAGCACAATCATGTACGGTGAGAGGTGCAGGCCAAAGGCGCCAAGACCAAAGCCGAAGAAGAAGAGTTGAAACAGGGCAGGGGTGTTGCGGGCCAGTTCGACCCAGGTGGAGGCGATCCAGCGCAACGGGCCGCGCATGTTGAGGCGGATGAGCGCCAGGCAGAGGCCGATGATGATGCCAAGGATCATGGCCAGCACCGCCACCTGCAAGGTCAGCAAAGCCGCCTCAAGCAGATCTGGCAGGCTTTTCATCACCGGTCGCCAATGGAAATTATAGTCAAACATGAGGAGTGTTCCCGTTGCCCCCGCCCAGTTTGGACAGGACGGGGGCGGGTTTTAGGGAGTGGTGGATCAGTACATCACGCCTGGGATGCGCAGCTCTGGCGCTTCGCCGCCGACGTATTTGCCCCACAGTTCGCTGTAGCGGCCGGAGCGCACCTGATGAGTCACAAACAGGTTGAGGTAGTTCAGCCAAGTTACGTCTTCACGCTTGCCCACAACGGAGGTGTAGTCTGTGGTCCAAGGCATACGTGGGCCGGCCACAACGGTGTCATACTGCTGCGTGATTGGCAGAACGGCGGTGTTGGTGGTGATGCCGATGTCGGCTTTGCCCTGTGCTACCGCCAGGAAGACTTCGTTTTCGGATTGGTAGCCCTGATAGTTGCCCTCTTCGCCCCATTCGGCGGCGATTTTCAGCCATTCCTGCTCTGGCACGGTGCCGATGGCGGCGGCGACGCGTTTGCCGCGGATGTCTTCGAAGGTTTCGATGCCGCTGTCTGCGTTCACCACGCCTTGGGCGTAATAGATCGCGTAAGGGATGGTGAAGCCGACGGTGCGGGCGCGGGCGAGGCTGTCAGAGGTTGCACCAAACACAACGTCTGCGCGGCCAGTGACAATCACTGGCAGACGCTCCGCCCAGGTCACTGGTAGCACTTCGGCTTCCACTTCCAGCGCGGCGGCGAGGTCGTTGCAGTAGTCGACGTCAAAGCCGGCTGGCTCGTTGTTGGCGTCACGGTAGCCGATAGGCGGAAAATCGAGCACCACACCGCAGCGTAGGGTGCCGCGATCAACGACGTCATCAAGAGTGTCCGCTTTGGCCGGAATGGCGGCGAAGGTGGTGAGTGCTGCGATGGCAGCAAGTTTCTTAAGCATAGGGTCCTCCCAAAAGTTGGTGGACCGAGTGCTAGGATAAATTGGATACAAAATCCAATATAAAATTTGCGAGAGAACGCATGAGGCGCGGTAGATTGGAGAGGGGGTACATTTAAGGTTATGAAAATGATTGATTTTCTATTGGTGGGGGTGGGCTGAAATTTTCACGTCTTTGGAAACGATGGACGTCCGTGAAGCGGGAAGCAGTGGGCCAAACCCGCAGTTAGTAGCCGCTTACTCGCGCGATTCCTTGGATCGTCGCGTTGGCTTTCTTATGGTGATTGTGCCCGGAGATGATTTGAGGATATTGTATCCAAAAACTCACGCGCTGCGCTGAATCGAGTGTTTTCAGGAGATCAAAATGTCGAACCTGTCCGAATATCGCCAAGTGGCGCGGGATCTGAATGTGGATGCTGTGGCGTTGGTGCCAGGGCCAAATTTCACCCGTGCCTTCGGGAAGCCTTTTATGAGCCATGAACGCCCATTTCTGGCGGTGATCCCTGCGGAGGGTGCGCCAGCGGCGATTGTGCCTAACCTGGAATTAGGCAGCTGGGCGTTGGTGGATTTTGATGGCGCGGTGTTTGATTGGCGCGATCAGGATGGGTATGACGCGGCCTTTGCCGCATTAGCCGAGCACCTCAATATTGGTTCCCTGGCCTTGGAGGGGCAGGTGATGCGGGTGTTTGTGCAGGTGGCGCTAACCAAGGCACAGCCGAATTTGCACATTGTGGACGGCGAGAAAGCGATTTCTGGTTTGCGGGTGATTAAGACGGAAGCGGATGTGGCAGCCCTTCAGTCTGCCATTGATGTGTCCGAGCGCGCATTAAGCCGGGTGCTGGAGGGTGTCCGGATTGGGCAGACGGAAAAGCAGATCGAGAGTGCCTTGATACAGGCGCTGTTTGCTGAAGGGGCGGATGATCTGGCATTTTCGCCGATTGTTGTGGCGGGCGACAACACGGCGCGACCACATGGCAAGGCGCGGGCTGACTATGCGGTGCAAGAAGGTGACGCGCTGTTGTTCGACTTTGGCGCGCGCAAAGATGGTTTTGCAGCGGACATCACGCGCACTGTTTTTGTGGGCGACGTGAGCGACGAGGGGCGGGCGGTTTATGAGACCGTTTTGGCCGCCAACTTGCGGGGTTTTGAGGTGACCAAACCCGGAGTCACGGCACACGAGATTGATGATTCTGTCACCGGTGTGTTGGAGGCTTCGCCCTTTGCGGATCGCATCCGTACCAAGACCGGACATGGTTTGGGCCGGGAGGTGCATGAGGCGCCTTACATCATGCGCGGAAACCACGAGGTGATGCGGGAGGGCATGGTCTGGACCAATGAGCCGGGGCTGTATGATCTGGGCAACTTTGGTGTGCGGATTGAGGACGACATGCTGGTCACGGCCGAGGGCGTGCGGGCGTTGACGTCGTTCCCCAAAGAGTTGTTGATTGTGGGGCGCTGAAACGCGCCCCCCTTCTGTAACGCTTTAAGTTGTTGAGATAATCCAGTCCGGTTGAATGCCGGACAGTTTGATGTAAGGCGCGACGTCGAAGCCTTTGAATAGGCCATGATCGGTGATCAGGATGGTGCCGATGCCCGCTGCGGCCCCGCCAAGCACATCGGTGTGCAACGTGTCGCCGACCATAGCGATGCGGTGGCGAGGGATGCCGTCCAAACGTGCCAGTGCGCTTTCAAAGGCGTTGTCATACGGTTTGCCATAAAACACAGCATCTGTGCCGGTCTGCGCAAGAATGTCGTGGGCAATAATGCCGGGTTCGATGGTCAAGCCGTCTTCACGTGGCGCGACAAGGTCTGGATTGGCAACCACCAATGGGCGGGGATTGGCTTTGAGGGCTTGGCTTAAGGCGGCTGTGTCTGTGTCTATCCAGCGGGCCGTGGAGAGGAACAGGAAGCCGCCTGCAGTGCCAAAGAGATCCGGGTTGGCGATCAGGTCTTCGATGTTGGCAGAGGCGGGGGTGTCGCTGAAGTCATCTCCTTCTGCAGAGATTGCTGCCCAGACTTTACCGTCTGCCAGCTTAGGCAGGTTTGCGAAGGCCACATCGCGACTTGAGACCACGTCGTCGGCGGTGAAGTCAAAGCCGAAACGATGGTACTTTGCGAGGATGTCCACGCGCGTGTAGCTGGCGGCGTTGGTCAAAACAATCAGCCGTTTGCCCGCGGCGCGCAGGTCCGCTATGCGTTCTACCGCGCCTTCGATGGCGGTTTCACCTCGGTTCAGGACGCCGAAGGCATCCAGTATGTAAGCGTCATAGTGCGCGGTGGTGTCGCTGAGGTCGCGGCCCGTTTGGGACCTGGTCGGAAAGGTTGCGGAAGGCAGCGCGTCGCGCAGGCTTTCGTAGCGGTCAAACGCCGTTTGCGTGTCGATCATAAGTTGCGTCCGAAAAGAAAAAAGGCGGCCGAGGGTGTCGGCCGCCGTTGTAAGGTCAGAGGATTTTCTTGCGCAAGTAGGAAGAGACGACTTCGCCAAAGACCACCAGCGCGAGGATGGTGAGCAACACCATGGAGACCTCCGGCCAGTTGAAAGTGTCGATGGCCCCTTGCAGGATCATGCCAATGCCACCTGCGCCGACGAGGCCCAACACGGTGGATTCCCGCAAGTTGATGTCCCAGCGGAGGATCGCGACGGCGAAGAAGGCAGGCATGACCTGAGGCACAATGGCATAGAGCACAATTTTGAACCGCGAAGCGCCGCAGGCTTCCAGCGCTTCAACCGGTTTTGTGTCAATTTCCTCAATGGCTTCGCCGAGCAGTTTGCCGAGAAAGCCGATGGACCGGAACATGATCGCGACAATACCCGCAACAATGCCGGGGCCGAAGATGGCCACAAACAGCAGCGCCCAGATGATGGTGTTGACCGAGCGGGACGAGACCAGAATGAAGCGGCCGATCCACAGGCAAAGCCGGTTGGGCGTGGTGTTCTGGGCCGAGATATACGCCACGGGCAGGGCAACCACGACGGCAAACATCGTGGCCAGCGTGGCGATGTTCACGGTCTGCCAGATCGCCTCCAAGATAGATGGCAGATTGCTGGGGTCCGGCGGCATCATACGGCCAAAGAGATCACCCATTTGGGCTGGCGCGTCCCAGACCCATTCCCAGATCACATTGATACTGGAAAGCGCCCAGGCGACCACAAGCAGGGTGAGGGCGAAGCCACCGTAGCGCATGAGGCGTTGTTTCAGGGTGAAGCGGGACCAGTGGTCAAGCGTGTGTTGCATTGCTTGGCTGTTCATCATGCAATCCGTTTTCTGATAAAGCCGCTGATTGCCTCTGAAATGAGGATGACGCTGACGATGACCATGGTGATGGCGAGCGCGAAGTCATAGTCGTACCGGCCAAAGGCATTGGCCAAGGTGGCTCCGATGCCGCCTGCGCCAACGATGCCGACCACGGCGGAGGCACGCAGATTGCTGTCGAGTTGATAGATGCCAAGGCCGACAAGGCGGGGCATGATCTGCGGGAAGACTGCGTAGACAAGCGTTGCGAGGTAGCCAGCGCCCACAGAGCGCATGGCTTCGACCTGACCAAAGTCGATTTCCTCGATGCGTTCCGCCAGAAGTTTGGCAACAAAGCCGATGGAGTAGACCACCAGCGTAAGCGCGCCTGCAAAGGGTCCAAAGCCGACGGCTTTCACAAAGATGATGGCGACGATGACCGGGTGGAAGCTGCGCGCGACAATGATGATGCCGCGGCCCAGAAAGTAGACTGGTTTGATGGCAATGTTACGGGCCGCCATGAAGGCGAGGGGTACTGAGAGTAGGATGCCGCCCACGGTGGCGAGGATGGCGATTTTCAGGCTTTCCAGAAAACCGTCTATCAGCAGGCCAGAGCGCTCAAAACTCGGAGGAAACGCTCCGCTGAAGATGCGTTGTGCACGGCGCATGCCGTCAGACACGCGGTCCCAGTCAATCGGCAGGGTGGTCATTGTTAAGATGACGTAGATCGCCACCGCGCTGTAGAGCCCATAGCGCAAGAGCGGGTTGGCTATGAAGGGCGGTTTGCGCCAAGTGTCTTTGGCTGTGCTCATGCCACGGCTCCCACTTCGGCACGGTCCATCGCGGGTACGCCAGCGTATATTTCATCCATCTCGGATTGGGTCAGCTTGCCCGGCAGGTCGTCAAAGATGATGCGGCCATAGCGCATGCCAACTATGCGGTCGCTGTATTCTTTGGCTTCGGTGACATTGTGGATGTTTATGATCACCGGGAGCTTCAATTCTGACGCCAGGTCGCGCAGGAGTGACATGATTTGCTCGGAGGTTTTGGGATCAAGTGAAGCGGTGGGTTCATCCGCCAGCAGGATTTCCGGGCGTTGCATCAGTGCGCGGACCACGCCGACCCTTTGACGCTCGCCGCCGGACAGCTCGTCGGCTCGGCGATCGGCGTAATGGGCAATACCAACTCGTTCCATCAACTCATAGGCGTGGCGGATGTCTTCGCGGGGGTAGCGGCGGGTGAGGGCCGCCCAGGTGGAGATGTAACCAAGGCGACCGGATTGCACGTTTTCCATCACGGTCAAGCGGTCGATCAGGTTGAAGCTTTGGAACACCATGCCGATACGACGCCGCGCCGTGCGTAGCTCGCGCCCCTTTAGGGCGGTGAACTCTGTGCCGTTCAAATCAACGGAGCCAGATGTGGGTTCAACCAGCCGGTTGATACAGCGCAGCAGCGTGCTTTTGCCGGCGCCTGACGAGCCGATGACTGAGGTCAGTTGATCGCCTTCGACAGTCAAGTCGAGTTCTTTGAGCACGGGGTCGCCCGAGCCGTAACGTTTTGTGAGTTTTGATATTTTTAGCATTGCGGTCTCTCGGGCATAGCGCGGCTTTACCTGTGACGCGGTGTCTGATCGCACACAGGGCCGAAAAGGCCCGGACAGCGATGCGCGCTATCCGGGCTTTGTTTGGTGATTTAGTTACTTACCTGCGAGACCCTGCGGGGTGTATTCCACGCCGTTGGAACTCTGGATCTGACGGATGACCGCCCACTGATCCTTGTAAGTGATTGGGATGAACTTGCTCACACCGGCAAATTCTTCGCCCAGTTTGGTGCCGGAGAATTCAAAGGTGAAGAAGGCCTCTTTGATCTTTTCGGACAGTTCCGGGTCCAGGTTGTGGGCCACGGTGAAAGACGTGGTTGGGAACGGATCGCTTTCCCAGACCATACGCACGTCTTTGGGATCATAGAGACCGCGTTCCGCCATGCGCTCCACCACTTCGGAAGCCACTGGAGCCGCATCATAGTCACCAGCCACAACACCCAGCATGGATTGGTCATGGGAGCCAGAATAAGTCACTTCGTAGTCCTTGTCCGGCTCGACACCCAAGGATGGGAACAACGCGCGAGGCGCTTGGTTGCCGGAGTTGGAGGTGGGCGAGGTATGCGCAACGCGGCGGCCTGCGAGGTCTTTGACCGCTTGGATGTCGCTGTCGGCCTGCGTGAAGACCTGCAGTTTATAGCCGAACTGGCCATCCTCGGCGCCCATGATGGCAAAGGGCACAGCACCGGCGAGGTTCACCGCAAATGGTGTTGGGCCAGTGGAGAAGCCTGCAACGTGCAAGCGACCAGAGCGCATGGCTTCGACTTCGGCGGAGTTGGATTGCACGGCGAAGAACTGCACGCCTTTACCAGTCACGTCTTCCATATGGGTAATAAACGGTGCCCAGATGTCAGCATAAACGGCGGGGTCTTCAACCGGGGTGTAAGCAAAAACCAGTGTGTCCGGGTTGCGCAACTCGGCCGGATCGGTTGGCGTGTCCGCAACCAGATCGCCATTGGCGTCACAGTAAAGCTCGTCCAAAGCGCCCCGATCTGCACAATTGGCAGCAGCGGCAAAGGCGCTGACCGACAGGATGCCCAAAGCCGTCGCGGCGCGGGTAAAAATTGGTGTCATGGTATCCTCCCTTATAACGCATGCCGTGTGGAACATTGGCCCCAAGGCAAGGCGCTGACCAGAGCAGCTTAGGAGAGTGGCGAGCTTGCCCGCGAGCAGGCTTGTGTTAACGGAACAGACGAAACAAGGGTTTAATGTTAACAGTGTTACAAAGCCGCGCGCGCCGACTTACAATCTGTCATGATCTGCGGAACTGATTCAAAACACTTGGTCAATGGGAACACCCATTGGCCACAAAATGCCGCGGGATGAGGTTTCATGATTACGGGCCAGGCCGAGCCGCTCATTGCGATCGTGGATGATGACGAGAGCGTACGTGACACTCTGTCCGCTTTGATGCGGGACAGCGGGTTCGGCGCGGTCTGTTGTCCTGACATTGCGGCCTTCATGGCGCTGGGAGATCCGCCACATATCGATATGGCCCTGATCGACTTGCGACTGCGCGGAGAGTCCGGCTTGACCTTGGCGATCCACATACGGGAACGCTATGAGATCCCGATCGTGATGCTGACCGGTGTGGGGGACGAGATTGACAAGATCATCGGGCTGGAAACCGGCGCGGATGACTATCTGATCAAGCCGTTTAATCCGCGCGAGTTGGTGGCCCGCATTCGGGCCGTCCTGCGGCGCTACGGGCATGGCACCGCCAAACCAAGTGTCGCAAGCGGGCAGGGGATTGCCTTTCGAGATATGCGGATTGATGTGCAATCCCGTCGGCTCTTGGATCGGGAAGGCGAAGAGGTTCCTCTCACCAACGCGGAGTATCGTCTGTTAGAGTATTTTGCTCGCAATCCCAATCGGGTGATCCCGAGGCCAGAACTTCTCAAGGAGCTGGGCTCAGATGTGGAGCGCTATGTGGACCGCACCATTGATGTTTTGATCTTGCGATTGAGACGAAAGATTGAGCCTGTGCCGTCAAAGCCTGTGCATTTGCAGACACGGCGGGCGCAGGGTTACATTTTTAACCTTGGCGCGGAAACGCTGTAATGTCGGTACTGGCGCGCTTGAGTGTGCGGTTTCGCCTGTCTGCCGCCATTGCTGTTCTGTTTGGGTTGATCCTGCTGGTTAGCCTGATCGGCATTCTAGTCCTAAATCGTACCGAGCTCTGGATGAACGTCTTGCACAAGGAAACCTTGGCGGAGGTGTCTGACGCCTTGGACCTGTCGCGAGAATCCGCAGATCTCGCGACCTCTGCACCCTTCCTGCATGCGTTGTTTCCTCCGTTTCAGTTGGAGCAGGAAAGGAACAAGGTTCTCGAAAACCTGAACCGGGTTGAAGCTTTGTCGGCTGGAGATGCTGCGCTGGATTTGCCGGTGGCGCGGTTGCGATTGGCCATCGACGACCTGACAAATGCATTGACGCCGCAGACCGCCCGGCAGGCGGAACTGGCGGCAATTGACCGGGACTTGGAACGCCTGAACCAACGGGTGCGCCGGTTGGCCAGTGACAAGGCGTTGCCTTTGGCGGAACGTGAAGTCTGGGCCGCGTTGCAGCAGTTGACGGCAAGCGCCCTAGGTGCCGGGCGGGCCATCGCCTTGATCGAGCTTGGAGAGTTCAGCCGCCGGTACAGCAAGCAACGTGATGCGGCGCTGCGGACAGTGAGCCCGATGCATGAGGCAACCTTGGCAGAAATTGAGGCGGCCACGCGTCGCAGCGAAAGCCTGTTTGTTCTAAAGCATCGTGATTTGGCCGCGCGGTTGGATGCGGAGAATGCCTTGTTTCGTATTCGGCAGGAAACGAAGCGGGTGAGCACCTTTGCAGCGGTACAAGTGTTTGAGGCGGAGGAACGTTTATCGCAGGCGCGGCAGGAAACATCGAGCAACCTTGCCTTTGCCAAGAAAGCTTTTTTGGCGCTGACCGTTGTGAGCCTGATGGTGGCAATTTCCTCGTCGCTTTATGTGTCTCGTTACGTCGCGCGCAACTTGCATTTGATCGCGGCGGCGATGCGGAGTTTGGCTGCGGGAAATCATCGTACGGACCTCCCGAAAGGGCCGGCGCCGGATGATGAAATTGGTCAGTTGTATGCGGCGTTTCACGTGTTTCGGGAGAGCGCGCGCAATCTGGAGCGGCGGACGCGTCAAGTTGGGCACCAGAACGCGCTGTTTTCCCGTGTTTTTCGCAACATCAAAGACGGGGTGGCCATTGCCACAGCGGGCGGGTGGATCGAAGCAGAAAACGCGAATCTACGAGCGCTCCTGAGATTGCCTGCGGCTCAGTCGGGTGAAAAAGTCAAAGTGGTTGATTTGATTTCTGAGTCGAGTTTTGAGCGTCAAACGTCTGCCAGCGAGCATGGCGGGTTTGAGGAGTATATCGATCCAGCAGGCAATGTGCTGGAACTGCGCCGCTCGCCACTGCCCAATGGCGAAGAGGTCTGGCTGCTGTCGGAAACCACCGAGCGCAAGCGCATGGAGCAGCGGCTTGAGGAAATCCGTCGTGTGGAAGCATTGGGCAAGGTGTCAGGCGAAGTGGCGCATGACTTCGGTAATATCCTGTCGAGTATTTCTGGCAATGTACACCTCTTGGAGGACGCGGATGCGGAACGGTCCAAGGAGTTGCAGGCCCGCATCCGCTCGGCTCTGGACCTTGGGGTGTCGTTGACCGAACGTCTGCTGGCCTTTGCGCGCAAGCAACACTTGGAACCACAAGTCACCGATGTTGGTCAATTGGTTGAGGGTATGGCCGACTTGTTGGAAATCGGCATGCCGGAAACGGTGGACATGACCGTTGACGTGCCGGACGAGCCTGTGTTCGCGCGGGTTGACCCAGGGCAGTTGGAGAGCGCCGTGCTCAACCTTTGTGTCAATGCTGGACAGGCGATTGACGGCGCAGGCCTGGTGAGTGTTCAGGTGCGGGCCACTGCGAGTGGCGGGGCGGAGGTGGTTGTACGCGACACCGGTCGCGGTATGAGCGAGGCTGTCCGCAGACGTGCAACTGAGCCATTCTTTTCACAGCGTGCCGACGGCGGCGGTACCGGGCTTGGCTTGTCGATGGTCGACGGATTTGTGCACCAGTCAGGCGGCGCATTACTTCTGGAGAGTAATGCCTGTGATGAGGACCACGGGACCACAGTGAGTATGCGCTTTCCGCCTTATCGGGAGGAGGTTCTCCTAACTGTACAGGGCGCATCGGTTGGGCGTGCTTTGGTCATTGACGATGACGCAGTTTACTTGCGCACTACCGCGCGAGATTTGGCGAAGCTGGGGTTTGACGTGGTCACCGCTAAGTCATTTGCCGAAGGATGCACAAAGCTGGGCGATTTGTCTGACCTGGCACTTCTGGTCAGCGACCTGAATCTGGACAGTGGTCAGTCCGGTTGGGACTTGTTGAATATGGGGTACAGCCGGTTTCCGGAAGCGAAGTTGGTTTTGATATCGACACGTGATATGCCGCAAGGCCTCGCGCTTCCCGGCGGGCCACAGCCGCGATGTGTGGCCAAGCCCGTGCAAGAGACAGATTGGCGGGGCATTCTGGAGTGAGCTAACTCGCAGGCTGACCTTGTTGTCGGTTTTTTTGTCTGTTGATCCTGCGCAAAAACAAAGTGGCCCAAATGAATACCGGACCACTTCATCGGCCATAAAGTGGAAGAGCGCTGCCCAATCTGACTGCGATTTTTCGGATTTTAGCCGAGCGCGATCCCGATGTCTTCGAAGTAGGTTTCAACCTCGGCCAAAGAGATCCCTTCGAAAGTGATCGAGTCATTTGAGCCGATGTTGAGAACCGTGTTGCCGTCAACTTCCGTCACCAGGTCCAGACCAAATGTGGCCGCAAAAGCCAGATTGTTCTCAAGCCAAGTTTGCGAATCCTGACCGCCGATGATCAGATCATCAACGCCAAGTTCAAAGTCGGTGATAACAACATCGGAACTTTTCTTATGGGTCTGATAGATAAACTCAAACGTGTCCGCGCCGGTCCCGCCAGTTAGAATATGGTCCCCGCCTTTTTTGAGGCGCGCGACAATCAGATCATCCCCTTCGCCCCCATCTGCTGTGGAGGTTTGGTCGCCCGTGTTGACCGTGTCGTTTCCGCCGCCGCCAGACAGGAGATTGTGACCCTTGCTGCCAAAGATGAAATCGTCGCCGGAGCCGCCATTGATAGTGTCGTTCCCATGGTCTCCGGCCAGATAATCATTCCCGCCGGCGCCATTCAGCAGATCATTGCCGCTGCCGCCGAACACCTCGTCCGCACCGTTGCCAGCGTTGATGATGTCATTTCCGTCGCCGCCGAGCAGGCGGTCGTCGCCGCGCCCGCCAAAGATCACATCGTTGCCGGCACCACCATCAATTGTGTCATTGGCTCGGCCACCGCTCAACGTGTCATTTCCTGTGCCGCCGTTGATTTCGGCTGGTAGTAAACCCGTAACGGTGATCACATCGTCGCCTTCATTGCCGGAAATTTGAAACCCGGTGTAAGCGCCTGGATAAGTGATTTCGTTGACCAAAAGGGTGTCGGACAAATGGGTGCCGTCGATTGTCAAAATTGGCATTTTGTAGCCTCCTCAAATGCTGAAAAAACCAAAAGAGCTGTGTCTATCGTTTTTTGGATACGCAACGAGTAGCAAAATTTTGATTCAAAGTCGCCTAAAGATTGACACATTTGCTTGTGGGGACAGTGAGTTTCCATTGAGGATACTTGGTGGGAAGCAGTTGTTTGTTGGAAAAGTGTGATCGCAGGGAGGTGGTCGCGGGCAACGCGCCAAGTTTAAAGGATTGGGTTATCGAGGTGTGGCATCGTGCGGGGCGTTCGATGCGGGTGATTTTGGTGCACATTGGGGGGCAATGTACTGTCACGGAGTCGATAAGCGCTGATGTTCAGATTAGTGGCTGGGGTGGTAGGAA
>NZ_JAKVCW010000002.1 GCF_022448905.1 Shimia sp. | reverse complement strand
ACAACGTGGACCTGATCGCACCCTGACGCCTGCAAAGCCAAGTCCAGCGTGTCAGACACTAAGCATCGCGCTAACCTTCGCCATACTCAAAAGTTGAACTAACCAATGCGTTTAGTTCAGTAAGAAAATTGTACTGTCTCGTTTGGGGAGGAGATTTTGCGGCAGCCGATGGTCGTTTGATTGACTGTTGAGTGTCCTCAAAGCAAACCTCAGTACGTTAGGGTCTTGAGCAGAAATGTTGAATTTGACCTGTCCAAGATTTGACATCCTATACCTTGAAACCAATTCAGTCTTCTTGGAACAAAACGGTGCTTAGCCGAACTGCAGCATCATGCAATATGTGTTTACGTTCCACTGCGTCCTTCAGGGACATCCGTTGTGCCGGGCCGTGATAGGCCAAAGCGGCAAAGAAACGACTGTTTGGATCGAAGACCGGAACCGCAATTGCAACCATACCGTCTAGGAACTCTTCCTGGTCAAGAGAGTACCCTTGTTTCCTGATGGCGGCGAGTTGAGTCAGGAGCTTTAGCGGATCGACAAGCGTGTGTTGGGTCATCGCTTTGAGGTTCAGTGAGGAGACCAAAGCTTCGCGCTTTTTGGGGGCGAGGCTCGCCAGGAATGCTTTGCCACTTGCAGTGCAATGAAAGGGAACGCTGGACCCGATTGGCAGTTGAATTCGGAACGGCCAATCTGTCTCCACGCGGTCCAGATAGTGCATCCCTGAGTTTCCTGGCACGGCGTAATTGACCGTTTCGCCAATTTGTCGTGCCACGTCGGTGAGGATTTGATGGCGCGCAACGTGGTCTCTTGAGTTGTGTAGTAGGCCTGATCCCAAGTCTCGCAGGCGACGGGCCACCTGATAGCTCTTCGATTTGCCGGGGCGTGTCAGAAATCCGTTTTCCTCAAGAGTCACGCATAGCCTGTGAACCGTTTGTTTTGGGAGCCCGAGCTGTTCGTTGATCTCCGTCGCTGTCAACGCATGATCGCTTTTTCCCAAAACCTCCAAAATCAGAAGTGTGCGCAAATTGGTTGGAATCCGATCAGTCGGCGACATGAAGCCCTCTTCAAAAAACAATAGTGCATTTTTCGCGAATCATTGTAGCGTCAATATTTATGAAAAACGAGATCAAAAGTCTCAATTTTTGAGTTTTGAGGTGAAATGGAGTTCGACTTTGTAATCGTTGGAGCTGGGTCTGCGGGCTGTGCGTTGGCAAACCGATTGTCGGCGGACGAACGATACTCTGTTGCTTTGATCGAAGCGGGACCTGCGGACAGAAATCCATGGATCCACATTCCGGTTGGATATTTCCGAACAATGGGCAATCCGAAGTCGGACTGGATGTATGTCACCGAGCCGGACGATGGGATTTCTGGCCGCGCCATTTCATGGCCCAGAGGCCGGGTTCTTGGTGGATCGAGTTCCATCAACGGGTTGCTTTACGTACGCGGTCAACCTCAGGATTATGACCACTGGGCGCAACAGGGGTGCTTCGGGTGGTCTTGGGAAGATGTGCTACCTCTGTTCAAACGGGCCGAAACTTGGCAGGGGGCAGATGAGAGCGGTGTGCGCGGGGCGGAAGGTCCGCTTTCGGTACAAGAGTCGCGATTGACCCGCACAGTGGTGGATGTGTGGCTCGATGCGGCTGAGGCGGCCGGGTACAAGCGTACGGCAGACTACAATGGTGAGGATCAAGAGGGGGTTGGATACTTCCAGCTGACCATGAAAGGCGGCCGTCGATGTTCTGCCGCCGTCGCGTATCTGAAACCGATCAAAGACCGCAAGAACCTTACCATTCTTACGAATGCGCAGGCAGAAAAGGTCCTGATTGAGCATCACAGGGCTATAGGCGTTCGTGTCAAACGCCATGGTGCTAGGGAAAACGTGCGGGCACGCAAAGAGGTGATCCTGAGCGCCGGCGCCATAGGGTCTCCTCAGATTTTGATGTTGTCTGGCGTCGGCGATCCTGAGGAATTGTCACCCCACGGCATAGAAGTGCGCGCCGCGCTGACGGGCGTTGGAAAAAACTTGCAGGACCATCTACAGGCGCGGCCTGTCTTCAAAACCAATCTCAGCACGATCAACACAGAAGCCAACAGCATCTTCAAGCAAGGCCTGATGGCGCTTCAATATGCGCTGACACAGCGTGGTCCCATGACGATGGCTGCCAGCCTTGGAGCGGGGTTTTTAAAGACTGAGGACCATCTTGAGACCCCGGACATACAGTTCCACATCCAACCCTGGAGTGCGGACAAACCTGCGGATGGCCCTCATAAGTTCTCCGCCTTCACAGCTTCGGTTCTTCAATTGCGCCCCGAAAGCGCGGGCCACCTTTCTTTGCGCTCTGCAAAAATGGAAGATCACCCCGAGATTCATCCAAACTACCTGGCCACGGACCTGGACTGTAAAACGATTGTGAAGGGCATTCAGATCGCGAGGAAAATCTCGCAAACGGCCCCGCTAAAATCTCACGTCTCAGAGGAGCACGCGCCAGGTCCTGGAGTGGCTCTAGATGATGAGCAAGCGACGCTTGATTGGGCTCGGCAAACATCGGTCACGATCTATCATCCCACAGGAACCTGTAAAATGGGCAACGATGATCGGGCCGTTGTTGACCCGCGTTTGCGTGTGAGGGGGATCGATGGGCTTCGAGTCGCCGATGCGTCGATCATGCCCCAGATCGTGAGTGGGAACACCAATGCGCCTTGCATAATGATTGGAGAGAAAGCCGCAGACCTTGTGCTGGAGGATGCAAAATGACGCCAGGCACAACAACCAGGTTGCCGCTTTCGCGTGCGGAACATGGGTCATCAGAATGACCCCAAAAACTCCGGGGCACCGCCTTCAGCCCTGAGACAAATCAAAAAGATACAGAGGGCTTTTCTCAAGGGAGGACTAAAAATGTTCAAACTTAAGCAGGTAGCAGCCAGTGCCGCTGCGCTGGCGCTCATGGCGTCAGCTGCAATGGCAGAAAAGGTGCTACGTATTCAATCAGTGCTGCCTAACACCGCTGACGAAGTCCATATGCTGAACGAATTTGGTAAGGACGTCGCGGCTTTGACAAATGGCTCGTTGACGATCGAAGTTTTGCCTGCGGGCGCGGTCGTTGGGCCGCGCGACATTATGGATGCTGTTGACGCGGGCCTCGTGGAAGGAGGTTTTGCTTGGACCCACTATTGGGGCGGCAAACACGTTGCAGCAAACCTGTTTGGCGCGCCGGTGGCGGGTGCAGGTGTTGGCTTGGACAACATCGCGTTTCTCAGTTGGTTCCAATACGGCGGCGGAAAAGAACTCTATGATCAGCTTTGGGTTGAAATGGGCGTGAACGTGAAAGGCTTCATGCTGCAGCCGGTAGGCCCAGAGGCTTTGGGTTGGTTCCCCAAACCCATCGAGTCTATGGATGATTTCCGGCAAATGCGGTTCCGTGCCCCTCCAGGGATGGTTGGCGCAGCCTACGCCGACATTGGTGTTCCCGCGGTTGCTATGGGCGGCGGAGACATCCTGCCAGCGCTGGAAAAGGGTACCATCGACGCAGCCGAATGGTGCTGCCCGAAACCTGACAGCGTGTTTGGTTTCCAGAAAGTCTTGAAGCATTACTACTTGCAGGGTCTGCACCAGGTTACTGTGAATGCCGACATGTATGTGAACCTCGACTTCTACAACAGCCTGAGTGACACCGAGAAGAAAGCGCTGGAAGTTGCCGCGAACGCCTCTCTGTCCAAATCGTTGTCGTACCGGATCTATGAGAACGGCAAGGCCCTGAAGGACTTGACCGAGAACCATGGTGTGATTTTGGAAGACACTCCGGCTGACTACTTCACCGAGTACATGGCTGCAGCCAAGAATGCGCTGCAAGCAGCTGCCGATGAAAATGAGTTCTTTGCTGAAGTGTGGCAATCCCAGAAAGACTTCGCAGACATTGCGGTTCCCTTCTGGGCTGGCGCTCAGACGTCAAACGCGGGGCTCGGTCGAGCCCATGCAGCAACGTTGAAGTAACTTAATAACGTGCGGGGCCACGCTGGCCCCGCGCTTCAGTTTTGATGAGGACAGGCGTCCTTTTCAAAACTGAAGACCCGAAAATTGGGCGCTGAACGGGACAAGGGAGACAACGGCATGGCTGCAGAGGAGGTGAACCCCGATGAGCTCGAAATTGCAGACGAACTGATTGCGGAAAGGCGTGCTGAAGCTCCCGGTGAAACGCCGGAAGACATGACGCCCTGGCAACGCCCAATCACCGCCGTTATTGACCGCATCAACTACCGCGCTGGCCAGATCATCGCCTTGATGATGGTGCCGTTGATCGCGGTTGTTGTGTACGAAGTTTTTATGCGGAATTCCTTTTCAATCCTGCAAAACGCGGGGTTTGAAGATCTGGCACGTTCATTGGGTCTAGGGCCGACGCTTTGGGTTTATGATACCAGCCGCATGATTGCGGGCATGCTTTTTATGGCTGCGGCAGGATATGGTTTGATGCGCGGCGTCCATATTCGCGCGGACTTCCTCTATCGAAACTGGACGGACAAGACCCAGGCGACAGTCGACGCGACGCTGTATCTGTTGTTCTTCATCCCGTCGATGATCTTCTTCACCATCGTTGCGTCTCAGTTTTGGTGGCTGGCCTTTTCAAAAGGCGAGACGATGCAGATCGACAGTGCCTGGGGACCGCTCTTATGGCCCGCACGGACAGCAATGCCGGTCGGGGCATTCTTGCTGCTCCTGCAAGGTATTCCGGAAATCTTTCGGGCCTTTCACAAAATGGGCAAAGACCGTGAGCGCTGGTTTGTTCGATTGTTGCCACTCTATTTGATCGGCCTGATCTGGCTTGTCCTCGCTGTGTTTTTGCCGGGCGCGGTGCCGGGCGGCGAGTGGTTTACGGATGTTATGAAGGCACGACCAGGACTCTCCAAACCCACAATCGGTTTGATCATGCTGGGCGCGATGCTGTTTGTGATCTTCATCGGGTTTCCGATCTCCTTCACCCTCATTTTCCTAGGATTTGTGTTTGGGATTTGGGGCTCGAATTTCAAGCTGACCACGCTGTTGCTCACCCTCAATACAAACTCGACCATGCTAAATGATCAGCTGATGGCGGTTCCGTTGTTTGTCCTGATGGGCATTGTCATGGAGGCCGCCGGGTTAATGGAGCGATTGTTCGCTTCGATCCAAATGATCATGGCACGGGTGCGAGGCGCACTTTTTATAGCTGTGCTGATCGTGTCTACGATTTTTGCAGCCGCAACGGGGATCGTCGGCGCCTCTGTTACCTTGCTTGGCATTATGGCCGGGGCGACAATGAGCCGCTCGGGTTACAACGTACAACTTGCGGCGGGGACGATCACTGCAGGGGGAACCCTCGGCATTCTCATTCCGCCATCAATCATGTTGATTGTGATGGGCCCGGTATTGGAAGTCTCCACGCTTGACCTGTTCCGCGGCGCATTCATTCCTGGCGCAATTTTGGCGTCACTGTATCTGGTCTACACTTTGGGTCGTTGCTGGTTGAACCCTGAGTTGGGGCCGGTTTTGCCAGAAGAAGATCAGCCGGATACGTCCAAGTTTTACGGCGCTGAAGTGGCGCTTATCTGTCTCGGCATCCTGACCGTCTGTCGCGTTTTCGGGCTGAGCTTGGGAGGTGCCTTTGGATCTGTCATGCCGTTTGGAGGCCTGATTGCGTTGGCCTTGGCTGTGGCCGTGGCATATGCGGCATACAGACGTCTCAATGTCTTGCGAATGGTTCTGCCAATCGCTGTGCTATTCCATTTCTACATGATCGTAGCCAACATGGGTGACGATGGCGGTTTGCCTATTTGGTCCACCATTTTTGCTGTGTTCACGCTTCTTTTGGCATTCCTTGCGAGGCCGATTTACAGCGCGGAGGCTGACGGTGGCTTCTATTTCTCGGAACTTTGGGATGAGTTTTTTGCAGGCTTGATGCCTCCGACGATATTGATTTCATTTGCGTTGGGCTCGATCCTATTGGGGTTGGCAACGCCTGCCGAAGCAGCGGCCATGGGTGCTTTCGGGGCCATTCTACTCTCGTTGGCGTATCGCAAGTTCACCATCCCGAGTTTCTTTGACAGCCTGGTCAAGGCCTTAGAGATCACTGTGTTGATCATGTTCCTCGTGGCAGCCTCAAATTTCTTTGGTGCGCAATTCAGTGCACTCGGAACACCAAAGATGATGACCGAGCTCCTTCTTGGTTTGGAAATGTCGCCTTATCTGATCCTTCTCCTTGTGATGGCTTTGATCTTCTTGTTGGGCTGGCCGTTGGAGTGGGTTCCCATCGTTTTGATCGTGGTCCCAATTTTGCTTCCCACCGTTCAGGCATTGGATGTCTACGGCTTGGAGCGCTACGATCTGATGGTCTGGTTCGGCATTCTGGTTGCCGTTAACCTTCAAACCGCTTGGTTGTCACCACCAGTCGCCCTTTCGGCCTACTTCCTAAAGGGCGTGGTGCCCAACTGGGACCTCAAGGACATCTACCTTGGCATGATGCAGTTCATGCTTGTCCAGCTCTTTGGCCTGATCCTTCTGTTCATCTTTCCGCAGCTGGTGCTTTGGCTGCCGGCCTTTATGTCAGGAAACTAACGAATGAGTACACCACGTAGTTCTTTGTCTTACTTGAAGTGGCCTTTGATCACGACCGTTATTGGTCTCGGACTCAGCGGATGGTTGGGCTGGGCGACAGAAGGGACTTGGGGGGGAGTCATTTCGTTTCTCCTAGTTGGGACTGTGCTTGCCGCCCTCGAAATCGCCTTGTCTTTTGACAACGCAATTGTGAATGCAAACAAGCTGGTGGAAATGACGCCAGTCTGGCAGCGTCGCTTCCTGACATGGGGCATTTTGATCGCCGTGTTTGGAATGCGGATCGTGTTTCCATTGGCGATTGTCGCGATTTTTGCCTGGATAAACCCGTTTGCGGCCATGCATCTCGCGCTGTCTGATCCAGACGAATACTCCAGAATTATCGGGCATGCGCATGGTCCAATTTCGGCCTTTGGCGGGACCTTCCTGATGATGGTGGCCCTCAAATTCTTTATCGACGAAGACAAGTCGGTTGATTGGGTGGTCGCTTTGGAAAAACGCCTGCGGCTTTGGGGATCGATCCGTGGTTTCGAGATTGCCTTCGTACTCCTCGTCGTGGTTGTGATTTCCCGCTCTTTGCCTGTTCAGGAATTGGCTCCGTTCCTTTCTGCAGCGGTTATGGGCTTGCTTGTTTTCACTCTGGTAGATGGCCTCGGTACCTATCTCGACAATATTGCTGGCAAAACGACTGAGATCGGCGCCAAGGGGGGACTGGGTGCGTTTCTATACCTTGAAGTGCTTGACGCGAGCTTCTCTTTCGATGGTGTGATTGGCGCCTTTGCGCTGACGACAAACATCCTGCTCATCGCAATTGGTCTGGGTATTGGCGCGATGTACGTGCGCTCGATGACAATTATGCTGGTCGAACGCGGCACCCTGGCAGAGTTCCGATATCTGGAGCACGGTGCGTTCTATTCGATCTTTGCGCTGTCCATCGTGATGTTTTTGCAATCGATCGTGCACGTGCATGAACTGATAACTGGCGGCATCGGCATTGCGCTTATCAGCTTGGCCTTCTTCGCTTCCATTCTTCACAACAAGCGCGAAGCTTGAGTTTCCTCTCATTCATAGGACTTCAAAATGTCTCGTATCTATTTGAAAAAGGCCACTCTTACTTCCCGTTCCGACGCAGGCGAAACGGCTAAAACGGTTGCGACAATTCTTGCCGACATCGAGGCGAGAGGCGAAGAAGCCGCTTTGGAGTATGCCGCAAAGTTCGACAAATATGATGGGAATGTGCAGCTAACGCAGGACGAAATTGACGCTGCCTGCGCGATGGTTCCGCAGAAGCTCAAAGACGACATTCTCTTTGCACACGACAATGTTCGTCGTTTTGCGGAAGTTCAGAAGTCCACAGTTGCGGATGTGCAGTTTGAGATCAATCCAGGGCTACTCGCAGGGCAAAAAGCGATCCCGGTTTCTGCCGCTGGGTGTTACGTGCCCGCAGGCCGCTATCGTCACATTGCCAGTGCTATCATGACGGTCACCACGGCAAAGGTTGCCGGGTGTGAGCACATCACTGTGTGTTCAGCGCCCCAGCCAGGCGTGGGTATTTTTCCTGCAATCGTATATGCTGCGCATGTCTGCGGTGCAGACAAAATTATGGCAATTGGTGGGGTTCAGGGCATAGCTTCCATGGCATTTGGCCTGTTTGGGCAACCAAGGGCAAACATCATTGTCGGGCCTGGCAACCAGTTCGTTGCAGAAGCCAAACGCACTCTCTATGGCCGCGTTGGCATCGACATGATTGCTGGCCCGACCGACAGCCTTATCCTGGCGGACAAGGGTGCTGATCCTCACATCGTGGCAACCGATCTCGTCAGTCAGGCGGAACACGGATATAACTCGCCCGTTTGGCTAGTAACCGATCATCGCCCATTGGCCGAAGACGTTCTGTCACGTGTTCCGGGCTTGATCGCAGACCTTCCGGAATTGAATCGCGAGAACGCAGAGGCCGCATGGCGCGACTATGCCGAAGTGATTGTCTGCTCTGATCGCGAAGAGATGGCGGCCACATCGGACGAGTATGCGCCGGAGCATCTGACGGTTCAGGCTGATGACCTCGATTGGTGGCTAGATCGCCTCCATTGCTATGGATCGCTGTTCTTGGGCGAGGAAACAACCGTGTCTTATGGAGACAAGGCCGCGGGCACGAACCATGTTCTCCCTACATCAGGAGCGGCGAGCTACACTGGCGGACTGAGCGTTCACAAGTACATGAAAATCGTCACGTGGCAGCGGGCAACGCGTGAGGGGTCCAAGCAAGTTGCCGAAGCCACAGCGCGGATATCGCGATTGGAAGGCATGGAAGGCCATGCACGCGCTGCTGATGTCCGGCTCGCTAAGTACTTCCCAGATGAAACCTTTGATTTAACCGCGAATGGCTGATCCTAGAGATCTCTTTGACCTTACTGGCCGTGTGGCTGTTGTGACAGGCGCGAGTTCTGGCTTGGGGCGCCGCGCCACGCAAACCTTGTGCGCGGCTGGAGCATGCGTTGTTGCGGTGGCAAGGCGAGAGCAGGAACTTCAGGAACTTGTCGCTAACCTCAGCCCTGAGAGGGGGTCATTTATCGTTTCTGACGTTACAGATCAAAACCAGTTGGCGGTGCTCACTAAGGAACTAGAAGCGCCCTTCGGGTCCCCAGACATTGTTGTTCACGCCGCAGGGGTGAACACGAGACAGGAGGCGGACGATGTCACCCGCGAAGGGTGGGATAAAACGTTAGAACTGAATCTGTCTGCGCCGTTTTTTCTGTCGCAAGCTCTCGTCGGGCCGATGAAAGCGAAGGCCTGGGGGCGCATTGTAAATTTTGCGTCATTGCAGACCACAAGGGCATTTCCAGGCGGCATCGCTTATGGCGCGAGCAAGGCTGGCGTGGCGCAATTGACGCGAGCCATGGCGGAAGCTTGGTCAAAATTTGGCATCACGGCAAATGCCATTGGCCCCGGCTTCTTTCCGACAGAATTGACCCAGGCGGTGTTTCACGATCCCGAAAGGGCAGAGCGTAACGCGAACCAAACTTGCGTGGGGCGTAATGGACGTTTGGAGGACATCGACGGCCCTCTACTGTTCTTGTGCTCCGAGGCGTCCAGCTTTGTGACCGGTCAAGTTCTCATGGTCGACGGGGGGTTCACGGCAAAATGAAGGCTCTGGTTTATGAGGGTGTTGAAACGCTTACCCTTCGAGATGTTGAAAGGCCGGTTCCTGTAAACGGCGAACAACTCGTCCGTGTTCAGTCGGTTGGAATTTGTGGCTCTGATATGCACGCCTACTTCGGGCACGACGATCGGCGACCAGCGCCTCTGATCCTGGGGCACGAAGCGGCGGGTGTGGTAGAGGAGGGCGCCTGGAAAGGGCGGCGTGTGACGATCAACCCTTTGGTGACATGTGGGGCCTGCCACTATTGCAGTTCTGGCAGAGAAAACCTGTGTCCTGATCGGCAAATCGTCTCGATGCCGCCGCGCGAAGGGGCTTTTGCGCAGTTTGTTTCCATTCCGAGTCAAAACTTGATCGAGGTTCCTGATGCAGTTCCTTTGGAAAAAGCCGCGCTTTGCGAACCCTTAGCGGTAAGTTGGCATTCGGCGACATTGGCTTTGGGAAGCATCCATCCGGATGTGATACGGAGTGCTTTGGTCATCGGTGGAGGCGCCATCGGGCTCGCGGCAGCACTGGCCTTGAAGGCAATGGGCGTTGAAGACATTGAAATCACTGAACCCAACCCTTTGCGACGCAAATTTCTGGAGGAACGATGCGGCTTGAAAGTCAGTAATACGCCCGAGCACACTGCGCCAATTGTCATCGATGCGGTTGGGTATGGAGTGACACGGGCATCGGCCACAAAATGGGTGGAGCCCGGGGGTGTTATTGTCCATGTCGGTCTTGGGGACAGTGCTGATGGGTTAGACGTTCGGCGTATGACGCTGCAAGAGATCACCTTCATCGGCAGCTACACGTACACGGCAAAGAGTTTTTCTGACGCAGCTTTGGCACTGTTTGACGGAAGGCTCGGGCCGCTCGACTGGTTCGCAACACGCGCCCTTTCTGAAGGCGCAAGAGCCTTTAAAGATATTCACGCGGGGCGCGTTGCCGCACCCAAGATCGTTCTCGATCCATGGGCATAAGCAGTTCGAGCCTGAAAGGAGCAAGACATGTATGACAGTATTCTCGTGCCTTTGGCACTCGATCACGGAATATCAGCTCAAACGCTGGAAATCTCTCGCGCCCTCTGCAGCGAGAAAGGGCAGATCACAGCTCTGCACGTTTACGAGGTGCCAAAGGGGTCTGTAAGTGTTTACATCGGTGAGGAAACGGTCGAGCGAGGTTTTGTACGAGCGCGCCAAATCCTAAACCAGAAGGTTGCCGGCATGGAAGGTGTGCGCGCCGAGATCACGCGGGGACAAGCGCATCTTGCAATCATCGAATATGCCAAAAAACATGGCCATGACTGCATCGTCATTGGATCTCACAAACCGGGTTTGGTTGATTACCTCATTGGCTCAACCGCTGCGCGCGTCGTCCGCCATGCCCCCTGCGCTGTGCATGTTCATCGCGACAGCTGAAGCCAATCGCCTATCAGGAGGAATACATTGAATATAGACAAGAAAATCGCAGATGATCTCGTTGCCAACGACATTCGGTTTGTCACCACGGTGCCCTGCAAGCAACTCGCCGGCGTGATCGAAGAAGTCGACCAGCGGGACGACATTTTTCATATTCCCTCAAACAAGGAAGATGAAGGAATGGGACTTTGCGCAGGGGCCTGGATGGGTGGGAAACGTCCTGCA
This sequence comes from Shimia sp., assembly GCF_022448905.1. Classification (GTDB taxonomy): domain Bacteria; phylum Pseudomonadota; class Alphaproteobacteria; order Rhodobacterales; family Rhodobacteraceae; genus Shimia. The sequence continues at coordinate 433,812 of NZ_JAKVCW010000002.1, read as the reverse complement.
ATCATCATGCAAAACACTGCAATTGGCGTCACCATTAACACGCTGGCCACGCTCATTCAGTATTATAGGATGCCGCTTCCAATGATCATTTCTTATCGCGGCGAGCTGCGTGAGCCCGTGGCTTGCCAGGTTGAAATGGCGGTGCACACCAAAGCGCTTTTGGCGCAGTTGAACATCCCAACGTACCATTTCCATTGGCAACGGGACGTCGAAGAGTTCGACAATATCCTGAAATACACCTTCATGTGCAACAAACCCGTGGCAATCTTGACTGACGCGAACTTCTGGGGAGGCTATGGCGACCAATGATCCGTTCCGAAATTCTAAAAGACATCGCGCCGATCCTTCGTGACAAACTTGTGGTCTGTAATATCGGGATTCCTTCACAAGAGCTGCATGCCATCGACGATCAACCGACAAACTTTTACATGCTCGGAACCATGGGACTCGCTTCCTCGATTGGTTTAGGGCTCGCGCTCGCGCAGCCAAAACCTGTCATCGTTATTGATGGCGACGGATCCGTTTTGACCAATCTCGGTACTTTGCCGACTATTGGGAACAATGCACCGAGCAACTACATCCTGATGATCATCGACAATGGTTCCTATGGCTCAACCGGAGACCAGCCGACGTATACAGGCATGAAAACAGACCTTGCAGGTATGGCGAGGGCCGCCGGTTGCGACAATGTGGTCGAGGTTCAGGACGTCGACACAGGCGAGGCCTTGCAGAAAGCCATAGAGGACGGTGTCGCCACTGTGATGGTTGTAAAGTGCGATAGTGGGAATGCTAAAATGCCTGTTATTTCAATGGATCCTGTTGTCATCCGTGACCGTTTCATGAAAGCCGTGGCTGGTTGATGCTCCAAAAGGAGATCCATTCGGCAGAGGATGCTCGGCAGATGGCCAAGCGTCGTCTGCCCAGAATGATCTTTGACTACATCGATGCGCGGCTGGCAACGAAGCGGGAGCGTTGAGAAACCGCCACGCATTGGACGCGGTGAGTTTAACGCCACGGATCTTGCGAGATGTCAGCACGCGCTCACTTGCAACGGAAGTGTTTGGCGCGAAGGCGGGTGTACCCTTTGGAATTGCGCCGATGGGGATGTGCAATCTGTCTGCGCCCGGAGCCGATCTGATGCTTGCGAGACTTGCGGCCAAGTACAAAGTTCCTGTTGGCGTTTCCACTGTGGCTTCGACCCCTATGGAGGAGATAATTGAGGCCGCTGAAGGGCATGCCTGGTTTCAACTCTACTTCAGCGGCGACGGAGAGGGGACATTTCGGTTGGTCGACCGGGCAAAAAGCGCAGCGTATCAAACGCTTGTCCTGACTGTTGACGTACCGGAGGTCGGGCGGCGGTTAAGGGAGTTGCGCCATGGATTTAAGATGCCTTTCAGGATTGGGCCCCGGCAATTTGTGGATTTCGCGCTGCATCCTTCTTGGTCACTCAGAACTTTGAGGTCAGGGCGGCCAGATTTGGCAAACTTCAGGAAGGACGGGTTTGACTTTGACCGAACGGAAAGCCGGGCCAAAGCGACTTGGGATACGTTGTCGGAACTACGGGAAAGGTGGCACGGTAAACTAGTCGTAAAGGGTGTCCTGGATGTTCAAGACGCTATTTGGTTGAAGGAACGCGGGGTAGATGCGGTGCAAGTTTCCAACCACGGCGCGCGCCAGTTTGATTGTGGCCCTTCGCCGATCGAGGTCGTTCCCAATTTCCGGTCTAAATTGGGAGGCGACTACGCAATTTTCTTGGATAGCGGCATCAGGTCTGGCAGCGACATTCTCAGGGCGATAGTTTCGGGGGCGGACTTCGTTTTTGTCGGGCGCATCCTTCAATTTGCCATTGCAGCAAATGGAGAAGCGGGCCTTTTTCAAATGTGGAAAGTGCTGGAAGAGGAATTGAGCATTGCTATGGCAATGGTCGGTTTGTCCGGTTTGGAGCGTGACAGTACTGTGAAAGGAAACCGTAGTTGAAGAGAACAAGTTGCTGACCCAACGTCCGGACATGTCCAAGAAACCTCCGTTTCTCTACTTCAAAACCAGTCCAGGGATTATCCGCCTGGCAGTGATATTTTACGTCCGTTTCCCGCGCTTGTTTCGCAATATAGAGGATCTCCTGCAAAAATGCTGTGTAGATGTAAACCTTGAAGCAGTGCGATACTGGTGGCATCGGTTAGGGCCTTCGTTCGCTTCTGAGGTCAGCAAACACCATATCCGTGGACCGAAATCTATCCGCTGGCGTTGGAACTGAATGAGGTTTTCGTGAAGAAAAACAGTGAGCGGCATGACCTTTGGTGTGCTGTTGACCGCGAAGGCGAGGTGCTCGGAAGCTATGTCACGAGGAAGCGAGACAAGAAGGCTGCGCTAAAATTCCTAAGAAAAGCAATGCGCAAGCATGGTCAACCGGAAGTGATCGTGACTGACAGATTGAGGCCGTACGGGGCTGCGATGAAGGAACTCGGCAACGCCCACAAACAGAAAACGAGCCGTTGGCTAAACTACTGAGTTGAGAGTTCGCACCTGCCTTTTCGACGAAGGGGACGGGCAATGTTGTGTTTCAGACGCATGCGAAGTCTGCAAAAATTCGCCGCCGTTCATGCTTCAGTCTACAACGTTTTCAATTCGGAGCGCAGCCTCCACTCCAGATCAAAATTCAAACTTAACCGTACAGACTCTCTGTCTGAGTGGCGCAGTCTCCGCGCGGGATAAGGACAGTGATGCTGTCTCACCTGACGCGAGGTCGAGTTGGTCTGACAGCGCCAATTAGACCAATCCCGAGAAATTCGGGAATGGTCATTGGTCCTTATGTGGGTTTCAAGACGGCGCGATGGATTGCTCTCGAATGAATGTTGCGGACGTTCGCACGCAAGCTGTCGAAAGTCCGCTATGGGCCGACAGCGGAAGCCGTTAGAAGGGCGGAGAAAAGGCTTTCGCTGCGCCCCGTCTGAACGTCCGCAAAGTGTGAGAATCGCGTCTGCGGATGTCCTGGATTGGCCCTTGGCAGCTGTTTACTTTCGATTTCAGACAAAAACTGCGGCACTTCTAGGCGCCACGCCTAGCTCGCACAGTATATTTTGCCGGCTCAGTTCCCAAAGGAGAACCTGATATCCTTTGGCGACAGACGATTATCCTTTCGCTAGCCCTATAGGCCTCGACGTTTCGATACTCCTGTTTCAAAGGGAGTAGGTCGATGCACCGATCAAAATTTGCAGTGTCTGTAATTTTTGCAGTTTCAATGTCGCCAGATACTGTCTGGGCGGGCGACAATGAACTCTACGACGATCCACCGCCCGAGGACGCGGTATTTGTTCGATGGATTGAGGAAGAAACCGCGCCGAGAGTACTGGGCATCCAAATGCCTAAAAATCCCGGGGACGTCTTTTTTCCAATCTCCGCCGCTCTGACTGACGGCGGGCGTGCAGGGTCGTTTTACACGGCAGCCGTTGATGCTACAGGCAATGTCCATGTCATTCGAGAGCCAGATCGAGGGGACAGATCACAAGTACTTTTGACCCTGCTAAACCTTTCCGATGAGCGCGCGCGGCTTGTTCTGTCAGATCAAAACATCGACGTTATCGGCACCACTGACATCAACAGCGCCGGTGGCAGAACCGTAAATCCTGTTGCCGCCACACTTTTGGTTGTGACCTCTTCAGGGGCCGTTCTGGGCAGTTTTGATGTTCAACTGCGAAGAGGACAGAACATCACGTTTGTGGCACGCCCCGACGGAGCCGACCTCATAGAGAACCGGTTCGGTCCAAACATCGAGGGGTGACGGAATGGTTTTCTCGACCCCCATCTTCGTGTTCGGTTTCTTGCCGTGCTTTTTGGCCGCCTATTATGCGCTGCCGAAAGCTCTTAGAAACTGGCTAATCCTGCTGGCCTCAACGTTGTTTTATGCCTGGTGGCGCGCCGATGCCCTTGTCGTGCTCTACGCCATAGCCGGTGGCAGCTACCTTGCGGGCCACGTTGCATCAAGAACCATTAGCCCCAGAACCAAGACATGGGCGGTCCGGCTTGGGGTTACCTTTAATCTCGCCGTCCTCTGTTGGTTCAAATACACAACCTTTCTGCTCGGCAACCTCAATACGGCATTGGGTGGGGAGGTCCTGATTGTACCGGAGATCATCCTGCCGATTGGGCTGTCTTTCTTGGCGTTTCAATCCATCAGCTATGTGATTGATGTGGCGCGTGGCGATGCGCCTGCCGCAAGGAAGCTCTCGGATTTCCTCGCGTTCTCATCATTGTTCCCGCAGCTGATCGCCGGACCGGTGCTGCGCTACAAGGACCTCGCGCATCAGTTTGCGCACCGCGCTCCCACGCTTTCGCTTTTCTCCAAAGGCCTTCGCAGGTTTCTGCAAGGGCTGGCTATGAAGCTACTTGTGGCGGATAGCGTCGCTCCCCTCGCAGACAGGATGTTCGCTTTGCCCGCCCCGACAATGGCGGAAGCCTGGCTCGGCGCCGCAGCGTACTCCATCCAATTGCTTTTTGACTTCGCAGGCTATTCGGCCATGGCGATTGGCTTGGGCCTTATGATTGGGTTCCACTTCCCGGAAAACTTCAACGCGCCCTATGTCAGCCGATCGATCACCGAGTTCTGGCGTCGCTGGCACATCAGCCTGTCCAGTTGGTTGCGTGATTACCTCTATGTTCCCTTGGGTGGCAACCGGCGCGGCAAGGTCAAGACGTATCGCAACCTGCTTTTAACCATGGTTCTGGGGGGGGTATGGCACGGCGCCAATTGGACCTTTGTGGTCTGGGGCATCTGGCATGGCAGCCTTATGGCAATTGAGCGCGCCTTGGGGGCAAAACACCAAGAAACGGTGTGGCCAAGGGCCGTTGCGTGGCCGCTGACGATGGCGTACGTCATTCTTGGCTGGGTTGTGTTCCGCGCGGAGACGCTGGCTGACGCCGGAGCGATGTACGCTGGCATGGTTGGCGCACATGGCATTGCAATGCGACCGGAGTTGATCACGCTCACCACCACAACGGAACTGTGTTTTCTGCTGATAGGGGCCGCTATCTCCATCGGTCCGCGTCTGGCGCTTCCCAGTCGAACACTCTCACCAGGGCTGCAATCCGCCCTGCTGTCGATCCTCTGTTTCGTCGCTCTGCAGGCGCGCACCAACAGCCCTTTCCTCTACTTTCAGTTTTAGGGAGCAATCCTATGCAAGCTTCGTTGGACAGCCTTTGCACACTCGGGATCGCCGCGCTTCTGGCAGGCCTCTCGGTCACGGCGTTTTCGCACACCGATGCGGGCGACCCTTCAAGGGGATGGGCAAACGGCACCTATCAAAGAGGCTATGAGGACCGTTTTGAGACCTCTGTCCCCGCCCAGGAAAGCGCGGTTGCGCTGTGGTCTGCGGCCAAATGGGTGTTCTTTCGTGAACCCGCTACCGGAGCGGTTTCTGGCAGTGGCGGCTGGCTTTTCACCGCCGAGGAATTTTCCGAGCCGGACAGCCCCCGCGATCTTGCAACCGAGTTGGCGCAGGTCGCCGACGCGTTGGCGGCGGACAGCATAACGCTGATCCCTGTGATCATACCTGACAAGGCGCGCATGCACGCAAACCGGCTCAAGCGAGGGCGATCTGAAGGTCTTGAGACTCGCTATGATGCGGCCCTTGCCACAATCCGGAAAGCCGGGATAATCGAGATTGATCTGCGCGAAGCCCTTCGGTTCGAAGGCAGCTTCATGCGCACAGACACGCACTGGAGCCCGGAAGGCGCGCAACGCGCCGCGGCAACCATCGCCACGTCTCTGGGAGATTTAACGCTGCCGGAGGCGCAGGTGACGACCGTTGCAAAAGGCGCGGCACCGTTTGACGGCGACTTGCTGCGGTTTGTCGCGACCGGTCGCTATCGGGATCGAGTGGGCCCCGCGGCCGAGTTCATCAATACGTTCGAAACCAACGTGACCTCATCCGGAGGATTGTTTGGCGCCTCCGATATCCCTGTCGCCCTGATAGGCACGAGTTACTCGGCCAAGGCCGAGTTCCACTTCGAAGGCTTCCTGAAACAGGCCCTGCAGGCTGACGTTCTCAATCTCAGCCGCGTTGGGCAAGGCCCTTTCAAACCTATGGATGCGTTCCTGGAGGAGCGCTCCAACCTTTCGTCTCTCCCGTCCATCGTTGTCTGGGAGATCCCTGAACGCTTTTTGACCAGCCGGAGACAGCTCCCATGAAATTTCACATCCCACTGATCGCGAGCCTTGTTGTAGGCTCTGCCGCGCAATCCGCTCCCTATTGCGAAAACCTTCTCAACCGAGAAGCCCTTCCCAAGAAGTACGCAAAAATTGCCCCAATCTACAGCGATCAAGCTAGTGGCTGGATTTTCACGCAGGACCAGTTGAAAAACCGCTACGACATGAAGTCTTCCTCGCTCAAATTGGTCCAAGCCATCGTTGAAGAATTCGCGTCCCGAAACGTGCCACTAGCCATTCTCATCGCGCCGCCGCGGCCCGTCATCTCCGGGCAAGACAATCTTGATGCAGCTATGGGACAGCACCTTTACAGCGTGGCAGACGCGCGCTCTTCTTTTGATAAGATGATCGCGCAGCTCGCAAGCACAGGCGCCATTGTTCCTAACCTGTCAAATGTGGCTCTGGCCGACCCCGACATCAGGGACCGTTTCTATTTTCGGCGCGACACGCATTGGACAGCTGTGGGAAGTGCCGTGAGCGCCACTGCTCTCGCACGCACCGTGAACACACATGCACCTGATCTCTTTGCCAATGATGGAAACCTAGCTTTCCGGGAACTTGAGGCCTCGGGCGCGATACAGGAAGAAGGATCCCTTGCCGAAGTTGTACACAAAGCTTGTGGAATAACCTTGCCCGCAGAAACGTCGGAAACTTTCAATCTGTCTCGAAATGGCGACCTATTGGAAACGCACGTGGACGACCCCGCAATTGCCTTGCTTGGAAGCAGTTTTTCCAATCGCTACAAACGAGATCACTATAGGGTCGCGGACGCGTTGGCCCGCGCCTTTGATGCTGATGTCGAGAACTTCTCCGTGTCAGGCGGAGGCCCGATTGGTGCCATTGAGGCCTATGTGATGTCCGGCGCATTGGATCGCAAAGATCACGATCTGGTGGTCTGGGAGCTGCCCTATACCGAAAGCTTCAACTCGCAATCCTTCTTGCGCCAATTGCTGGGCGCCATCAGCGAAAGCCGCGCACCAATCAAAGCCGCAGAATTACAAAAACAGCCTCAAGCAACCCTTGTCAAACTTGCAGAAGGCACCGCGACTTCCGGGATCGAAATAGAGGCTGAGGACATCGCAAAACAGAGTTTTAACCTAGAGGTGCGCTTCGACAATGGATCAACGGCCAAAGTCTATCTTGGGCGCCGCAACTCCGTTCCTGTCAACATGCGTTCATCTAGCTTAAGAAGCAGCCTATCCCACTACGGAAACAGAACCCCTGTAGAGATTGTGGTCACTCCAATCAAAGGTGCCAGTATCAAAGATGTCGCTGTTTTTTAGCCCTGTCGTCTATGCCAAGGCACTAAACTTCTCGGGATTTGACTGTTTCTCAATCCATTGTTTTCGGCTGCCCACAAGCTCATCATGCTACGGAACTATGCGACCTTCAGTAAACGGTTTCGCAATTCAGGATTTGCTTTGACAAACAAACCGGCCGTTGGTTTTCAACTTAGCAATGACGGCTTTGGGCGGAAAGCAGTCATTCGCTATGTTTCCCGTACATTCCTGCAGCTACCCGCTTAACAGACATCGCACACAAGGCTGAACTTGCACATCCAGCGAACGGCGCCATTGATGCGCGGCCGTGTTGCACCAATGTCTACAGTTGGGAGACCGCGGTGAGTTGAGAGGGCCGGCTCGTGTATTATCATATGAGAATGCGAATGTGTTTGAGTGATGGAAGTAGATCAGTATGTGGTGCTATATGTGGTATGGGGGGTATGACATATAGAAAATCACGATAATATAGTTATTTGCGTGATTAATTAGTCGGACACCTCCTCCGCCACTTAGGCTTTTCCCAAAACGTGAGCGAAATCTTGGCCGGATAGGTGCCTAGCGCGAGCTGTACATGAAGGACAGCGCGCGACTTGTACCATTAGGAGGGATCGGGAAAGGGACGGCGCTTTGGATTTGGGCGCGGGCGGCACGGTTGATGTCTGAGTTGCCGGAGCTATCGATAATCTCTACCCAGTTGAGCGATCCGTCCGGATTGATTTCGAAATACACGCGGGCAAAGCCTTTGGCTTTGACATGAACGGGACGGGTGCGGTTGAGGTGGACCAGCACGCGGCCTGCATAGTTGGTTGTGTCTGAATTGCCGGGGCCGCGGGAGTTTGCGGCGGAACCGGATTGGATGCCAAAGCCACCGACAGAAGCTTGCGCGCCTTCTCTGCGGAAGGTTTCCAAAGGCGATTCAAGGGTTTGAGACGGGTTGCGCAGGTTGTCAAAACCGTTTCGGAGGCCGGGGAAAAGGGGCTGAGGGTCGCTCTCCGACGTGTTTTCTTCCGGCTCTGCAGTGATTTCTGGCTCAGGGAGCGGCGTGACCGGTACGATAGGTGTGAGGCTTTCCGGCAGGGACGCGATGACCTCTTGCTCCGAAGCGACGGGCGGCTCGATTTCGGTTTCGGGGCTTGGTGCCGGTTCAGGTGTTTCGGTTTCCTGAAGTTCTGTGTCTGTGCCGAGCGAAGCTGGCGTGTCGTTTTGCGGCGGTACAGGCGTCACGTCATCCGGTGCCGAAGTCGGTTCGGTGATGTCCGGTTCGGGCGCAAAATCGCCTTGGGTACCTGCCAGGGGGACCGGTTCGACAATTTGAGCCGTGCCGGTATCCGGTGCGTAGGTATCTTGCGGATTTTCGGAAGCGACAAGCACCTCGGTGTCAGGCACGTCGGCCTCGGTTGGGGGCTGGACTGGCGCGACCGTTTCCGGCTGTTCTGGCTCCGGCAATGGGTCTGGCTCTTCGGGTGCCTCCAATTGGTCGGCGATGTCTTCAAAGCTGTTACCAAGCGCCACCATGTCGCTGCGCACTTCTGACGGAGGGCTGGTTCGTTCGATGCGCACCACAAAGCCAAGACCGGTCAGGTGTAGTCCCAAGGACACCAGCAGCGCGATGGCTGCGATTAGAAGGGAGCGGCGGATCACTGCAGGGCTCGTTCCGTCACCAGGATCACGGAGGTCGCACCGGCACGGCGCAAAGCACCTGTCACCGCCATCAGCCGTTGCGCGGCGACGTCGCGATCCGGGACAATACGGGTTGGGCCGCTGCCGTTGTCGGCCACGTAAGCCTCTGGCGTCGTTTGTTGCCCGCGAAAAGTGAGGCGGCCATTGACATGTAAGACCAGGGCGTCTGGCGGCTCTCGGCCTTCAAGATCCTGAGTTTGTACCAGGTTCAGATCGGGATCGAGCGGGGCGGCGACAGTTCCGGCAATCAGGAAGAACACCAACATCAAAAAGACAATGTTGATGAGCGGAATGGTGGAGTCGCGTTTTTTGCGAATATTGATCTGCCGGATCATCGTCTCACTCCAGTACCAACACGTTCAGGTCATCACGCGACCGCAGGCCCTGCAGCAGGTCCACCAGCCGCTGCGCGGTCGTGGCGTCATTCAGGCTGACCAGAACTTGGCCGGGGTCAAGCGCGGCAAGCAGGTCGTCCATTGTTGTGGGCTGTCCGTTGAGGGTCAGCTGGTCCGGGCCCAGTTGGACAAAGTAGCGTTGTTGTGCGCTGTCCACGGTGCCGCTGCCTTTGCGGGCGTTACTGAGTTCGATTTCGCCAAATGTTGAAAAGGTCGAAGTCAGCATGAAGAACAACAACAGCAGAAAGATCACGTCGATCAACGGCGTGAGAGCCAATGGTCGGCGGACAAAGGGCGCGAGGTTACGCATGGTCCCGAGCCGCAACCGGGGTGGGCTGGCGGAGGTCATGAGGCATCAGGACGGTGCGCAGAGCTTTGTCGGCAAAGACGCGTTCGCGGGATGTGCGGCTTTCCAGCCAGGACAGGATCATAGAGGTTGGCATGGCCACTGCCAGTCCCACAGCAGTTGTGACCAGTGCCACCCAGATGCCGCCAGCGAGCAAGGATGGGTCCACTGCAGCGCCTGCGGTCTGCAGATTTTGAAAGGCTTCGATCATGCCCAAGACGGTGCCAAATAGGCCAAGAAGCGGCGCAAGCTGGGCAATGGTGTCCAGCAGGCGAAAGCCACGTTCCAGGCGAGCAAGGGCGAGACCAGCCTCTGCATCCAGCCGGTCGCTCAGCGCTTGGGAGGGAGGCGTTTCCAGCGCGGTTCGGATGAACGGTGCCAGATAGCTTCGGCTTTGGGCCAGCCGCGTTTGGGCGGCTTGAGGATCGCCAGCGTCCCAGGCGGCGAGCGCATCAGACAGGACCTTGTGTCGACCAACGCCGGAGGCGGCAAATTGCCAGAGTTTGTAGATAGTGACCGCAACGGTTAGCACGGACATCACCAAGAGAATTGCCACTACTGGCCCGCCAAGGGCCACCACATCGCGCAAACCAGTCATTTTGTTATCCCAGTAGTTTTATGGTGATACGGCTGCTGAGCGTGAGCCCGTCGCTGCAAATGTCACTTTGGGCACCATTGACGGTGCAGGTGTTTGTTCCATTGATCAGGGTTTGACCAATTCCATCACAGGCTGTGGCGGGTACGTCAAACTGGCGCACACGCGGCCTATCGGCCGGCAAGTCGCGGAAATCAAACAAGGACAGGCGCACCACTGCGCCATAGGTGTCAAAGATCACGGTTTCAAACACGGCCTTGTCTATGGCGTTGCCGGTGGTGTTGTTGGCCACAAAGGTGAACCGGCACGCGCCCTGAACATCCTGAACCGCGTTAAGCTCCAGAGATAGACGCTTGGGGGCGATTTCCTGGGACAACGCAGGGCTGCCCACTACGGTGGCGACTATAGCCATTCCGACGCTACGCAAAAAGACGGACATAACATTCCTTATACTGCGGACGCGCGGCTCTGAATTGGCTGATGTGGTCCGGTGACTGCGACCGGTGATACCCTAGCGGATACGTAAGCGGAAGATAGGGATAATTGTCTTGGCAGGTTGTTGCTCGGAGATGGGGAACTGTAAGGGCATTTTGCGTTGTGCTTCACTGCCCTTTCGGTTTTGGTGCCGACAAAAGGGAGGCGCGATATGTTGACGTTGGATCATTTGGCGGTGGCTGGGGAAACGCTGGCTGAGGCGGTGGCTCATGTGGAAGAGGCGCTGGGCGTTGAAATGGGGCCAGGTGGTGAACATGCGCATTTCGGCACACACAATCAGTTGATTGGGTTGGCGGACGGCATTTACCTGGAAGCGATTGCAGCCAATCCGGCAGCGGGCGACTTGCCTTATCCGCGCTGGTTTGACTTGGACCGGTTGCACGGCGCGCCGCGGTTGGGGAATTGGATTTGCCGCACCGATCACATGGATGCGGAACTGGCGCGGCTGGATGTGGATGCGGGCAAAGTGGTGCACCTGACGCGTGGCGATTTGCGTTGGCGCATGGCTGTGCCGGCCAGCGGTGTGTTGCCGTTCGACAACCGCTTTCCGGCGCTGATCCAGTGGGATGTGGCGGTGACGCCTGCGGAAATTCTGGCACCATCCGGCATGGCTTTGGCGCGGCTGGAGGTGGCGCATCCAGAACATGAGGATTTGGCCGCGCATGTTGGGATGAGCGATCCGCGGGTGGTGTTTGTGAAGGGGGACCCTGCGTTGCAGGCCACGTTTGACACGCCACACGGACAACGGGTTTTGCGGTGATCCTGCGAGATGCCACTGCGGCGGACGCCGAGGCGATAGCGGCGATTTGGAACCGCGAAATTCGCGATGGGGTCAGCACGTTCAACACCATCGAGAAAGAGCTTGGGGCGATCAAAGCAGCAATCGCGACTGAGGCGGTTTTCCTAGTGGCAGAAGACGCAGGTGCTGCTGTAGGGTTTGCGACCTTTGGGCCATTTCGTGGCGGACCGGGCTATGCCCGGACCATGGAGCACACGATCTATTTGGCCGAAGCAGCTCGCAGCCAGGGTGTTGGGCGGGCTTTGATGGCAAAGCTGGAAGTCGAAGCCAGGGCACGGGGCGTGCATGTGTTGGTGGCCGGTGTCGGTGGGGAAAACGGCGGTGGCATTGCTTTTCACAAGGCAATGGGCTTTGTCGAGGTTGCGCGAATGCCTCAGGTGGGGCGCAAGTTTGGCCGCTGGATGGACTTGGTTCTGTTGCAGAAATTGCTGTGATGCAGCACTAGCCATTCCGCAAAGAACCGCTAAGGTGGCGCCATGTCGATTTGGTCCCGCATATCCCAAGCCTTGTCCGCACTCAGTCAGGGCGAGTCGCTCTCCACGGTGTTTGACCACCTGCGCGCGCCGCCGGAGCGCTCGGTTGCGTTCACCATCGCCGTGATCGCGCTGGGTGCAAAAATGGCAAAAGCTGATGGGTTGGTGACACGTGATGAAGTCACGGCCTTTCGCGAAGTGTTCCAAATCGCCCAAAAAGACGAAGCCAATGCGGCCAAGGTCTTTAACATGGCGCGGCAGGATGTTGCCGGTTTTGAAGAATATGCCACGCGCATCAAAGGCATGTTCGGTGCGGTGCATGGGCGGCCGGATGACCTGATGGAGGGTTTGTTTCACATCGCGGTGGCAGATGGAGAATATCACCCCAATGAGGATGCCTTCCTCGCGCGGGTGGCGGAAATCCTTGGGGTTGAGGATCATGCGTTCAAAGCCATGCGGGCGCGGTTTGTGCCGGATGCGGAGGCGGACCCTTACACGGTTCTGGGCGTGACGCCGGACATGCCTATGGAAGAGATCCGCAAGGAGTGGCGGCGCTTGGTGCGGGAAACCCATCCGGACGCGATGATTGCGCGCGGCGTGCCGGAAGAGGCGGTCAAGATTGCCGAGAAACGCATGATTGATATCAACCGTGCCTGGGATCAGATCAACGAGGCGGCGTGATGCGGATTGCCACGTATAACGTGGAGTGGTTCTCAAGCCTGTTTGATGATCAAAATCAGTTGCTTATGGATGACGGCTGGTCAGGCCGTCAGGGCGTGACACGGGCGCAGCAGATCGAGGCTGTGGGCACGGTGTTTACCGCCTTGGATGCGGATGCGGTGATGGTGGTTGAAGCGCCGGATCAAGGCAGCAAGCGTGATACGGTTTTGGCGCTGGAGCGGTTTGCCGCAGCTTTTGAATTGCGGGCACACAAAGCGGTTTTGGGATTTGCCAATACCACACAGCAGGAAATCGCGTTGCTGTATGACCCGGAAGCGCTCACGCCAGTGCATGATCCGCGCGGCGTGCCGACCGGGCAGGAGGGCGCCAATGGCGCGCCCCGGTTTGATGGCACGTTGCGGTTGGATCTGGATGTGGATGCCAAAGAGGATTTGGTGGTGTTTTCCAAGCCGCCGTTGGAGCTGGATGTGACCACTGCAAGTGGGCGCAGGCTGCGGCTGATCGGGGCGCATCTGAAATCCAAGGCGCCCCATGGCGCGCGCAACCGTGATGAGGTGATGAAACTCTCCATCGCCAACCGGCGTAAGCAACTGGCGCAGGCGATTTGGCTGCGGCGGCGGATCGAGGAGGAACTTGCCGCGGGAGAGGATGTGATCCTGCTGGGTGATCTGAATGATGGTCCGGGGCTGGATGCGTTTGAGGATCTGTTTGGGCGGTCATCCGTTGAGATTTTGCTGGGCAGCAACAGCAGCCCGCGCATGTATGATCCGCACGCGGAAATGGCGCTGCGCCATAAGTTGGCGGCGCAGCCGACCACGGCGCGGTTTCACATCGAACGCGAGGGGCGCTATCTGAATGCGCTTTTGGACTACATCATGGTCTCGGAAAAACTGCGATCGGCAAACCCACGCTGGCGGATTTGGCATCCGTTTGAAGATCATACATGCTGGGATGTGCCGGAGCTACGCGATGCGTTGTTGACGGCGTCAGACCACTTTCCGGTGGTTTTGGACATCGATATTTGAGCTGTTTGGGAGGGTGCCCCATGAAAACTTTGAAAGCCTGCGTTCTGGGGGTTGGGCTGTGTCTGTCTGCCGGTGGAGCCTCTGCTGAACAAGACAGTGGCCGCAGTTTAATGGCTGAGGGGATGGAGCTGTTTTTACAAGGGCTGCAAGACGAGATCGCGCCAACCCTGGACGGGTTCACGGCAATGATGGAAGAGATTGGTCCGGGATTGCAGGGCTTTCTGGAAGAGATGGGGCCAAAGCTTGGTGCGGTGTTTTCCAAGGTGGAGGACTGGAGCAGTTATCACGCGCCGGAAATGCTGCCCAATGGTGACATAATTATGCGCAAGAAAACACCGGAAGAGATGGGGGAGTCTCGGGAGGATGAGGCCACTGGTGGCATCGAGCTGTGAAACGGCCATAGGGGGCTTTGCCCCCGTCACACAGGTGTGACTCCCCCAGGATATTTGGGGTTAGAAGAAGCCACCCGAGGTCCACGTCCGAGCGTTAGTCTTTCAGGCGTACGCTGCTGGTTGCGCCAAGGGCATTGGCCAGCGCGTTGAAACGGGCTTCGGCCACTTCGCCATAAAGCGGGCCCGTGCTGGCGGGTAATTTGAGGTGCAGCTCGGCCTTTTTCGGGTGGTATTTCAGCGTGCCCATGTTGTCACGATCCTGCTGCCACAACATCGCGCCAAAGCGCATGGCCTTGCCGATCACTTCGGCTTGATGGCGCTCCTTGTCGCTGAGCAGTTGCGCTAGGTCCTCAAACCGGGTGCCTTCGGATTTGTTGCGGTAGCGGTGCAGCAGGGACAGGCCCAGGAACACCCGTTCGGCATGTTTGAGACCGCCGAGATTGGCTCGGGTGGTGCTGTCAAACACGGTTTCGGCGCGATAGTCCGGATGGGCACGCCAGCTGACGTCATGCAGGTAACAGGCGGCTTTGATCAGGCGCAGTTGTTCCGGCCTGGCGGATTTGAAGATCGGGAAGATGAACTTATAGAGCGACTTGCCAAAGCCCGGAATTCGGGCGTCTTTGGCTTCCATAAAGCGGCAGGCTTCGATCAGCGGGTCGCGTTCGCGGATACGGTCCGGCATTTGCTCATACAGCACGCCTTCGCGGATGCCATAAGAACTGATGGCGATGTCATGGGGTTTGAAGCGGCGCAGCACGCCTTTGAGGACTTCGATCGCCAGCGGCACCAGCGCCATACGAGAGCTGGACACGCCACAGCGGGCGCGCAACTCATCCGGGTCGTGTTCCTGAATGTAGCGCGCAGTGTCACGCACCGAAGTGGCGGTCATGCGGTATTCGTGCAGTACTTTTAAGGGGTAGCCACGGCGTTCCATGTCGATACGGGCGATGGCGCGCCAGGAGCCGCCGACAAGGAACAGGCGATTTCGCTGGTGTCCCATCTGTTGGTAGAGGTCATCCAAGGTGTTGTTGATGAAGTCGCGTCGCCCTTTTTTGCCACCCTTCACATCGCGCAGTTTGAGCGGGCCAAGCGAAGAGGTGACGCGTTTGCCGACGAGTCCGTCGTTGATTTCAGCCAGCTCCATGGAGGCGCCGCCGATGTCGCAGATCAGGCCATACGCGCCGGGCCAACCAGTGAGCACGCCTTGTGCAGACAAACGCGCTTCCTCGGCGCCATCGATCACGTGGATATGCACGCCGGTTTTTGCCAGCACCTCGGCGCAGAAATCCGGGCCATCGGTGGCTTCACGCACGGCGGCAGTGGCGACTGCGGTCAATCCATTGAGGCGCATGGAGTCGGCCAGGCGCGCGAAACGAGACAGCGCAGCCAACGCGCGTTCGCGGCCGGTGGGGTTGAGCATGCCGGTTTCAGCGATGCCGGCGCCCAAGGCACACATGATTTTCTCGTTGTAGAAATAGGCCGGGCTGCGAGCGGCACCGTCAAACACCACCAAACGAACCGAGTTGGAGCCCACATCCACCACGCCCACGCGCGACAGGGCGCGGGCCTCGAGGTCTTCAAAGATCGGGCGTTCAAACAGGCTGTGGTCCTGCTGCGGGTCGTGGGGCATGGGGTCGTCTTACGTCAGGAACAGTTTGGTATCGCGACGCAATTTTGCGCCACGAGAAGCGTTGGGTCAATCATCCGTATGGGTCAATTTGGGCACATCAGAAGCGCCTGCAGAACCGCGACCCGAGAGTGAAGGGTTCTCCATGAAGAAACGGTGGCAGTTGAAGGCAAATTCACCTTCGGGCACCGGTGTGCGGTCAAAGCTTCCATCGGCGTTCATCACCCAACTTTGCGCCACATCGGCCATATTGGCGGCCATGACCTGCGACATGATCTGCGCTTTTACAGTGGCGTTTTTGACCTCTACCAGCGTTTCTACGCGGCGGTTGAGGTTGCGGCCCATCCAGTCAGCGGAGGACATGAAGACCCGCGCCTTTTTGTTCGGCAGGTCCTGCCCATTGGCAAAACAAACCAGGCGTGAGTGTTCGAGGAAACGTCCGACCACGGATTTCACGCGGATGTTTTCAGACAGGCCTTTGATGCCGGGACGGAGGCAACAGATGCCGCGCACAATCAGGGAGATTTTCACACCCGCCTCGGAGGCGGTGTAAAGCGCGTCGATGACCTCTGCCTCAACCAGCGAGTTCATCTTGGCCCAGATCGCTGCGGGTTTGCCGGAGCGGGCGTTTTTAGCTTCCTGTTCGATCAGCTCCAGAAGTTTGGGTTTCAGCGTGATAGGCGAGATCGCAAGGTTTTCGAGCGTGTCGGGTTCCACATAGCCGGAGAGGTAGTTGAAAACGCGGTTGGCGTCTCGCCCCAAGGCGGCGTCACAGGTGAAGAGGCTGACGTCGGTGTAAATCTTGGCGGTGATCGGGTGATAATTTCCGGTGCCGTAATGGGTGTAGGTCACCAGTTTGTCGCCTTCGCGGCGCACAACTGTGGAGATTTTGGCGTGGGTCTTCAGATCCAAGAAGCCATACACTACGTGCGCGCCTGCGCGTTCCAGTCGGCGGGATTGGCGAATGTTGGCGGCTTCGTCAAAACGGGCTTTCAGCTCCACCAGCGCGGTGACGGATTTGCCGTCTTCGGCTGCCTCACAAAGCGCCTCCACGATGGGGGAGTTTTTGGAGGTGCGATACAGCGTCTGTTTGATCGCAACCACATTGGGATCACGTGCGGCCTGTTGCAGGAAGCGCACCACCATGTCGAAGGTCTCATAGGGGTGGTGCAGCAGCATGTCTTTCTGCTGGATGGCGGCAAACATATCGCCGTCAAAGTCCTGTACACGCTCTGGCACACGTGGCGCAAATGACGGCCACAGCAGGTCAGGACGGGTGTCCACAACCATTTCCTTGAGGTCAGCCAAGCCAATCATACCGTCGATGTCGACCACTTCGTCGCCGGTGACTTCGAGCTCTTCCATGATCAGTTTTTTCAGGCTGGATGGCGCGTCAGATGTGATTTTCAGGCGCACCACTTCGCCCCGACGGCGACGTTTCAGCGCCACTTCAAATTCACGCACGAGGTCTTCGGCTTCGTCTTCGACCTCCAGATCGCTGTCGCGTAATACGCGGAAGGCGCAGTGGCCTTTGGCTTTGTAGCCGGGGAAGACGCTGTCCAGATGCAGGATCAAAAGCTCTTCGAGAGGCAGGGCTCGTAGGGTGCCGTCCGGGGAGGGCAGGAAGACAAAGCGGTCGATTTGGTGGGGGATCGGCAGGAGCGCCTTGAGGCTGCGCTTGTTTTTCTTGCGTTCCAGTTGCAGCGCCAGAGAGAAGCCGGTGTTGGGAATGAACGGGAAGGGGTGCGCCGGGTCGATGGCCAGCGGCGACAACATCGGGAACACGCGATTCATGAAGACGTCTGCGAGGAAGTCGCGATCTTCGTCGGTGAGCGCGTCGCGTTGCAGGATGTGGATGTCTTGCGCTTTGAGCTCGTCACGCAGGCTGTTGAACATGCGTTGCTGTTCTTGCAGGAGGTTGCGAGCGTCGGCGTTGATCAGGACCAGTTGTTCGGCCGGCGACAGGCCATCCTGCGCCGGATTGTTGTGCCCTTCGCGGACCAGCTCGCGCAGACCGGCCACGCGGACGGTGTAGAATTCGTCGAGGTTGGTGGCAGAGATCGACAGGAACCGCAGGCGCTCCAGCAGAGGCACGCGTGGGTTTTCGCTTTCCTCCAGCACACGCCAGTTAAAGCTGAGCCAGCTCAGTTCGCGGTTGAAGAAACGGTCCGGGCCGTTGCGGTCCAGATCAGGCAATGCGACGGGTTCGGGGAAATCGGATTTCAAAAAGTCAGCTTGGGTCATGTCACTCTCATGCCATTGGCAGGTAACGAGAAGATGACTTTAGGCGGGAATGTGCGGAGGGTCCAGAGAGCTGCGCGGGGCAGGGTGTCGCGGTGTGTCGGAAACGGATTTAGCCAGGGCTAATCGACAAGTGCGCCAAGCGCGTGTTTAGCAGACTATTTTTAAGTCACTAAGTTCCGACCTCTACTGGAAATTCGGTATGCAACTGCATACATAGAGGGGGTAGAATTGAGATTAGAAAGGTACGAATGGAAAATCTGTTTTTTGTTTTTGTTATTGCTGCAGTCGCATTTTGGATCGGCCGTCGATCTAAGCAGTCACCCAATTCCGAAAACGATCGATTTTCCCATTCCCCAATTCAATCATCACAAGACACTTCGGAGGAACCGTCAGAGCGTATTGCAATGAACGGTCAGCGCGCCTTTACCCTCATATTCATCTGTGGATGGATCATCGCTTGGTCAGCGGGCATCTTTATGGCGGCGACAGCGTTTCTTGGTTCATTTGGCGCCGGGTTTGAAACCGTTTTTCTAGGCGGTTGGCTGCTTGCGGCTATTGCCGGATGGTTTTTTGCCGCCAACACCATTTTCAAGCTGGCGACTGGAAAACCAATCAAGGGCCGCGACGGAAACTATTACTGAACGCCTTGTGTTCATCCAGTGCTGTAGCCTTAAGAGTGTTCCAGAACCCGTTTGGCAAGCGCTTTGGTGATGGGGCGTTTTTCGCTGAGCGACAGTTGATCCAGCGCTTCGACAACATGGGCGACGTTGGCAAAACTGCGGTCCATGTGTTTGGCGATATAGCTCAGCACATCGGGTGTGGGCATCAGCTGACGGTCGCCAAATTGTTTGGCCATCACGGCCATCAGCAGCACGTCGTCGGGTTGGTCCAATGTAGCGACGGTGGTGCCCTGCATGCGCGACAGCAGGTCCGGCAGGGTCAATCCCCATTGCAGTGGTGCGCCCACGCCGGTGAGGAGGAGCGTGTTGCCTTCGGCCAGGGTCAGGTTGTGCAGGTGGAATAAGGCGGTTTGTGCGTCCGGATTGTCGGCAATCAGATGCACGTCTTCCACCGCGACTGGCGTTTTTGCCAAAGCAGGCACATCGTCTTTAGTGAGGTCGGCGGCCGCCACAACTTGGGCGTTTGCTAGGGCGGCCCAGACCTGGGTCAGATGGGTTTTCCCTGCACCAGCCGGGCCGGAGAGCACCAGTTTTCCACCGGCCCAGTTGGGCCACAGATCGACCAGACCAAGCGCCATGGCGTTGGTCGGGCTGACAAAGAAATCATCACGCCCAAGGGCTGCCCGGACGGGCAGGTCGAAGTTCAGCTGCTCAGCCATTTGGATTTTTTCGGCGTCCTGTGCGCTTGCTTGGTCGGTCTCGCTGCGCCCTTTGTAGAGCGTGGAAGACATGTATTGTCCGGTGACAAAACGTGCAAGCACTCCGAGCGCTGCGGCAACAGGCACAGCAACCAACATGCCGACAAAGCCAAACAGCGCGCCAAAAACCGATAAGGCCAACAGCAGCCAGACGGGATGCAGGCCGACGGATTTGCCAACAAGCTTAGGGGTGAGAACATTCCCTTCGATCATTTGGCCGGTGGCAAAAATCGCCGCAACGAGGCCGATTTGCAGCCAGTCTCCCCAAAATTGGAAAAGCGCGAGGCCGATCGCCAATACGCCACCAATCAGGGCACCAAGGTAAGGGATGAAGGTCACAAGACCAGCGATGAACCCCACAACAAGACCAAAGTTCAGCCCAACGATGATCAAAGCCACAGCATAGTATGTGCCCAGGATCAGACAAACGGTGCCCATGCCGCGCACAAAGCTTGCCAGGGTTTTGTCGATGTCTTTTGCCAGGCGACGGATTGTGGGGGCGTGGTCGCGGGGCAGGAGTTTGTCAACTTCGGCGACCATACGGTCCCAATCCAAAAGGAGGTAGAAGGCCACCACGGGCACAATCACCAGCAGGACAACAACATTGATCAGCGAAGCTGCCGAGCTGAGTGCTGATTGCAGGAAGTCTCCTCCGCGGTCTTGCAAGAAGTCGCCGACTTTCTGCAGCGACTGATGCATCATGGAGTCTTGCTGCAACAAGCTTGGAAAGCGTTCTGCGACAAAGACACGGAGCTGCGCAAAGGCCTCTGGTAGAGTTTTCACCAACTCTTCGGTTTGCTGGATCAGGGACGGGATGATGGCAAGGATGCCGATCACAAAGATCAACACGCCGAAGAGTGTGATAACGGTTGTCGAGGCAGCGCGGGACAGGCCTTTGGCTTCCAGCTTGTCGGCCAGCGGATCGAGGAAGTAGGCGATGGCGCCGCCCAATACAAAGGGCAGCAAGACATCGCCAAGCGCCCAAAGCACCACGGCAAAGACAACTACAAAAATTCCCCAGAACTGAAACTGTTTGTGGGCGGGAAGGGCCATAAGCGCTGCACTCCGGTCTGTCGCGTTGCGCACAGTGATCGCGCAAGCGGGCAAGGGTTGCAAGCCTTTGACGTCGTTGGCGTGTTAGCGTGTGGTCAATGCGCAGAGATCCGCGCGCCGGATCGGCTTGGCCAGACAGTGGTCAAAGCCCGCATCCAGATAGCTGGCAATATGCTCCGGGAAGACATTGGCGGTGACAGCGACCATTTTGGGCTGGGCCGCGCCGTCGTCCCTGCCGCGCAAAGAGCGGGCTATCTGGTCGCCGGTCAAACCAGGCATGCGGATGTCGATAAACAGGGCGTCAAAGCTCTCAGACAAAGCGGCCTGAAGAGCCGTGTTACCATCGGAGGCACAAACAACCTCTGCCCCCATGCTTTCGAGCATACGGGACAGCACCATGCGATTCACCGAGCTGTCGTCGGCGACAAGGGCGCGCTGACCCGCAAAGGCATTGGCCATTTTGGCGTGTCGCAGGTCTTTTTCGTCAAGCGCGTTTGCCACGGGCATCGGCACCCAAGTTGCAAAGGTCGTGCCTTGCCCAGGGGTACTGTCGACTTCGATTTGCCCCTGCATGAGGGTAACCAAACGTTTCACAATCGGCAGGCCCAGACCTGTGCCGCCTTTGCGACGGGCCACAGTGGTGTCCGCCTGCGAATAAGCCGAGAAGACTTCAGACAGTTGCTCTGCACTCATGCCGCAGCCGGAATCCCTGACCGTTGCGCTGATCGTGTCCGGTTTGGCTTCCAAAGACACGTGAATGGTGCCGCTGTCGGTGAATTTCACCGCGTTGCTCAGCAGGTTGCCCAACACCTGACGCAGGCGGAACTCGTCTCCCAGACGGGGTGCGCCATTTTCGGTATCACTGGCTTCGACCACCAGTTTGACCCCTTTGCACTCCGCCGAGGCGCGGTGCAGGGCGATCACGTCGACCACAGCGGCGCGCAGATCAAAGGGGCGGTTTTCCAGATCGAGTTTGCCGGCATCGATTTTGCTGAGGTCCAGAGAATCGTTTAGCGTGCGCAGCAATCCTTGCGTGGAGCTGTCCATGGTTTGCAGCAGTTCTGGGATAGAGTCGCTTAGAGGAGCGTCTTCCAGTTCTGCCGAGAGCAGGTCCATAGAGCCGATGATTCCGTTGAGAGGCGTGCGGATTTCATGGGCCATATGTGCGAGAAAGTCCTCGCGCGCGCTGGCAGCTTCCTGGGCCTCGAATTTTGCAATTTCGGCGGTGCGAAGCGCGTGTTTCAGCGCAATCTGTTCGTTCACGCAGAGTGCCAGCTGGTGCAGTTTTTGCTGCTCGTCTTGTCTCCAATCGCGCGGAGTGTCGTCGATGGCGCATAAGGCACCAATGCAGGTGCCGTCCGGCAAGCTGATCGGCATGCCGAGGTAGGCAATGATGTTGAGCGCATCCACAGCGCCATTGTGTTTGAGCACCGGATGTTCGCGCGCGTTTGCCACGACCAGTGGCTTGTCACTGGCGCGGACGTGCTGGCAAAAGGAATGAGTCAGTGGCGTTTGCCTGGCGGTTGCCCATGGTTCCGGTAAGCCAAATTGACTTTTAAAATACTGGCGGTCGCGGCCGGGCTGCACAATGGACACCAACGCCACCGGCACATTCATCACGGTGCGGGTAAGCGATGTGAGATTGTCGAAGGCGGATTCAAACTCTGCGTCGACAAGCCCGAGGTCCGTCAACAGCCCGTCATTTGCGGGTTTGGGATCAATTCTTGATGCCACCGAAGTGTTCATAGTCCAGCTCACTTGTTACCAATCAGAAGGGGGGCAGTAGACATCGCAGCGAAATCTGCACCGTGGCGTGGCCTGCCAGTTGACCGAAACACGGAACGAAAAGTACCCAAGCGAATGCAAAGAGCGCCCCTCCCGGGTTTGATCAAAAGCCAAAAGCGTTAACAGCGGCCGAATTTATCGTGTGTCTTTGTAAATTCTTTTTCGCTCCGCGGGTGGGTTTGTAAAACTTCTGGTGGGCGGCTCGAAAGACCAAGCCCATTGCGACGACGCTGCATGGCTTGCCTCGCCAGCCTGATTGGGCTAGCCCAAGGCAGATGTTTTGAGATGGCTGTTCCATACGTGAGCAGCCCAAGCCGAGAGAGTGAGTGCCGATGCGCCTGTCCCGCTATTTTCTGCCTGTGCTGAAGGAAACCCCTGCAGACGCACAGATTGTCAGCCACCGTTTGATGCTGCGTGCCGGTATGATCAAACAGTCCAGCGCGGGGATTTATTCCTGGTTGCCGCTGGGCTTCAAAGTGCTGCGCAAGATCGAGAATATTGTGCACGAAGAGCAGATCCGTGCGGGCCACATTCCGATGCAGATGCCGACGTTGCAGTCTGCCGAGCTTTGGAAAGAGAGCGGGCGCTATGACGCTTACGGCGAAGAGATGCTACGCATCAAGGACCGTCATGACCGTGACATGCTCTACACGCCAACTGCAGAAGAGCTGATCACCGATATTTTCCGCAGCAATGTGAGCTCTTACAAAGACTTGCCGCTGACCATGTATCAGATTCAGTGGAAGTTCCGCGACGAGATCCGTCCGCGTTTTGGCGTGATGCGCGGGCGCGAGTTCTACATGAAAGACGGTTATAACTTTGATCTGAGCAAAGAAGACGCGCTGCATGCATACAACCGCCACTTGGTGAGCTATCTGCGAACCTATGAGCGGATGGGGCTTCAGGCGATCCCGATGCGCGCGGATGGTGGGCCGATTGGGGGCGACTATACCCACGAGTTCCTGGTGCTGGCCGAAACCGGTGAGTCAGAAGTGTTTTACGATTCCGCTGTGACCGACCTGACTTTTGGCGATCGCGAGATTGACTACGACAGCGTGGAGCAGTGTCAGGGCGTGTTGGAGGAGTTCACCACCAAATACGCACGCACTGATGAGACCCACGACGAGGCGCTGTTTAACGAGGTTCCTGAGGAACGCCGGCGCACAGCGCGGGGCATCGAAGTGGGCCAGATCTTCTACTTCGGCACCAAGTATTCCGACGCGCTGGGCGCGCAGGTGCAGACCGCGGAAGGCGAGAAAGTCTCCGTGCATATGGGCAGCCACGGCATTGGCGTGAGCCGCCTGCTGGGTGCGATCATCGAAGCCAATCACGACGACAACGGCATCATCTGGCCGGAAGGTGTGACCCCGTTCCACGCAGGCATCGTGAACCTGAAGCAGGGTGATGAAGCGGCGGACACGGCCTGTGAAGGGCTGGAGAAGGCATTGGTCGCTGCGGGGCTGGAGCCGCTGTATGACGACCGCAAAGAGCGTGCGGGCGGCAAGTTTGCCACCATGGATCTGATTGGTCTGCCGTGGCGCATCACCGTTGGCCCGCGTGGGTTGAAAAACGGTGTGGTCGAGCTGACCTGTCGCCGCACTGGCGAGAGCGAAGAGTTGGCGCCAGAAGCGGCTGTGGCCAAGCTGATTGAGATCTATGCGGATCACCGTGTGACTGGTCTCTGATCCAAGCAGGCAGATTAAGTGAAAATGGAAAGGCCCCGCGCTATGCGAGGGCCTTTTTTAATTATGCAGCAACGGGGTGGGCTGGCTTACGCACTGGCAGGGATTGGAGCACGGCAAAGGTTAGCTCGATCACGAGGAAGCCCCAGATCAATGGGCTGGCACCGTTGAGCAGTGCGTTCAGCATCCACGCTGAAAAGAGCCAGCGGCCAATGGCATCATACCGCGCGAGCTTTGGATTATTGAGGCGTATACGCACAATGGACCAGACGATCACCACGGACCCCGTGAAGTTGGCAAAGAGAATGGCGTAGGTGTTGAGTTCCGGCAGCGGCGCAAGACCGGCGGCGGCATGGGCGCCGTTCATGGCGCTCCAGAACAAGCCCAGCGTGATCGGTGTCATATAGGGCCAGGTGATCAGCAGATCATACCAAGACGAAATCCGGTACAGGCGGTGAAAAGCG
This sequence comes from Shimia sp., assembly GCF_022448905.1. Classification (GTDB taxonomy): domain Bacteria; phylum Pseudomonadota; class Alphaproteobacteria; order Rhodobacterales; family Rhodobacteraceae; genus Shimia. The sequence goes on along the minus strand of NZ_JAKVCW010000002.1, from coordinate 409,213 downwards.
GAGGGTGACATGGTGCATCCTTTGTCAGTTGCGTTGGATGCGGGGAGTTGTAAACCTTGGAGTTAAGTCCAAGGTCAAGGGGAAAAATGATGCGGATCGGGGCGTTGGCCGAGGCGAGTGGCGTGAGCCGTGACACACTGCGATATTATGAAAAACAAGGGCTTATCCACGCGGACCGGTGGCCAAACGGCTATCGCGACTATCCTGAAGGCATGGTCGAGATGGTGCGGCTGATCCGGCAGGGGCAAGCGTTGGGGTTTTCGCTTAAGGAGATCGGCGCTTTGGTGCAGGGGCTTGGCGGTGGGCTGTCGCAGGCCGAAGTGGAGACCCTGCTGCGCGGCAAGCTGGCGGAGATTGATGCGCGGATGCAAGAGCTTAGCGACCTGCGAGCGGTGGTGGCGCGGCGGCTGGCAAAGGCGTGCCCGTTGGGACTGGATGCGCCGGGATCGCTTGACCCTAAGCGGGTGGCCTCATAGGGTCGCGCCAACCAAGAACCGGAGCAGTTATGGCAGGTCGCACAGCCCCTTTTTCCCGTTTTGAATGGATGATCGCCTGGCGGTATTTGCGCGCGCGCAAAGCTGAGGGCGGGGTCAGCACGATGACCTGGATCAGCCTCATTGGCATCACCTTGGCGGTGTTTGCACTGATTGCCACATTGGCGGTGCGGGCCGGGTTTCGGTCTGAATTTGTTGGGACCATTCTGGGGGCCAACGCGCATGTAACCGTCTATCAGAGCGGAGAAATTTCCGAGACTGGCGTGATTGATCGCACCATCAAGGACTTTGACGTGATGGCGGCAAAGCTGCGCGATGTGCCCGGCGTGACGCGGGCGGCGCCGTTGGTCAAAGGGCAGGTCATGGGCAACCTGCGCAGTCGCAATGCAGGTGTCGAGGTCTTTGGCATGCGGGCGGAGGATTTGGCTGAGCTACCGCGGATTGCGGACCCGAGCACCAGCGATGGCGACATCGGGCGCTATAACGAGGGTATCGCGATTGGCTCTGGCGTGGCGCGGGAGCTGGGGGCGCGGGTGGGGGATCGCATCAAGTTGATCTCGCCCAATGGGGTGAAAACCGCCTTTGGCACCTCGCCCCGGATCAGCAGTTACGAGGTGGTCTACATCTTCTCTGCTGGGCGCTATGACATTGATCGCACACGGGTTTATCTGCCTTTCACCGAGGCGCAGCTGTTCTTTGATCGCGATGGTGTGGCAGACGAAATTGAGGTCATGGTGGCGGAGCCTGAGAAGGTTGAGGCGCTGGCTGTCCCCTTGATGATGGCCGCCGGGGATCGCGCGCTGGTGTGGACTTGGAAACAGGCGTCAGGCGGGTTTCTCAATGCGCTGGAAGTGGAGGACAACGTGATGTTTGTGATCCTCTCCATTCTTGTGCTGATCGCCACAATGAACATCGTTAGTGGCCTGATTATGTTGGTTAAAAACAAGGGGCGTGACATTGGTATTCTGCGTACCATGGGGCTGACCGAAGGCTCGGTGCTGCGGGTGTTCTTCATCTGTGGCGCCTTTACCGGCGTGTTGGGCACGGTGTTCGGCGTGGTGCTGGGATGCCTGTTTGCGCTCTACATCGATCCGATTTTTTCCTTTGTAAACGTGCTTTTAGGTGGCGAGGCTTGGGATCCGTCGATCCGGGGCATCTATCGTTTGCCAGCGAAGTTGGAGTTTGGCGATGTGATGTCGGCCATGAGCCTGTCGCTGGGGCTGGCCTTTGTGGTGACGATCTTTCCGGCGCGTCGAGCGGCGCGGATGAACCCTGTGGAGGCGCTGCGCTATGAATGAAGTTGTGCTGAAGCTAGAGGGGGTAGAGAAGTTATATAACAAAGGCTTAGCGGGCGAGATCCACGTTTTGCGTGGGGCGGAATTAGCGCTGAAAGCCGGGGAAATGGTGGCGCTTGTAGCGCCATCTGGCGCGGGGAAATCGACGCTTTTGCACATTGCGGGATTGCTGGATGAAGCCGACACCGGTGCGGTGGAAATTGGCGGGCAAATCCTGAGCGGAAAGTCGGATCGGCGGCGCACCAGAGCGCGGCGGGAGGACATTGGTTTTGTTTACCAGTTTCACCATTTGTTGCCGGAATTCAGTGCCTTAGAGAACATCGCGTTGCCGCAGATGGCCAATGGGGTGAGCAAGCCGGACGCGGAAAAACGCGGCGAAGAGCTTCTGGAATCCGTGGGCGTAGCGCACCGGGCGAAACACCGGCCCGCGGAGCTGTCTGGCGGGGAGCAGCAGCGGGTGGCGTTTTGTCGGGCTTTGGCCAATAAGCCACGGATTTTGTTGGCAGATGAGCCGACGGGCAACCTTGATCCGGCGACCAGCGATCAGGTGTTTGACGCGCTGATGACGCTCGTGCGAGAGACCGGATTGGCGGCCTTGGTGGCGACCCACAATATGGAGCTGGCGGCGCGGATGGACCGCGTGGTGCGGCTGGAAAACGGGGTCTTGGTGGACGGCTAAAGCTGTCCTGTTGCGCAAGGTGTTAATGCCGTAATGCGCGCCAAAGTCACGTCGGTATTCTGTCGGTATCGCGACTGTTTCGCGATGGTGGGTTTTTTGTGGTGCCATCAAAGGTAACCACAAGGTGCGTAGGTGTTGCCTGAACGGCAAAGCGCTTGCATCTGCGCGTGGGACGCGCAAGCTGACCCCATGACAAAAGAGACATCGGTTCAGGAAGATCAGACGCGGGCAGCGGAGCGCCGTGCCAAAGGTGAATTTGTGCGCGGGGTGAGCGGGTTTCGCCATGCGATTGGGGACTCAGCATTTCCGCCCGAGCCGGGGCGGTACCATCTGTTTGTGGCGTTGAACTGTCCGTGGTGCCATCGGGTGACGCTGGCGCGGGCTGTGCTTGGTTTGGAAAGCAGTATCAGCATGGATGTGGCCTTTCCCAATCGCACCGGGGAGGACGATGTGGTTGGGCCAAATCTCTGGGAGTTTGATCCCTGTCGGGTGGCGACGCTGACCGGGGACACGTTGCCGGAATGTACGGTTGAGACCGGGACCGGATTGGGGCTGCGGCTGGCCAAGGAGATTTATCAGCGCGAAGGCTCTGAAGAGCAGTCGGTGCCGATCCTCTATGACAAGGTTTCGGGGCGGATTGTGAACAACGAAAGCGCGGAGATTTTACGCATGTTGGACCGCCATGCGGCGGCATTGGACAGTACCATAGCGGACGACGCGCGGGTGCGGTTGGTGCCGGAGGATGCCGAGATGGTGGCGACCGTGGATGCGCTCAACGCGCAGATTTATGTGGCGATCAACAATGGTGCCTATAAGGCGGGGTTCTCGTCTGACCAAAACGTCTATGCGCAGGCGTTTGAAGCCTACTTTGCGGCTTTAGAGGCGTTGGAGGTTTTGTTGTCAGATGGGCGGCCGTTTTTGGCAGGGGATGCGTTCACCGAGGCGGACCTGCGGTTGTTCCCAACGCTCTATCGGCATGACCCGGTGTATTATGTGCGCATGAAGCTGAACGGCGCGCGGATTTTGGAGTATCCACATCTGTGGCGATGGCTGTGTCGGGTCTATGCGATGGATGGCGTGGCGGCGGCGGGATCGTTGGTGCATTGCCGTCAGGGTTATTTTGGTCGGTCCTGGAATGGGGTTGTGCCCTTGGGGCCGGTGAAGCCGATGGCTTACCCGGAGGCCTATCGGCATCCGGAGTTGGCGGATCAGGGCGCGTAAAAGGTTGCCGTGGCTGTGGCGACGGCCTTGTCCGCGGGCAGGGCGATCATGGTGGCACGGGCGAAGATCAACGCTTTGCCGGCGCGCACGATCTCTGCGTCACAGCGGATTAGATCGCCGGTGCCTGGGCGCAGAAATTGCGTGTCGAGATTGGTGGTGGCGACCGGCGTGAAGGCGTCCAGGTGGCCGAAGCAGGCAAACACCATGGCGGTGTCCGCCATCGCCGCGAGCGCTTGGCCGGAGATGATGTCGCCAATGCGGGTGAGCTCCGCGGTGATTGGCATAGTGAGCGTGGCAGCGGTTGGCGAGATGTCGGTGATGGTGAGGTCCAGCGCCTGCACCCAAGGCGCGAAGCCTTTGGCAAGCATGGCTTGGGAGTCTGTTGGTGTGAGGGGCATGTTGTGATGTTTATTTTGGGGGTTTTGAGAAGACTGCAGTCCGGTGCGGGCCAAACCTGTGATTGTGCCAATTGCTGCGCATTTGATCATACGTCAATTGGCGAGCGCGAGAGGACGGCATATTCGGGTCTCTGATAAATACAACCTGTTTGGCGTCGTCAAATCCAATCAAAACAAAGGTATGGCCTGGTCCTTGGTGGACGTCGATCATAACGGGGCGGCCCTTTTTTAGTCTGCGCTGGATCTCTGCGAGCCCCTTGTTGAAGCCTGCGTTTGTTTTGGGAAAGCTGCGAATATCCCAGCGGTGGCCCAAGGTGCGCAGTCCTTTTTGTAAGTCCACAAAATAGGTGAAAGTCCAATTTTGTTTGTCTTTTGGCTTGTGGGATTCCGCACGGTTCTTGATTTCTGTCTGGGATGTTGGGCGTCCGTAGTACCCGAGGATCATGCTCGCGGAACTGGGAACACAGTAATATGGTTTTTGGCGCACATGTGGGACGTCCAAGAGAACCAGTGATTGAGAGATCGTCGGCGGCGGGAGTTTTCGTTTGAGGATTTCGCCCGTGCGTGCGCCAAGCTCCGCGTTGGCCCAGCTTGCGCTGAGTGCCAAAAGGACGGCGAAAACTATTCGGCAGCCCATGTGCGGTCTCCCCTGTAACACTACTCGGTTAGGGTGGCGCGAAACCGTGGTTGGGTCAATTGGAGTTGTCGGGATGCGGCGCGGAAAGGTCTTTGGGTTAGGCTACCAGTATTGAGGGTCGTTAAGGGCGGCGACGCAGCTTGGGGTGCCTTTCAGGGGCGTGAGCGGGGCGTCGGTGAGGGATTGGCCGATCCAGCCGTGCGGGAAGCTGAGCGGCTGTGGAGCAGGGGCGATGGCCTCGGTCAGGGGCGCAAAGCCGGTTTTGCCGTAGAACACCGGGCTGCCGTAGGTGATCGCCACCTCTGCGCCTTGCGCGCGCAGGGTGGTGAGCGCGTGGGTGATCAGCGCTTGGCCGATGCCTTCGCCGTGGCGCGCGGTGGTGACCGCCATCGGGGAGAGCAGCACCACGCGACGTGGGTCGTCGGAATAGGGCATCGGGGAGAACAGCACGGCGGCCACGAGGGTGCCGCCGTCGGCGGCGGTGAAGACTTGAGTGCCGTCGGTGGTGCGGTCTTGCAGGAGGTTTGTGACGAGATCACCGATCAGCGCGCCTTCGGCCTCGCCTTCGGACGCCGTGAAAGTGTCGGCAAACAGCTGGGTTGGGGCGGTGTCGTTGGGCGAGAGGTCTTCGGCGTAGATCATGGCGGGCGCTCCTTGGCACGTGGCTTGGTTGTGTCACGCGCTATGATCCGGATCAAGGTTGGCGGCGCGCGGCTGTGGCAGACTGGGCGGTGTGGGGACAGCAACGCGGGCCATGTGTCCGCTGTAGCAAAGGAGGACGTTGCGATGAAAACGGGTCTATGTGCGCTGGCAATCACGGTGATGGCGGGTGCCAGTTTTGCGGACAATGTGGAGGAGGGGGCGGCGCTGTACTTGACGCATTGCGCCACTTGTCATGGCATTGATATGGATGGCAATGGGCCGATGGCGGGAGTTTTGCTGATCAAGCCGGACAACCTTTTGACCTTAAGTCAAGGAAATGACGGGCAGTTTCCTTTGGTGCGGGTGATCAAGCGCATTGATGGGCGCGACCCGCTGGTGAGCCATGGCAGCCCGATGCCGGTGTATGGCGATTTCTTTGAAGGTGTGGATGTGGCGCTCAAGACGCCCACAGGTCAGCCGATCATGACCTCGCAGCCGGTGGTGGAGTTGGTGGCCTTTTTGCAGAGCGTGCAGCAGTAGCGCCTAGAGGCTCATCGCCAGAACGCGGCTGATCTCGGTCAGGCTGCGGCCGGATTGGTCCATCCAGATGTTGAAGGCCTCCTGGACTTTCTTCATCGCGCCTTTGGAGGTGGGGTGCTTGTCGATGATGCCTTCGGCGATCAGACGGGCAACCACGTCGCGGCTCAGGATGAAGCTGTCTTTGCCCAAGAACCGGAGGGCATATTGCCCGGTGGCGCCGCCAATGCGGGAGCCGCCTTTTTTCATGAATTCCAGCTGGCTCACATAGTCGGTGGACGCCCAGCCGCCGAGCACTTTGCCCGCGCCGCCGTCCTCGCGCAGGGATTGGATAAAGTGGGCGTTCTCCAGCACTGTGCGAATTTTGGGACCGTTGCGCACGATGTCGGTGTTGGACATCAGGCGGTCCATATCTTCGTCATGCATGAAGGCGCAGCGGTCTACGTCAAAGCCGTGGAAGGCGGCCTCAAAGCCGTCCCATTTGTTTTCGATGACCTGCCAGTTGAAACCGGCCTGAAAGACGCCTTTGGTGAATTGTGCCAGCCAACGGTCCTCCGGGATTTGCGCGAGTTCTGCGGCGGATTTGGGTTTGGTCAGTTGGGCTTCGAGCGCGTCGGCACCGCCTTTGCGCTCGGCGGAGATGGCGAAGAGGTCGTCAAAGCAGCGCATGGTGGGTCCTTTTCAGTTACGTTGAAAGTTAGCCAAGCAATCGTAAGATGCAAGGAACACAGGGTTGGGGAAGCTAGTTTTCTGGAGATAGCCCATGCTTTTTGGAGAAGGAAATGAGTTTTAGTGAGGATAGCAACATCTCCTCAAAAGCTATGATCGCGATAGTCTGTTGGCCGATTTTTGCATGTCTTCTTGGGCTGCTAATCGCGCTTTTGGCAAATTTGGGTGGGTGTAAGATCTCCGCTCAGGGGCCTCAACCTTGCGAGGTCTTGGGCCTTGATTTGGGGGCAGCGCTCTATCCGTTGTGGGGCTTGGGTTTCTACTTGTTGTACGCGCTCCTTTGGATCCCAATAGGTTTGGCAATTGTTGGCTTGATCCGAGCGTTTCGAAAGCACTAACGGCGCTTGCCGACGATTATTCCTAGACTAGTGTATGCCGGCACCGCGCACGAACCGAGGGGCGGGAAGCGAAGCGCCCGCCCCGTGGGGGCGGTTCGGGCGCTGCCAAATCTGTGATTTGGCTATGTGTTAGGATAGTTCGCAGTGGTTATCCAATTCCTTGTCTCTTTGATCAATCATGGCCCGATACACAATTTCATCAAGGCACTCAGTTTTGTAGGTTTCCCGCAAGTACTTCGCATCCATCACCAGTACACTCTTTCGCACTAAAAAAAATGGTATCGGATGAAGCCTCCCGTGCAGTGCGACCGATTGAGAATAGACACTTTCGCCTGGCTCAAGCTGAGCTATCTTTTGAGGTTTTAGCCCGAGCTGACTGGCCATGGCGAAATTTGCGATGTCTTTCGGACCTTCAAGAAGAACAACCCATATGTCTACGTCAGGTGCATCCTTTGGGCCATCTTGTGAGAGTTGGCCTTTGGGATCAGACATAACGGACTTAAATAGCGGTGGGTTTCTAAAAAACTCGCCACGTTGCCAGAACACGAACTGAGCAGGATTTAGGCGGCGTTCAAGAGACGCCAAACTCTTGTTATTCGTCGACAGAGCAGAGAAACCGGAGGCGAGCACAAGAAAAACGAGATACAGTCCGGCCCCATATCCAATCACTTTCAAAGTTCGTCTCATTTTGGGCATGTCCTTTGATTGTAGTTGCAAAGCATGTTTTGCAGTTCGGAATTACCCTTTTGGCGCGAGCCGTCAAGTTTTCGCTCCGTCGGTCAAGTAAAGCAATTGTTGGCGCAACATCGCAGATTTGCTCCCCCTCAAACCCTGCGCCTTTACCTCGCCTTAACCCAAAAATCATTAGGTGCCCTTGCAGCCCCTGTGACCCAATACTAAGACTCTCTTGGTAGGGTCCGACGGGCGGGCCGCAACGCGATCAACAGGCAGGCGATATGAACGACCCTTATGAAACGTATATGAACACCCTTGTGCCCATGGTTGTCGAACAGACCAGCCGGGGCGAGCGCGCGTATGACATTTTCTCGCGCCTGCTCAAAGAGCGCATCATTTTCCTCAACGGCCCGGTGCATGACGGCATGTCCAGCCTGATCGTGGCGCAGCTTTTGCACCTTGAGGCGGAAAACCCGTCCAAAGAGATCAGCATGTACATCAACAGCCCCGGTGGCGTGGTGACCTCTGGTTTGTCGATCTATGACACCATGCAGTACATCAAGCCGAAGGTGAGCACGCTGGTGATTGGTCAGGCGGCCTCTATGGGATCGCTGCTGCTGACCGCCGGTGAGGCCGGTATGCGCTTCTCCCTGCCAAACAGCCGCGTGATGGTGCACCAGCCGTCCGGTGGCTATCAGGGTCAGGCGACGGACATCATGATCCACGCCGAAGAGACGCTGAAGCTGAAAAAGCGTCTGAACGAAATCTATGTCAAGCATACCGGCCGCACCTATGAAGAGGTGGAAGCCGGTCTTGAGCGCGACAACTTCATGAGCCCGGAAGAGGCCAAGGAGTGGGGTCTCATCGATGAGATCGTCGAAAACCGCGCCAAAGGTGATGACGAAGAGAGCTAAGTATTAAGTGCCCGGCGGCACAAAGACGCCGCTGGGCACTTTCGCATTGTGCCCACTTTGACGCTGGCCTAAGCTGGCTGAGATCATGGGTGGCCCTCTCCAAATGGGGGCAAGATTTGGCCTGAAAGGTAAGACATGTCGAACACGTCCGGTGGTGACAGCAAGAACACGCTTTACTGCAGCTTCTGTGGTAAGAGCCAGCACGAGGTGCGCAAGCTTATTGCGGGTCCAACGGTGTTCATCTGTGATGAATGCGTTGAGCTGTGCATGGACATCATCCGCGAAGAGACCAAGGCCAGCGGCCTGAAATCTTCCGAAGGCGTGCCAACACCGCGTGAGATTTGCGACGTGCTGGACGACTATGTGATTGGCCAGGCCACCGCGAAACGCGTGCTGTCTGTGGCGGTACACAACCACTACAAACGCCTGAACCACGCGGCCAAAACCGGCGACATTGAGCTGGCGAAATCAAACATTCTGCTGATCGGCCCAACAGGTTGCGGTAAGACCTTGCTGGCGCAGACGCTGGCCCGGATTCTGGATGTGCCGTTCACCATGGCGGATGCGACCACACTGACCGAGGCCGGTTATGTGGGGGAGGATGTGGAAAACATCATCCTCAAGCTGTTGCAGGCGTCCGAGTATAACGTGGAACGCGCGCAGCGTGGCATCGTCTATATCGACGAAGTTGATAAAATCACCCGTAAGTCTGAGAACCCGTCCATCACCCGCGACGTGTCCGGTGAGGGTGTGCAGCAAGCGCTGCTCAAGCTGATGGAAGGCACCGTGGCCTCTGTGCCGCCGCAAGGTGGCCGGAAACATCCGCAGCAGGAATTCCTGCAGGTCGACACCACCAACATCCTGTTTGTCTGTGGTGGCGCCTTTGCGGGGCTGGACCGGATCATTGCGCAGCGTGGCAAAGGCTCGGCGATGGGCTTTGGCGCGGATGTGCGCGACAATGACGAGCGCGGCGTCGGCGAGATCTTCCAGGACCTGGAGCCGGAAGACCTGCTGAAATTTGGCCTGATCCCGGAATTTGTCGGCCGTCTGCCGGTTTTGGCGACGCTGGAAGATCTGGACGCGGATGCGTTGGTGATCATTCTGACCGAGCCGAAAAACGCGCTGGTGAAACAGTATCAGCGTTTGTTTGAGCTGGAAGATGTGCAGCTGACCTTTACCGACGATGCGCTGAAGGCGATTGCCAACCGGGCGATCGAGCGCAAGACTGGTGCGCGTGGCCTGCGGTCCATTCTGGAAGAGATCCTGCTCGACACGATGTTTGAGCTGCCGGGTCAGGAGAGCGTGACCGAAGTCGTTGTGAACGAGGAAGCGGCGACCAGTCAGTCTGCTCCGCTGATGATCCACGGCGAAGGCGAGAAAGAGCCAGCTGAGGCGGGTTGAGGTCTGGTGACAGGCTGAGAGAGATTAGGAAGGCGTCCCGGTGGGGCGCCTTTTTTGTTTTGGGGGCCGCTGCACCAAGATTGATCTAATACGCTTTCGCCGCCAGCTTTGGCGCATCTCAACCTTTATGAGCCGCGCCGTTTCGGTTATCGGTTTTCTTCCATGGCCACGTGCGACAAAAACTCATTTTCAACCGCGTGGTGGACAACCAAAAACCACTCCGTACCAATGCCGTCTTTTACGCGGTGTTCTTGGAATGCTCTGTGAAGAAGAGTTTCAAGCGCGGAAGAGTCGGCGGTCTTAAACACGTTGCGTAAAACAGGTCTGCCTGGATTGGCGGTGCCATATTGGTCAAGTACTCGACTGGCGACTGACCCAAGCTCACTGCTCAAGTGTTTACCAATTTTTGTGTAGGGAATGTCCAAAGTGTCTAGCAAGCTGTCTGTATAGACATAGACTGCTTCGCGGCCTTCGCCCAAAACTGAGCACTGATCCAAAAGTTCGTCGAGCATTTTCGCGCGGCGCGCGTTGCTGCCGAACTCGTATTCAAGCGCGGCTGCATTTTGCAGTTTATCCTTGCTCTTGCTCCAATTGCTTAAGGTGTCAGTTTCCTCGTCGAAGTGGACAACCTTTGCCTTTTTGAAACCATAATGAATCAAGCAGATAATAGCTGCTTCTCGCAGGTCGCCCGTCCACCCTTTGCCATCATCAAAGAAGACGGCTGCTCCGAGCTGGGTCTTGTACCGGTCGATAGCCTCGCGCCTGCTCGATGGCGGGTTGTCGTTAAGAACATCCGAGACAATGGCCTGTGAAACCTGTCGTTGTAGCGGTCTCATCTCTCTGAGAATATGGGAGCGCCCTGTCAAAATCTCTGTTGCCACAATCGAACCTTTCCTATTTTTGTGAGCGTTTAAAATGCGTTATGTAGTAAGTAAAGAAATGCCGCTCGTTTTCGGAGTACGTGGAAACCTTAGAGCTCGCCGAAATCAAGTGGGGCTTAAGAAGATGTGAGATCCCGGCCATTGACACCGCGGCACCACCGGAGGATGTCTTGGGCAATGCAATACAAGGAGCCTGCGTATGTCTGTCCGTCACATTTCCACCGGATCGCCGTTTGAAGAAAAAATCGGGTATTCCCGCGCGGTTGTGGCCGATGGCTGGGTCTTTGTGGCGGGCACCACTGGCTATGATTACGAGACCATGACCATGCCGGAAAGCGTGGCGGATCAATGCCGCAACACGCTCAACACCATTGGCAAGGCACTGGAGGAAGCGGGCAGCTCGCTCGATGACGTGGTGCGGGTGAATTACATTCTGCCCAATGGTGCGGATTTTGAGAAATGCTGGCCGGTGACCAGCGAGGTCTTTGCCAAGGCCAAACCAGCAGCGACGATGATTATTGCCAAGCTGATGGAAGAGGCGATGAAGATCGAGATCGAAGTCACCGCGCGGGTGTCTTCGTCTTAAACTGGAGAAAGCCCCGGCCAGGGCTTGACGCCATTGTCAGCTGTCCCCAAGTACACGCTATGGTATATCGATGGACTTCCGTGATTGGGGCAGCTTTGCTGGGAATTTGGCCGCATTGGGGCATGGCGCAGGACGCTTCCGCGTCTGATGTGTTTGCGCGAACGGCGCAGGCGGCCCCGAAGCAAGCGTTTGGGGCAGCATACGCGTTTGACAATGACAGGCCGACCATGATGGTTGCAGGGCCGCGCAGTCGAAACGGTGCCGGCGCAGTGACGCCAGATGCACCGTTTCATATTGGCTCCATCAGCAAGAGTTTCACGGCCGCGTTGCTGATGCAGTTGGCGCAAGAGGGGCGTGTGTCGCTTTCTGCGCCCATTGGCACGTATCTGACCGGGCCCAAGTATGCATTGCATCCGACATGGGCGGCGCTGACGCTGGAGCAGTTGTTGAGCCACACCGCGGGCCTGAAGGCCAATGCCTCACTGCGCGAGATGATGCAGCGCCATGCCGAGACCCCGTCTGCGGGTCGGCTGCGGGTGTTGTCGGCGCTGTGGCAAGACCCTGTGCCACATCGGGCCGGCAAGATGCGGTATTCAAATCTGGGTTATGTGCTGGCCGGGATGGTTGCCGAAGAGGTCACGGGGCAGGCCTGGGAAGACCAAATTCAAGCGCGCTTTGGCCGCAAACTGGGCTTGCGCTCGTTGGGCTTTGGGGCGCCGGATGCGGCAAACGCACCTTTGGGGCATGTTGGGCTTATGGGGGTAAAAAAGCCGCTGGCCCCTGAGGCACGCGAGGCAGACAATCCGGCCTGGATGGGGCCTGCGGGCACAATCCACCTCAACATGGCGGATTTGGCGCGGTGGGGGCAGGTCCACTTGCAGGCGTGCAAGGGGAACGCGCCGCAGTTTTTGAGGGCGGAAAATTGCCAGCGGCTCTGGGCTCCGGTGTCCAAGATGTACGGGTTGGGTTGGATTGTTGAACAGCCGAAGGGGCTGGTTCCAAAACGGTGGCACAATGGGTCCAACAATCGGTGGTTTGCGGTCCTCGCAGTCTATCCCAAGCACAATCTTGTGGTCGCCACAGCGTCAAATCATGCCACTGGCCAGCGTGTAACCAAGCTGGAAGATAAACTGGCGCGTGCCTTGGTCGCAGCACCACGCTAGCGCTTGTGTCCGGCAGGGGGCTCGCCCATACCTGCGGTTGATTTTGCGACAGGAGAGCGGGCCTCATGACGTCCCATATTGCCACCGACCGCGCGGCCAATCGGCTGGGCGCTGTGTTCATGGTTGCGGCCATGGCGGGGTTTGCCGTGGAGGATGCCTTCCTCAAGGCGGCGGCGCAGAGCTTGCCAATTGCGCAGGTGATGGTTCTGTTTGGGGCCGGCGGTGCAATGGTGTTTGCTCTGTGGCTGCGGGCCAAATCGCAGCCCTTGGCACCGAAAGAGGTGGTGTCGCGCCCGATGCAGGTGCGGGTGGTGTTTGAGATAGTTGGGCGCCTGTTTTTCACGCTGTCACTGGCACTTACGCCATTAAGTTCGACTACGGTGATCTTGCAGGCCACGCCATTGGTGGTGGTGGCTTTTGCCGCGCTGGTGCTGGGTGAGCAGGTCGGCTGGAGGCGTTGGTTGGCGATTGTGATTGGTCTGGCGGGCGTGGTGCTGATTGTGCGGCCCGGTGGGGACAGCTTTAGCTGGCTGTCGCTCTTGGCGGTGGCCGGGATGCTGGGCTTTGCCGGACGGGATTTGGCGAGCCGGGCGGCGCCGGCGAGCCTGAGCACCGCTGTTTTGGGGCTTTATGGGTTTCTGGCCATTGTGGTGGCGGGTGCGGTTTATGGAATGATCTGGGAGCAGGTGCCGTTTCACACACCGCCGCCTATGGCACTGCTGTCTGTGGTTGGGGCCGTGGCCTGCGGCGTGTTTGCCTATAGCGCGTTGATGCGGGCGATGCGCACTGGAGAGGTCTCAGCGGTGACGCCGTTTCGCTACTCGCGTCTGCTGTTTGGCGTGGCCCTTGGCGTGGTGATGTTTGGCGAGCGGTTGGACAGCTATATGCTGATCGGCAGCGCGTTGATTGTGCTTTCAGGCTTGGTGATCATGTGGCGCAGCCGTCCCGCAGCTTCGTAGGGCTACGGATGGTTGACCCATGGGCGGTCTTGTCCTAGCGTCCGGCGCAGGGCTGGCGCGGCCCGCTGTCCGCACGCGATTTTCGCGAAGGTGAACGCGCCCCATGAGACCGCCAAACTTTTGTCTGAGGCGCATCAAGAGGCAACGCGGAGGCTGACATTGGATGGGCTGACAGCAAAAGGACAGGCGCAATGCGCGATTTTCGTGATGCCAAATCGATGGCAAAATCCCTAAGAACAGCTTTGGCAGAAACAGGTGTGGACGTGTCCCACTCTACGGCACTGGAGTTGGTGGCAAAGCAATTTGATCTGCCGGACTGGAATGTTCTGTCGGCGAAGATCGCTGAGGCCGGTGCCGCGGTGAACATCCGCCCGGCCATCCCCATTATTCGCAGTTTTGATGAGTCCAAGGCGCGGGAGTTTTACATCGATTACCTAGGGTTCACGGTCGATTGGGAGCATCGACACGAGGAGGGGTTGCCATTGTATATGCAGGTGTCGCGCAGCGACTGCCTGTTGCACATCAGCGGGCATCACAATGATGCGACACCCGGGGGGCGTAGCTTTGTGCCGATGCACCGGATTGAAGACTTCCACAAAGAGTTGCAGAGCCGGGACTATCCCAATCTGAACCCGGGGCTGGAGAGTATGCCCTGGGGGGCGCAGGTGACAGTATCTGACCCGTTTGGCAACAAATTGACCTTCTGTGAGCAGCGCTCCGGCAACGGCTGATTGTGACTTCTTCAGTGGCGACAACCTCGCACCTGCGCGGTTCCGCCACTGGACCTTTGCAGACAAATAGTCCATATGAGGGAAGAATTTGCGGAGATACCTATGGGCATTCTGAGCACGATCAACAACGTTTTGACCTGGTGGAACGGCGGTACGCTGAACACCAAGCTGTTTACAGCGCGCAAAGGCGTAAAAATGGGCGAAGACGAGCAAGGCAACGTCTACTATCGCACCGAAAATGATTCCAAGCGCTGGGTGATTTTCAACGGCGAAGTGGAAGCGAGCCGTGTGAGTGCTGATTGGCATGGTTGGTTGCACCGGACCTTTGACGAGGTGCCAAGCCAGAAACCGCTCAAGCACAAAGAGTGGGAAATTCCGCATCAGGAAAACGTGACCGGGACCGCGCTGGCCTATGCGCCTGCGGGCACCATTCGCGCGCAAGGTAAGGCGCCGGTGGAACGGTCTGACTATGAGGCATGGAGCCCCGAGTAAGTTTTATGTCCGCCGTACGTACAGAGACATTTGTCGGTGCCGCCGTGGTGGCTTTGGCTGCCGGGTTCATGCTTTACAGCGCGCAGTTTGCCTCCGTGGGGCAGAGCGGTGGCGGTTATGGGCTCAACGCGTCCTTCCGTTCGATTGAGGGCGTCAGCGTGGGCACGGATGTGCGGCTCGCTGGTGTGAAGATTGGCACAGTAACCGACATTCAGCTTGATCCTCAGACCTTCCGTGCATTGACCACCTTTAGTGTGCTGGATGGTATCGCGTTGCCGGATGACAGCGCCGTGGTGATTTCGTCTGAAGGCCTGTTGGGTGGGAATTTTGTGGAAATTCTGCCAGGTGGCTCGCCGTTTAATTTTGAAGCCGGAGACGAGATCGAGGATACGCAGAGTTCGGTGAGCCTGATTTCGCTGCTTCTGAAGTTTGTGAGCGGTGGTGACGATGACTAAGTGGGCAACCTTGGCTGCGGCAACACTGCTGCCGGCGATGGCACAGGCGCAGGACATCCAGATCGAGATGCTGGAGATCGAGCCGCTCAAATATGAGACGCTGGATATTCCGCTGGGCGATGTCAAAAGCGAGAGCGTGGTCGCTGCCACGGTGGGCAAGGGTGCGTTGCTGCGGGGGCTGGACAAGCTGACCGGGCAGGTGGCGGACTTTGAATTGGATAACGGCTATTCGGTGAACTTTGGCACGTTGCGCGTGGATATGGCGCAATGCCGACATCCGAGCGAAAACCCAAATGGCGATGCCTTTGCCTTTATCTCGGTCTATGAGGAGCAGGGCTCGGGTGCCAATGTGTTCCAGGGCTGGATGGTGGCGTCATCTCCCGCGCTAAGTGCGCTGGATCATGCCCGCTATGACGTTTGGGTTTTGCGCTGCACGGGCTTGGCTCAGGTGGACGCGGAGAGCACCTCTGAGGGTGACGGCAACGAGTGAGCCGTGATGTCGGCGTCATGCCGCAGCGCCCATGTTAGCATCTTGTGATAGTCCGCACGCGGGATTTCGATCGCCCCCAATGAGATCAGGTGATCGGTCACAAACTGTGTGTCAAACAGCGTAAAACCACAGCGGCGCAGGTGCTCGATCAGATAGGCCAGGGCTATTTTGGACGCATCCGTTCTGCGGGAGAACATGCTCTCGCCAAAGAAGGCCCCACCAAGGGTTACGCCGTAGACGCCCCCCACCAACTCATCGCGATCCCAGACCTCCAATGAGTGGGCCTCTCCGCGTGCGTGCAGCGCCATGTAGAGGGCGTGAATTTGCGCGTTGATCCACGTCTCATCGCGGTCGGCGCAGCCTTCCAGCACGCCTTCGAAGTCCGCGTTGAGCGAGACTGCGTAGCCGCCACGACGGATGCGCTTGGCGAGGCTGCGGGAGATGTGGAAGCTGTCGAGAGGGAAGATGCCGCGGCGGATCGGGTCCACCCAAAAGATGTCCGGGTCGTCGCGGTTTTCGGACATGGGGAAGACTCCCATGCCATAGGCGCGCATCAAAAGGTCCGGTGTGACCTCACTCATGATGCGCGCCCAAGCAGGATTAGCCCTCAGCCATGTTGGCTTCGAGCCATTTCTCCAACCAGTGAATGTTGTATTCGCCGGTGTGGATGTCTTTTTCCTGAAGCAGGGCGTGGAACAGCGGCGTCGTGGTGTCGATGCCGTCGATGATCAGCTCACCCAAGGCCCGGTCCAGACGCGCCAGCGCCTCGGCCCGGTCACGACCATGCACAATCAGCTTGCCGATCAAGCTGTCGTAGTAAGGCGGGATGTTGTAGCCGTCATAGAGCGCGCTATCCATCCGCACGCCTAGACCACCGGGCGCGTGATACGCGGTGATCTTACCGGGACGCGGGGCGAACTCTGGCAGTTTCTCAGCGTTGATGCGAACCTCAATGGCGTGGCCGTTGATTTCCAACTCATCTTGCTCAAAGGACATGTCCAGACCGGCCGCGACGCGGATTTGCTCGCGCACGAGGTCGACACCAAAGATGCCTTCGGTCACCGGGTGTTCCACCTGAAGACGGGTGTTCATTTCGATGAAATAGAATTCGCCGTTTTCATAGAGGAACTCGATGGTGCCCGCGCCGATGTAGTTGATTTTGGCAACCGCATCCGCACAGACCTTACCGATCTTGGCACGCTCTTCCGGAGTGATGGAGGGGCCGGGGGCCTCTTCAAAGACCTTCTGGTGACGCCGCTGCAAGGAGCAATCGCGCTCGCCCAGGTGCACCGCTTTGCCTTTGCCGTCCCCAAAGACCTGAATCTCGATGTGGCGCGGTGTGGTGAGGTACTTCTCGATGTAGACCTCATCGTTGCCAAAGGCAGCTTTGCCTTCCGCACGGGCGGTCATAAACGCGCTTTCCATGTCGGCAGCCGTCTGGGCCACTTTCATGCCGCGACCACCACCACCGGCGGTGGCTTTGATGATCACCGGATAGCCCATCTCTTCGCCAAGCTTCTTGGCGGTTGCAAGATCAGGCACGCCACCATCAGAACCCGGCACGCAGGGCACGCCGAGTTTGATCATGGTGTCTTTGGCGGTGATTTTATCGCCCATGATGCGGATGTGTTCCGCAGTTGGGCCGATGAAGGTCAGGCCGTGGTCTTCGATGATCTGCACGAAGTTGGCGTTTTCGCTGAGGAAGCCGTAGCCCGGGTGGATCGCTTGCGCGCCGGTGACTTCGCAGGCGGCGATGATGGCCGCCATGTTCAGGTAACTGTCGGTGCCGGGGGCCGGGCCGATGCAGATGGCCTCATCCGCCATGCGCACGTGCATCGCGTCGGCGTCCGCAGTGGAGTGCACCGCAACCGATTTGATGCCCATTTCGCGGCACGCACGGATCACGCGCAGGGCGATCTCTCCGCGGTTTGCGATCAGGATTTTGTCAAACATGAGAACGCCTTACTCGATGATCGCCAGCGGTGCGCCATATTCCACGGTGTCGCCGTCGCCCACCAGAATGCGCTTCACGGTGCCGGATTTTGGCGCCGGGATGTGGTTCATGGTTTTCATGGCTTCCACGATCAGCAGGGTGTCGCCCTCAGATACGGTCTGGCCCACGGTGGCGAACGGTGCGGCGCCTGGCTCTGGTGCGAGATACACGGTGCCAACCATTGGCGAGGTCACTGCGCCTGGGTGGCTGGCAGGATCGTCCTCAGAAGCGGCCGGTGCGGCAGCAGGCGCTGCGGCTGGTGCGGCGGCGGCAGGTGCTGGCGCGGCGGCTGGGGCTGCAACGGCCGCAGGTGCGGCGGCAACTACTTGCGTCTGGCGGCTGACACGGACGTTCAGGCTGTCGTCTTCGCCATACTCGCGCATCACTTCCAGTTCGGTCAGGTCGTTTTCGCGCAGCAGCTCTGCCAAAGCAGAAATAAAGGCCACATCAGAGTCGTGATTTTTTTTGCTCATTTTCCGTTTCTATCCCCTACGCGCTTAAGCGCTGTTGAGTCTTATTGGTTTCCCCTGCGGCGCTTATAGAGAAAAAGCTGCCCCTAGGAAAGCTGAACTGGGGTTCAGATGGGGGGAAATGGACGGAGTTTCCAGCCCTGAAAGTCGATTAGGCTCTGGCCCCACTCCTTTTGCACGACAGGTTTGGCAGATTTTCTGTCTGACAACGAACGATGGCGCTGGGATAGTGGTTCTATCTCAAGGCATTGCGAGGACGTCAGGCGGCAAATCTGCCAAATCCTACGGACGCCAAATCCGCGTCATCTCAGAGGCTTGGCCCGCTTGAAAATAGCTCCACTATTGTCGGCGCGTGCCAAACCACTGATATTTTGCGGATTTGACGCCTGATGTACAAAAGGAGTGGGGCCAGAGCCTAAAGTGGCATTCCGGACAGTTTGGCCACCAATTCGGCCAATTTGCGGGCATTGAACTTGCGCAGAAGGCGGGCGCGGTATTCTTCGACCGTGCGATAGGACAGGTCCAGCTCCAGCCCGATCTCTTTGGAGGTCATGCCGCGGCAGGTCAGAATGGCGACCTGGCGTTCGCGCTGGGTGAGTTCCACAACGGGGCGGTCCTCAGAGAGGTCAGCAAAAGACCAAACGCTTTTGTAGAAAGGGCTTTCCGGTGACGTGGACTGTCCCCGGACGCGGCACCAAAAAAGGGTTTTGTCCATGCGCTGCATCACACGTTCGTCGCTATAGCGACCGGTGTTGCCCATGGTGGTGTAGACCTTTTTGCCAAGTTTCTGGAAATCTTCATCAGAGGCGTAGAAGTCAGCAATAGAGCGGTTTGCGCAGCCTTCCGGCGCGATGCCAAACATCTCACCAAACCGCAGGTTCACCCGCTGGATGATACGGTTTTCCAGAATGCAGAGCCCGACAGGGGCGTGATCAAAGGCGAGGGCGTTTAGTTCCATCGGGCAGTGATGGCACAGGTGTGCGCAAAGGGGAAGGCGCAAAGAAAAACGGCGCGCCTATTACGCGCGCCGTCGTGTGGTGATTGGTTGTCTTACAGGCCGGAATTGAAGCGGTCGCGGGCGGTGCGGCCTGCGTCGGAGTTTTCAAAACAGACCAGCAGGTTGTGGTTGGCCAATGGGGTTTCGTGGAACACCAGCGCGTCGGCGTGTTTGGCCAGTCGCGGCTCGCTGGCGAGCATATGTTCAAACACGTTGCGGTCGATCACGGCGGCGTCCATGCGGCCGGCGGCGACTTTTTCCACGTTTGAGGCGTCGGTTGGGCCTGCGTCCACTTTCAGTGAGCCGTCTGCAACCATGGCATCAAAGCGGGCTTCGTTGATGTAGCCTTCGACCACGCCAATGCGGTAGTTGCCGAGATCGTCGTGGGAGGACCAGCTAAAGGCGTTGTCTTTGCGGTGGATGAAGCCTACCGGCGAGGTGCCAAATGGGGCGGAGTAGACGCAGCGGTCGCCGCCTTTTTCGGCGTCGGCACCGGCGTCATAGTATTCCGGGTAAAGGCCCAGGTAGTTTGGATCTTTGGCGGCGAGGTTCACGGCGCGGTTCCATGGGAAGACCTCAGCCACGACCTCGTCGCCTGCGGCGGCAAAGGCGGCGGTGACAGCGTTCGTCGATGTGCCGGAGCCGTCGGCGTTCACATATGGGGGCCATTCCAGCGTGGTCAGTTTGACCGTTTCGGCCGAAGCTGTGGTGGCGAGGGCCGCGAGAGCGGCAGCAAAAAGCGTGGATTTTTGCATGGTGACTCCAAAAATTGAATGAGCATTTAAGTTCCGGCGTCACCTGAGCATGAGAGTGCTAAAAAGCCGTTACCTTTTGGATGGGGCGGGCACTGGTGGTTTTACGGGATTGCAGTGCGGCTGGTCTTGCGGCTTGCTGAGGTTGGGGAGAGGGGGGACCGCTATGAATATTGCGACATGGTTGGTGCGCGCGGCGCAGCGTGCGCCGGAGCGGCAGGCGATTTTTGAGGGGCAGCGCTGTGTCGAGACCTATGGCGGGTTTCTGAGCCGTGCGCTGGGGGTGGCGCAGTGGCTGGACGCACAAGGGGTGCAAGCTGGCGATCGGGTTGGGGTGTTTATGAAAAATTGCCCCGAGTATCTGATTGCGCTTTATGGCATTTGGGCAGCCGGGGCAGTGGCGGTCCCGATCAACGCCAAGCTGCATCCGAAAGAAGCAGCGTG
The DNA here is from genome assembly GCF_022448905.1 of Shimia sp. GTDB lineage: Bacteria > Pseudomonadota > Alphaproteobacteria > Rhodobacterales > Rhodobacteraceae > Shimia. The sequence continues at coordinate 388,840 of NZ_JAKVCW010000002.1, read as the reverse complement.
GATTTTGCAGGATGCGGAGGCTCAGCTGTGTTTTGTGTCCGAACGCTTTGAGACAGATCTCTCGGAGGTCTGTGACGTGGCTTGCGCCTTGGTACCGGAGGAACGCGTTGACGGTGGAGCGATTGTAGACCGCAAGCCTGGTGACCTGTGCTGGCTGTTTTACACGTCCGGCACAACAGGACGGCCCAAAGGCGTGATGATCACCCATCGCATGCTTGTTGCCATGGCGATGAGCTATTTTGCCGATGTGGATCAGGTGACCGCGGAGGACACAGCGCTTTATGCCGCGCCAATGAGCCATGGGGCCGGGCTCTACAACGTGATGCATGTGCTCAAAGGCGCGCGGCATGTGGTGCCGGAAAGTGGCGGCTTTGACGAGGCGGAGATTTTTGATCTCGCCGCGCATTTTGGGCGGGTGCATATGTTTGCTGCGCCCACGATGGTGAAACGCATGACGCAGGTCGCCAAGGCGATGGGCGCTGATGGCTCTGGACTACGCACCGTCGTCTATGGTGGCGGGCCGATGTATGTGGAGGACATCCGCGAGGCCGTGGATCACTTCGGGCCGGTGTTTGCGCAGATCTACGGGCAGGGTGAATGCCCGATGTGCATCACCGCGTTGAGCAAAGATGAGGTGGCGCGCGGGGATGTGGCTCAGCTGGCGTCGGTTGGTCGGGCGCAATCGGTGGTGGAGCTGGCGATTGGTGGCTCGGCGGGGCTTTTGCCTGCGGGTGAGGTGGGCGAAATCCTTGCGCGCGGGGATGCGGTAATGCCTGGGTATTGGCGCAACGCGGCGGCCTCGAAGGCGGCGCTGAAAGACGGGTGGCTGCACACGGGCGATATGGGCGTTTTGGACGGCGCGGGGTATCTGACGCTGAAGGATCGCTCCAAAGACCTGATCATTTCCGGGGGGACCAATATTTATCCACGTGAGGTGGAAGAGGTGCTGCTGACGCATCCGTCTGTGGTGGAGGTGTCCGTGGTGGGCAGGCCGCACCCGGAGTGGGGCGAGGATGTGGTTGCCTTTGTGGTCTGTGATGGCGCGCTGGATGTGGCGGCGTTGCAGGCGCATTGTCTGACGGAGATGGCGCGGTTCAAACGGCCGAAGGATTATGTGCAGGTGGAGCGCTTGCCGAAGAACAACTATGGGAAGGTGTTGAAGACGGAATTGCGGGGGATGTTGCGAGGCGACTCCTAAAAAAGTGCCTTCCAAAGGGTGATTTTACAGGCGGCGCTTTGGTGTCTTCCCGACTTGAAACGAGGGGCTATTCATCGTTGAGTGAGATGCGTTTCTTGGACAAAAGGACCTCAGATGACGATCAGGACAGAGCGAACCGATGTTCTTGTGATTGGAGGCGGTACGGCAGGTTTTGGAGCCGCCATCGCGGCAGCGCGCCAAGGGCTTGAGGTGACACTGTTAGAGGCGACAAGCAAGGTCGGTGGTGTCATGGCGTTTTGTCCTGGGATGCCCTGGGGAGGCGCCTACCCGACGAATCAGATCATTGGCGGGCTCATTGAAGAACTCACGGAGCGGCTCACACAGATGGTCCCCCCAGCGGCCGCAAAACGGGACTGTACGTTGGAGAATTTCGGTCCCGAAATCATCTATGACCATGACGTTGCCACACTGACAATGTTTGAAATGCTTGAAGAAGCAGGTGTTCGGACACGATTAGGGGCAATCGCAGTCAGCCCCGAAATGAATGGCGACACGATCTCTTTGGTCCAATGCTGTGATAGGCATGGACCTTTCAGCCTTGAGCCAAAAATCGTCATTGATTGTTCCGGGGATGGCGATATCTCCGCCAAAGCGGGCGTGCCCTTTGCCTTGGGCGACGCGTCGGGAAACATGATGGCCGTGACAATTTCGTTCTTCATGGTGGGGGTGGAATGGAACCGGGCCTTTGCTGATCCGGATCCGTATTTTCAGAAGTTTGCGGCGAAAGGGATTGCGGAGGGTCGGCTACACAGTGACTTGGCAAAGCTGTATCTGATGCGAGGCTTTCACGAAGGCACGGTTTTTTGCAATTCCGTGCATGTTCGGGGCGTTGACGGCACAGACCCTGTTGCTGTGAGCGCGGCAACTCAGGAAGGGCGCAGACGATGTCACAAGTTGGCGCAATTCCTGAAGAGTGATGTCCCCGGTTTTGACAAGGCGCATATGTCGATGCTCTCTCCTACAGTGGGGGTGCGCGAGACACGGAAACTGCAAGGTCAGTATCGGTTGACCGGGAAAGACTTGGCGGACGCGACCAAGTTCCGGGATGGGATTGTGGCCTGCGACAACCCGATCGATGATGTTATGCGCGCTGAAGGGGATATGACGCATTTGGCGGCCATCGAACCCGGTCAGTTTTATACTATTCCGTTTCGATCGCTTGTGCCGGAACGGATTACAAACCTGATGTTTGCCGGCCGCATTTTGTCGGCAGACTCTGTGGCGTTTGCTTCGGTGCGCGGAATGCCACAGTGCATGGCAATGGGGCAGGCCACAGGCGCGGCTGCTGCGCTTGCGCTTCGGTCCGGCGTAGCCGTTCAGGAAGTGACTGCTGAAGAGCTCGTCCGGTCCTTGTCAAGTCAGGGCCTCAATCGATTGAGAATATAAAAGCTGGATCAAACCCGATTTACTTGGGGTCCAAGCGCAAAAAAGCCCCGCCAAATCTGGCAGGGCTTTGTGATTTTATCGCCGCGTTAGGCTTAGTTCACGATGGTCGCTTCAGTTGCGGCGCGCAGTTCGTCCTCGCTCACACCATCGGCGCATTCGACGATTTTCAGGCCGCCTTCAACCACGTCCAACACACCCAGATTGGTGATGATGCGGTCGACCACGCCTTTGCCGGTCAGCGGCAGGGTGCACTCTTTCAGCACTTTGGAGACGCCGTGTTTGTTGGCGTGATCCATCACAACCACCACGCGGCCGACGCCGGCCACCAGATCCATCGCGCCGCCCATGCCTTTGACAAGCTTGCCGGGGATCATCCAGTTGGCCAAATCGCCGTTTTCAGCCACTTCCATGGCGCCCAAGATGGCCATGGCGATTTTGCCGCCGCGGATCATCGCGAAGGACTGCGCCGAGTCAAAATACGCGGTCTGGGGCAGTTCGGTGATGGTCTGCTTGCCGGCGTTGATCAGGTCGGCGTCTTCTTCACCTTCGATCGGGAAGGGGCCCATGCCCAGCATGCCGTTTTCTGATTGCAGCGTGACTTCGACGCCTTCGGGGATGTGGTTGGAGACCAGCGTCGGGATGCCGATGCCGAGGTTCACATACCAGCCGTCTTGCAGTTCTTGTGCGGCGCGCGCCGCCATTTGATTGCGATCCCAAGCCATGATTATGCCTCCTCACGCGGGCGTACGGTGCGCTGTTCGATACGTTTTTCGTGATCACCTTGAATGATGCGGTGCACGTAGATGCCGGGCAGGTGGATGCTGTCCGGGTCCAGCGAGCCAGTGGGCACGATTTCTTCAACTTCCACGATGCAGATCTTGCCGCAGGTGGCCGCAGGGGCGTTGAAGTTGCGGGCGGTTTTGCGGAACACGAGGTTGCCGGTTTCATCCGCTTTCCAGGCTTTCACAATGGCGAGATCGGCAAAGATGCCTTCTTCCATGATGTAGTCTTCCATCGCGCCGTCAGGACCGGTGGGGAACTGCTTTTCCAGCTTGCCTTCGGCAATCACGGTGCCGACGCCGGTCTTGGTGAAGAAGCCCGGGATACCGGCGCCGCCAGCGCGCATGCGCTCGGCCAGGGTGCCCTGTGGGTTGAATTCCAGCTCCAGCTCACCGGAGAGGTACTGGCGCATGAATTCTGCGTTTTCGCCCACGTAGGAGCTGATCATCTTTTTGACCTGTTTGGTCTGCAACAGGATGCCGATGCCGAAGTCATCAACGCCCGCGTTGTTGGAGGCAAACGTCAGGTCTTTGACGCCGCTGTCTTTGATTGCGTCGAGCAGAAGCTCGGGAATGCCGCAGAGGCCAAAGCCGCCTGAGGCAATGAACATGCCGTCGCTCAGAACGCCGTCCAGCGCCTCAGCGGCCTTTGCATATACCTTTTTCATGGATGTCTCCCCTTATCCGGAAATTGGGGAGAGTAGTGACGGCGGGGCGGAGATGAGTCAACGCCAGCAGGGGGTGTCCGGTATTACTACGGGCGTTTGTGGGTAGTGGGGCGGGCACGGCAGGGCGCCCGCGAAGATGCTTGTGTGTCAGGCCGGCAGAGCATCGGCGCTGTATTGTGCGGCAAAGGCAGCGCTGGGCGGGATCGGGGTGATCACATCGATCAGTACGCCATTGGGGTCACGCAAGATGAAGTGGCGCTGGCCGAAATCCTCATCGATCAGCGGTTTGACCACTTCTAGGCCGAGTTTGGTCAGGCGATCGCACTCCGCGGCGGCGTCTTCAACCTCGAAATTGAGCAACATGCTGGTGGTGAGACCGCGTCCGACGTCAGGGATGGTTTCGTGGGTGCCGTCCAGAATGGCGAGGTTCACAGACGGATCAGCGTTGCTTTGCAAATGAACATACCAATCGGAGGTGAAGGCTTGTGAAAAGCCAAAATGGGTTTCGTAGAAGGCTGCGGTGCCCGCCACATCGTTGGTTTGCAGGACGGGGTAAAACTGGGTGGGTTTCATTGTCAGCGATTCCTTGGTAAAAACATACAGTATGTATGTAATAAACAAACAGGCCGTATGTATGCAAGAAAAATCAACCCGGACTCCCAATGCCGAAAGACGGGCGCAGATGCGTGCGCGTTTGATTGAGGCCGCTCGTGCGCTGTTTGTGGAGAAGGGATACGCGGAGGCCAGCACACCCGAGATTGTACGCATGGCCGGGGCGACGCGCGGGGCGCTGTACCATCACTTTGAGGACAAACAGGCCTTGTTTCGGGCGGTTGTGGAAGCAGAAGCGCAAGCGGTAACCGAAGTCATTGATACGGCCAGCACCACAGTGGACACGCTGGATGCGCTTGCGGAAGGCAGCCGTGCTTTTTTTGACGCGATGAGCGATGCGGCGCGGGCGCAGTTGTTGCTTGTTGATGGGCCTGCGGTGCTCGGGGCGGCTGAGATGGATCGGATCGACGCAGGCGGTGGGCGGCAATCGCTCTTAGTGGGGCTGAAGGCCGCGCATCCCGATCACGATGAAGAGACGCTTGCCGCAATGGCGGTGGTGCTGTCCGCAGCGTTTGATCGTGCCGCACTGGAGGTTGCGCAATCGGGAGCGGACCCAACTGTGTTTGAAGGCGTTCTCAATCGGCTGATGGGGGCGGCGTTCGAACCGAAATAGGGCAGGGTGCTTGGCGCGAAAAAAAAGGCCCCGTAGCGGGGCCTTTTTCATTTCTTGGCAGCGGCTTTTTTGGCGGGTGCCTTCTTTTTTGCTGCCGGTTTTTTCTTGGCAGCGGCTTTCTTTTTGGCCGGTTTCTTACCCGCCTTTTCGGTGATCCATTCCACAGCCTGTTCCATGGTCACGTCTTTCACATCGATCTCTTTGGGGATCGTGGCGTTGACTTTTTCCCATTTCACATAAGGGCCATAGCGGCCGTCCATGATGTTGACCGGACCACCGGCATCGGGGTGTTCGCCGAGCTCACGCAAAGCCTTGGCGGCGGCGCGGCGACCACGGCCCGGGTTGTTACGCTTCTCAGTGATCATTTCCATGGCGCGGTTCATGCCGATCTCAAACACGTCGAGCGTGTCTTTGAGGTTGGCGTAGACCGGTTTTTCCTCGTCAGGCAGTTGGTGCATGATGTAGGGGCCAAAGCGTCCCAGATTGGACGCGATCACGCCGCCGTCCGGGTGCATGCCAATCTCGCGCGGTAGGGTCAGCAAGGTGACAGCCTGTTCCAGGGTGACCTCGTTGGGCCCCCAACCGGGCAGGAACTCTTTGCCTTGTTTTGGCAGAGAAGAACGCGGCGGCTTTTTGTTTTCCGGTGTGGCTTCACCGCGTTGCACGTAGGGGCCAAAACGGCCGGATTTCAGATGGATTTCGTCACCATCGTCCTCGCCCAGCACTTTTTCGTAGCCTTCTGCACCCTCGCCGGAGATAGGACGGGTGTAGTTGCATTCCGGGTAGTTGCCGCAGCCGACAAAGCCGCCGGTCCGGGAGGTTTTCAGGTGCAGCTGGCCTGCGCCGCATTTGGGGCAGACGCGCGGGTCGGTGCCGTCTTCGCGCGGCGGGTACAATTGAGGCGCTAGCGCGTCGTCGAGGATGTCGAGCACCTCGGAGATGCGCAGATCGCTGGTTTCGGCGATGGCCGCATGAAAATCTTTCCAGAAGCGGGACAGCACGTTTTTGTAGTTGCGGTCGCCGGCGGAGACGTCATCGAGCTCTTCTTCGAGGTTGGCGGTGAACTCATAGCCGACGTATTTGCGGAAGAAATTCACCAGGAAGATCGTCACGATGCGGCCTTTGTCCTCAGGGAAGAGGCGGTTTTTCTCTTTTCGGACGTAGTCGCGGTCTTGGATGGTGGTGATCACCGATGCGTAGGTGGAGGGGCGGCCGATGCCGAGCTCTTCCATTTTTTTTACCAGCGTCGCCTCGGTGTAGCGGGGCGGAGGCTGGGTGAAGTGCTGCTCCGGGGAGACGGCGTTTTTGGCGATGTTTTCGCCCTGCATGATCTGTGGCAGACGCTTGCCGTCGTCATCATCCACAACCTGATCGTCGCGGCCTTCTTCGTAAACGCGCATGAAGCCGTCAAACAGCACCACCTGACCGGTGGCGCGCAGCTCAATTTGCTTGTCTTGCGAGGCGATGTCCACGGTGGTGCGCTCCATGCGGGCGCCTTCCATCTGGCAGGCCAGGGTGCGTTTCCAGATCAGGTCGTAGAGCTTGCGCTGGTCGTCCTCAGAGACCTTCAGGTCAGACGGCTTGCGCATCATATCCGTGGGGCGGATACACTCGTGCGCTTCCTGAGCATTCTTGGCTTTGTTCTTATAAATCCGGGGCTTGGCAGGCACGTAGTCCTTGCCGTAGAGCGCTTCGATGGCGTCGCGCGCGCCCTGTACGGCCTCCGGCGCCATGTCGATGCCGTCGGTCCGCATATAGGTGATGTAGCCGGCCTCATAGAGGCGCTGGGCGGTGCTCATGCAGTGTTTTGCGCCCATGCCAAATTTGCGGCTGGCTTCCTGCTGAAGGGTCGAGGTCATAAACGGCGCGGACGGGTTGCGGGAGGCGGGTTTGGCCTCCACGCGGGCCACAGACAGGTCGCGGCTTTGGATCGCTTGCACAGCGAGTTCAGCGGCGGTGGAGTTTTCCAGCGCGTATTTGTCGAGCTTCTCGCCGCCCAGCACGGTGAGGCGGGCCTCAAACTCTTGGTTGCGGGGCGTGGAAAGCTGGGCCTTTACGGACCAGTATTCGCGGGCGTTAAACGCCTCGATTTCCATCTCGCGCTCCACGATCAGGCGCAGGCAGACCGACTGTACGCGGCCTGCAGAGCGCGCGCCGGGCAGTTTGCGCCACAGCACGGGAGAGAGGTTGAAGCCGACAAGGTAATCGAGTGCGCGGCGGGCCAGATAGGCGTCCACCAGCGGTTGATCCACCTGACGCGGGTTTTGCATGGCCTCGGTGATGGCGGATTTGGTGATCGCGTTGAACACCACGCGGGACACATTGGTGTCCTTCTTGATGGCGCGGCGCTTGCGCAGGGCTTCCTCGAGGTGCCAGCTGATCGCTTCGCCTTCGCGATCAGGGTCGGTTGCGAGGATCAGTTCGTTGTCGTTTTTCAGAGCGTCGGCAATGGCTTTGACATGAGGGCGGGAGTTGTTGGCGATCTCCCACAGCATGTCAAAATCGTTGTCCGGATCCACCGAGCCGTTTTTGGCGGGCAGGTCGCGGATGTGGCCGTAGGAGGCTAATACTGTGTAGTCCGAGCCAAGGTATTTATTAATAGTTTTGGCTTTGGCTGGGGATTCTACGACAACTACTGGCATTCATTTTCCTCTCGACTCGGCGCGAGCCTTATGGCGGCGAAAAATGTGGGGCGAAAGGGGGGATTGTCAATGCATAGCGGATTTTCGCGTGTCACTGTGCACGCAATTGAGGGAGATTTTGACACATGAAGCGATTGATTTGGGCAGGTGTTTTGATGGTAACGGCGGCTGGCGGAGCCTTGGCTCAGAGCTGGAGCGAGCCGGCGCGGGGCACGCAGGTGCGCAAAGATTTGATGAGCGCGATCCGCCCGATTGCGGAGTGGCGGCTGGGCGCGCCGGTGCAATTTGTGGTCAAGGATTTGCGGGTGGCAGGCGATGTCGGCTATGGCCGACTCTATGCGCAACGTCCGGGCGGCGGGAAGATTGATCTGAACGCCACGCCGATTTCGCGGCGCATGGGCGGCGACTACTTTGAAGAGTGGGAAGAGCCTTACATTGATGTGATGTACCAGAAATCTGGCAATGTTTGGGTGGCGGTGGAGTATACGCTGTCGTCGAGCGAGGCCTGGTGGGCGTCGCCGGAGTATTGCGCGGCTTATGGCCCGGTGCTGACCGAGTGGTGTCGCTAGTTCGTTCATAATTTAGGTTTTGGAGAGCAGCCCGCCGGCCAGGCGGGTGATCTTGCCGTGCATTTCCAGATCAAGCAGCGCTGGTGTGACCTCGGAGGGGGAGAGCACCATGTCGCGCGACAACTGGTCTTCGCTGATTGGCGAGGGGCCTAGACGTTGCAGGATTTCGCTGTGCAGCGCAGCGGTGTCGCGCAGGCTGCGGTTTGGGCGGTTTGTCGGCGAGTCTTGTGGGATGTCCGGTTGTTTGGGCGCGCGCAGGGGCAAGGTGTTGAGCACCTCCAGCACGTCTTCTGCGCCGCGCACTAAGGTGGCGCCGTCGCGGATCAGGATGTTGGCGCCCGAGGCGCGGGCGTCAAACGGGTGTCCGGGCACGGCCAGCACGTCGCGGCCCTGGTCCAGCGCAATGCGCGCGGTGAGCAAGCTGCCAGATTTGGCGGCGGCTTCGACGACTACGACAGCCCGCACAAGGCCGGAGATGATCCGGTTGCGGGCCGGGAAGTGGCGTGCGCGGGGTTCCATGTCTGGACGTTGTTCCGAAAGGCAGAGGCCCTGCGCCGCAATTTGCTCTGCGAGGTCGATGTTCTTGGACGGGTAAGGCCGGTTGAGGCCGCCTGCGTAGACGGCGATGTTGCCGGTGTCCAAAGAGGCTTCGTGGGCGGTTGCGTCGATACCACGGGCGAGTCCGGAGACCACCGTGAGGCCAGCGTCGCCGAGGTCTGCGGCCAAACGTTTGGCCATGCGCATGCCCAAAGAGGACGCGTTGCGGGCACCGATGATGGCGACAGTTGGGTGAGACAGGAGGGAAGTGTTTCCGAGACACCAGAGCATTGGCGGTGCGTCCGGGATTTCCTTCAGCAGCGCGGGGTAGTCGGCGTCCTCAAAGAAAAGCGGCCGCGCTCCAAGAGCACGGCCGTCATTCAGTTCGCGTTTTGCGTCGTCGATTGATGTTGGGGTGTACCGGGGCACGCCAGCAGTTCTTGCTATGTCGGGCAGGGCGTTTAGGGCCGCCTCTGCCGATCCATGCTCCCGCATCAATCTATGATATGTAGTTGCCCCGACACGACGGGATCGCAAGAGGCGAAGCCGCGATAATCGCGTTTCCTCCGTGGTGGGTGGGATTTGGGGGTGAGTGGAAGAAATTCGATCTTCGGTCATCCGCAACTCCGCCTGCTTGCAAGACTAGGTTTAGGCTTGCAGTGGTTAACAGCGCGTAAACCAAACAGGAAAAAATTGAGTTTTGACCAAATAAAACGAATTCCCCTCACATTTTAGACAGTCACCGCTTAGGTCGCCGCGCCACCAACCGTCAAACCGTCCATCAAAACAGTGGGTTGGCCTACACCAACCGGCACCCATTGACCGGCCTTGCCGCAGTTCCCCATGCCCGGATCCAGCGCCATATCGTTACCCAGACCTTTAATTTGGGTCATGGCGGTGGCGCCGTCTCCTATTAATGTGGCACCTTTTACGGGAGCGCCAACTTTACCGTTCTCCACACGGTAGGCTTCGGTGCAGGAGAAAACAAACTTGCCGTTGGTGATGTCGACCTGACCGCCGCCAAAACCGACGGCGTAGATACCGTCTTTCAGAGACGCGACCAGATCCGCGGGATCGGCGTTGCCGCCTTCCATATAGGTGTTGGTCATGCGCGGCATGGGCGCGTGGGCGTAGCTTTCGCGGCGGCCATTTCCTGTGGGGGCGACGCCCATCAGGCGGGCGTTTTGGCGGTCTTGCATATAGCCCACCAGAATGCCGTCTTCGATCAGGGTGGTTTTGCCCGACGGTGTGCCCTCGTCATCAACTGTGATGGAGCCGCGGCGATCCGGTATTGTGCCGTCATCAATCACGGTCACGCCTTTGGAGGCGACCTGCTTGCCAATCATGCCAGCGAACTTGGAGCTGCCTTTGCGGTTGAAGTCGCCTTCTAACCCGTGGCCGACAGCTTCATGCAGCAAAATGCCGGGCCAGCCTGGGCCAAGCACCACTTCCATTGGTCCCGCCGGGGCAGGGACCGCAGAGAGGTTCACCGTGGCGATGCGCAGCGCCTCGCGGGTTTTGGCCTGCCAATCAGTAGGATCAAGTAAACCATCCAGACCCACGCGGCCGCCGCCGCCAGCGGAGCCGCTTTCGCGGCGGCCATTTTCCTCGACAATTACGGAGACATTTACACGGGTCATCGGGCGGGTGTCGGTGATGACCTGACCATCCGGGCGCAGGATCACCACTTCCTGATGTGAGGCCGCCAAAGTGGCGGAGACCTGCACCACACGCGGATCAAGGTCGCGGGCAAAGGTGTCGATGTCGCGCAGGGTTTCGATCTTCACCGGGAAGTCGATGCCGCCAATAGGATCGGCATCAGTATAGAGCTTGCGGTTGGTGGGCGTCGGGCCGTCAGCCAGAGTACCACCGCCGTTGCCCACGGCCAGCCGCGCGGTGTCAACGGCGCGTTTGATCGCGGCTTCGCTGATCTCGGAGGAATGGGCGTAACCAGCCACCTCGCCATTCACTGCGCGCAGGCCGAATCCTTCGGCGGCGTCATAGCTTGCGGTCTTGATCCGACCGTCATCAAACACCAAAGCTTCCGAACTGCGGCGTTCAAAAAACAGCTCGCCATCATCTGCCCCCTTGGTCGCAGTGCGCAAATGCCGCAGGGCGGTGCCCTCATCTATTGCATTTTCAAAGGGTTGGAAGCGGGTTTGGGTCATATGCTGTCAGCCTCTATATTTGATCTAAATCAAAAAAGCGTCCGTTTGACGCAAGCTTCGATCTTTATCTACGGGAGAGAATATGGTTTTTAGGCGCGAAACAACAGCGGGATTCCGCCGGAAGGCAAGAGGGATTCTGTGAAACCGACAAGAACAACACCGCAACCGATCAGGGTGACACATGCGAATTCTCTCGACATTCCTGGGCCTTATGGCAGCAACAACCGCGGCGCCCGCATTTGCGCAGGCCGCCGAAACCATTGGTAAACCTGAGCCCAAGGGCCTTGGTTTTCAACCGGCGGCCACCGAATTGGCCCGCCAGATTCAGTCGTTGGACGGTCTGATCCTGACCATTATCACCATCATCACCGTGTTTGTGACCGCGTTGTTGATCTACTGCATCGTGCGCTACAACCGCCGTGCCAACCCAACGCCGGGTACGTTCACCCACAACACGCCTTTGGAAATCGCGTGGACCCTGGGCCCAATCCTGATTCTGGTGCTGATCGGGTCCTTCTCTCTGCCGGTGTTGTTCAACCAGCAGGAAATCCCGGAAGGCGAAGTGCACATCAAAGTGACCGGTTACCAGTGGTACTGGGGCTATGAGTACACCGACCACGAGTTTGCGTTTGACAGCTTCCTGCTGGCGAAAGAAGAACTGGCGGCAAACGGCTACAACGAAGATGAGTATCTGCTGGCAACCGACACCAAAGTGGTTGTGCCAATTGGCAAGACCGTTGTCATGGACGTGACCGGTGCGGACGTGATCCACAGCTGGACCATCCCATCCTTTGGCGTGAAGCAGGACGCCGTGCCTGGCCGTATCGCACAGCTGTGGTTCAAAGCGGAGAAAGAGGGCATCTACTTTGGTCAGTGTTCTGAACTCTGCGGCAAGGACCACGCCTACATGCCAATCACCGTCGAAGTTGTGTCTGAGGACAAATACAACGAGTGGCTGAAAGGCGCGATCGAAGAGTATGCGGGTGACATGTCCACCCTGCCAGCGATCGAAGTGGCTTCGGCTGACTAATCTTACCATCGGCGGGGCCTGTCTCCGCCGGTTGTGACGCGCAAGGCGGGCTATGGTGTCCGCCTTTCACACACAGGACAGAGCATGAGCGACGCAAGCATCAATACGCAAGCCAGAGCCAGCCACGGCGACGCAGAGTTTGGCGACTATTTCGCCCTTCTGAAGCCGCGGGTGATGTCGCTGGTGGTGTTCACAGCCGCCGTGGGCCTTCTGGCCGCGCCTGGCTCGGTGCATCCGTTTGTGGCATTTTGCTCCATCTTGTTTATCGCTGTAGGCGGTGGCGCCTCTGGTGCGCTGAACATGTGGTATGACGCGGACATCGACCGTTTGATGACCCGCACACAGAAGCGCCCGATTCCTGCTGGTAAAGTGACTGAGGGCGAGGCGCTGGCCGTTGGAGTGGCGCTGTCGGGTTTTGCGGTGGTGATGTTGGGCCTGGCGGCCAACTGGGTCGCGGCGGCGCTGCTGGCCTTTACGATTTTCTTCTACGTGGTGATCTACACCATGTGGCTCAAACGCTGGACCCCGCAGAACATCGTGATTGGTGGCGCAGCGGGTGCTTTCCCTCCGATGATCGGCTGGGCGGTTGTGACCGGCGGCATTTCGATTGAAAGTGTGCTGATGTTCACGCTGACCTTCATGTGGACCCCTCCGCATTTCTGGGCGCTGTGTCTGTTCATGAAGTCCGACTACAAAGACGCGGGCGTGCCAATGTTGCACGTGACCCATGGGCGTCGCGTGACCCGCAACCACATCCTAGTTTACACCCTGCTGCTCGCCGTTGTGGCGATTGGCATGGCCTTCACCGGTGTGGGCGGCCCGATTTACCTGACCACCGCCTTGATCCTGAACGGCCTATTTGTGGCCGGTGCGATTTCGATCTGGCGGCGTGACGAAGAGATTTCCGAAGCCGACGGCTACAAGCGCGAGAAAGCGTTCTTTGGCCTGTCGCTGATTTACCTGTTCCTGCATTTTGGTGCGATTTTGGTGGAGGCCACGTTGGCCCCTTATGGCATCGGAGGATGGTAAGCAGATGAGCTTTCGCGAGGAACACGAACTGCACAAGCGCCGGTTTGGTCGCAACCTTGGGGTTGCGCTGGTCTTGGTGAGCTTCATTGTCATCGTTTTTGGCCTGACCGTGGTGAAAGTCACCCGCGGCGACTATGAGCCTGAAAACGCCAGTATTCAGCGGGGGCAGTGATGGCGATGGATCCGAAAAAAAAGACGCTGGTTCAGACCGTAGGTGTGGTTGTGACCATGGGCGCGCTGGCCTGGGCGTCTGTGCCGTTTTACGATTGGTTCTGCCGTGTGACTGGCTTTGGTGGCGTGACCAACACCGCCGAAGCTGGCAGCGACGTGATCCTCGACAAAACCATCAAGGTCCGCTTTGACGCCTCTATTGAACGCGATATGGCGTGGGAATTCAAACCCATGCAGCGCGAGATGGAAGTGCGCATCGGCGAGACCGGCCTGGCCTTCTATGAGGCCTATAACCCAACTGACCGTCCGATTGCGGGCACCGCGAGCTACAACGTGGCGCCGTATGACGCGGGTGGGTTCTTCACCAAGATCGACTGCTTCTGCTTTGAAGAGCAGGTGCTGCAACCCGGTGAGCGGGTGACGATGCCGGTGAGTTTTTACGTGGATCCGGAAATCGTGGATGACCGGGACGCGAAATATATCAAGGTGATCACATTGGGATACACCTTCTATGAAACAGACTTGCCCGAAGAGCTGGCGTCCTTGACGACAGCGGGTGAGTAAAAGCAAAACTAATAGGCAAGCCTTCCAACGAGGGAAACTGAGAAAATGGCGCACGTAAAAGATCACGATTATCATATTTTGAACCCCTCATGGTGGCCGTTCCTGGGCGCCGTTGGTGGTTTCATCATGCTGTTTGGCGCAGTATTGTGGATGCACGACAGCGGACCTTGGGTGTTCCTGATTGGCTTGGTGGCGGTTCTGTACGTCATGTTCGGCTGGTGGGCTGACGTGATTGCAGAAAGCAACGTAGGCGATCACACGCTGGTGGTTCAGATCGGCCTGCGCTACGGCTTCATCCTGTTCATCATGTCCGAAGTCATGTTCTTCGCGGCGTGGTTCTGGACCTTCTTCAAGCACCGCATGTATCCGATGGATCCAAACGGCAACAGCCCGGCAGTAGATGGCCCGTGGCCACCAGCGGGCATTGAGACCTTTGACCCTTGGCACCTGCCGCTGATCAACACGCTGATCCTGCTGTGTTCCGGTTGTGCAGCGACCTGGGCGCACCACGCGCTTGCGCATGAAGACAACCGCAAAGACATGAAAAACGGTCTGATCATCGCGGTTCTGCTGGGTGTGATCTTCACCTTCTTCCAGGCCTACGAGTACAGCCACGCGGCGTTCAGCTTCTCCGGCAACATCTATGGCGCGTCCTTCTTCATGGCGACCGGCTTCCACGGTTTCCACGTTGTGATCGGCACGATCTTCTTGTTTGTCTGCCTGCTGCGTCTGAACGCGGGTCATTTCACCAAAGAAAAGCACGTCGGTTTTGAGGCGGCTGCCTGGTACTGGCACTTTGTGGATGTGGTCTGGCTGTTCCTGTTTGCCGCCGTGTACATCTGGGGCCAATAAGGCGACCTGCTAAAGGTTGATCCTTGAGAGCGGATACGATTAAAGCAAAGCGCGGCAGGTTCTGCCGCGCTTTTTCTTTCTAAGAAGGATCGCTGTCTTGCGTCGACTGTTCTGGCCGCTGTTTTTTGGCATTCTGGGCACGGTGGTGCTGGTGTCGCTGGGCACATGGCAGTTGCAGCGACTGACCTGGAAGGAAGGCGTCATTGCGGAGATCAATGCGCGGATTGCGAGCGATCCTGTGGCGCTGCCGGAGCCCATTGATTTGGAGCGGGACAAGTACCTGCCGGTGGCTGTGTCTGGCACCATCACCGAAGATGAAATCCACCTGTTGGCCAGCACGCGGGACGCCGGAGCTGTCTATCGCCTGGTGTCGGCGTTTGAGACTGAAGGTGGCCGTCGGATCATGATTGATCGCGGTTGGATCAAGACCGAAGACAAAGACGCCGCGCGTCAGGCACACGATGTGGAAGTGGTGGGCAACTTGCATTGGCCGGATGAGCGGGACAGTTTTACCCCAGCCAATGACGTGGACGGCAACATCTGGTTTGCCCGTGATGTGGAGCAGATGGCTGAGGTTCTGAACACCGAGCCGGTCCTGCTGATCGTGCGGGAAGACAGTGACAAGGGCGCGATTGCGACGCCTTTGCCGGTGGACACTGCCGCGTTGCCCAACAATCACCTTGAATATGTCCTGACATGGTACGGACTGGCAATTGTCTGGGTGGCGATGACCCTGTATTACCTGCGCCGGATGCGCAAAACCAAAAAGGCCTGAGAGACGTGAAATATATTTCGACCCGTGGAAACGCCCCGGAGCTGAGCTTTGAAGAGGCCATGTTGACCGGTCTCGCACGTGACGGTGGGCTGTATGTGCCAGAAAGCATTCCGACGCTGTCTGCCGAGGAGATCGCAGGACTGGCGGGCAAGTCGTATGAAGAGGCCGCGTTTGTCGTGATGCGTCCGTTTGTGGGCGATGCCTTCACCGATGAAGAGTTCAAAGGCATCATTGCGCGGGCCTATGCGAACTTCCGCCATGACGCACGCGCGCCCTTGGTGCAGTTGGCGCCGAACCACTATCTTCTGGAGCTGTTCCACGGTCCAACGCTGGCGTTCAAAGATTTCGCGATGCAATTGATTGGTCAGCTGTTCCAATTCTCGCTGGCGCGCCGCAATGAGCGAGTGACCATTGTGGGCGCGACCTCGGGTGACACCGGCTCTGCCGCTATTGAAGCTTTCCGCGGATTGGACAATGTGGATGTGTTCATCCTGTTCCCGCATGGCCGGGTGTCCGACATTCAGCGCAAACAGATGACCACGCCAGAGGACGCCAATGTGCATGCGCTGGCGCTGGATGGCGACTTTGACGACTGTCAGGCCAAGCTTAAAGACATGTTCAACGACTTTGACTTCCGCGATGGCGTGAAGCTGGCCGGTGTGAACTCGATCAACTGGGCGCGGGTGCTGGCGCAGGTGGTGTATTACTTCACTTCCGCCGTGAGCCTTGGCGCGCCATATCGCAAGGTGAGCTTCACCGTGCCAACTGGTAACTTCGGCGACATTTTTGCAGGCTACATCGCCAAGAAGATGGGGCTGCCGATTGACCGTCTGGTCATCGCAACCAACCAAAACGACATCCTGCATCGCACCATGGAAACCGGGGCTTACACCAAAGAGGGCGTGACGCCGTCGATCAGCCCGTCTATGGACATTCAGGTCAGCTCCAATTTTGAGCGCGCGCTGTTTGACGCCTATGGCCGTGATGGCGGCGCGGTGGCGCAGTTGATGGAAGAGTTGAAGGATGGCTCCTTTGCGATCTCCCAAGGCGCGATGGAAACGCTGCGTGAGCATTTTGACAGCGGCCGGGCCTCGGAAGAGGAAACAAACGCCACCATCGCCAGCGCATTTACCGCAACCTCAGAAGTGCTTTGCCCGCACTCGGCAGTTGGCGTAAAGGTCGCGAATGCCTATTTGGGCGAAGTGCCTATGGTCACTTTGGCCACGGCGCATCCGGCGAAGTTCCCGGACGCGGTGGAAGCTGCGATGGGGGCACGTCCGGCACTGCCGCCGCATATGGCGGATATGATGGACAAAGACGAACGCGTGACCCGTGTTCCCAATGATCTGGGAGCGCTGGAAGCGCTCATCAAGGAACGGATTGCACAACGTTGACAGTCAAGCTGCACACACTCGCGAACGGGTTTCAGATCGCAACAGAACATATGCCGGGGCTGGAAAGCGCCAGCATCGGCATTTGGGTGAGCGCTGGTGGGCGCCATGAGCGCGCGCCACAAAACGGCATTGCGCATTTTCTGGAGCATATGGCGTTCAAAGGCACGGAGCGTCGGACTGCGTTGGAGATTGCTGAGACCATCGAAGATGTGGGTGGCTACATCAACGCCTACACCAGCCGCGAGGTTACGGCCTATTACGCGCGGGTTCTGAAGAACGACGTGGCGCTGGCCATGGATGTGGTGGGCGACATTGTGCTGAACCCGATCTTTGATCCAAACGAGATCGAGGTTGAGCGGGGCGTTATCTTGCAAGAGATCGGTCAGGCGCTGGATACGCCGGATGATGTGGTCTTTGATTGGCTGCAAGAGCGGGCGTACCCAGATCAGCCAATGGGCCGCACCATCCTGGGCGAGGGCGACCATGTGCGCCGCTTTGGCCGCGAGGATCTTTCCGCTTTTGTGACCGAGCATTACCGTCCGGAGCGGATGATTTTGGCGGCGGCAGGTGCGGTGGATCACGACGCGATCGTGCGCATGGCCGAGGAGATGTTTGGGCATCTGGAACGCGGGCCATCTATCGAACTGGTCCCCGCGCGATTTGTCGGCGGCGAGTACCGCACCGAAAAGGCGTTGGAACAGGCACATTTTGCGATTGGCTTTGAAAGCCCGGATTATTGCAGCGCCGACATCTACACAGCGCAGATTTACTCGAGCGCTTTGGGTGGCGGCATGTCGAGCCGTCTTTTCCAGGAAGTGCGGGAAAAACGCGGGCTGTGCTACGCGATCTTTGCCCAAACCGGGGCTTATGCCGACACCGGCATGACAACGATCTATGCGGGCACCTCGGGCGAGCAAATTGGCGAGTTGGCCGAGATCACCATTGATGAGCTCAAGCGCGCCGCCGAGGATATGAACTCTGTCGAGATCGCGCGGGCGCGCACGCAGATGAAGGCAGGCTTGTTGATGGGGCTGGAAAGCCCGTCGAGCCGCGCGGAACGTTTGGCGCGGATGCTGGCAATCTGGGGCAAAATCCCGAGCTTGCCGGAAACCGTGGAGCGCATTGATGCGGTGAGCGACGCCGATGTGCGCCGCTTGGCCGAACAGATGGCGAGCCAAGCCCGCAGCGCGATGGCGCTTTATGGGCCGGTGTCCGCTGCGCCTGCGCTGGACGCTTTGGAAGAGAGGCGCGCCGCTTAATGCTTCTGACGCGTCGCAGGGTTCGGATCGAGACCGAGCGCATGACCTTGCGCCCGCCGATCCATGCGGATTTTCGCGAGTGGGCGGAGCTGCGCTCTGCCAGTGCGGATTTCCTCATTCCCTGGGAACCGGTTTGGGCCAGCAGCCACCTGAGCCGCAAGAGCTTTACCAATCGCGTTTATTGGGCGCAGCGCTCGATTAGCAATGACAGCGCCGTGCCGCTGTTTATGTTTCGCCGCGAAGATTACAGGCTGGTTGGCGCAATCACACTCGACAACATCCGTCGCGGACCGGCGCAGGCTGGCACGCTTGGCTACTGGGTGGGACAGCCCTTTGCGCGACAGGGCTTTATGGCCGAGGCGATTGAGGCGGTGGTGCACCATGCTTTCACGCGGCTGGACCTGAGCCGCATTGAGGCAGCCTGTTTGCCGGAGAATGTGGCGAGCCGCGGCGTGCTCGAGAAATCTGGGTTCAAATACGAAGGCGTGGCGCAGAGCTATTTGCAGATCAACGGCCGCTGGCGCACCCATGTGTTGTACGCGTCATTGCGCCATGACCGGCGTGGGCGCACGTTGGCAGGGCAGAAGTAGGGGCTTTGCCCCAGCCTCAGCAGTGCTGAGGTTTCCCCAGGATATTTGTGGAAAGAAGAAGCCCAAGAAACCGTGAACGCCAAATGGGATGATTTCTGCTAGGCTGCCTGAAACAGGGAGGAATGCAGAATGCGGTTTCTTGTTATTTTGGGACTGATTTGGACAACGGCGGCACATGCGCAGGATCGGCGGCCGAGCCATTGTATCGCGTTGGCGCAAGTGCCTGGTATTGAATATTTGCACAAAGCATCCTTTCGCGAGCCAGTAGAAAAGCACGCGGTGCGGATCAGCTACATTAGCCATGCGTCCTTCCTGATCCAGAGCCATGACGGCATTGATGTGGTCACCGACTACACCGGGTTTCTGGGCGTCACCACGCTCGTGCCGGATGTGGTCACGATGAACCACGCGCATTCCACACACTGGACAGCCAATCCCGATCCCGCGATCCCCAATGTCCTGCCGGGGTGGGGAGATTATGGGCTGGGGATCGAGCACCACTTGGATTTGGGCTCGATGCTGATCCGCAATGTCTCCACCGACATTCGCAGCTTTGGCGGGGTGGAGGAAAAGGGCAACTCGATCTTTGTTTTTGAGGTTGCGGGGCTGTGCATTGGCCATTTGGGGCATCTGCACCATGAGCCCAACGACGCGCAATATGCTGCCCTGGGCCGGTTGGATGTGGTGATGGCGGCCGTGGATGGGGGCATGAGCCTGGATGTGCCCACTATGATGCGGGTGCTCAAGCGGCTCAAGGCGCAGGTGGTGATCCCGATGCATTGGTTTGAGGAATGGACCTTGAGCGCGTTTCTGACCGGCATGTCGGACGAGTATCTGATCGAGAACGAAGGGCGCTCTAGTCTGACCGTCAGCCTACGGGACTTGCCGGATCGGCCCACCATTAAAGTGCTCGCGCCGCGCTATCTGCAAGACCCGTAAGGGATTTTGCGTGGACCTTGCCGCTAGGGCAGCGTAGATCAGGGCCATGAGTTTACATGATGTCTCCCCCGATTTTGTCCAATCCCTGTCCGAACAGCTGCCGGAAGGCACCTTGCGTAGGCCGGAGCCGCGATACTTGGAAGAGCCCCGTGGGCGGTCTTTTGGCAACGGTGGCGTGGTGGCCTTGCCGCGCTCGGTCGAGGAGGTCGCAACTGTTGTAAAGGCCTGCAACGCGGCTTGCGTGCCAGTGGTGCCTTATGGCGGGGGAACCGGGCTGGTTGGCGGCCAGATTGTGGAAGAAGGCGCCAAGCCGGTGATCCTGTCCCTGGAGCGCATGAACAAGGTGCGCGACGTGCGCCCTTTGGAAAACGTGATGATCGCGGAAGCAGGGGTGATCCTGCAGGATGTGCAGGCGGCGGCCGAAGCGGCCGACCGGTTGTTTCCCCTGTCGCTTGGG
This sequence comes from Shimia sp., assembly GCF_022448905.1. Classification (GTDB taxonomy): domain Bacteria; phylum Pseudomonadota; class Alphaproteobacteria; order Rhodobacterales; family Rhodobacteraceae; genus Shimia. The sequence continues at coordinate 368,587 of NZ_JAKVCW010000002.1, read as the reverse complement.
GCGGAAGGCACAGCGCGGATTGGCGGCAATCTGGCGACCAATGCTGGCGGCGTGAACGTTCTGCGCTATGGCAATGCACGGGACCTGTGTTTGGGGCTGGAAGCGGTGCTGCCTACCGGCGAAATCTGGCACGGGCTGACGCGGCTGCGCAAAGACAACACCGGCTATGATCTGCGCAACCTCCTCGTCGGCGCGGAGGGCACTTTGGGCGTGATCACGGCGGCGACGCTGAAGCTGTTTGCGCGGCCAAAATCGGTGGCCACGGCGATCATGGTGGTGACCGACCCGACAGCGGCCCTGCGCCTGTTGGCCATGGCGCGGGACATCGCAGGGGAATCCGTTTCGGCGTTTGAGTTGATGCATCAGAACGGTATGGATTTTGTGGTCGAAACCTTGCCGGACGTGCGCCTGCCGTTTGAGGCTGCGCCAGAGTGGTCGGTGCTGATCGAGGTGGGCACCGGATCGGGGGCGGAGGGCCTTCTGGAAGATTTGTTTGGCGAAGCGCTTGAAGAAGGCTTGGTCGCGGACGGGCTGATCGCACAGAGTGCGCGCCAGCAGGACGACTTCTGGAACCTTCGAGAGCATATTCCGGTGGCCAATAAGGCGATTGGCTCGGTGGCAAGCCATGACATTTCCCTGCCGCTGGAAGCGCTGCCCGAGTTTATCACAGAGATGAGCGCCAAAATTGCCGCGCAATGTCCGCTGCGCATCAACTGTTTCGGGCATCTTGGCGATGGTAATTTGCATTACAACCTGTTCCCGCCCAAAGGCGGCGATCGGCATGACTATGACGATATTCGCCACGATCTGAGCGCGCAGATTTATGATCTGGTGCATCAGTACGGAGGTTCATTCAGCGCCGAACACGGTGTTGGGCGGCTCAAGGTTGGTGATTTGGAGACATACGCGGACCCGACACGGCTGGCGGCGATGCGGGCCATCAAAACAGCGCTGGACCCGAACGGGATCATGAACCCGGGCGCGGTGCTCGCGCCCTAGGTCTTCTCATTCTGCAAGTATCCTGGGGAGTCGCCCAAGGCGACGGGGCAAAGCCCCTCTTACAGGCCCTCGAATTCGCAGAGCACGGAGACATCCATGCCCATGGCTTCAAGTTTCTTACGGCCGCCAAGCTCCGGCAGGTCGATGATAAAGGAGCAGCTGATGATCTCGCCGCCCAGCCGTTCGATCAGCTTGATACCCGCCTCAGCGGTGCCGCCGGTGGCCAGCAGGTCATCGACCACGAGGATTTGCTCACCGGGCTGGATGGCGTCGTCGTGGATCTCGACAATCGCCTCACCGTACTCGAGCTTGTAATCCTGCGAGATGGTGGTGCCGGGCAGTTTGCCCTTTTTGCGGATGGGCACAAAGCCAACGCTCAATTGGTGGGCAATCGCGCCGCCAAGGATAAACCCACGTGCCTCAAGCCCAACCACCTTGTCGATGCGGGTGCCGGCGTAAGGGTGCAGCATTTGGTCAATCGCCATGCGGAACCCGCGCGGGTCCGCAAACAGCGTGGTGACATCGCGGAACATGATGCCTTCATGCGGGAAATCGACAATGGTGCGGATGTAGTCTTTGACGTCGGCGCTTTTAGGCATCTTTGGTTCCGGGGTTAAATTTCAGACGCAGCAGGTTTGGCGGATGCAAGCGCGGCGCGCAAGGGCGGAGTTTGTCGCGGTGGAGAGAGTTTGCTCTGGACGGAGGGCGCATCCCCTCTGTAAGCCGATTTGGGACAGGGATGCAGCTTGGGTGGGTGTCACATGGGATCAACAGACGCGGGGCAGTCGGACAAGGGCAAAGCGAAGGCAAAGCCTAAGTGTAAGTCCAAGGTCAAAGTGAAGTCCAAAGCCAAGAAGGACAGTCAGCTGATCCTGCGGCTCGACAAGAAGGAGCGCGATGCCTTTGTTGATCTGTGCAAGGATATGGACACAAGTGCCGCGCGGGAAATTCGCGGCTTTATCCGAAAGTTTATGAAGAAAAACAAACGCTAAGCAGCACGTTTCAGTGTTGCTGTCAGCACCCCCATGCCCATTAACGTGATGCCACCGATGCGGGTTAGGCCGCGCATCACGGACGGTTTCTCGATACGACTGCGCAGCCGATCGGCCAAGAGCGCATAGGTCAGCGCATTGAGAGCGGCGAGGGAGACAAACGTGCTGATGAGGATGGAGAACTGCGGCAACATGGCTGCGGTTGGGTCAATGAACTGCGGCACAAAGGCAATGAAGAAACCGATGCTTTTAGGGTTCAGCGCGGTGACGGCGGCGGCATGACCAAAGACGCCGCGTGCGGGCAGGTCTGCGGATTTGCTGATGTCGCCCAAATGGGCCTGACCGGCGCTGCGCAGCATTTTGAAACCAAGCCAGACAAGATACACGGCGCCCACCCATTTGAGGACCATAAAGGCGGTGGCGGAGGCCAGTACGATGGCGCCCAAGCCCATCAGCGAGGCGGTCATGGCAATCAGATCGCCCAGGGCCACTCCGGCAGCGGTGGCGACGGCGACTTTGCGTCCTTGGGTGAGCGCGTAGCTGAGCACCAACAGGATGGTGGGGCCGGGGATCAGCAAGAGCGCGGTGGAGGCGGCGACAAAGGTCAGCCAGAGATCGAGGGACATAAGACAGGGCCTGCAGATGAATCAACAGGCCCTATCAAACAGATGAATTGGACTTTGGTCTAGCGGCAATTAGCCTGCGAGCACGCGACCTGCGACCGCATCCAGTTTGGCGATCATTTCTGGGTCACGTTTGTCCGGAGCGGTCATGATGGCAAACTCCAGCGCTTTGTCGCAACCGTGTTCACAGTCGGCGCGTTCCGCTCCTAGGAGGGCAGGCAGGCCACGCACAAGGTTGCGGGCTTTCTCACTGTTGCCGGTCAATGTGGCAATGATTTCAGTGACATCCACTTCGCCATGCTCCGGATGCCAGCTGTCATAGTCGGTGACCATGGCCACCGAGGCGTAGCAGAGCTCGGCTTCGCGGGCCAATTTGGCTTCGGGCATGTTGGTCATGCCAATCACATCCGCGCCCCAGCTTTCGCGGTACATTTTGCTTTCGGCCAAAGTGGAGAACTGTGGACCTTCCATCGCGAGATAGGTGCCGCCTTTGTGCACCTTGATGCCAGCGTCAGTGGCAGCGGTGAAGCAGGCGTCTGAGAGGCGCGGGCAGGTCGGGTGGGCGACGCTGACGTGAGCGACAAGGCCGGGGCCAAAGAAGGATTTTTCGCGCGCGAAGGTGCGGTCAATGAATTGATCCACAATAACAAAATCGCCCGGCGCCATTTCTTCGCGGAAGGAGCCTGTGGCGGAAACGGAGATCACATCGGTCACGCCAAGGCGTTTGAGCGCGTCGATGTTGGCGCGGTAAGGCACGGAGGTTGGCGTGTGCACGTGGCCACGGCCGTGGCGTGGCAGGAAGGCCATTTTCACGCCGTTCAAACGGCCGGTGAGGATCTCATCAGATGGGGTGCCAAAGGGGCTTTCTACCGCCTGCCATGTGGCGTCTTCCAGCCCGTCGATGTCATAGATGCCAGAGCCGCCAATGACGGCGATCATGGTTTCTTTGGTGGCCTCAGTCATGCCCGTCTCCCAGTGCTAATCGTTGGGCAAAGTTGTGCGGACAAGAGGCCGGAATTGCAAGGAATAGCCGGGTCGGTAACTCGTCTGTAATGCGTCTGTATCGCGACGGTGCAAATTTGGATGGCATCAGGGTTGGGACAAGCCGCGTTTTGCAAGTTGGGCACGGTAATAGGCGAAAGCGGCTTCAAAGCCGGTAAGCGGCCACGTGAGGTCTTGGGAGGCGCCATGGCGATCGCGAAAGGTGAAGCGGAAGTCGCCTCCAGTGCGCATCTCCGCCAGCAAGGTTTCTGCGGCGTCGCCGTCGAAGGTGCATCCGGTGCCGGTTAGACAGCCGACCCGGTTGGTGTGCCAGACGGAGGTGCCATCGCGTTCGATGCGGAAGTTGCCGGGGGCGGTGAGGGTGCCGAGCTCCAGTCCGAACTCGATTTCAGGGCGGTCATCGTCGGATTGGGTCAGGAAGAAGAACTGCGCGGCAAAGTTTGGTTGCGGTGAGAACACGTCCACGCGTCGGATGTAACAGCGTTGCGCCAGCGTGCCATTTTCGTCGCGCTCGTCACACAGCGTGTTCCAGAGGTCATGGATTGCGTGGTGGGTTACGCGCCAATTGGAGGGGCGGTCGTTGCCTGCCTGATCCTGAGCGGCGAGGGGAGTTGCGGCCAGAGTGAGGGCAAAGAGCCAGCGCATGGGGGACTCCTGAAACGGTACGCGTTGGCGGCACTCTTCATTTCATAGGCTTGGCTGTCCAATCACGTGGCGTCAGCAATCTGTGAAGGAAAATGCCGAATTGGGCGGCAGCGGGGGCAGTGGCGCGGCGGAACGTGGTGCAAAAGCCTCTGACGGGGCGTCGGGCCGGTCGCCGCTATTGTTTGTTAAGGGCAAACCGGCTAGGGAGGCCGCAAAGCGAACACTCCCAGATTTACGCAGGTACACTCATGAGACGCGCGGCGTTGGCCATGCTGGCCAAGAATATTTCTCCTCCCAACCTTTCGATCATGCAGGACGAAGGGTTCACTCCAAACCGGATCAAGACAGAAGTGCTCTCCGGCCTGACCGTGGCGCTGGCGCTTGTGCCAGAAGCTGTGGCCTTTGCCTTTGTGGCTGGGGTGCACCCGCTGGTGGGCTTGTACGCGGCGTTTTTGGTCGGTCTGATCACCGCGTTGATCGGTGGCCGTCCGGGCATGATCTCCGGCGCAACCGGTGCGTTGGCGGTGGTGATGGTGGCCTTGGTGGCCGAGCATGGCGTGGAGTATCTGTTTGCGACCGTGATCCTGATGGGGATTTTGCAGATCATCGCGGGCGCGTTGCATTGGGGTAAATTCATCCGCCTTGTACCACATCCGGTGATGCTTGGCTTTGTGAACGGTCTGGCGATTGTGATTTTCCTCGCACAGCTGACGCAGTTTAAAGACCCGGCTAACACCGACGCATGGCTGGCAGGACCACAGATGGCGATGATGTTGGGGCTTGTGGCGTTGACCATGGGCATCATCTGGGGGCTGCCAAAGCTGACCAAAGCCATTCCAGCGCCACTGGGGGGCATTGGCATCACCGCGATCATTGTGATTGTGTTTGGCATCAATGTGCCAACCGTGGGCGATATGGCCTCCATCAAGGGCGGCCTGCCGAGCTTCCACATTCCGTTTGGCGAAGGCGAGGGGATTTATCCACCAGCGCTGTTGGCGCCGTTCAACCTTGAAACGCTCTACATCATCCTGCCGTATGCGGTGATCCTGGCGGCGATTGGCCTGATCGAGAGCCTGCTGACGCTGAACCTTGTGGGTGAGATGACCGGCAAGCGCGGTGGCGCGTCGCAAGAATGTATCGCGCAGGGGACGGCGAACGTAGTGACCGGCTTCTTTGGCGGCATGGGCGGCTGTGCGATGATTGGTCAGTCGATGATCAACGTGAAATCCGGTGGTCGCACGCGGATCGCAGGTATTTGTGCTGCGTTGTTCCTGTTGGCGTTTATCGTTGTCGCAAGCCCGTTGATTGAGCGTATTCCGCTGGCTGCGCTGGTGGGCGTGATGTTCATGGTGGTGATCGGCACTTTTGCCTGGAACAGCTTCCAGATCATGCGCCGTGTGCCACGGATGGACGCCTTTGTGATTGTGCTGGTGACGGTGGTGACCGTGCTGGAAGACCTTGCGGTGGCGGTGGTCGTCGGCGTGATCGTGAGCGCGCTGGCCTACAGCTGGCAGAACGCACGGCGCATCCACGCGAACACCCGTGAGAGCGAGAGCGATCCGGGCGCGAAGGTTTATGAGATCGAAGGGCCGCTGTTCTTTGGCTCTGCTGAGGGCTTTAGCGAGCTGTTCGCTGTGGACGCCGATCCGGAGCATGTGATTGTGGATTTCGCCCGGTCGCGCGTGGTGGACCAGTCCGCGTTGCAGGCAATTGAAGCGGTGGCAGCCAAGTATGAGGCGGCGGGCAAGCAGGTTGTGCTGCGTCACCTGAGCCGGGATTGCCACGAGCTGCTGACCAAAGCGGGCAACTTGATGGTCGATAGTGACGATGACCCCGAGTATCAGATTGCCGTGGACTATCCGGTGAAAACCGGGGTGTTTGGCGGCGGTCACTGATCGCAGCAACAGATGACTAAGAAATGGGCTGGCCGAGAGGCTGGCCCTTTTTTGTTGCCGTCTCTTGCCTCGGAGAAGCCGAGGCGCGCCCGACCCTCCCCACAGGAGGGCGCTTTGCACACACCTAGGGTCAGGCGCGCCTCTTGTTTCTTGGCAGGAACAGGCGCAATAGGAATGGGACCACACCGGAGCAACCCTCATGACTTTCCTTGCCATTCTGATCGGGCTTTTGCCGTCGTTCCTGCTTGTTGGGCTGGGTGGGCTGCTGCGCAAACGTTTGTCGGCCAATGCCTGGCAAGGGTTGGACAAGCTCAACTTTGAGATCCTGTTTCCGGCGCTGTTGTTTGTGGCAGCAAGCCAGCGACCTTTGGAAGTCGCTCAGGTGGTGGGCATTGCGCCTTTGGTCTGGGCGCTGTTGGCCGTGGGCTTGGTGGTGGGCTATGGCGCACGGCGGTTTGGGCCCGAGCGGTTTTTGGACTTTGCCGGAGCGTGGCAGACCGCGTGGCGGTTCAACACGGCGTTGGCGTTTATTGCGATTGCCACCACGGATAAGGCCGACGCGGGCGTGATGGCGGTGGCGATTGGTATGGCGGTGCCGATGGCCAATGTGTTCGCGGTCAGCGCGCTGAGCCGGGGCGGCAGTTTTGGGCTGTGGGGCACAGTCAAGAAAGTGGCGCTTAATCCGTTTTTGATCGCCTCACTTGGTGGCGTGCTGGTGGGGCTGTCAGGCCTGACGATCCCGGCGCCGGTCTTGGCCCCCCTGGAGATGTTGGCAGCCGCGGCCATTCCGATTGCGTTGATCTCGGTGGGGGCGACGATGAATTGGGGGGCGCTGGCGCGGCTGGATGCGTTTAGCGGCATCATCTGCGCCACCAAGCTCTTGGTGATGCCGGTTGCAGCACTGGTGCTGGCGCTTGGGTTGGGGCTGGAGAGCGGCGTGGCGGTGGTGCTGGTGATCTGGGCGGCTTTGCCGACCGCGAGTGCGGCGCATGTGCTGGCCTCGGGCTTTGGCGCAGATCGGGAGTTGTCCGCGACACTGGTGGCACAGACAACTTTGTTGGGGGCGATAAGCCTGCCGGTGTGGATCACACTGGCTGAGGTGGTGTTTTAGACCGCCTTTAGCCGGTCGATGTCACTGGCCATGATGGCCGGGATCGCGCGCTCGATTGTTTCTTTGGGCCAGTCCCACCACGCGATGTCCAAAAGCGCGGCAATAGTCGCGTCATCAAAGCGCTTTTTCACCACAGTTCCGGGATTGCCGGTGACGATGCCATAGGGGGGCACCGTGCCACGCACCACGGCACCTGCGCCGATGATGGCGCCGTGGCCGATTTGCGCGCCTGCCGTCACCATCGCGCCGTAGCCGAGCCACACATCATGCCCGATAATCGTGTCGCGTTTGTCGGGCTGGTAGCCCTCCGGCACGGTCTCGCCAAAGATTGGGAAAGGGTAACAACTTAGCCCGTCCATGGCGTGGTTGGCGGAGCTGGTGATAAACCGCACGCCATGCGCGATCTGGCAGAACCTGCCGATGTCCAGCGTGCCTTGGCTGAAGGGATAGAGGTAGGGCACAAGACGCTGTGCCCAATCCTCTGGTGGATCAAAGTCGGAGGCGTAGGTGTAGTCCCCTACTTTGATGTTGTCTTGATCGATCACCGCAGACAGCAACACCGTGCCTGCGTGTTTGCTGCCATCGGGCAGGGTGATCGGAAAGGCGGTTTTGGGATCGGGAAGGGGCATGTGGCCCTCCTTATCAAATGTCCCTCGCGCCTGAGGCCCCTTGCTTATTGATCGGGGCGGGCGAGGGTGAAGGTGTTGTCGACCACCGCATAGTCCTTGTAGCCAAGGCGGCTCAGCGGGCGGTAGGTGGTGACGTCAAAAATACCATCCACAATACAGTTGTCGCGCAGGTGTACGCCGGTCACTTCGCCAATGGCCATAAAGTTGTTCTCTCCCAAGAGAGGCACAATCTGGGTCAGGCGGCATTCCAGAGATGCAGGCGCCCCCACAAGGCGGGGGCAGTCGATGGTGTCACATTGTGTGGCTTCCAGGCCTGCGGCCACAAACTCGTCCTCATCTTTGCCCAGCGGTCCGGAGGAGATGTTCATCGCGTCGCGGATGCTCTCTTCGACGATGTTCACGCAGAACACGCCTGTGGCGCGGATATTGGACAAGCTGTCTTTGCCCTCAGCCTGATCGTCCTTCTTGCCGGTGGAGGCAAACATCACCTGCGCGGGATTGTCCGCGAGCGCATTGAAAAACGAGTAAGGCGCGAGGTTGCGCACGCCGTTTGTGTCCTGGGTGGAGACCCAGGCGATTGGGCGCGGGCTGACGATGGCTTTGAACGGGTTGTGCGGCAGGCCGTGGCCGTCTTTGGGCTGATAGAACATCGGACTGACTCCATATTGGTTTGCAGGCAGTCGTAACGCCATGTTAGGGGCGAGGAAACCGCAAAATTTCAGACGGGCAAGAGGCGCGCAGGTGTTTACGCTGGCAGTGGAAACGAAGGACGATTGGTGGGAAGTGGAGGCGCTGTATGACCTCTGCTTTGCGCCGGGGCGTGAGGCCTTGTCGTCCTATCGTTTGCGCGATGGTGTGGACCCTGTAGCGGGGCTGTCCTTGGTGGCGCGCGATGCCGAGGGGATTTTGGCCGGAGCGATCCGCTATTGGCCGGTTCGAATTGGCGCTGCGACGGCGTTGTTGCTGGGGCCCGTGGCAGTGCACCCGACGCATCAGGGCGAGGGCTTGGGTGGTTTGCTGATTGAGGACAGCTTGCAACGGGCGCAGCCTTTGGGCTGGGAGCGGGTGATGCTGGTGGGTGATGCGCCGTATTACAAGCGGTTTGGCTTTGAGAAACTGGACGGCGTGGTGATGCCGCCGCCGACCAATCCCGAGCGGGTACTGGGCCGCGCGCTTGTTGAGGGCGCTTGGGACGATGTTTTTGGGGATGTGGAGAGTGTGGCCGCCACGCATGCCGACTAAACGGGACACTGTTCAGCAGATGCCGCCAAATCAGCGACACATCGCTTCTTCGTAGCATTTCAATAAGTCAGAAAGCTGAGCTGGCTCAATTTGTATGTAGCTCGGACAGTGCGAAGTTGTGAGCTCAAACTTTCGCCCGGCACCCCCGGGTTTCAGTACCCCTATAACGTCATGCTCCGTCGTCGGCAGAACATCTACAATTCCTTCGTATTCCGCAGAGATGGTTACGCGCAAATCGACGGAACCAGAAGTAAATTGGACTAACGTTGAGCCTTCCAACTTATGGCCCGAAAAACTGTATGCATCTAAGTAAGTGTATTCAATTTGGAAAGGCATTTTGACCTTTTAAGTCGGAGGCCATAACATAGCTCGAACGTCTTCAAGTTGTTTTTCGTGAAGAAAGGGAGTGGACGTGTTTCGTGTGAACTTTCCAACGACTATTTTCTCCCCTTCAGCAAGTGTATTTGGCAACCGACTGGAAAGAGCGATGGAATGATGACGCAGTAACTGCTGTTGGGTTGGAGCGTTTTGGCTGTTCTCACGTATAGCAGGAGGCCATTCGGAGCAGGACCATGCTTCTGCTCTATCCGATGGAGCAAGAAATAAGATCAAAAATAGCAGAAATCTAAATTGCGTCATGGTTGTTTACGTCGTGTTTCAGAAGTCAAATTTTGTAATTGGAAATCAGTTGCGCGCGACTTCTTGGTGCCTCCGCCGCGATGTTGGCTCGAAGGCGACTTTGGGCAGTCCCTGATATTCTTGCAAGTCTATAACCTCTCAGGAATGGCCTTTCTATCCTGCATAGTTGAACCAGCGGCCAATTACCCTACCTCTATACCCATGACCCAAATCGAGATTTTGCCGGATGTTCCGGACCAAGACATTGACGTAAGTTCCGAACTAGACGCGCTGGCCAAGCGCTATGGCGGGGCCAGTGGGCTGGGCATGAAAGTGCTGGGCGTGTTGGGCATGCCGGTGAGCGGGTTGCTCAAGAGCTTGCCGGGTGAGGTGCAGGACGGGCTGGGTGGGGCTACGGAGGTGGCTTTGATGCAGGCCGTGAAATGGGCCGATGGCAGCCGGGGCTTGGTCAAAGATCAGCCGGATTGGATCAACGCCAGCGTTACGGCGGCGCTGGGCGCGGCGGGTGGGGCCGGGGGCGTGACCTCGTCGCTGGCGGAGCTGCCGATCACGGTGACGGTGCTGTTGCGCGCGATTCAGGGCGTGGCGGTGCAATATGGGTTTGACCCAAGCCATGAGAGCGTACGGTTTGATTGCGTGCGCGTATTGGCCGCGAATGGGCCGTTTGAGGAAGATCGCGGCGCGGATTTGGCGATGCTGGAGCAGCGGGCAGGATTGGCGATGGGCGGCACCAAATGGATCAGCACGGTGATTGTGCCCAAACTGGCGCCGGTTTTGGGGCAGAAGCTGGCGGCGCAGATGGTGCCGGTGATTGGCGCGGCGGCAGGCGCGGCGACGAACTACGCCTACACCAGTTATTATCAGGACATCGCGCATGTGCATTTTGGCCTGCGCAAACTGGCGGTGGAGGCAGATGTGTCACCGGAGGTGCTGGTTGACGGGATGCGCAAGCGGTTGGGGAAAGACTAGCCGGGCAACGCCTGACCGTGGGTGGGCGATCTCGCCTGTCGAATATGAACCGAGCTCTCCATCCAAAACCACTTTTGGGGCATGACAAATCAGGCCAAAATCGCCCGCCCATGGGGGCGGTCACCTCTCGGGAGCTTGCTACACAAGCCCCTGACGGCCAGTGGGGAGATGCTCGGCGGCGTGCAACGCACGCCTTTTCCCGAGCGAAGTAAGGTGTTTATCCGCTGTTGCGCAGGTATTCCATCACGTCGGGGCGCACGGACTGTTCGCCCCGCTCACGCGCAGCGTGGATCACGCGGCGCAGCTCACCCAGATCGACCCGACGGATCAGGCTTTTCACCGGGCCAATGGAAGCCGGGCGCATTGACAGGTTGCGCAGACCCATAGCAGCAAGGCAGACAGCCTCAATTGGGCGGCCGGCATCTTCGCCACAGAAGCTGAGCGGTGTGCCGGTGTCGATGCAGCGGTTCACAATGCCTTCCAGGAAGGTCAGGAAGCTGACGTTGAGCGTGTCATAGCGGCGGCGCACCCGCTCGTTTTCACGATCCGCGGCAAAGAAGAACTGTTTCAGGTCGTTGCCGCCAATGGAGAGGAAGTCGACTTCTTCGTAGAATTTCTTGGGCGCAAAGCCCAATGATGGTGTTTCCAGCATCGCGCCCACTTCGATCTCTGACGGCAGCGGGTGGCCAAGGATCATCTCGCGTTCAATCGCCTTGTCCACTTCGGCGCGGGCCATTTTGTATTCTTCATATTGCGCGATGAAGGGGAACATGATGGTGAGCGGGCGTCCGTTGGCGGCACGCAAAAGCGCCTGAAGCTGCATGCGCATCACGCCGGGTTTGTCCAAGGCCACACGCACTGCGCGCCAGCCAAGCGCCGGGTTAGGTTCGTCTTGCGGGGCCATGTAGGGCAGGACTTTGTCGGAGCCAATGTCGAGTGTGCGGAAGACCACGCGTTTGCCGTCGGCGGCGTCCATAACGCGTGCATAAAGCTGCGCCAGTTCGGTCCGTTTGGGCATTTGGTTGCGGATCAGGAATTGCAGCTCGGTGCGGAACAGGCCCACACCTTCGGCACCGGAGGATTGCAGCGACGGCAAGTCGGCCATCAATCCTGCGTTCATGGTGAGGTGCACCACCGCGCCATCGCGGCTCTTGGCCTCTTTGTCGCGGATGCTGGCGTAGCGTTCCTGTGCCTTGGCAGCCATGGCGATCTTGTCGCGGAAGGCGGTCACAACCGTGTCGTCGGGGCGCAGGTGCACGATGCCCTGATCGCCGTCGACCATGATGTGGTCGCCATTGAGTGCCTCGGTGGTGATTTTGTCGGCGTGGATCACCAAGGGGATTGCCAGCGCGCGGGCAACGATCGCGGCGTGGCTGCCGACGGAGCCCTCTTCCAGCACGATGCCTTTGAGATTGCGGCCATATTCCAGTAATTCACCGGGGCCGATGTTGCGCGCGATCAGGATGGGAGCAGCGGGCATGTCTGCGCCGGTCTCGCTGCCTTGGCCGGTCAGGATGCGCAGCAGGCGGTTGGAGAGATCGTCCAGATCGTGCAGGCGTTCGCGCAGATACTGATCGGTGACCTGCTCCATGCGGGCGCGGGCGGTGGATTGTTCTTTTTCGACAGCCGCCTCTGCGGACAGGCCGCGCGCGATGTCCTGCTCCATACGCTTCATCCAGCCTTTGGAGTTGGCAAACATGCGGTAGGCTTCAAGCACTTCCAGCTGTTCTTTGTCACCGCGTTTGGCGCCATCAAGCATTTTGTCGACGCCAACGCGCAGCTCTTCGACCGCCTCGTTCAGGCGGGTGAGCTCTACGTCTGGGTCATCCGCCACGGGGTTGGTGACCACGACGCGAGGTTCATGCAGCCAGACGTGGCCTTCGGAGGCGCCTTCTTGGCCTGAGGTGCCGCGAAACAGCTCCGATTGCTGGTGCAAGGCGCTCATGGCGGCGCCTTCGCCGACAAACGCGCCAAGTTCGGTCATCTCAGCGAGCACCATGGCGACCACTTCCAGCGCATAGACTTCATCAGCGGAATACCCACGTTTGTCTTTGGATTGCACAACCAATACGCCGAGGTTGTCGCCAAGGCGCTGCACCGGCACGCCGCAGAAGCTGGAGTAAATCTCCTCGCCGGTTTCCGGCATGTAGCGGAAGCCTTTGGCGCTGGGCGCGTCATCGGTGTTCACCACTTTGGAGGTGCGGGCCACGCGGCCGACAAGGCCTTCGCCAACACGCATGCGGGTCTGGTGGACCGCTTCTGCGTTCAGGCCTTCGGTGGCGCAGAGCTCTAGCGTGTCCTCATCGCGAAACAGATAGATCGAGCACACCTCTGTGCCCATGGAGGTGGCAATCAGATGGGTGATTTTGTCCAGGCGCTCCTGACCGGCGCTGTCTTCGGCCAAGGCATCGCGCAGGCGCCCCAAAAGTTTGCGGCTCTCGGTTTCGGTTTTTTGCACCATGGTGAGGTGTGGTCCTTGTCACTACTCGGCGCCGAATAGATCACAACAATCGTGGAATCAAAACGGTTTATATGGCTGTCTTGGTTGCAATAATACGCCGCGTTGCAGCGATTTTTGTGAAGAAAATTCAAAAACTTGGACGAGCGTGTTGATTGACGGGGAAAAGCTTGCGCAGGGTGGCTTGCTGCGGTGTAGCAAAGCGTAGCATCGAATTGGGCATTATGCTGTAAAAAGTGGCGAAATGCCGCAAATTCGGGCGGCTTGTGTCCTGAAAGAAAAACGCGCGACCCTTTGGGCCGCGCGTTGACATTTTGCAGCGCGGCTTACGCCGCTTTTTCCAGTTCAAAGGCGTCGTGCAAGGCCTGCACCGCCAGTTCCATGTATTTGCGGTCAATCAGCACGGAGATTTTGATCTCCGAGGTGGTGATGACTTTGATGTTCACGCCCTCGTCAGAGAGCACTTTGAACATCTTGGCCGCGACGCCGGACTGGGAGCGCATGCCGATGCCCACAACGGAGACCTTGGAGACGTCTTCGTCGATCACCAATTCGGCAAAGTTCAGGCCGCCGGAGGTTTTGAGCTCGTCCAGCGCGGTTTCGGCGCGTTTCACCTGATCTGTCGGCAGGGAGTAGGTCATGTCTGTGCGGCCATCTTCAGAGATGTTCTGCACAATCATGTCGACGTTCACGCCTGCGTCAGACAGGCAGCCAAAGATGATGGAGGCGATGCCGGGGCGGTCGGCCACGGACAGCAAGGTCATTTTGGCTTCGTCGCGGGAGTAGGCCACACCGGCCACAACATTGGATTCCATGATTTCCTCCTCATCGCAGACCAGCGTGCCGGCCTCGTCGGATTGTTCTTCAAAAGAGCTGAGCACGCGCAGTTTCACCTTGTAGCGCATGGCGAGCTCGACAGAGCGTGTTTGCAGGACCTTGGCGCCCAGAGAGGCGAGCTCCAGCATTTCTTCAAAGGCGATTTTGTCCAGTTTGCGCGCCTTGGAGCAGATGCGCGGGTCGGTGGTGTAGACGCCGTCCACATCGGTGTAGATGTCACAGCGTTCCGCATCAAAGGCGGCGGCAAAGGCCACCGCTGTGGTGTCGGAGCCGCCACGGCCGAGCGTGGTGATGCGACCTTCCTCGGAAATGCCCTGGAAGCCGGCAACCACGGCGACGCGCATGCCTTCGCCAAATTTGGCGTTGATGTTGTCGGTCGGGATCTCTTCGATCCGGGCCTGGCTGTGGGCAGAGGAGGTTTTGAGCGGCACTTGCCAGCCCTGCCAGCTGCGCGCGGGCACATCCATTTCCTGCAGGGTCAACGCCATCAGGCCAGCGGTGACGTTTTCGCCGGAGCTGACCACCGCGTCATACTCGCGGGCGTCATAAAGCGGCGAGGTTTCGTCCACATAGCCCACAAGTTTGTTGGTTTCACCGGACATGGCGGAGACAATGACAATCACGTCATAGCCTTTGGCCACCTCAACCCCGACGCGTTTGGCGGCGCGGCGGATGCGGTCCAGGTTGGCGACAGAGGTGCCGCCGAATTTCATCACAAGTACGGGCATGGCGCGTCCTTAGTTCGTAAGTCGCAGGCGGTTTACGCGCTTGGGGGCTCCGAGGCAAGGCAGATTGGCGCGTCAGGGCGGCGCATGTGTCGGGGACGCAAGGCTTGACGGCAGGGGGAGAGGAGGGGCCAGCCCCTCCGGCACAGAGGATGCGCCTCCTCCCCGGGATATTTGAAGGAATGAGAATGCGGGATCAGACCGGGTGCGCGCGCCCGTCCCAGGTTTCAAAGCAGCCGGTCGTCTCAAGGCTCAGGGCATGGAAGCGGTCGACCAGGCCGGTTGCCGACTCCGCCACAGTGATGTCACCGCCTTCGCCACCCATATCGGTCTTCACCCAGCCGGGGTGATAGATGCCGACGGCAATGCCGATATGCTTGAGGTCTTGTGCCAGATTGAGGCCGAGGTTCAGGGCCGCCGCTTTGGAGGCGCGATAGATGTAGCCGCCACCGCCAACTTTGGTGGAGGAGCCCATTTGCGATGAGATGATCGCGATTTTTGGGTTTTGGGCCAGCTGCAGGTTGGGCAGCAGGTTTTGCACGGTCAGAAACACGCCAGTGACATTGGCGGCAAAGGTCTGTGCCCAGAGGTCTGGCGCATAGCCGTCCGCGAGGTTCTGGCCTTTGTCGAGGAATACGCCTGCATTGCAGACCAGCAGGTCAATCGGTTGGGTGTCCAAAGCCTGTGCCATGGCGCGTTGGCTGTCCGCATCGGTCACGTCCAGTTTTAGGCATTCGCCGCCCGCACGGCTGGTGCCGGTGACCTGGTGTCCTTGCGCGCGTAGGATTTGATCGAGGGCCAGTCCAATGCCGCGATTGGCGCCGGTGATGAGGACATGCATGGGGTGGCTCCTGTATGTGTGTGAGATCAGTTGGTTTTGCGACCGATGTTAAAGGGCAGTGGTGCAACGGGCACGCCATCTTCGATCAGGGCTTTGGCCTCTTCAATCTTGGCTTCGCCATAAATTGGCCGTTCAGGGGCGTCGCCGTCATGCATGGCGCGGGCCTCGCTGGCGAAGTCTTTGCCAACATAGTCGGAATTGGCCTCGACATGGTCGCGCAGCTCTTTGAGGGCTTGTTCGGCTGGAGAGGCGGGTTGGCTCAGCGGGCCGGGTGCGGTTGCGGCTTCGGGTGTCGGGGCTGGTGTGGTCTCTTGCGGTTTGGCGGCGGCGGAGCGGGCGGGGCGCACGCGCGGGGCCATCATCGCCTTCTCTACATTGGTGTCACCACAGACGGCGCAGGCCACCATGCCCGCAGCCTTGAGTTTGTCAAAGGCGGCGGCGGATTGAAACCAGCTGTCAAAGCGGTGGTCGTTGGCGCATTTCAGAGTGTAGTTGATCATTTTGCTGTGATGGTGCCCATGTTCAGTGGCGCGAACATAGGCGTGGGGGCGGTTGGGATCAAGCGACGGGGGTTAGCCTTTGGCGGAGATTGTCGCTGGGTCAAAGCTGCGCACCAGTTTGGCGAGTTCGGGGTGGGCGATGCGTTTGGCGGCCTTTTTTGGACGCAGCCATTTGCGGTCCCGTTGGCCGGTTTCTGGATAGATGCGCGCGAGCTTATCCACTTCCAGAGGGTACACAAGCACCCGAATGGTTTGGCCGCGTTTGGGGCCGCGGGTTTTGCGGTAGCGGTAGGTGCCCAAACAATGCTTGCGCGCGCGGCCCAGAATGCCCGCTTCTTCCCAGGCTTCCTGCGCAGCGGCTTTGTGGGGCTTCAGGTCGGCCATCGGCCAGCCCTTCGGCAGCAGCCACTGACGGGTGCCGCGTGAGGTGATCAGCAGAACTTCGGCTTTTCCCTTGTGGATGCGGTACGGCAGGGCGGCAAACTGGATGTGTTTGCCGCGCTTCTGTGCCTTGCGGATCATGCTGGCCGTGGCGGTTGGGTCAAGCAGCCCCATGTCGTCTCCAAAAGTCCGGTGCTCGGGTAGGGGCACCCTAGAAGCCATGCCCGGGCAAGCCAAGCGGTTAGGTATGCAACGTTTCGCAGTGTTGCGAAGCGGTTTGGGATTTTGTGGGAAAGATATGGGAAGTCCCGCTGGGAATGCATGGGATCCGCATGGGAATCGCGGCGGTTTTGCGCCGAATCAGTTTCAGAACGGCGGAGATTTGCCCTTTTGATCGGGCTGTTATGGGGCGCTCTTGACCTTCTGTGGAAAAAAGTTGGGAAAACTTGGGAAAAAGTTTGGCGCCTAAAGGGGCGCTTTATTTGGTGGTTGGTTCTGGATTGATATCCTAAATATGGTGTCATCACCCACAAAATTGCTCTCAAAATCGCGAGGTTGGGTGAGCTTGGGTCGCGCGTGAAGCATTTTTGTCCACAAATTCCTGTTGATTTCCATGAATTCCCATGGCATCCCTGTCTACACGATGAGGACGGGACATAAAGAGAGGCGCTAAGACCTCCGATCCCAAGTCAGGTTTCATACAGGCACCCGCTTTCATCGAAAAAAAAGAGATCCGGTGCGTGGGCGAGCAGAACATCCCCCCAGGTGGCACGCGCAACTGGACTACCCGCAGAAGCGGGACGAGGGCGGCGGATTGATCAGTGGCAGCAGATCAATCCGCCGTTTCGCTTCCAGCCCCGGGGAGGGCAGGGACAACAGGTTGAAAGGGGCCATAGGCAGTGGCGCTCATGTTTCGCGGCGAAAGCCGTAACAAGGTGGACAGCAAGGGACGGATGTCGATTCCGGCCAAGTTCCGCCGTGTGCTTGAAGCAGGCGACCCTGAGTGGAAAAGTGGCGAAAACCCCAACCTGGTGATTGTCTACGGCGGCAAGACACGCGAATTTCTGGAATGTTTCACGGTTGAGGCGATGGATGATGTGGTGAGCCGCATCATGAAAATGCCCCGTGGCAGCAAAAAGCGCCTGGCGCTGAGTAAATTATACCTCACCCAATCGTTGGAAGTGTCGGTGGATGAAACCGGCCGCTTGGTGTTGCCCAAAGAGCAGCGCGACAAGATTGGGCTCGACAGTATGGCGTTCTTTGCCGGTAAAGGCGACACGTTTGAGATCTGGAACCCAGAGACATATGACGCCACCCAGGAAGAGGCGCTGGAGGCGGATGAGGATTTTGATCCGGATGCCGATCCGTCGATCTACCTTGATGGCGACGAGGATTTCTAACCATGGCGACGACTGACGAACCCGCCGCCAAACGTCCTCACATTCCAGTTCTGCTTGCGCCGCTCCTGCGCGCAGTGGCGCCGGTGTCTGGGCGGTGGCTGGATGGCACCTTTGGCGCCGGGGGCTATACCCGTGGGCTGATCGAAGCCGGGGCCAGCAAAGTGTATGGCGTGGACCGCGACCCTCTCGCGTTTGAGATGGCCGCACCTTGGGTGGGCGAGTATGGCGATCAGATTGAGCTGGTTGCCGGTGTGTTTTCCAAGATGGACGAATATGCCCAGGACCTGGACGGCGTGGTGCTCGACCTTGGGGTCAGTTCCATGCAGCTTGATTTGGCGGAGCGTGGCTTTTCTTTCATGAAAGACGGCCCGCTGGACATGCGTATGAGCCAGGAAGGGCCTTCGGCTGCTGATCTGGTGAATGAGGCTGACGAGGCCGATCTGGCTGACATCATTTATCAATACGGTGAAGAGCGCGCGAGCCGGCGGATTGCCAAGGCGATTGTGCGCGAGCGTAAGGCAGAACCGATCACCACAACGCTGCGGTTGGCGGAGATTGTGGAGGGCTGTTTGCCACGGCCAAAACCTGGGCAGAGTCATCCGGCAACGCGCAGTTTTCAGGCATTGCGGATTGCGGTGAATGACGAATATGGCGAGCTGTTTCGTGGGTTGATGGCGGCGGAGCGGGCCTTGAAGCCGGGCGGTTTGCTGGCGGTGGTGACCTTCCATTCTGTGGAAGACCGCATGGTCAAACGCTTCCTTCAGAGCCGCGCCGGAAAAACTGGCAATGTGAACCGCTATGCACCCGAGACCGAGCAGGAAAAGCCAGCGTTTGAGTTGATCACGCGCAAGGCGGTTGGGCCGGACCCGGACGAGTTGGAAGACAACCCGCGAGCGCGGTCCGCGAAGTTGCGCGTGGCGCGACGCACCGATGCGCCGTCCGGTGAGATTGCGGGAAAAGCCATTGGAATGCCGACACTTGGGGGACGTAAGTGATGCGGATGGTGTTGTTTATCCTGGCCGCAGGGATGGTGATTGGGCTCTCGGTTTGGGCCTATCAGGAGAACTATCGTACTCAGGCAATGATTGGCGAGACCGAACGTTTGCAGCGTGAGATTGGCGAGGCGCGGGCGCGTTTGGCTGTGTTGAAGGCGGAGTGGGCTTATCTCAACCGTCCGGACCGGCTGCGCGATCTGACGGAAATCAACTACAACGACATGCAGCTTTTGCCGCTGCGCCCGGATCAGTTTGGCCGGATCGAGCAGGTGGCGTTCCCGTCCGTTGACGCGCCGATCACCTTTGAGAACGCGGTGGAAGTCTCCTCTGAGGAGGCCAAGCCATGATCCGCAAGCCGCTGCGCCCGTTGGCGTCGATCCTGCATGCGCGCAGTGCCGGTGAAAATCCGGATCAGATTGAGCGCGCCAACCTGCGCGAGCGGCATGAAGAGATGCGCAACAAGGGGCGTGCGCGGGCCGAGGGGCGGTTGCTCATCATGGGCGCGCTGTTTGCCGGCGCGTTTTTGACAGTTGGCGCACGGATGGCCGTGGTCAGCATGTCAGAGGCGACCGAGCCGCGCACCAGCTACGCCGGCAGTCGCATTCAGGCGGAGCGCGCGGATATTGTCGACCGCAAGGGCCGCATTTTGGCGACCAACTTGGAAACCCATTCCATCTATGCCCATCCACATGAGATGATCGACCCGGCCTTTGCGGCGCAAGAGCTGGCGGAGATCTTCCCGGATCTGGATGCCGAGAAGCTGGAGCGTAGGTTCAAAGACGGCCGTAAGTTCTACTGGGTGAAGAAAAAAATCTCCCCGGAGCAGAAGCAGGCGGTGCATGACATTGGTGAGCCGGGCTTGCTGTTTGGGCGTCGTGAGATGCGGCTGTATCCGAACGGGCGCTTGGCGGCGCATATCCTAGGCGGGGCGTCTTTTGGCGAAGAAGACGTGCATGACGCCGAGCTTGTGGGCGTTGCCGGTGTAGAAAAATACTTCGACGATGCTTTGCGGGATCCGGCCAATGGCGACAAGGCGCTGACGCTGTCGATTGACCTTACGGTGCAAACTGCCGCAGAGCGGGTGCTTTGGGGCGGCATGAAGTTGATGAACGCCAAAGGGGCGAGCTCGGTTTTGATGGATGCGCATACTGGCGAGATCGTCTCTATGGTGAGCCTGCCGGATTTTGACCCGAACAACCGGCCAAACCCACCGGTGCAGGGGCAGGCGGCGGACAGCCCGTTGTTCAACCGCGCGGTGCAGGGGCTTTATGAGCTGGGGTCGACCTTTAAGATTTTCACGGCGGCGCAGTCTATGGAGCTTGGGTTGGCGAACCCGGAGACCAAGATCAACACCGCTGGCCCGTTGCGTTGGGGCAAGTTCAAGATCCGCGATTTCCGCAACTACGGCGCGCAACTCACCGTCACCAAGGTGATCGTGAAGTCGTCCAACATCGGCACCGCACGCATGGCGCAGGTGATTGGCGCAGCGCGGCAGCAAGATTTCCTCAAGCAGCTAGGCTTCTTTGATCCAACACCGGTGGAACTGGTTGAGGCCAAAGGGGCGCAGCCTCTGTTGCCTAAAAACTGGTCCGAGCTCTCGACCATGACGATTTCTTACGGCCACGGAATGTCGGCCAGCCCGTTGCATTTGGCGGCTGGCTATGCGGCGATTGCCAATGGTGGCACCAAGGTGGTGCCGACGATCCTGAAGCAGGATGCGGTGGTGAAGGGCGAGCGCGTGATGAGCGCGGCGAGTGCCGAAGCCTCGCGTCTGATGTTGCGCAAGGTGGTGAGCGAAGGCACGGCGTCCTTTGGCGAGGTGCCGGGGTATGCTGTGGGTGGTAAAACTGGCACCGCAGACAAGCCGCTGGAGAGCGGGCGCGGGTATTATGAGGACAAGGTGATTGCCACCTTTGCCGCTATGTTCCCGGCGCATGATCCCAAATATGTGCTGATCGTGAGCTTGGATGAGCCAGTGGAAACCTCCGGTGATGAACCGCGACGGACGGCGGGGTGGACCGCGGTGCCGGTGGCGGCAGAGATGATCACGCGCGTGGCGCCGCTTTTGGGCCTGCGTCCCGAGGTTGAGCCTGCGCCTTTGGCTGATATAACGCTGACATCAAACTAAGCCAAATAAGGGCATTCACAGATGGCAGCAGGCACAAAACAGCTTTCAGAATTGGGTCTGACAGCCATGGGTGGGCTGAACCCGGCGATCACCGGATTGGCGGTGGACAGCCGTGAGGTGAAAGAGGGATTTCTCTTTGCTGCCCTACCGGGCACGCGGGTGCATGGCGGTACATTTATCCAGTTTGCGCTGCGCATGGGCGCGGCGGCGATCCTGACCGATGCAGCGGGCGCCAAGATTGCCGAACAGGAACTGGCGGCAAGTGACGCCGCGCTGGTGATTGCCGAAGATCCACGTCAGGCGCTGGCTTATACGGCGGCGCTGTATTTTGGCGCGCAGCCGGGGATCATGGCAGCGGTCACGGGCACCAATGGCAAAACATCGGTAGCGACATTCCTGCGTATGATCTGGCAAGAGTTGGGTCTTGAGGCGGTGAACCTGGGTACAACTGGGGTTGAGGGTGACTTCACCGCGCCGCTCAATCACACCACGCCGGAGCCAATCACCTTGCATCGCACGTTGGCGGCCGCAGCGGAGGCCGGCATTGGGGTTGCCGCGATGGAGGCCAGTTCGCATGGCTTGGCGCAGTGCCGTCTGGACGGGGTGCAATTGAAGGCGGCGGGGTTCACCAACTTCACGCAAGATCACCTCGATTACCACGAGACGTTTGATGAGTACTTCAACGCCAAAGCGGGGTTGTTTGGCCGGGTCTTGCCCGACGATGGCACAGCGGTGATCAATGTCGATGATCCACGCGGTCTGGATATGGCGATCATTGCCGGGGGCCGTGGACAAGGTGTGATCACCGTAGGTAAGGCTGAGGCGGACATCGCGCTGATGGCGCAGCGGTTTGATGCAACCGGGCAGGACATTCGGTTTACGTTCCGGGGCAAGGCTTATCAGCAACGATTGAACCTGCTGGGCGGGTTTCAGGCGGAGAACGTGTTGTTGGCCTCAGGACTGGCGATTGCCTGTGGCGCAGAGCCGGAGCGGGTGTTTGAGGTTTTGCATGAGCTCAAAGGCGTGCGCGGGCGGATGCAGCTGGCGGCCACACGGGAAAACGGCGCGGCAGTGTTTGTCGACTACGCCCATACGCCAGATGCAGTGGCAACCGCGCTTCAGGCCATGCGCCCGCATGTGATGGGGCGTTTGATTGTGATTGTCGGCGCTGGGGGCGATCGCGACGCGGCCAAACGGCCGTTGATGGGACAAGCGGCGGCGCAAAACGCCGATGTGGTCTATGTCACTGATGACAATCCGCGCACCGAAGACCCTGCCACAATCCGGGCCGCCGTGATGGAAGGCGCGCCGGAAGCTACCGAGGTGGACGACCGCGCCAAAGCTATTTTGCTGGCGGTGGATGCATTGGGGCCGGGGGATACGTTGTTGATTGCAGGCAAAGGTCATGAAACCGGCCAGATTGTCGGCGACGACGTGTTGCCATTTGATGATTGTGAACAAGCCAGTGTGGCCGTGGCCGCGCTGGACGGGGGGATCGCATGAGCCTGTGGACATCTGAGGCCGCCGCTAAAGCGACCGGCGGCAAAGTCACCACTGCGTGGGAATGCGATGGTGTGTCGATTGACACGCGCACCATCGCGCCGGGCGACTTGTTTGTGGCGCTGACGGCGGCGCGGGACGGGCACGAGTTTGTGGCGCAGGCGCTGGAAAAAGGCGCGGCGGCTGCCTTGGTGAGCCGGGTGCCGGAGGGCGTGTCACCAGACGCGCCGCTGTTGATTGTGGATGATGTGCTTGAAGGGCTGGAGGCGCTGGGGAAAGCCGGGCGCGCGCGCACCGACGCGCGGGTTGTGGCGGTGACCGGCTCTGTTGGCAAAACTTCCACAAAAGAAATGCTGCGTGCCATCTTAGGCGGGCAGGGTCGGACCCATGCCTCTGTGGCGAGCTATAACAATCATTGGGGCGTGCCACTGACCCTCGCGCGGATGCCGCAGGACACCGAGTTTGCGGTGATCGAAATTGGGATGAACCACCCCGGTGAGATTTCGCCGCTTGCAAAGATGGCCCGACCGCATGTGGCGCTGGTGACTACGGTGGCGGCGGTGCATTTGGAAGCCTTTGAGAACGTGGAAGGCATCGCGCAGGAAAAGGCGGCGGTATTTGACGGACTTGAGCCGGGTGGCATTGCGATTGTGAACGCTGACATTGAAACTGCCGATGTGTTGCGCACCCATGCGCAGAGCCTGTCAGCGGAGATCCAGGAGTTTGGTGAAACCGCCAAAGACTGGCGGTTGGGTGACGTGAAGCTGACCGGCAATGTCACTGTGGCGCGCGCCATTCATGGCGGCGATTTGGCAATGTTCAAAGTGCAAAGCGCCGGACGGCATTTTGCGATGAACGGGCTTGGCGCTTTGGCTTCCGCCGAGGCCTTGGGCGCGGATTTGGCGCTGTCGGTGGCTGCTTTGGGACGCTGGACGCCGTTTGTGGGTCGTGGCGCGCGGGAAACGATTTATCTCGATCCGGTAGAAACCGAACGCACGTTGGTGCTGATTGACGAGGCCTATAATGCCAACCCAACCAGCCTTGGAGCGGCGCTCGAGGTTTTGGCGGCGGCGGTGCCTACCAATGGCGTGGGCCGGATTGGCAAGGGTCGTCGGATTGCCTTTGTTGGAGACATGAAAGAGCTTGGCCCACAAGAGGTTGAGATGCATGCGGATTTGGCGGGTCACCCGGCGATGAAAGACATCGATGTGGTGCATTGCGTGGGCCCGTTGATGCAGCATTTGCACGCCGCCCTGCCAGAAGAAAAACAAGGGCAATGGGTCGACACCAGTGCCGATCTGGTGCCGGATGTGCGTAGGCTGGTAGATGCGGGCGACGTGGTCATGGCCAAGGGCAGCCTGTCCATGGCGCTGTCCAAGGTGGTTGACGCCATCCGCAAACTGGGCCATCCCGCCCCGCAATCCAAAAACGAGGACGCGTAATGTTTTATTGGCTGACCAGTCTGTCAGACGGCGGTGATTTTTTTAACCTGTTTCGCTACATCACCTTCCGCGCAGGCGGGGCGTTTATGACAGCGCTGATATTTGGTTTTATCTTTGGCAAGCCCCTGATCAATGTGCTGCGCCGCAAGCAAGGCAAAGGCCAGCCGATCCGCGATGACGGTCCTGAGGGGCATTTTGTAAAAGCGGGCACACCCACCATGGGGGGCCTGCTGATTGTGGGGGCTTTGGTGACCTCTACCTTGCTTTGGGCGCGTTGGGACAACGGTTTTGTCTGGCTGGTGCTGTTTGTGACGCTGGCTTATGGGCTGATCGGTTTTGCCGACGACTACGCTAAGGTTTCCAAGCAAAACACCAAAGGCGTGTCGAGCAAAGTGCGCTTGTTGCTGGGCTTTGTGATTGCCGGTGTGGCCGGGGTCTGGGCGACTTATTTGCAGCCGGAGGCACTACAATTGCAGCTTGCTGTGCCGGTCTTCAAAGAAGTGCTGATCAACCTCAGCTGGGCCTATATTCCATTCGCCATGTTTGTGGTTGTGGGCGCGGCCAATGCGGTGAACCTGACCGATGGCTTGGACGGCTTGGCGATCATGCCGGTGATGATTGCCGCCGGTGCGTTGGGTGTGATTGCATATGCCGTTGGGCGGGTCGACTTTACCCAGTATCTGGACGTGCATTACGTGCCGGGCACTGGCGAAATCCTGATTTTTGTCGCAGGTTTGATCGGCGGCGGGCTGGGCTTCCTCTGGTATAATGCGCCGCCAGCTGCGGTGTTCATGGGAGACACCGGCTCGTTGGCGCTTGGTGGTGCTTTGGGTGCGATTGCAGTGTCCACCAAACACGAGCTGGTGCTGGGCATCATTGGCGGCCTGTTTGCGGTCGAAGCGCTCAGTGTGATCATTCAGGTGCTCTACTTCAAACGCACCGGTAAGCGTGTGTTCCTAATGGCGCCGATCCATCACCACTATGAGAAAAAGGGCTGGTCAGAGCCGCAAATTGTGATCCGTTTCTGGATCGTTGCGGTTATCTTAGCAATGATTGGACTGGCGACGCTAAAACTGCGATAATGGGTTTTTATTGTAGTTTTGGACAGGTGGTATGGGTTCAGGTAATTTTGAAGAGTATATAGCCGACCGTTGCATTTTACACATTGGGCCGCCCAAAACGGCGACCACAACCATTCAGCGAACTCTGAGGCGCGCGGCGCCTCAGCTCATTTCCTCTGGGGTGCTGTATCCCTCTGTGGCGGTCAATCACAGGTTCCTGGCAACTTTATGCGCCAGCGATCCAATGCGTCTTCTTCAAGTGTCTAAGCACAATTTGACCCTGGAGGACGTAACCAAAAACAATACTGACAGTCGGCGCGAGTTTGAGGACGAGTTCTACGCGACCAAACCGAAAGTTTTGCTTCTGAGCTCCGAGCATCTGGTGCAGCTTCATGAGGACAGAGCAGGGCTGAACACACTGCGGAACTATCTGTTGAAGTTTGCAAAACGTATTGAGGTTGTCTTTTACGTACGCGACCCGCTTTTGTTAACAATCAGTCGTTTGTTTCATGGCATAAAACGGGGGGACCGGAGATTGAACACTCCGTTGGCCGCGATACCCGAATTGCCAGCACCTCAGATTATTGAAGCGTATCGCGCCGTATTCGGTTCTGAGTCTCTTAAGCTGGTGATGTTTCCGGGCGACCCTCCGATAAAATCGGACATCATGGCGAGTTTTTGGAACGCTGCTGGTCTATCAGCGTTGGGACGCAACATTGAGACGATGAGCTTGAACCAGTCCTTGTCCGGCGCGGGACTGTTGATTGCAGACGCTCTGTCAGACATCCGCCATGAATCGCTTGGCCACGTCATGAATGGGTTTCAACTGCAGCATATCGACGGGCCAAAATTGCGATTGGAAGCAGGAAGTGTCGCGTTGTTGCGGGCACGTTGCGAAGAGACTTACATCTATTTTCGGGAGACCTGGGGCATAGAGTTTCCGGATTGCGATCTGGCCGGTCCGCCGCGCGAAGAGCAAAACCTCTTCACCGATGAAGCCGTGCAAGGGATTGCGCAAACCATTTCTGATTTGGCGGAAGAATTGACTTCTGTCAGGCAAAAGGCGGCGCATTTACGGCGCAAGCTCAAACAAGAGAGAAATAAACACTAGAGCGCACGTCAGTATCTGTTGCTATGAGTAAGACGTAAGTGACTCGGAAAGTGGCAGGCGAAAAAATGATTCCAGTGCAAGGGTATGACGGCGCAAATGTGGCTGTGTTGGGGTTGGGGCGGTCCGGCCTTGCCACAGCGCGGGCATTGCGCGCAGGTGGTGCGGAAGCGATTTGCTGGGACGACAATCCAACGGCGCGGGAAACGGCGGAAGGGGAAAGCTTTGTCTGTCGCGATTTGTCTCGTCAGGGCGCGTTTGAGGATGTTGCTAGCCTGATTGTCTCGCCGGGCATTCCGCATTTGTATCCTGAGCCGAACCCGGTTGTGGCCTCAGCCTTGGACGCGGGTGTGCCAGTGGACAATGACATTGGCTTGTTCTTCCGCAGCTTTGCCACACGGCAATGGGACAGTTTTGAAGTCACGCCCAAGGTGGTGGCCGTGACCGGATCCAATGGGAAATCCACCACGTCTGCGTTGATTCATCATGTGTTAACCGAGGCGGGACGGCGCACGCAGCTGGCAGGCAATATTGGCCGCGGGGTGCTGGATATTGATCCAGCGGAGGACGGTGATGTGGTGGTGCTGGAGCTGTCGAGCTATCAGACCGATCTGGCGCGCAGCCTGACGCCAGATGTGGCGGTGTTTACCAACCTGAGCCCGGATCATCTCGATCGGCACGCGGGCATGGGCGGTTATTTTGCCGCCAAGCGTCGTTTGTTTGCGGAAGGTGGCCCGGACCGCGCCATCGTCGGCGTGGACGAGATTGAGGGCAAATATCTGGCGGGGCAGCTCTCAGAAGGGCCGGCAGATGATCGGGTGATGCGGATTTCCACCGAGCGTAAGCTGCCCGGGGCGGGCTGGAATGTCTTTGCCCGCAAGGGCTACTTAAGTGAGTACCGCAAAGGCCGTCAGGCCGGGTCGATTGATCTGCGCAATATCAAAGGCTTGCCGGGTACGCACAACCACCAGAATGCCTGCGCCGCCTATGCGGTGTGCCGGGCATTAGGGTTGGCGCCGCGCGTGATCGAAGCCGGGTTTACCTCTTTCGGCGGTCTTCCCCATCGCAGCCAGATCATCGCGGAGCAGGACGGTGTGACCTATGTGAACGACAGCAAGGCGACCAACGTTGATGCTGCCAAGAAGGCGCTGTCCGCTTTCAAAAACATCCGCTGGATTTGTGGCGGGCTGGAGAAAGAGGGCGGTCTGGGCGATTTGGTTGAGAGTGCCGGTGGGGTCAAGAAGGCTTATGTGATTGGGCGCGAGGCGGCCAGCTTTGCGATGCAGCTCAAGGGCGTTGAGGCCGAGGTTTGCACCGACATGGCGACGGCTGTGGCCAAAGCTACGGCGGAGGCAGAGGCGGGCGATACGGTGTTGTTGGCGCCTGCAGCCGCGAGTTTTGACCAATACAACAGCTTTGAGAAACGCGGCGAGGATTTTGCCAAATGTGTCGAGCAGGCGCTCTCCTGAAGGAGGGCGCTGCCACGGCTTTTTGAGCAGGTTTGATCAACATCAAAGTGGGCGGAAATTGGCCTGTCTATCCTGAATTCACGCAAGGAAATGAAGAGCTTGTTCCTTGCAAATCACGCAGGCGTTCATAGGTCTGTAGTGTAACGATGAAAGGATCTGACGATGCAAATTCAGGTGAATACCGACAACTTCATTCATGGTGACGAGCGTGTGATCGAGGTGGCTGAGCTGGCCGTTTCCAACGATCTGGAACATATGAGCGACCGTCTCACCCGAGTGGAAGTGCACCTGAAAGATCAGAACGCAGACAAGCACGGCCCGGACCACATCCTCTGCACCATGGAAGCGCGGCCACGTGGCAAAGGCCCGCTGTCTGCCCATCACGAGGCGGCGGATATACAGGCCGCGCTGAAAGGGGCCGCAAAAAAGCTGCGCACTCTCCTGACCAGCGAGTTTGGCAAGGCGGATAAGCACCACTGAGCCGAGGTTTAACCTCAAAAGCCAAGAGTTACATGGCGTCGCCGGACTTTGGCGACGCCATTTTTGTGCTACGCTGTTTCTGAACTACGGGGGAAGGGACTGTGCATTTTGATTTAGCACATACGGTTATCATTGTTGTGGCGCTGGTCGTGACCAAGCTTTTTTTGATTGTCACAGGGCTTGTTTCGGAAGAAGAACGAAAACTGGTCAGTTGGAAGATGATCCTTGCCTACTTTGTTGTCATTCTATTTGTGAACGCTGTGTGGGAGCACTGACTAATCAAGGCAGTCCCACTTACTTCAGTTTTGCTGAGATTGCTTGTCCGGCGGCCCATCCTGAGGACCAGGCCCATTGGAAGTTGAAGCCGCCAAGCCAACCGGTGACATCGGCAGCTTCGCCGATCACATAGAGGCCGGGCACGGCTTTGGCTTCCATGGTCTTGGAGGACAGCCCGTCCGTGTCGATGCCGCCCAGGGTGACTTCGGCGGTGCGGTAGCCTTCGGTGCCGGAGGGCACCATTTCCCAGTTTTGTAAGCTGTCACACAGGGATCGCAGTGCCACGTCGGACTGATCCGCCAGATTGCCAGACAGGTCCATTTCGCTCGCCAGATGCTCAACCAACCGACCCGGCAGCAAAGTGGCCAGTTCGGTGGTGAGGTTGCGGCGCCCTTGCGCTTGGCGGCGGTTGCGCAGCTCCTCAACCGGATCGCTGTCCGGGAAGAGATTGATGTGGATTGGTTGACTTTCCCGCCAGTAGGAGCTGATTTGCAGCATGGCAGGGCCGGAGAGGCCGCGATGGGTGAACAGCATGGCCTCGTCAAAGGCAGTGCCGTTGGCTGTGGCACGCACCGGATGCGCGACGCCGGAGATGGCTTTGAAGCGGCCATCGGAGAAGGTGAAGGGCACCAGCCCCGCGCGGGTGTCCGTGACCGCGAGGTCAAACTGGCGGGCGATGTCATAAGCCAGGCCCGTGGCGCCCATCTTGGGAATAGACTTGCCGCCGGTCGCCAGCACGAGGTTCTTGCACGATAGGGTGTCGCGGCGACCGGATTTTTCGATCTCGACGGTGAAACCTGCGCCGTCATGCCCGACGGCAATGATCGTAGTTTCCAGCCACAGCTCCGCCCCGGCTTGCGCCATTTCAGACCGCAACATTGCGATAATGTCTTTGGCGGAGGTGTCGCAAAACAGCTGACCAAGAGTTTTCTCATGGTAGGCGATGCCGTGGCGCGCCACCATTTCGATAAAGTCCCACTGGGTGTAGCGGCTGAGGGCGGATTTGCAGAAATGCGGATTGCCGGACAGGAAATTCTCGGGGCCCGCGTACATGTTGGTGAAGTTGCAGCGTCCGCCGCCAGAAATACGGATTTTCTCGCCCGGCGCTTTGGCGTGGTCAAGCACCAATGTGCGCCCGCCGGTTTGCGTTGCGCACATCATGCCAGCGGCGCCAGCGCCCAAAATGATGGTGTCCCAAGTCATAGGCGCGGGGTGCCTGATGCGGCTGCGTCCGTCAAGAGTTGAAGGGTAGGACCGTTGCATTTGGAATGCTGCGTCGGGCGTGCATCTTATTTGGATTTTGCATCCACAAAAGCTGGCAGAGAGGGCGGCAATCCACTACGCTGTGGCCCATGAGACGCGACAGCACACTTCTTTGCCATCAGTCTACGGCGCAGTAATGACGATAGAGGTATTGCTGCCGGAACTGCGGGCCTATGCCATGTCTCTTGCCAAGAACCGGCATGATTCTGAAGATCTGGTGCAGGACGCCGTGGAGCGTGCCTTGCGGTTCGACAACTGTCCTAAATTAGTGAAGGAACTGCGGCCCTGGCTGTTTCGTATCATTCGCAACCTGCATGTAGATGAGACGCGAAAAAATCGGGTGCGAACGGAATATTCCAATGCGCAGAGCCGTTTATCTATTGATCTGACGCAAAGCCAAGATCACGCGGATGGCGTAGCTGTGCGGATGACATTTGCGACCTTGCCCGCGCCGATGCGAGAGGTGTTGTTTCTCGTGGATGTCATGGGCATGAAATACGCTGAAGCCGCAGAGATAATGGATGTGCCGCATGGTACGGTGATGAGCCGGGTGAGCCGCGCGCGGCGCGCGTTGATCAAAGCAATGGAAGCCGGCTCTGACGGGGCTGATGAGGATACCAAAAGATGACCGAGCTGAGCGACAGCGATTGGGATCTGGTCAACGCCTATGCGGATGACGAACTGCCTGCCTCTGACCAGCAGGCGTTTGAAGCGCGCTTGAACGTTGAGCCCGCCTTGCAGGCGGCGTTGCAGCAGGTGCGCATGGTGTCCGGCGCTTTGGCGCAGATGCGGCCGGATGTGGCCCCTCTTGAGGCGGCACCGGCACAACCAGCCAACCGCAACTGGCGACCATTGGCGGCCTGTGCGTCTATTGCCGCGGCTGCTGTAATTGCGGCGGGCGTGTTCTGGATGTCGTCCAAGGCGTCCACGGCACCTTTGGCGTTACATCAGGCGTTTCTGGACACCCCCTATGCGTTACCGTCCGGCGGAGAGGTGCGGCGGGTTGAAGGGCAGGCGGACGCTTTGGCGCCAGAGTTGGCACTGGCCAATCTCTATCTGGTGGATCGGGTGGCGTTGTCCGGTGATCGCAGTGCGGCCCATTACAAAGGGCGCAACAACTGTCGTTTGACGTTGATTTCCGGTCCAAATCTGTCGGGCGAAGACGTGCCGGACGGGATGCGCGCGGCGCAGTGGGAAAACGGCGGGCGTGGCTTTATGGTGATGGCCTCGGGCATGGATCAGCGCCGGTTTAACGCGATTGCAGAGTTTTTGCGCCAAGCAACCCATGCGCCAACGCAGCCCAATACGGTTTTGGCGATGAAACAGGCCACGGATGCGGCCGCGCCCTGTCAGCAGGTCTAAAAGACAGACCCTCCACCATTCAAATCTGCGTTTCCCGGCGAATGGTGAAAGGCCTTAGGTATCTGGGGTTAGCTTTTGCCTGGGAAGTTGGGGCGGTCTTCGCCGTAGTGCTCGCTGAGATAGTCCAGAATGATGGTCAGGTCCGGCTCTTCGATTTCGCTCATGCCCTGATCCTCGACCATCCATTCAAACAGTTCTATCCAGCCGTCGCGGGTCAGGCCTTGCTGGGCGACAATCATTTCTGAGTGGCAAGCGGAGCAGGCGTAGTAGGTTTCTTCCACGCCGGGCGCGTCAAACAAGATGCCATATTCATACTCTTCTTCCGCCGCTTCAGCTGCGGCCGGCGCGGCTGCGGCGTCAAAGCTCAGCGGTGCATCGCTGTTCTGGTTGAGGAAGGCGATGAGGTTGGCGCGGTCGGTAGCCTTTTTCATGCCTGCAAAGGACATCTTGGTGCCTTTGACCAGCGCCTTGGGCTTGGTCAGGAAGGCATCCAGCTGCTCCACAGACCAGGTGCCACCAAGGGCGACAAGCGCCTTGGAGTATTTGTAGCCGTCCACGCCCGCGACAGGTGCGCCGACGATGTCATAGAGGTTGGGGCCGGTCTTTTTCTTGCCGCCCTTTTCGGCCGTGTGGCAGGCCTTACATTTCTTGAACGCCTTCTCCCCTTTGGCGATTTCTGCGGCGGGCAGCAGATCAGCGACGGTTTCGGCAGTGGACATGGCTGGCAGAGCAATCGTGAGGCACAAGCCCAGAGTTGCCCCGATGGCGGGGATACGCATGAAGGTCTCCTGAAATTCGATAGAGGTCGTGGTGCGGACGGCGCCTGCGCGCCGTCCGAAGTGTGGGGTTAGCTGACGCGCAGACCAACCCGGTGCATGGTGTTGTTGAGGTAGCCTTTGGGGTTCCAGTCGATGGCAAACGGCTGCATCTCGCCGTTGCTGTCGGTGGCACGGGCCCACACCTCGTAGTAGCCAGCCTGGGCAAAAGACACGTTGGCGCGCCAGTTTTGCCAGGCGCCGGAGTTCACCGGTGCATCCAGCTCGGCGGTCTGCCAGGTGGTGCCAAAGTCGGTGGAAATTTCCAGCTTCTCAACCGTGCGGTCGCCGGACCAGGCGTGGCCGCGCACTTCGGTTTCCATGCCCACGTCCGCGCCGTTGGCCGGGAAAGTCACCAGCGATTTCACCGGCATGCGCTCGATGATCACGAAGTCTTCGGTTGCCACTTTTTCGCCCGGCGCAACCGGACGGTTTGGCACGCGGTAAGCTTTGCCGGTCATTTTTGGGCCGTCATGTACCACGTCACGCAGCTCGATACGGGTCAGCCATTTCTGTGCTGTGGAGGCGGGCCAGCCCGGCACAACCAGACGCAGCGGGGCGCCGTTCAGCGGGTGCAGCGGGGCACCGTTCATTTCAAAGGCAATCAAAACCTCTTCAGTCATCGCCTTGGCAATCGGCATGCCGCGCGAGATTGGCAGCTTCTCGGGATCGCCGGACAGGTGGGTGTCGGCGCCATAGTGGGCGGTGTAAACCACATTGGACTGCACGCCGGCGGCTTCCAGAACGTCTTTCAGACGGACACCTGTCCATTCGGAGCAGCCCACGGCGCCGTAGGTCCACTGGTTGCCTTTGGCAGGCGGGTTGAAGAAACCACGGCCGTTGCCGCCACATTCCAGCGTCAGGGCGCGGGTGACCACTTCGAATTTGGATTTCAGGTCGTCAATGGTAATGGTCATCGGGGTGTCGACAAAACCGTCGATGGTCAGTTCCCAATCCGCGGGATCGGTGTTCTCTGGCGGAGTGCCGTTGTTGCGCACAAAGTGGCGGGAGGTTGGGGTGATAGCGTCATCCAGCAGTTCTGGCGGGGTTTCCGCGTTCACCGGGCGGTCGTTCAGCAGGGTCAGGCCGTCTTTGCCAACCAGAACATCCTCAGACGCCATGGCCGCTGGTACAAAGCCAATTGGCATGTTGCGGTGGAACGGGATCGAGGTGCCCACCATGGCCGCCATGGTGGCAAGGCCGGTGCGTTTCAGAAAACCGCGGCGGTCCGGGTTTGGCACGCGGCCAAAGAACTCGCGGTCTGCCTTTTCCGGATCAGCTGAAAAAAAGCTGTTTACATCCTTGGTCTTATCGTTGTCGGCCATATTGTCCTCCCATGGCGTCGTGCTGTTGGACGCAGCCCCTGGAAGAGGGGTTGCAAGAAAGAAACGGATGGGTGCGACAAATTATTCCTCTGAGGGTCACTTTTTTTGACAGGGCGTGAGGTTGGGCATGAAAATGCCGCTGGGGGTTCTCTTTACTTTCCATAAAAGGGTTTGGGTGTTAGAGTTTGTCCACAGACCCGGCAAACGGGCGTTTTGAGGCAGAGATCGGCGGTTCCCGATGACAGAGATGGTGTATGGCGCGTTGCCTTCGCAGGCGCGTGAGCCCGTGCTCCCCAAGTGGTGGCAGACCCTGGACAAATGGACGATGGCGTCCATTGTGATGTTGTTTTTGATTGGCTTGATGCTGGGCATGGCGGCGAGCCCGCCCTTGGCGGCCAAAAACGGTTTTGCGCCGTTTCACTATGTACAGAAGCAGGTGATTTTTGGTGGCGCGGCTTTGGTGGCCATGGTCATCACTTCGATGATGTCACCGCAGCTGGTGCGCCGCTTGGCGGTGATGGGCTTTGTCGTGACGATGATCGCGGTGGCCTTGCTGCCAATCTTTGGCACCGACTTTGGCAAAGGCGCAACGCGCTGGTACTCGCTTGGGTTTGCCTCGCTGCAACCGTCCGAGTTTCTCAAGCCGGGGTTTGTGGTGGTCTCGGCGTGGTTGATGGCGGCCAATGAGGAAATCAACGGCCCGCCCGGGCGGCGTTGGTCCTTCCTGTTGATGATGACCATTGTGTTCATGCTGGCGATGCAGCCGGATTTTGGGCAGGCCTGTCTGATCCTGTTTGGCTGGGGCGTGATGTATTTTGTCTCTGGCGCGCCGATGCTTTTGATTGGCGGGATTTGCCTGTCGCTGCTGCCGATTGCCAATTTTGCATATAACAACTCCGAGCACTTTGCGCGGAGGATTGATGGTTTCCTGGATCGCTCGCTCGATCCAACCACCCAGATTGGCTACGCCACCGAGGCGATCCGCGAAGGCGGGTTCTTTGGCGTTGGCGTGGGCGAAGGGCAAGTGAAGTGGTCGCTGCCGGACGCGCACACGGATTTCATCATTTCGGTGGCGGCAGAAGAGTACGGCCTTGTGCTCGTTTTCGCCATCATGATCCTCTATGCGACCATCGTTCTGCGCTCATATTTCCGACTCATGCGTGAGCGGGACCCGTTCATTCGGCTTGCGGGCACCGGCCTTGTGGCGATCTTCGGCGTACAAGCGCTGGTCAACATGGGGGTCGCGGTGCGGCTACTGCCTTCTAAAGGCATGACTTTGCCATTTGTCAGCTACGGCGGCTCGTCCCTGATTGCAGGGGGGATTGCAGTTGGCATGATTTTGGCGTTTACCCGCAGCCGCCCACAGGGCGAAATCAGTGATATTTTACGGGGTCAAACCCGTTAACAGGTGGGTGCGATGAGCAAACAGCCTCTTTTAGTGATCGCTGCCGGGGGGACCGGTGGCCATATGTTTCCTGCGCAGGCTTTGGCGGAGGTCATGCTGCGCAAAGGCTGGCGGGTGAAGCTCTCCACCGATGCGCGGGGTGCACGCTATACCGGTGGCTTCCCACATACGGTTGAGATCGAAGAGATGAGCTCGGCGACCTTTGCCCGCGGCGGGGCGCTGGCCAAGTTGTCGGTGCCGTTTAAGATTTTGGGCGGCGTGATGGGCGCGATGTCCAAGATGCGCAAGGACCGGCCGGATGTGGTTGTGGGCTTTGGCGGCTATCCCACCATTCCAGCAATGGGGGCGGCTTGGTTGATGAAACTGCCACGTATGATCCATGAGCAGAACGGCATTTTGGGCCGCGTCAATCAGGTCTTTGCCAAGAAGGTGGATATGGTGGCTTGCGGCACATGGCCCACGACTTTGCCGGATGGCGTTGAAGGCACGCCGGTGGGCAATCCGGTACGCAAGGCGGTGATGGACCGCGCGGGGGCAGGGTATATCGCGCCGGGCGACTATCCGATGTCGCTATTGGTGATTGGCGGTTCCCAAGGCGCACGGATTCTGAGCGACGTGGTGCCAAGCGCCATCGCGCATCTGCCCCCTGAGATTTTGCAGAACCTGCGGGTGAGCCATCAGGCGCGCGGCGAAGACCATGAGCGGGTGACGGCGTTTTATAACGAGCACGGCATTGCCGCTGATGTGCAGCCGTTCTTTCAAGACGTGCCGTCGCGTATGAGCGAGGCGCAGCTGGTGATTTCCCGCTCTGGCGCGAGTTCCGTAGCTGACATCAGCATCATTGGACGCCCGTCCATCTTGGTGCCTTTTGCAGCGGCAGCGGGCGACCATCAAACCGCCAATGCGCGTGGGTTGGCGGAGGCAGGCGGCGCAATTGTGATCCCGGAAAGCCTGCTGACCCAAGAGACATTGACTGAAAACATCACAACCATCCTGTCCAATGCGGCCGGGGCCACCCAGATGGCCACCGCCGCCTTGTCGGCGGGCAAGCCGGACGCGACCGATACCCTTGTGGCGTTGGTCGAAGATTTGGCCAAGAAGGACCAATAATATGAACGCAGCAACCAAACTTCCCGGTGACGTGGGGGCCATCCATTTTGTGGGCATTGGCGGGATCGGCATGTCCGGCATCGCCGAAGTGCTGCTGAACCACGGTTATACGGTGCAGGGCTCTGACCTGAAGTCGACTAAGATCACCGAGCGTTTGGCGGCTATGGGCGCGACCATTTTTGAGGGACAGCGTGCCGAGAACCTTGCGAACGCCGAAGTGGTGGTGATTTCCTCCGCAATCAAACCGGGCAACCCAGAACTGGACGAAGCGCGTTTGAAAGGTCTGCCGGTGGTGCGCCGCGCGGAGATGTTGGCCGAACTGATGCGTTTGAAGTCCAACATTGCGGTGGCAGGCACCCACGGCAAAACCACCACAACAACCATGGTGGCGGCGCTGCTCGATCATGGTAAGTTTGATCCGACAGTCATCAACGGCGGTATCATCCACGCCTATGGTTCCAACGCGCGCGTGGGTGAAGGCGAGTGGATGGTTGTGGAAGCGGATGAAAGCGACGGCACCTTTAACCGTTTGCCGGCGACGATTGCGATCGTGACCAATATCGACCCAGAGCACATGGAGCACTGGGGCACCGAAGAGGCGCTGCATCAGGGTTTCTATGATTTTGTGTCCAACATTCCATTTTATGGTCTCGCTGTTTGCTGCACCGATGATCCAGATGTGCAGACGTTGGTGGGCAAGATCACCGACCGCCGTGTGGTGACCTTTGGTTTCAACGCACAGGCGAATGTGCGGGCGGTGAACCTCACCTACAAAGCAGGCGTGGCGCATTTTGACATTCAGCTGCAGGGTGAAGAGGCTGTGATCGAAGGCTGCACCTTGCCAATGCCTGGGGACCACAACGTGTCCAATGCGCTGTCCGCCGTGGCGATTGCGCGGCATCTGGGCATGAAGCTTGATGAAATCCGCGCCGCACTGGCGGCCTTTGGCGGGGTGAACCGCCGTTTTAC
Source organism: Shimia sp. (assembly GCF_022448905.1). Lineage (GTDB taxonomy): Bacteria > Pseudomonadota > Alphaproteobacteria > Rhodobacterales > Rhodobacteraceae > Shimia. The sequence continues at coordinate 331,991 of NZ_JAKVCW010000002.1, read as the reverse complement.
CAAAGTCGGCGAAGTCATGGGCGGTGTGCCGGTGATCGATGACTATGGTCACCACCCGGTGGAGATTGCCGCCGTGTTGAAAGCCGCGCGTCAGGCGTTGGGCGACAGCGGCGGGCGGGTGATAGCTGTGCATCAGCCACACCGCTTCTCCCGTTTGCACTCGCTGTTTGAGGATTTCTGCACCTGCTTCAATGAAGCGGATGTTGTGGGCATTGCCGACGTCTTTGCGGCAGGTGAAGCGCCAATTGAGGGCGCTAGCCGTGACGACCTGATCAATGGGTTGGTCGCGCATGGGCATCGTCATGCGGTGGCGATTGGCGAAGAAGCGGATTTGGTGGCACTGGTCAAAGAGACCGCGAAGCCGGGCGACATTGTCGTGTGTTTGGGGGCCGGTTCGATCAGCGCTTGGGCCAATGCCTTGCCAGGCCATCTGGGCTAAGTCCTTGTCAAATGCGTCGTGCGCGGTAGGCTGCGCGCGAGTGACCTAGACCGGATATGTGACGTGAGCCTTTCCTTGATCCTTGCCTGCCTTTGGGTGCTGGCCTCCGCGCTGGTGGCGGCCTTGCCTATGCGCAAGCAGTATGTGCCGGGTGTAGCCCTGCTTATTGCCGCGCCGGTGCTGATTGGTGTGATCTTTTATGAACATGGCGCCTTACTGGGGTTTGCGGCTTTGTTTGGCTTTGTGTCGATGTTCCGGCGGCCACTTCTGTATTTTGGCCGCAAAGCGCTCGGTCTACCTGCAGAGCGCCATGAGCCGGAGGGCGATGCATGACCATTTCGATCACAGCAGCTTTTGTCTGGCTCATCGTGGCCAACCTGCGGGCCATGTTCCCATCAAAGGACCATCATTGGAAATTTGCTTATGTGATGATCGCGATTGGTATTCCGATCCTGATTGGCGTGGCGATCCAGAACAGCATTTGGCTGGCGCTGGTGCTGTTGGGCATGGGGGCGTGGATCATGCGCTGGCCGGTGATCTACCTGTGGCGCTAGATCAAACGTGTGAGTGGGATGGAGCCCCCAAGTGATCCTTGATTTTACCCTCGCGTTGAACGCGCTGATCTGGTTTGCGACGTTGATCTTGCCGTTGTACGGGCTGATCACGGGCTACAAGCTGCGCCGTGACCTGATGATGCGCGCCAGCCTGTTGATTGTGTGTTTGGTAGTGGCGCTGCTCACGTTGGAAGTGACGTTGACTGTCTTTGCCACGGACGCGGATCGCGAGGAGCTGACTGTCCTGCAAGGCTATCGCCCAGGGCTGTTCTTTGGCACCTCCGGCAGCCTGGCCATGGGCTGGGCGCTGTTTGTGTTGGGCAAAGCGCTGCGCGCGCGTCGGTGACAATAGGGAAACGCTTGCCGCCTGACTCCGGCTTCGGTATCGGTGCGCAACAGGCATTTTGATTTCAAGGAAATACCATGACCACATTGCCCACCCCACGTGGAAAGCTGACCGAAGGCAAAGAGCTCTCGGGTTTGACGTGGCTGCGTGTGGGCGGTCCGGCGGACTATCTGTTTCAGCCGGCGGATGTGGAAGACCTTGCGGCGTTTTTGAAAGACCTGCCTCAGGATGTGGCCGTGTTCCCAATGGGGGTCGGCTCCAACCTGATCGTGCGAGATGGCGGCTTGCGGGCAGTGGTGATCCGTATGGGGCGTGGGTTCAATCAGATCGAAGTGGACGGCAATCGGGTGCGCGCCGGTGTTGCGGCGTTGGATGCGCATGTGGCGCGCAAGGCGGCGCAGGCGGGCGTGGATTTGACGTTTTTGCGGACCATTCCGGGTGCCATTGGTGGGGCGGTGCGGATGAACGCGGGGTGTTACGGCAGCTACACAGCGGATGTGTTTGTTGAGGCCACGGCGGTAACGCGGGCAGGGGAAATTGTGACGCTCACAGCTGAGGATCTGAACTTCCAGTACCGGCAGACGGATTTGCCTGAGGGCTGGGTCATTGTGGAAGCTGTCCTGGAAGGCCCATCGGGGGATCCGGAAGAACTGGCACAGCGCATGGAAGACCAGCTTGCCAAACGCGACGCCACGCAGCCAACCAAAGACCGTAGCGCGGGCAGCACCTTCCGAAATCCGGCGGGTTTTTCTTCGACGGGTAAAGCGGATGATGTGCATGATCTGAAGGCGTGGAAGGTGATTGACGACGCCGGTATGCGCGGCGCTCGTGTTGGTGGGGCGCAGATGAGCGAGATGCACTCCAACTTCATGATCAACACCGGTGACGCAACTGCCGCAGATTTGGAAAATCTTGGCGAGGAAGTCCGAAAAAGGGTTTTCCAAAACAGCGGAATAGACCTACAGTGGGAGATCATGCGCGTCGGCGAACCGGCGGCGGATTGATGCCTCAGTTTGGACCCGTTAAGCGGTCATTAACCAAGAACTGAGAACACTAAGAAAACAAGGGCGCAAAGCCCGGCTTCAGGGTCAAAGACCCAATTGAGCGCAGGGCCATGTGCCCACCCCGAGCAGGCATCCCGTGCCTGATGTATATTAAAGAGCAGCCCAACGTGGCTGTGATAAATGAGTCCAAAAGGGCTCGCATAAGAACAGGGCCAAAAAGGGTCCGGGACATTGAGGCACAGTGGGACTGTCAGAGCAGACACACCCCAAAGTGGCGGTATTGATGGGCGGCCCCTCCGCAGAACGAGAGGTGTCACTGTCAACTGGGCGTGGATGCGCCGCTGCCCTTCGGGACGCAGGATTGGACGTTGTTGAGGTTGATGCAGGCCCCGATGTGGTTGCGCGTCTTCAAGAGATCAAACCCGACGTTGTGTTTAATGCCCTGCATGGGCGTTGGGGCGAGGACGGCTGTGTGCAAGGTCTGCTCGAATGGCTGCGCATTCCTTACACGCATTCTGGCGTCCTGGCGTCGGCTCTTGCGATGGACAAGCAGCGCTCCAAAGACGTGTTCAAGCGGGCAGGTCTGCCGGTGATGGAGAGCGTGATTGCCGACAAGGCAGAGGTCACCACACGCCATGTGATGGAGCCGCCTTATGTGGTGAAACCCAATAACGAGGGCAGCTCGGTTGGCATCTATATTGTCAACGAGGGCGCCAACACGCCGCCGCAACTGGCGGAGACCATGCCTGATGAGGTGATGGTCGAAACCTTTGCGCCGGGGCGTGAAATGACCACCACTGTGATGGGCGACCAGGCGCTTGGCGTGACCGATATCATCACCGATGGCTGGTATGACTATGAGGCCAAATACGCCGAAGGTGGCTCCCGTCACGAGGTACCAGCTAATATTCCGCAAGAGATTTATGACGCCTGCATGGAGTATGCCGTGCGCGCGCATCAGGCTTTGGGCTGTCGCGGTGTGTCGCGCACAGACTTCCGCTGGGACGAGAGCCGAGGATTGGACGGTCTGATCATTCTGGAAGTGAACACCCAGCCGGGAATGACACCCACGTCGCTGAGCCCGGAGCAGGCCGAGTTGATTGGGATGTCCTTCTCTGACTTCTGTGTCTGGATGGTGGAGGATGCCTCATGCGATCGTTGACGGCAGGTCGCCGCGATAACGCGCCGTCCCGGTGGGCCTACCGGTTTGAACGGTTGATGCTGACACCGCTGTTCCGTTTGTTTTTGCGGGTGGTGGTGCCGTTTGTGGTTGTGGCTGGAGCCGCAACGGTTTGGCTGTCTGATGCGGATCGGCGTGAGAGTTTGAACCTGGCAGTGAATGATTTGCGCCGTGAGATTGCTACGCGGCCCGAATTCATGGTGTCGGCGATGACCGTGGATGGTGCATCGCGGGGCACATCTGAAGACATCCGCGACCTTCTCTCGTTGAGTTTCCCAACCAGTTCTTTTGATTTGGACCTGCCGGCGATCCGTGAGCGTGTCGAAGAACTGCCCGCAATTGCCAGCGTGGCCGTGCGTGTGCGCCCGGGCGGTATTCTGGAGCTCAACGTGGCCGAGCGTACGCCGGTTGTGGTGTGGCGCACCCATGAAGGGCTGACGCTGGTCGATCCGGAAGGCAACGTCACTGGCCCAGCCATTTCACGCGCGGCCCATGCGCAGATGCCGTTGATCGCGGGCGAGGGAGCAGAACATCACGTGCAAGAAGCCCTGCGCCTGTTCTCGGCGGCAGCCCCTTTGGCGGACCGTGTGATTGGTCTGGTTCGCGTGGGAGAGCGGCGCTGGGATTTGGTGCTGGATCGTGGGCAACGGATCAAACTGCCGGAGCAAGGCGCTGTGGAGGCGCTGGACCGGGTGGTCGCGCTGAACCACGCCGAAGAGCTTTTGGAGCGGGACATCAAAGTGGTCGATATGCGTTTGGCACATCGGCCCACGGTACAACTAACAGAACAGGCCGTAGACGCCTGGTGGCAAGCCAGCCAGATGACGACAGGGACAGTGGGACAATGACAGAGCTTTATCAGAGCCAGCGCGCTATGCGCGCGATGCGCAAAACGGCGATGCAGCGCGGAGTGATTGCGGTTTTGGATGTGGGGACGTCCAAGATCGCCTGTCTGGTACTGCGATTTGACGGCACAGACCGGCTGGCAAGTGTCGAGGGCATCGGCTCCATGGCGGGGCAGACCGGCTATCGTGTGATTGGCGCCAACACCATTATGTCCCGTGGTGTGAAATTTGGCGAAATTGACACCATGCAGGAAACAGAACGCGCCATTCGTACCGTGGTGCAGGCGGCGCAGAAGATGGCGAAGATCCGGGTAGACCATGTGATTGCCTGTTTTGCGGGTGCGGAGCCGCGTTCCTATGGGTTGGACGGTCAAATCGATCTGGAAGGCCACACCGTTGACGATCAAGACGTGGCCCGTGTGCTGGCAGCCTGTGATGTGCCGGACTATGGCGCGGACCGTGAGGTGCTGCATGCGCAACCGGTGAACTTTGCGCTCGACCACCGTTCAGGCCTCGGCGATCCACGCGGGCAGGTGGGGCAGACGCTGACAACTGATATGCACATGCTGACCGTGGACAAGGCGGCGGTGCAGAACCTAGTGCATTGTATCCGTCGGTGTGACTTGGAGCTCGCGGGTATTGCCTCTTCGGCGTATGTCTCTGGAATGTCGGCATTGGTGGAAGACGAGCAAGAGCTTGGCGCGGCCTGTATTGATATGGGCGGCGGGGCAACCAGCCTGTCGATCTTTATGAAGAAACACATGATTTTTGCGGACACCGTGCGCATGGGCGGCGATCACGTGACTGGTGACATTTCGATGGGCCTGCAGGTGCCAACCGCCACGGCGGAGCGCATCAAGACCTTCTACGGTGGCGTTGTGGCCACTGGCATGGATGACCGCGACATGATCGAGCTGTCCGGGGACACCGGCGACTGGGAGCATGACCGTCGCACGGTGAGCCGGGCGGAGCTGATTGGCATCATGCGCCCCCGTGTGGAGGAAATCCTCGAAGAGGTGCGTGCGCGTCTGGATGCGGCGGGCTTTGAGCATCTGCCAAGCCAGCAAATTGTTTTGACCGGCGGCGGCAGTCAAATTCCGGGGCTCGACGGTTTGGCCTCCAAGATCCTGGGACAGCAAGTGCGCCTTGGGCGCCCTATGCGGGTACATGGACTGCCGCAAGCAGCCACTGGTCCGGGCTTTGCCGCAACCGTGGGCATGTGCCTCTACGCAACACATCCGCAGGACGAATGGTGGGACTTCGATCTGCCGGTGGATCGCTACAACACACGGCCGTTTGGGAAGGCCGTGCGGTGGTTCAAAGAGAATTGGTGAGAAAGGGGACGCAGACGCGTTTTTGGGGGTGACCTCTGATTAAGCCTTGGTTAAGTTCTGGATAACCGCGATCAAAACGTGGGTCCGGAGTGCCGAGCAGTGGTCTCCAAACATAAACATAGCAAACTCCTGCGGCGCCATTTGTGCCTTGGGTGGTCGTTTAGTGTTGTGTGACACTTGTCTTGCCCCGCAAAATCTGGCGGTTTCGGCAAGATGCCGCTAGTTTTCACATTTTTACCCCATATTTTGTGGCGAAATGCGCTTTTTGGGATGACGATTCTGGAAAGCCTGTTTAATAATGGTCCTGAGTAGGCAGAAAATAGCCCGCTGTGGCGGGTAAACAACAGGCGGACAGTTCTATGACATTGAATCTGACGATGCCCGACGAGGGTGATCTGAAGCCCCGCATCACCGTGTTTGGTGTTGGCGGTGCAGGTGGCAACGCGGTCAACAACATGATCGACAAAGAGCTTGAAGGCGTGGAGTTCGTGGTTGCGAACACCGACGCGCAGGCTCTTCAGCAGAGCAAATCTGAAAGCCGCGTGCAACTGGGCGTGAAGGTCACCGAAGGTCTGGGCGCTGGGGCACGCGCAACCGTTGGTGCAGCCGCTGCCGAAGAAAGCATCGAGCAGATCGTGGATCACCTCGCAGGCGCACACATGTGCTTCATCACCGCCGGTATGGGCGGTGGCACTGGCACCGGTGCGGCACCAATCATTGCGCAGGCAGCGCGTGAGCTGGGTGTTCTGACCGTGGGTGTTGTGACCAAGCCGTTCCAATTCGAAGGCGCCAAGCGGATGCGCCAGGCCGAAGAGGGCGTGGAGCAGCTGCAGAAGATGGTCGACACGCTGATCATCATTCCAAACCAGAACCTGTTCCGCCTTGCCAACGAGAAAACCACCTTTACCGAAGCCTTCTCCATGGCCGACGACGTTCTGTATCAAGGCGTGAAAGGTGTGACCGACCTGATGGTCCGTCCGGGCCTGATCAACCTCGACTTCGCAGACGTACGGGCTGTGATGGACGAGATGGGCAAAGCGATGATGGGCACTGGCGAAGCCGACGGTGAAGATCGCGCGATCCAGGCGGCAGAGAAGGCGATTGCCAACCCGCTGCTGGACGAGATCTCCCTGCGCGGAGCCAAAGGTGTCCTGATCAACATCACCGGCGGTCACGACCTGACCCTGTTCGAACTGGACGAAGCGGCCAACCGCATTCGCGAAGAAGTTGATGCGGACGCCAACATCATAGTGGGCTCCACCATGGACGAAACGCTGGACGGCGGCATGCGTGTGTCCGTTGTGGCGACAGGTATCGATGCGGCGGAAACCACCTCCGCAATGCCTCTGCCGCGCCGTTCCATGCGTGAGCCACTGACCACGACGCCAACCATTGAAACCGCACAGCAGACCCCTGTTGTGGAACAGGCGGCTCCGGCTCCTGCGGTTGAGGCGGCCCCGGAAGTGGCAGCATCCGAGCCGTCTCTGTTTGCGCAGATGGACACCCAGCAGGCCGCGGCTCAGGAACAGATGGAAGACATCTTCGAAGAGGAAGCGCCAGCTGTTGCAGCCGCGCCAACCTTTGATGCCGCGTCTGCCGGTGCCGATGTACCACCACCTGCGTATCAGCCAACTCCGGCACAAGCAGTGCAGCCTGAGATGTTCGAAGAAGAGCCTCAGGGATTCGTGGCCCCTCAGCGTCCAGCACCAGGTACGCCTACGCCGCAGCTGATGCAGCGTCTGCAAGCCGCGGTGGAAAAGGCGCCAGCCGCTCCGGCCCGTCCGGCAGCCCCTGCGCCTGAGCCACGTGCAGAAGAGCGTCCTCGCTTTGGCATCAACTCGCTGATCAACAAGATGACCGGCCACGGTGCAGAGCAAGGTGCCGCGCCAGCAGCACAACCTGTGCGTCAGCAGCCGGCGGTTCAAAGCCATGAGCCAGCCGAGCAGATGGATGAAGATCAGGAGCGGATTGAAATCCCAGCCTTCCTGCGCCGTCAAGCGAACTGATTTATTTGTGAAATACCTGTGAAGAGGCCGCCCAGTGGGGCGGCCTTTTTCTATTATAAAACAAAGGAATACCCCGTTGTGCGCGGGGTTTTGCCGATTTGTTACAGCGATGTTTCATACCGTTACAAAGCTTTATTTGAGGTGACGGGGCAAAGCGCCTACCTCACTATTGCGGCCAATGGGGTGTGCCGCGTCACTTTGGGGACACCAGTGCAAGCTACGCTTAAGACACCAGTTCATTTTCAGGGCACAGGCCTTCATTCGGGCGCAACTGTGCACCTGACCGTACGGCCAGCCTCCACCGATTATGGAATCTGGTTCAAGCGCACCGACGTATTGTTGGGCGATGCCATGATCCCCGCCCGTTGGGATGTGGTTGAGCAAACCGCGCTTTGCACCCGCATCAAGAACGAGGCTGGTGTCAGCGTTTCCACTATCGAGCATCTGATGGCGGCTCTTGCCGGCTGTGGCATCCACAATGCTTTGATCGAGATTGATGCGCCGGAAGTGCCAATTCTGGACGGCAGCTCTGCGGATTTTGTGCATGGTTTCTTGAAGGCGGGCATCGTGAAGCAGGGCGCGCCGGTCTGGGCGGTCGAAGTTTTGAAGCCTGTCTCCGTAACACGCGGTGAGGCCACTGCGACGCTTGTGCCTGCGGATGAAATGCGCATCGACTTCCACATCGACTTTGAGGACGAGGCGATTGGTCAGCAGACCAAAGAGCTTAACCTCGCCAACGGCAGCTTTATTCGTGAGCTGTGCAACAGCCGCACCTTCTGCCGTCAGGCAGATGTGGAGGCGATGCAGGCCAACGGTTTGGCGCTTGGCGGCGATCCCACCGAAAACGCGGTGGTGTTCAACGGTGCCGATGTTCAGGCCAAAGGTGGTCTGCGCCATGCGGATGAGCCCGTGCGCCACAAAATGCTGGACGCGATGGGCGATCTCTATCTCGCCGGTGCGCCACTGTTGGCACACTATCAGGGCCACCGCGCCGGTCACTCGCTGACAAACGCCCTGCTGCGCGAGCTTTTCTCTCACCCTGACAATTGGCGTTTGGTGGAATGTGATGCTGCGCAGGCAGCACGTCTGCCCGGCGCTGGTGTACATATGGGCGAATTTCCAGCCGTTGCCTAAACCCGGATCGTAACAAATCCGTCCAAAGGCGTTTTGCCCCGCAAAATTCTATGCTAACAGCGTGTGAAAGAGGGGGCGACCCCCGCAGGGAGCAGAAGGTAAGCACTATGTCAGGCATCGGAGCGCGCACCCGCCTTTTTGGTTCGGTTCTGGCTTTGTCCTTTGTTGTGGCTTGTTCCGACAACAGCACCAGCGACGCCCGCCGTGGCTTGGTCGATATGGAGCAGTTCACCCCCGAGCAGATTTTTGAGCGCGGCGAGTTCGAAATGGCGCGGAACCGGGGCACCGATGCCGCTTTCTTCTTCTCCGAAATTGAACGGCTTTATCCCTATAGTGAATTGGCCAAGCGGTCCTTGGTGATGCAGGCCTTTGCTTATCATTCTGACGGGGCATATCCCGAGGCGCGGGCGGCTGCACAGCGTTATATTGATTTTTACCCCGCGGATGATGATGCGGCGTATGCCCAGTATCTGCTGGCGCTCACCTACTACGACCAAATTGACGAAGTCGGCCGGGACCAGGGGCTGACCTTCCAAGCGTTGCAAGAGTTGCGCAAGGTGATCGAGATCTATCCGGAGAGCGAATACGCGCGCTCCGCGATGTTGAAGTTTGATCTGGCTTTTGACCATCTGGCGTCCAAGGAAATGGAAATCGGCCGTTATTATCTGCGCCGGGATCACTATGGTGCGGCCATAAAACGTTTCCGTGTCGTGGTCGAAGATTTTCAAACCACAACCCACACGCCGGAGGCGCTACACCGTTTGGTGGAGGCTTACCTGTCGCTGGGCCTCTATGGCGAGGCGCAGACTGCGGCGGCGATTCTGGGCCACAACTTCCAGTCCACCGAGTGGTATCAAGACAGCTATGCCCTGTTGCGTGAGAATGGCCTTGAAGCTAAGGCCGAAGGCAGCAGCTGGCTCAATCAAGTTTATCGCCAGACCCTGCAAGGCAGATGGCTGTAACAGAGGGCAGGGGATGCCCTGTGGTGTGAGGCTGAATGCTGCGCTCGCTTGAAATCCGTGACATGTTGATCATCGACCGGCTGGACCTTGCGTTTCAGCCGGGTTTGAACGTTCTGACAGGGGAGACCGGCGCAGGGAAATCGATCCTTTTGGATAGCCTTGGCTTTGTACTGGGCTGGCGCGGTCGTGCGGAGTTGGTGCGGTCTGGCGCTGATCAGGGGGAGGTTGTGGCCGAGTTCGATCTGCCAGACGGCCATCCTGCACACGCCATTCTCGAAGACGCAGGTCTGCCCGGTGGTGACGAGCTGATCCTGCGTCGCATCAATCGAAGTGACGGGCGCAAAACGGCCTGGGTCAATGACCGGCGTGTGTCGGGCGAAGTGTTGCGGCGGTTGTCAGAGACGTTGCTGGAATTGCATGGGCAGCATGATGACCGGGGTCTGCTGGATCCAAAAGGGCACCGTGAGGTGCTGGACCTGTTCGCCAACACGGACAAGCTGCGGGGCAAGACTCGCAAAACCTGGTCTGAGGCGTCCGCAGCCCGCAAGGCGCTGACGGCGGCGCAGGTTGCGCTAGAAGAGGCCAAGGCCGAAGAAGACTTTTTGCGCCATGCGGTCCAGGAGCTGGACAAGCTCGATCCGCAGCCGGGGGAAGAGGCAGAGCTCGATACCCGCCGCCGTATGATGCAGAACGCGGAAAAAGTGCGCGAGGATGTGAGCCGCGCTCATGCCGCCTTGGGCAACGGTGGTGCGGAAAGCGCGATGGGCGACGCGATGCGTTGGCTGGGCGATGCCGCGTCAGAAACGGGCGACACTTTGGAAGCCCCCGTCGGAGCGCTGGAGCGGGCCATGAATGAGTTGGCTGAGGCTGTGGATGGCGTGGAACGTTGTCTAGAAGCATTGGATTTCAATCCACATGAACTCGAAGAGCTGGAAGAGCGCCTGTTTGCCATTCGCGGACTGGCCCGCAAATACAATGTACTGCCCGATGATTTGGGCGGCTATGCGGAGGAATTGCGCACGCGGCTGACCGCTCTGGATGCAGGAGAGGGCGATATCGCCGCGCTGACAGCTGATCTGAAGACGGCGGAGGCCGCCTATGATACAGCGGCTGAGGCGCTCACAACGGCGCGCGGCAAGGCGGCAACCAAGCTGGACAAGGCGGTGATGGGCGAGCTGGCCCCGTTGAAGATGGAGCGGGCCGTGTTCACCACGAAGGTGGCGCCGGGCGATGCAGGGCCGGAAGGCCGCGACGCGGTGGAATTTGTTGTGGCCACCAATCCAGGCGCGCCAGCAGGGCCACTGGCCAAGATTGCGTCGGGCGGCGAATTGAGCCGTTTCCTGTTGGCGCTGAAAGTCTGTCTGACCAATGACATCAGCGGCATGACGCTGATCTTTGACGAGATTGATCGTGGAGTAGGCGGGGCAACCGCCGATGCAGTAGGCCGCCGGTTGAAAGCGCTGGCCGAAGGGGGACAGGTCTTGGTTGTGACTCACTCGCCGCAGGTAGCCGCGCTAGGGGCCCATCATTGGCAGGTGGCGAAGTCGGTCAAAAATGGCCAGACACTGAGCCGAGTTGTGCCTCTGGATGATGGCGAGCGGGTGGATGAAGTGGCGCGGATGATTTCTGGTGACACAATCACGCCCGAGGCACGCGCAGCCGCAAAGGCGCTTTTGGTCTAGATTCGGCCTTTGGCTCGGAAAATTCACGCACAATCAGGCACTTTGGCGTGAAACCCTCCGCTTACCTCTTTGCGTTACAAGAGATTTCTGACTAGATCAGACGTAACCCTTTACGACCCTCCCACCTGGAGATTTTGCAGCACTATGGCGAAGTCGGTAGGCTCCTTTCTCGCGGAAAGCGCCCAAGAGGCGGCAGACACCTGTCGCGGCGGCTGGAAGGTATTGGTCAACAAAGGCCCCAGCCAGTTTCAGTTTTGGATCATCGCCCTCTGCATCGGGATTGCGGCGGGCTTTGCCGCGCTGTTGTTCCGCAAAGGCATCCACTGGCTACAATCCACGTTGTATGGAGCCGAAGATCTCACCCGGCTGCACACGTTTGCCAATACGTTGCCCTGGTACTGGCTGGTGATCATCCCGACCATCGGTGGACTGGTTGTGGGCATCATCCTCAACAAGTTCACCCCGGACGGGCGCGTGCGCTCAGTGGCGGATGTGATCGAGGGCGCCGCGCTGCACGAAGGGCGGGTGGAACGCAAAGCCGGCATCGCTTCGGCCTTTGCCAGCCTGATCACCCTGTCTTCTGGCGGCTCAACCGGCCGTGAAGGGCCGGTAGTGCATATCGCTGGCATGATTGCCACCTGGGTCAGTGTGCGGATCAATGCTGATGGAATCACGGGTCGGGACCTGTTGGGCTGTGCGGTGGCGGCCGCTGTGTCTGCCAGTTTCAATGCGCCGATCGCAGGCGCGCTTTTTGCGCTGGAAGTGGTATTGCGCCACTTTGCGGTGCATGCCTTCGCGCCAATTGTAATTGCGTCTGTGGCAGGTACGGTGATCAACCGTCTTGAGTTTGGCGATGTGACCGAGTTCACTTTGAACACAGGAACCGCGCTGCAATTCTATCAAGAGCTACCAGCTTTCTTGATCCTCGGTGGACTCTGCGGTCTGGTGGCCGTGGCACTGATGTGGACGATTTTCTGGGCCGACGACATGGCCAGCCATTTGCAGGAAGACCTGCGCATTCCGCGCTGGCTGCGTCCGGCGATTTCTGGCGCTTTGCTGGGCATTCTGGCAATCTGGTTCCCGCACATCATTGGGGTGGGCTATGAGACTACTTCTGCGGCGCTGACCGGAAATCTGTTGTTGCATGAGGCGGTGGTGTTTGCGGTGCTGAAGGTGATTGCGGTGTCGATCACAATGGCAGGACGCATGGGTGGCGGGGTGTTTTCTCCGTCGCTGATGGTCGGCGCGCTGACTGGCTTGGCATTTGGTATGGTCGCCACCGCGATTTTCCCGGATGTGTCCGGCACCACCACGCTTTACGCGCTTGCGGGGCTCGGCGCCGTTGCGGCTGCTGTGTTGGGCGCGCCGATCTCAACCACGCTGATTGTGTTTGAAATGACTGGAGATTGGCAAACTGGTTTGGCGGTGATGGTTGCGGTGTCGATCTCCACCGCGCTAAGTTCACGACTGGTGGATGGCTCGTTCTTCCTGACCCAGCTGGAACGACGCAATGTGCACATCGCAGCCGGGCCACAGGCGTATTTGCTGGCGATGTGTGGAGTGGGCAAGGTGATGCGCGCCAAAGATGCGCAGAATGCAGCCCCGGAGGAGCGCTGTTGGGAGATGGTGTCTGAAGGGCTCTATGTCGATGGTACCGCCACACTGGAGAGCGCTATGCCAATCTTTGAAAACACCGGTGTGAACTTTCTGCCGGTGGTCACGCTGGGCGGGGAAGATGCCCCGCCGGAGCTGCTTGGCGCGGTGTTCCAGGTGGACGCGCTAAGGGCCTACAACAAAGCACTTGCCGCCACGGCGGCTGAAGAGCATTCCTAAGACTTAGGAGCCGTAGGCAATCACGCTGTCCGCGTCCATTTTATAGGTCACATCCACGTCTGCTTCGCCATCGACCATGTAAAGCGAATGGCTGTCAAACTCGCTGCGGAGCTCGCCGCTAATCCAGACGGGGGTGAACAAGCTCTCGGTGGGGTATCCCGCTGGATAGCGCACGTAGACGATCTGATTGGCTGGCGGTGGCGGCGTGTGAATGCACGCGCCGACGGTGGGCACCAGAAGAAACTCCACCGCGAGATTGCCGTCCAGCTCCAGCGGCAGTAGATAGCCCGGCATGCGAACGGTCTGTCCCACTACAGACGTGTTGGGCATACGAGACTCGTTTTCGAGTTTGGTCATTATCCGGATCCGTTCCGCGAGCAGAAAATCCGCATCAATGCCTTCTTTGGAGAGGTCTTTTCGGAGACCGGCGACTTCAACTTTTGCCTCGGCGTCTTTCTCTGTCTCGACCAAGTAGTCCAGCCGCAAGATGCGCGCCAAGGTTTGCATCTGTTGATCCGTTAGGTTTTCGAACGGGTTTTCAAACACGGATGTGGGCGCGGCGAGCTCTTCCCAGCCAATTTCCTTGGCCTGATCCGCGAAACCTACGGAGGCCGTCAGGGTGAGGGCGGCAGAGAGCAAGATCGCTTTCATGAATAGGTCTCCGTTAGAGGGGGCGTTGTGACAGTTGAACGGCTTAAAGCCGGGTGGTCAAGCCGTCCGCCAGGGTCATGCGATACACACGCCATGCTGGCAGCAAGCTGGCCAATCCACCAAAACACAAGACTGTGAGCAGCAAGATGATTTCGCGGCTTGTTAGGATGTGGCCGCCGAGCGTGACGCCAAATCGGGCGGACAGCAGCGGCTCTGCTAGCAGGCTGGCGCTCCAGAAGACTGCCAGACCCAGCAGAATGCCAGAACCAGTGACCAGCAGGGCTTCGAGGATGATCATCAGGACCACGTCCCGTGGCGCTGCGCCAACGGAACGTAGAATGGCAAATTCGCGGCGGCGGGCTTCCAGTGCTGCGGACAACATCACCACCATGCCAATCATGCTGGCGGCCATCACCGCCACAGACATCAGGCGCAGAGCGTTTTCGGCGGTGCCAGTGATCGACCAGAGCTGCAGCAACGCCACATTGGGCATCACCGCGGCCAAGGGTTCGGCTTTGTAGGTGGCAACGGCCCGTTGAACGCCAAGCACGGCGGTGCGGTTGCTGAGGCCGATGTAGACCGCATTGATCTGGTCAGGCACAAATCCATGCTCATGTTCTTCGTCGTGGCTGTCGTGATCCGCCTCAGCGATGGCGGCAAAGGGATCAGCTGAACGCGGGGCGCTTTCGGCGTGCAGCGCGTCAAACCCTTCAAGCGAGATAAACACCATGCGATCCACAGCGGTGTTGGTGCGAGCGAGCACGCCGGTGATTTGAAACGGCGCTTCGTCATGCACCTCCAGCGCAACAGCGCCCGCGCCGTGGGCGTTGATGATCTCTGTCCCAACATCATACCCCAAATGGTCCGCCACTTCGGCGCCGATCACCGCGCCATGTGTATCTTCAAAAGACCCACCAGTGGCAAAGCTCAGCGCCTGTCCGCGGCTGTGTTTGAAATGTTTAAAGTAGGCCGCAGAGGTGCCGATGACCGGAAAGCCTTGGTGGTTGTCCCCCTGCATCAACGGCACCGCCCAAGCCACACCGGGCATCTCTTCCAGCAGCGCAAGCACCTTGCCGGACAGGCCGGCGCCAGTGGACCCGACGCCAAAAACCGTGGCCAACAGGATCTGAACGTCATTGCCGCGTGGCGCGACGATCAGATCGATGCCGGAGGCAGAATTGGCAAAGGACGTGCGGGCAGAGTCACGCAGCCGCTCGACGCTGAGGATCAGAGCAACACTCAACGCGATGGCCAAAACGGTGAGCGCGGCGACAAAGCGGCGGTTCCACAGGCTGCGTAACACCAGCGTCATGCGGCTGCTCCCGCTTGAGTCAGATCCGTGATGTGGATCACCCGATCAAAGTGATGATCCAGTCCGCTGTCATGGCTGACCATCAACAGGGCCGCGCCACTTTCCTGAGCTTGCTGGCTGAGCATCTGCATGAAGGTTTCTTTGGTCTCCGGATCCAGCGCGGAGGTCGGTTCATCCGCAAGGATCACTTCCGGCGCGCCAATCAAGGCACGCGCCGCCGCGACCCGCTGTTGCTGCCCAACGCTGAGCGCGCTGGCTTGGGACGCGCCAAGCGTATCTGGATCAAGCCCCAAAGCCGCCATCAAACGCTGCGCTTCCTTGTCCAAAGGATTAGTCACACGCTCTCGGCGGCGCTTGGAGAAGCGGCAGGGCAAAAGGATGTTGTCCACGGCACTGAGCCAGGGCACGAGATTGAACACCTGAAAAATCAGGCCCATGTGGTCTGCTCGAAACCGGTCGCGTTTGCTGGCGGGTAGTGCACCGATGTCCTGAACAACCACAGATACTGCGCCAACCGGAATATCGATCACGCCGGAAATGGCCGCCAAAAGCGTGGACTTGCCGGACCCGCTGGGGCCGCGAAGCATCACCCGTTCGCCAGCCGCCACATCAAGGGAGGCATTTTGCAGCACTGCGGCGTTGCTGCCGGGCCAAACAAAGGAAAAATCGGAAACAGAAATTTGCGACATAGGCGCACTGTTGGGGGAAAGCGCGCTGGTGTCCAGCGCGCATTTTCCGAGTTTTAGACGCGCTCTACCGCCACCAGATCGCTGGTATAAAACGCCAGGTGATCCTTGATGCGTTCCACGGCCTCAACCGGCGCCTCATAGCTCCAGGCCGCGTCAGAGATGGTTTGGCTTTTGGTCACAATCGAGAAGTGGTTGGCATCGCCTTTGTGCGGGCAATAGGTGGTCTTGTCGCTTGGGTCCAAAAACGCCATGGCAATGTCGGTGCGTGGGAAATAGATCACCGGCTTCAGGTCACCTTCGCTCAGTTCCAGCGCGTTGCTGCTTTCGCCCAGGATGGCGCCACCGGCACGGACAACCCAATTGCCTTCAGCTTTGCGGATTGTGATGTTTGTCATGTGGTATCCCTCCTGTTTCGCGCCCAAATAAAGTTGTGTTGTAACAGTACGATGTCACGGCGTGGAATGTGACAGCGCGGCGCAGGCTGCATCCAACCACATTTGTTGCTCCGGTGCGAGTCGTGGCGACAGCACTTGACGGCACGTCGCGTGATAGGCGTTCAGCCAATCCAGTTCCGCTTCGCTCAGCAGGTCGACAACCACCATGCCGCGATCAATCGGCGCAAAGGTCAGGTTGCGGAACTGCAGCATCTCGCGGTGATCGTCACCCCCGGGCAGCGCGGGGGCCTCTTCGACCACAATCAGGTTCTCGATCCGGATTCCGAACGCTCCAGGGCGGTAATAGCCCGGCTCATTGGACAGGATCATGCCGACCTCTAGCGGGGTGTCGCTCACGCGGCTCAGGCGCTGTGGCCCTTCGTGCACACAGAGATACGCGCCGACACCGTGACCTAACCCATGGTCAAAGTCCTGACCTGCCATCCAAAGTGGCAAGCGTCCAATGGCCTCAATATGGCTGCCTGCTACCCCTTTGGGGAAGCGCATGCGCGATACGGCAATCATGCCCTGTAGCACGCGGGTGAAGGCCACTTTGGCGTCTTCGCTCACCTCACCAATGGGCAAGGTGCGGGTGATGTCGGTGGTGCCATCGGCATATTGCCCGCCACT
This sequence comes from Shimia sp., assembly GCF_022448905.1. GTDB lineage: Bacteria > Pseudomonadota > Alphaproteobacteria > Rhodobacterales > Rhodobacteraceae > Shimia. The sequence continues at coordinate 314,956 of NZ_JAKVCW010000002.1, read as the reverse complement.
GTCGAGCACCATCAGATCGCCGCTTTGTAAAGGCCGGTTGGTTTCTTCGGTCACGCGGTAATGCATGATCGCCCCGTTCGGGCCAGCACCCGCGATGGTGTCAAAACTGATTTCCAGCAGCGCATTGGTGGCGCGGCGGTACTCTTCCAGTTTTGTCACCACGTCGATTTCGGTGAGGGTGGTTTTGTCCTGCGCGTCAAACCAACTGAGGAAGTTTACTACAGCTACGCCGTCCCGCAGATGGGCTTCGGCCATGCCGGCAATTTCAGACGCGTTTTTGCGGGCCTTGGGCATGACGCAGGGGTCTTGGCCGTAAGAAATCTCCGCGTCGCTTTGGGATACGGCAGCTTGCACGGCAATTGGCGCGCTGCCTTTGTCGAGCCGCACGGTGCCGGAGAGCTGTGTGAGAAATGGGACAAAAGCGTCAGGCGCGTGCACACGCACTGCATCGCCGAGATGGTCGCGCACGTCTGTGAGTTTTTCCGCTGCCATAAACAGGTCCACGGTGGCGTCGGAATTCAGCACGGCAAACCCATGTGCCAGCGGGTTGCGGGGAATGTCCGCGCCGCGGATGTTGAGGAGCCAGGCAATGCTGTCAGGCAGGGTGATCACCGCCGCCGTCTCTCCATGAGCATTCAAGTCCGCCGCAAGCCGCGCGCGTTTGTCGCAGTGGGATTCTCCGGCCACGTTGGTGGGGTGGGATTTCACCGGAGCCATGGGGGCGTCAGGTTGGTCGTCCCAAATGGCGTCGATTGGATTGTTCACCGGCACAAAGGTGATCATGTGGTCTTCGGTGGCCTTATGCAGCGTCTCCAATTGGCCAATGGTGTAGAGCCAGGGATCAAAGCCGACATGGCCAGTGCCCAGGTTTTCCACGATCCACGGCCCCGGCAGGACCTCTGGCCAATCCACCGGCGTGTAGCAATCCGCCACTTGTTCTTTCACCTGCGTGCGATAGCGCCCATCGACAAACACGCCGGCGATGTCTTTGAGCACAACGCAAAACCCAGCGGAACCGGTGAACCCGGTGAGCCAAGCGAGCCGGTCATCACGCGGTGCCACGTATTCGCCCTGATGCGCATCGGCGCGCGGCACCAAAAACCCGTCCAGGCCGCCTGTGTCCATTTGCGCCCGCAGCGCTTTGAGGCGGGCAGGGCCCTGTTCCGGGCGGGCGGTGACGGCAAAATCCTGAAACATGCACAGCTCCTTGGCGCAAATGAATTGGCGTTCAGTGATACGCACTGCGCCCCCAATGGCAAGCGGATTGCCGCAGCGGTAGAAAAGAAGAGGGGGCCAGCCCCCTCGCGGACGCTCACCCCCGGGATATTTCGGGCAAGAAGAAGAGGGACTTAGCCGACTTTCCGCATGCCCATGACACGCGCACGGGCGCGTGGATCGTTGTCAAACAGGGCGGCCAGTTGCTCGGTCATGGCACCTGCAAGCTGCTCCACATCGGTGATGGTCACCGCGCGGTCATAGTAGCGGGTCACGTCATGGCCGATCCCAATGGCCAAAAGCTCCACCAGTTTGCGTTTTTCCACCATGGAGATCACGTCGCGCAGGTGTTTTTCCAAATAATTGGCGGGGTTCACCGAGAGCGTGCTGTCATCAACGGGCGCCCCGTCGGAGATCACCATCAGGATCTTGCGCTGTTCCGGGCGCATCAGCATGCGGCGGTGGGCCCATTCCAGCGCCTCGCCGTCGATGTTTTCTTTCAGCAAGCCCTCTTTCATCATCAGGCCAAGGTTCGGCCGCACACGGCGCCAAGGGGCGTCCGCCTGTTTGTAGATGATGTGGCGCAGGTCATTCAGGCGGCCCGGTTGCTGTGGGCGACCGTCGTTGAGCCACTTTTCACGGGCCAAACCGCCTTTCCACGCGCGGGTGGTGAAACCGAGGATTTCCACCTTCACGTTGCAGCGCTCCAGCGTACGTGCCAGAACGTCTGCACAAATCGCGGCAATGGAAATTGGACGGCCACGCATCGAGCCAGAGTTATCGAGCAGCAATGTCACCACCGTGTCGCGGAACTCGGTGTCATGTTCCATCTTGAAGCTGAGCGGCGTGGTGGGGTTGGCCACAACGCGCGCCAGACGCCCGGCGTCGAGCGTGCCTTCTTCGAGATCAAACTCCCAGCTGCGGTTTTGCTGCGCCTGAAGGCGGCGCTGCAGGCGGTTGGCCAGACGACTCACTGCGCCTTTGAGGGGCTCGAGCTGTTGGTCCAGATAGGCGCGCAGGCGTTCCAACTCGACCGGCTCGGCAAGTTCTTCGGCGGCAACTTCTTCGTCATGAGTGGTGTCAAACACCACATAGTCCGGGTCTGCCTCAGAAATTGGTGGTGGGGGAGGTGGATCCAGCGGTGCTTCACCGTCCGGCAGCTCTGCCTCATCGGACATCTCGTCCTCAGCCATGTCATCCATGGTGACCTGCGCCTCGGACATGTCCTGTTGCTCTTCCTGAGATTGCTCAGGGCTGGCCTCAGTGTCTTCTTGGTCGCTGTCATCCTGACCCTGGCTATCGGGGTCTTCCTGCTCTTCCGCCTGTTCTTCGGCCTCGTCTTCCTGATCGTCGATGTCGTCTGGATCGTCACCTAGCTGATCGCCGTAGCCGAGGTCCTCGATGATCTGGCGGGCAAACTTGGCAAAGGCCTGTTGGTCAGACAGCAGCTCTTGCAGGTCGTCCAAGTGCTCGCCTGCGCTCTGCTCGATGTAGCCGCGCCACAGGTTCATCACATTGGCCGCCGCCGGAGGCAGATCGCGGCCGGTGGCCAGATGACGGATCAGATAGCCCGCCGCCACAGGCAAAGGCGCCTGCTCGGTGGAGGTTATGTCGCCATACCCACGGCCAGCGGCTTCCTGGCTGATTTTTACGTCAATGTTTGTGGCAGTGCCGGGCATGTCCCGCGCGCCCATCGCTTCACACCGCGCGGTTTCCATCGCCTCATAAAGATCGCGGGCAATGCCTTGGCCGGGCGCATAGCGCATATGGGTGGCGTCATCGTGATACTTGCGTTGCAGCGCCAGCGCATCGGCGGTGCCGCGCGCCAGAAGCACCTCGTCGCGGGTCATGCGACGGCTGACCTGGGGCAGGCGGATGCTGTCGCCGGACATGCCGGATGGATCAACCGTGTAGGACACCGACAATTCCGGATCGTCGGCCATGACTTTGGTGGCCTCAGCCAGGGCCTTTTTGAACGGATCAGCGGGGTTGTCGCTTGGTTTTTTCATGATCGCACCCAGTCCATAGAATGAGTTTCCCGCTCAGTGTGGTCTTTGTCCAGCCTTCCTTATTGAGAGGGCAGTGCCCGACCGCGGGCGGAAAACGAAGTGCCCGCCCATGGGGGCGGTCGGGCACTGTCCGGCGTTGCCGCCGGACAAGGCTGTTCTTTAGCCCAGGCTCACGCTGGCCGCGCTTTCTGGCAGCTCTTCGTCAAAGCAGCGCTGATAGAACTCGGCAACGGTCTGGCGTTCCAGTTCGTCACATTTGTTCAGGAAGCTCAGGCGGAAGGCATAGCCGACATTGCGGAAGATTTCCGAGTTTGCAGCCCAGTTGATCACGGTCCGTGGGCTCATCACGGTGGACAGGTCGCCGTTCATAAACGCGGTCCGAGTCAGGTCCGCAACGGTCACCATCTGGCTCACAATCTTGCGGCCTTCGGCGGTGTTGTAGTGCGGCGCCTTGGACAGGATGATGGCGGCTTCGGCATCGTGGCTGAGGTAGTTCAGCGTGGACACCAGAGACCAACGGTCCATCTGAGCTTGGTTGATCTGTTGCGTGCCGTGGTAGAGGCCAGTGGTGTCGCCCAGACCCACGGTGTTTGCTGTGGCAAACAGGCGGAAATAGGGGTTTGGCGTGATGACTTCGTTCTGGTCCAGCAGGGTCAGCTTGCCGTCATGCTCCAGAACACGCTGGATCACAAACATCACATCCGCACGACCGGCATCATATTCATCAAACACAATCGCGGTTGGGTTGCGCAGCGCCCAGGGCAGGATGCCTTCGTGGAACTCTGTAACCTGCTTGCCGTCGCGCAGTTTGATGGCGTCTTTACCAATCAGGTCGATCCGGCTGATGTGGCTGTCGAGGTTGACGCGCACACAGGGCCAGTTCAGGCGGGCGGCAACCTGCTCGATGTGGGTCGATTTACCGGTGCCGTGGTAGCCTTGAATCATCACACGACGGTTGTGGCCAAAACCCGCCAAGATCGCCAGCGTGGTTTCCGGGTCAAACTTGTACGTTGGGTCGATCTCTGGCACGCGGTCTGTGCGCTCTTCAAAACCCTTGATTTTCATGTCGCTGTCGATGCCAAACACATCGCGCAGATCAATGTCTTCGGTGGGCTTCGCGTTGCTTTCCATCATGCCGTCGGCCATGTCGTATGTCCTTCTCCCGGCCACCCAAATACGGCGGCCCAAATCTACCGGCCTTTGGTGCATCAAATCCCACGGGATCACAAGCGAAACTCTGCAAAATACGTGGCGTTGTCACGAAACTCACAGTCCTGTGCTGAGCTGTTGATTGCTTAATCGCCGATTGGTGCGCAATTTTACGACCAAAGGAGGATGGTGAATGCAACGACGTCATTTCATTTCGGCCGCAGGCGCGGCAGCGCTGGCTGCCATGGCCTTGCCGCGTGCCACTCTGGCAAAAGAGTTCGAGGTCAGCCGTACGGACGCCGAATGGCGCGCCATGCTCACACCCGCGCAGTACAAAGTGATGCGGCAGGAGGGCACAGAGCGGGCGGGCTCGTCGCCATTGGATAAGAACTACGAGAAGGGGACATATCACTGTCGCGGTTGCGATCTGAAACTCTACAGTTCGCGGCATAAGTACGACAGTGGCACCGGATGGCCGAGTTTCTACAAGTCGCTCCCCAAAGCGATTGGAACCAAACCGGACCGCAAGCTCCTCCGGGTCCGCACCGAATGCCACTGTCGCCGGTGTGGGTCGCATCTTGGACATATCTTTGACGATGGTCCGCGACCCACGGGGAAACGCCATTGCCTGAATGGCGTCTCGCTGGTGTTTAAGCCCAAATGAGACCGGGTGCCTCACCGCCGAGGTGGGGCATAAGGTTACGGTGGCAAAGCTGCCCGGTCTCTCATCCCCGAAGGACGATCATGGGTTGGAACAGGCCACTCACGCAGCCATGTCCTCCGGGGAATCGGTGAAGCGATAGCCAAGCCCGTACAGGGTTTCGATCGCGGTGAAGTTGGGCGCCACATCGCGCAGCTTGCGCCGGATGCGTTTGATCTGGCTGTCGATGCTGCGGTCGGTGACAAAGACGTCGCCGCCATAGGCAAGGTCCAGAATATTGGCCCGGCTGAGCACCTGACCGGGGCGTTGCGCGATAATCCAGAGCACGTTGAATTCGGTGGCGGTGAGGGCGACCTCTTTGCCATCCCAACGGGCCTCATGGCGCAGCCGGTCCAAACGCAACGCCCCGCGCTGGATCACCGTCACATCATCGGCATCGCGATGGCTGGGCGCCGCGCTGCGTAAGGCCGCCGCGATCCGCGCGCCAAACACCCGCATGGAAAACGGTTTGGCGAGATAGTCATCCGCCCCAAGGCGCAGCATCATCGACTCTTCGGTGGCACTGGCAGTGGTGCTGAGCACAACCACAGGCACGCTGTAGGTGTTGGTGATCCGCTCGATGATGGTGAGCGCATCCATCGACCGCTGGCGCAATTCCGTCACCACCAAATCAACGGACTGACGCGACAGCTCTGCCATGGCGGTGTCCGGTGACACATGACAGAGGCTTTCGTGCCCGTCATGCAACAAGACATCCTGCATGGCCGCCAGCAGATGACGGTCCGGATCAATCAGAAGGACTCTGGACATGGCCGCCCTCCGATCTGCGTGCGATTGCGGGTGAAAACATCCTGTTTGATCGCCACAGGTTCCGGGCGCCCGCGCTGGTGTAACCAAAGCAACGGGAACAGGGCACTAAGCATTAAAGCACTGAAAAACATGGCGCCTCCCTTCTGAGATCTGATGTGAAAATCTGAAGAGAGTGTCTTGTCTCTTCGTTCATCACACAGATGGGGGAGGATCAGGAGGTTGCTTTGGGCAAAGTTGCCACTGTTTTGTCAAACCGTGCCAATCGTGGCCGTCTTGCCAAATTCCGCTCAGGCCAGCGATTGTCGCCGCTCGCCTGGGGACTGCCCGGTCCAGCGTTTGAAGGCCGAGGCAAAGGAACTCACGTCGGAATAGCCCAGCAGAAAGGCAATCTCGCTCTGGCTCATCTCACTGTTTTTGAGATAGCGATCCGCCATGGCGCGGCGGAAGTTGGACAGCACAGTCTGATAGGTGGTGTTGGCGTCCCCCAAGCGCCGCGCCAGGGTGCGCGCGCTCATGCCCAGATCTCGGGCCACATGCGAGACGGAGGTCTGACCCGTGGCCATACGGTCCGCGATGGCTTTCTCCACCACCAACTCAATGTCGGCCCGGTTTTTGGGCCGCTGCGCCAGCACCAGATCGGCGTGGGCTTGCAGGATTTTGTGCAGACCTTCATCAGAGGTGCTCAATGGCACGTCCAGATCGGCCAAACGATATTGCATGCTGTTCCACTGCGCGCCAAAGGTGACTGGACATCCCAGCAGCTTTTCCAGCTCTGCGGCATTGTGTTTGCGACGGTGTGTGAAAGTGATTTGTTTGGGCAACACGGTGCGCGGCAACAGCTTGTTGGTGCCGTTTAAAAACTGGCTGACCTGCGCCTCCACAAAGTGCCCCACTTCAATTTTCGCTGGGATGTCAAAGCGCCAGCGAAACGTGCCGTCTTGATCAAGCGTTGACACATCAACTTCCATTGCGTTGGAGAAGACCTGGCCATAGCGGGCGAGGTTGGTGACAACACAGCGTATGTCTTTGGATGTGCGCCCGAGATAGCCAATCAGCCCAAGGTTGGCAAAGCGCCGGGTTTGCCCCCATCGGACGGCGACTAGGTCATCGCCAGTCAGCTTTTCCCCATTATCGAGAATCTTCATCTGCCCTTCCAGGGAAATCAGATGATCGCCTTCTTTGAGGTCCGCGCGGGTCAGGCCGGTGCCTCGAAAAATCTCAGCCTCGGAAAACCCAAGGCTCATAAGATATTCGGAAAAATGACGACCCATCGCGGTCGCATGCTTTGGGGTGCTCTGCATCATGTGCTCACATCACCGTATTTGTCGCTCAAAATCAAGGCTGTGGCTGCGGCTTGACGACGGAGGTTAGTTTTCGCTAGAAAAGCTACCTTGGTACCAAGGTGAGGGGTTCGCGATGAAGAAAGTGGAACGCGTCCAAACCGGTCTGCGGCTGGAGAAGCAGTTGCTCAAGGTGATGAAAGCCTTGGCAGAACAACTGGACATGTCAGCGGCTGAGTTGGTTGAGGGTGTGATGTTGCACGCCTTGGAGGGCAAGACACCGTTTTCAGAGGCGACACTGGCGAAGGCCGCGATGCTCAAGGAGGTTTATGACCTGACCTTGACAGCAGAGGACGCTCACAAGCTGACAGAAGAAGGGGCAGACACATGACAGATTACCGAGCCGTCTTAGGGGCGTTGGATGCGGGCACATTGGCGCCGCAGGATTTTGATCACCGCGCCCATATTGCCGTGGCCTTTGAAGCGTTGCGCGCGGACGACTTTTTCACGGCTTCAAAGCGCATTGCCGATGGGCTCAAGCGGTTGACCGTCGCGGCAGGCGTGCCGGAGAAGTTTCATGCCACCATCACGCAAGCCTATATGTCGGCCATAGCGGAAGCTATGTATGCCACAACTGCAGAGGACGCTGAGGCGTTTCTGGCGCAGAACGCAGACCTCCTGGAAGGGACGTTCCTGAAAGAGTGTTATAGCGCGGCTTGCCTGTCCTCGGACTTGGCACGCAAGGTGGCTCTGTTGCCGGATCGCGTGGGCCGCGCGGCTTAAGCCTTGTCCAGTGCGTCCCGCACAGCGGCCGCGATCTTGGCGCGGGTATCTGCGTCCATGCCTTGCATGTCGACCACAAGGCTTTCACCTTCCTCGCGGGCGGTGGCGGGCCGCCGGTTGGCCCCGTGGCGCAATACACGGTAGGGGATGATTTCGCGGGAAATGCCTTTGAAATGTTGCGGCGCCAGGGCTTCGGCGTTCACCAGATCTTTCGCATGGGCGTAGGTCTCATAGCTCATGACAATGCCACCGGGCTCCGCGATGCCCTCCAGCCGGGCGGCGAGGTTCGCTTCCGCCCCGATGATGGTGTAGTCCATGCGGGTGTCGCTGCCAAAGTTGCCAACGTTGCAATAGCCGGTGTTGATGCCCATGCGCGCGCGGAACGGATGCTCGATACCGCGCGCACGCCATTGCACTTCCAACTCGTCCAATCGGGTCTGCATCTCTAACGCCATGCGCACACAGGCACGGGCATCTTCGGTTACGCCGTGTGTGGTTGGATCGCCGATAAAGGCCACAATCGCATCGCCAATGAACTTGTCGATGGTGGCCCCGTGTTTTTGGGCGATGGCGCCCATCTCCGTGAAGTACTCGTTCAGCAGCTTGGTGAGTTCCTCCGGTTGCATCCGTTCCGTTGTGGCGGTGAAGTCTTTGATGTCGCTGAAGAACACGGTGAGCTTCTTGCGTTCGGTGCTGATGGACACATCCCGCTCTCCTTCAAAAATTGAGCGGTATACCTGCGGCTCCAGATATTTGGAGATCTTTAGCGATACATCGGCAAGGAAGGAGTTGTTCTCTGTCAGTTCATCATTGGCCGCTGCAAACTTCTCTGCCAATCGCAACTGGTGTTTGGCAAAGGCGATGCCAAAGGTGCCGGCGATCAAGAGATAGCTTAGCAGGAACTTGAAGGACGCGAGATCCAGCGTGAGCGGCTGGCGGACCTCGACAATTTGCAGCCCACGCACGTCGCCAACTTTCCAGTCGGTTTTGACGCTGTCGGGATGGGTGTTGTGACACGCTACACAGGTTTCCTGCATGTATACTGGCGCGGCCAAGGTCATGCGGTGATCCAGCAAACCGCCAGACTCGGCAATGATGTGATCCCGTGTTTCCTCCGGATCGGAAAACCGCGCCATCGCATTGATCTCAAAAGGTGACATCTCATGCGGCGCGCGCCCCTGAAACGGGTATTGCGAGACAAAGTGATAGTTCACGCCCGGTAGGATCTCGGAAAACCGCCCGGACAGTTCGATTGCTGCGGTGGCTGGGATCGGGAAAGCCCCGGGGATGTCGTGATAGTCATGCCGCGCTTCGGGCGCACCCTCGGCAGCTTGCACGCGCGCCACAACATTTTCCGCATAGTAGGAGCGCACATCATCCATCAGCTTGTTCAGGCTGGTGGCTTGTCGATGCAGGTTGTGGTGAGAGAGACTGTTGAGGTCAAGCCAAAGCGCCACCGGCAGCAGCAACAATGCGCCCGCCACCACAGTGTAGAGCCGTTTGGGGTGGGCTGTCAGATACTCAATCAATTGCCGCATGATCTTCTCCCGTATTGCGCCTGCCTTCACATTTCAGTGATACCCAAGGGGTGTGCTAGCTCAAACGGCTTTTGCGGATTTTTCCGTCGCAAAGAAAAAGGCGCGACCCTTCGGTCACGCCTCACATCTCAAGCCAATTCAACTTACTTGAAGTTGCGGCTCTCTTTGATTTGATCCCAAGCCCACATGACCTCTTGCAGCTGGTCTTCCTGGCTGCGGTCGCCGCCGTTCATATCCGGGTGCAGAACCTTGATGAGCTTTTTGTACGCCTTGCGCACCTCAGCTTTGGTCCAGCTGTCTTTGGCTTCCAAAATCTCGATCGCGCGGCGTTCCGTGGGCGGCAGACGCTTGGCTGCACCTCCGTTTTTGCCAGGGTTCTGGGTGGCGTTGCCGCCAAGCACCTGATGAGGATCCTCAATGCCCAGACGGGCCCATGCGCGGGCCTCCGGATCGGTGAACTTGCGCGTTTCCCGCTCCCAGACCTTGTCCTTGGAATTCTGCGCGTTCAGCTCGGCTTCGGTCTTGCCGTCAAAGAAGTTCCATTTCAGGTTATATTCGCGGATGTGCTCTTTGCAGAACCACTTGAATTCATCCAGCACATCCGGCGCACGTGGGGCGCGGTAGGCACCTGGCTCGTTGCAGCCCTCGTGTTCACACACGCGAGTGGAGGTCTCCGACGCTCCGGACATGCCGCGGCGTCCTCGCGGGTTTTTCTTCTTGGCCGATTTAATCGACATATCGAAACCGAAGGGATCAGATTTTGTCATACGCGCACCTATTCGACTCGGAGCGGAGAGTTTACCCTAACCGGCGTCAGATTGAAGAGGCTGGAGATAAAAATTATGAGCGTCGCGCAGGAAATTCACGACAAATTGTCCGCTGCCTTTTCACCCGTTGACCTGCAGGTTGTGGACGACAGCGCCAGCCATGCGGGTCATGCCGGTGCGCCCGCTGGCGGGGAAAGCCATTTCAACGTGCGCATCCGTGCGGCGGCCTTTGCGGGCCAGAACCGTTTGGCGCGGCACCGCGCGGTGCATGCGGCGCTGGGCCAGGATTTGGTGGGGCGCATTCACGCGCTGGCGCTGGACATTGACGCCGCCTAAAGCGCTTTACTTGGATTGTTCCAGCGTCTCCACGCGTTTTTTCAGCGCCACGTTCACGTCGTCTACAGACTCACCCTCGTCGGGGTCTTTCTCTGCTGAGGTTCCGGTCTTGTCTTCTTCCTTAAGCACCAGGCTGTCAGGCTTTGACTCGGCAACAGGTTCAGAAGATGTAACGCGCGAAATATCTGCCTGCTCGGCTGTGCCAGGGGCCACGGCCTCTTCTTCCTCTTTCGGCGCGGGCAGCTCCGCTACCTTCGGCGCCGCAAGCGTTTCCGGCTGAAATGCAGCCACATCATCAACCTTTGCACGACGAAAAACCAGAACCGAGCGGTAGCTGGTGCTGGAGCCAGTCAGCCCGCTGCGCTCTTCATGCGGCAGCGTGTCTGCACGCAAATACTCCCAGCCTTCTGCGCCCAAGCGGTTCATCTCTATCTCCAGCGCATTGGCAAAGCGACCTTCTGGTGCCTTGATGCCCTTGGCTTTTTGCCCACGCGTCGGGGCCGGGATAACTTTGTACTCATAGGTCATTTCAAAAAAATTCCGGTATGTAATCTCTGGCGGCGCTCAGCCGCGCAACTTTCGTGGCAGTTTGCGCAGGCGGTCGGGGTACTCCGGGACCTCTGCGCTTTCTTTGAACATGGCCCAGCTGGGAAACTTGTCCTGTGGATCACGTTTTTTGGACATTTGTGTACGCATCACCGGCTGGCCAAGCTCCTCGCCCAACGCGTCCACGCAAATCTGCACAAGCGGCCATTTCTCGTGATAGTCATGCCCGGCAATCATGCCGCCAACCTTCACCTTCTTGAGCCAGTCAAACATCGTCTTGCCACGCTCTTCGCCGGTGTGGGCGTAGCCGTCGATATAGACAAAATCGAAATACTCATCCGGAAAGGCGTCCAGCGCATTCTCAAAGGTCATGCGCAACAGCCAGTAATTCTGCCCCATGCCGATGTTTTTGAGGGCTTTGATGTATTCTTTGGTGTCGTGGTGGTCGCCGTAGATATCGACGCCATAGAGCTCCTTAAACAGCCCGCCTTCCATCAGTCTTTTGGAATACCAGCCACCAGCCACACCAAGCTCGATGCCCACCAGGTTGTCGCGCTCCAGAAACTGCGGCAGTTCCTTGCGCTCTTGCATTATGTCGATCACGTCTACCATGTGGCGGGTACCGTTTCACGTGGCGGCGGTGAGGTCCAGCGGTTTGAGGACCAAAGACGCGCTAGGCCGCCAATCGTGACACCGCTGCATCGGGAGTCACTTGTGTCGGATGCCCATCACGCGGCCAACCCGGTCCGGCCGGGGCAGGGTGCTGTGTAACTTTGACATCTTGGAAAACTGACCAAGGATTTCTTCCGGCATGGGGGCGACGCGCGGACCGCTTTGGTCAATGTGTAGCCCCACGCCTTCACCGGTTGCCGAAACCCATCCATCCGCGTGGATCAGCTCCTGATAAAAGTGAAAGCTCTTGGCGTCGTAATCCAGCAGTTGGAAGCTGGCAGTGACTTCGTCTCCCAAATGCAGCTCGCGCAGATAGCAGAGGTGGAACTCGGCCGAAAAGGTCGTGTTGCCTGTCCGTGCGCGATACTCAGGCCCAAAGCCCAAGACCGCGCCCACTTGGTCGACTCCACGATCAAACAGCACGTTGTAGTAGGCCATGTTTAGATGGCCGTTGAAATCCAACCACTGCTCTTCCACGGCCATTGGTTTGGATACAAATGGGGCGGTCATGGCAATCCTCCTGCTGCTGCGTTTTCTGTATGGCGGCGGCCGTAAAAAGGATCAACCTTTGAGGGTTCTGCTGACGTTGGGGCACTCGTTACCTAAGCGCTGTGCCGCACAAAGGGCGCAGGCAAATATACCTAATTTTTAAGCAAAATCAGCAGGCTATTTCACAAAAGTCGACGCGCTTTCTTGGGGGCGATTCAGGCAATGATTAAGGTTCACAACCTACCGTTTCCATGAGTGTGGGCAACGGTGAGTGGAACAATGGACTGGCGCAAAAAACGTCTTTCGACGGCAATGATTTTGATTTCCGGCGTGGTGGCCGGCTGCGGTGGGGAAGACACACCTGCGGTGAAAGATACCGGCGGAAGCTCAGCAGATAGTTCACTGCCGCAAACCGATAGTCAGGTGCTGTTGGCGTCCTTTCTGGACAGTCTCGACGAGGTCCGGGCACAGGCCAATCGTCTCTTGAGCGGGAATGTGCGGTATCAAGTGCAAAATGCGTCTGGTAGCCAGTTTGTGGACCGCAACAACAACCGCCGTTTTGACAGCAGTACAGACACGCGTCTGGAAGGTAACCCGATTGAACATTCCGGCATTCACTACGCACATGCTGCTGGTTTGACGGGCGAAGGGCAGATTATTGCCTTCTCCGATAGCGGGTTTCGCCCGGGACATGAGGCTTTCTCCGGCAAAAACGTCACCACCGGGTCCGGCATGGCGCGCGATGACCACGGCACCTTTGTGGCCTCCATCGCAACAGGCATGTCTGATGACATGATTGGCGTGGCCCCAAATGCGGATGCCATTTTTGGCAGTTTTGACACCTACGCCCAGCTGGCGGAAACCGCCAATGCAGCGGCGCGGGCAGGGGCCGTGGCGCTAAACAACTCTTGGGGCTACTCGGGCATGACCGCCACGCGGTCCGACTACAATTTCATTTTTGGGTCTTCATCCGGCCGTGATTACCTTGATGCGCTGCGCACCTACGCCGATGATGGCATTGTCGTGTTCTCCGTGTCCAACGACTATGACGCCTCAAATGTTGGGCTGATGGCCGGGTTGCCGGTTTTGGAACCGTCTCTGGAAAACAGCTGGCTGGCGGTTGTGAACGGCGTGCCCACTTTAAACGGTGATGACGTGGTGTCTGCGGAACGGGTGTCTGCGGGATGCGGTGAAGCGGCGGCCTGGTGCATTTCCGCAAACGGCAGTTGGACCGGTGCCACCGCCAGCTCAAACAGCAGCTACGCTTTCGGAACCGGCACGTCCTACGCGGCGCCAACCGTATCCGGTGCTTTGGCGCTTTTGGCGGAAGCTTTCCCGGACATGTCACATCAAGACCTGCGCATCCGTTTGCTGGCCTCGGCGGACAACGAGTTTAGCGGCTTTCGTGAGGATGGCACCGTAGAGCTGGTGCCAGGCTTTGAGCACGCCTATAGCGAAGAGTGGGGCCATGGGTTCCTGGATGTGGCGGCGGCGCTTTTGCCGATCGGCCGCACCACTGTGACCACCAGCAACGGCACCGTGGTCAACACCAACGAGCCGCTTGCAGTAGCCGGTGCCGCCAGCGGCGATGCGGTGGCCCGCTCTTTGCGTAATGTGAACGTGGTGGGCAAGGACACGCTGTCAGCGTCCTTTATGATCGACGCGTCTCAGATGGTGGCCCATCGCCAAGCAGCGCCGATGTTTGGCGCCCATGATGCAATAAACTTTGATCAGTATCGTGCGCCGGAGTTTGGTTCTGCGTCTTTCTTTGGCGCGCGAGCAGGTTTGCCCATGCAGCTTTTAGACAGCGAGTATGATTTGTCGATCTATCGCTCCCGCAGTGGGGGGTCGGATCGCTTTGGATTTGGCCTTCGTCGCAGCTTTGATCTTGGTGGCGCAAGTCTGCAAATTGGCGGTGGTCTTGGTGAAGATACGATGGATTTGTTGTCGGATTGGAATGGCGGCACCGATACGTCTTTGATGTCGCTGGACATGGCTTTGTCCACCGACGTATCCGACAATGCACAGCTGAAGTTTGCTTTGGGCTATGCCTTTGGCCAAGAGGCGTCCGGATTGGGGCAGTCTGCAGATGTCTGGTTGAACGGCGGCGCCGTGACCTATGCGCACCAGCACGCCTTTGCCCAAAACGACCAACTCAGCCTTTCGTTCTCCATGCCCGCAGCCGTGGCCTCTGGCACAACCTCGGTGGCTCTGCCAGTGGTGAACGCTGCCGGCACAGTGGCGCACCAGAATGTTCCGATTGACCTTACGCCTTCGGATCGGGAAATGCGTCTGACGCTAAGCTACGAGCGTCCGCTCACACGGCGCACCAATCTGGGGCTGTCTCTGGCACATGCTGTCAACCGCGGCCATATCCCTGGCGCCCGTGAAACGGCTGTGATGTTTGGTCTGCGGACACGGTTCTAAGCCAAATCGTTAACGTCAAAAACGTGTAACGCGCCGGTTTTGACACCGACGCGTTACAGCTGCGAAACAGACGCAATACCGACGTGGCTTTTAGCCGTTCAACTTCTGCGCCACCAATTGGTTAACGGCTTTAGGATTGGCCTTGCCGCCCGTGGCTTTCATCACCTGACCCACAAACCAGCCAGCCAGTTTCGGGTTCTGTTTGGCTTTCTCAACTTGCGCCGGGTTGGCCGCAATGATCTCGTCCAGCGCGGCTTCAATCGCGCCAGTGTCGGTCACCTGTTTGAGGCCTTTTTCTTCCACAATTTTTGCTGGATCGTCCTTGGTTTCGATATGAATCTCAAGCACTTCCTTGGCAATTTTGGTGCTGATCTCGTCAGACGCCACCATTGCCAAAATGGCCGCGTTGGCTTCTGGCGCGACCAGATCCTGTGGCGCGGTTTCGGCCTTGTTGGCGCGGCCCAGCACTTCGTTAATCACCCAGTTGGCGGTCTTCTTGCCGTCTCCTTTGCCCACAGAGGCTTCAAAGTAGTTGGCCAGATCCACCTCGGCGGTCAACACGGATGCGTCATATTCGGTCACGCCGTAGTCATTGATAAAACGCGCTTTTTTCTCATCCGGCAGTTCCGGCAAACCCTTGGCAATGTCGTCGACCCAGCCTTGTTCGATCTCCAGCGGGAGCAGGTCAGGGCAGGGGAAATAGCGATAATCATGCGCTTCTTCTTTGGAGCGCATGGAACGGGTTTCGTTCTTGTCCGGATCGTAGAGACGAGTCTCCTGATCAACTTCGCCACCGGCCTCAACAATCGCAATTTGACGACGGGCTTCGTATTCGATCGCCGCTTGGATGAAGCGCATGGAGTTCATGTTTTTGATCTCACAGCGGGTGCCGAGATGCGAGAAATCCTGTGTTTCCATATACTTCTCATAAGCACCAGGCTTGCAGATCGACACGTTCACGTCAGCCCGCAAGTTGCCGTTCTGCATGTTGCCGTCACAGGTGCCCAGATAGCGCAGGATCTGACGCATCTTGGTGACGTAAGCAGCAGCTTCTTCCGGACCACGGATGTCCGGGCGGCTAACGATTTCCATCAGCGCCACACCGGTCCGGTTCAGGTCGACAAACGACATGTTCGGGTCCATGTCGTGCACGGATTTGCCGGCGTCCTGCTCTAGGTGGATACGTTCGATGCGCACTTTGCGCGCCACACCCGGGCCCATGTCGACCAGAATTTCCCCTTCGCCCACAATGGGTTCGTAGAGCTGGGAGATCTGGTAGCCCTGCGGCAGATCAGGGTAGAAGTAGTTCTTGCGGTCAAATGCGGACTTCAGGTGGATTTCGGCTTTGAGACCAAGGCCCGTGCGCACCGCTTGCTCCACGCAATACTCGTTGATCACTGGCAGCATGCCCGGCATCGCGCTGTCCACGAAGGCCACGTTGGAGTTTGGCTCGGCGCCAAACTGGGTGGAAGCACCGGAGAACAGCTTGGCGTTGGACGACACCTGAGCATGCACCTCCATACCAATGACCAATTCCCAGTCATGTTTGGCGCCCGCAATGACTTTGGGCTTCGGGGTCTCATATGTCAGGTCGAGCATCGCTCACGCTCCTTGGATATCTGGCTGATCTGCGTTCTAGGCCAGCCAGATACAAGGAGCAAGAGGGCGGGTGCTTTATGGGTTGATTTGGGTAATGCCGTCTGGCGAGAAATGTACGGTTTGCCCAGCCTGTAGGCCCGCCATGAACGGCATGGCTACTGCTTGCAAAGCCACATCGCGGCCTTTTGCGGACAGGCGCTCTTTGGAAATCACACGGGAGGTGTTTTCAAATCCAATCTCAGCGTGTCCCCAAATCAGCGGGTGAATCTCGCGCAGGTGTTCACGCACAACCATGTCAAAGCCGGCCCGCAAGGCCGGAGGCAAGTCTTCACGCAGTCCATCCGTACCATATTGAGATCGGGCATGCTGCCAACTGCGGTAAAGATGGGCGGCCATGAGGTTGGCCGAATGTTGATCGCCACGGCGGTCAAGCGCATCTGTAACGCCATCGATGAAGTACTCTATCTCCATCATCTCGAGCCCGTTCGGGTCCACCAACAAGGCGTCAAACCACACCCAAGCGTAGGCGCCTGCGCCCCAAATGTCGTAAGTTTGTGCTGCGATTCTACGAGCTTGCAGGTCGAGTTGTGAAAAATCCCCGTACCAGCGCGGCAGGAGGTAGTTGCCCAAAGCGCGCATGTGGCGGGGGTTTAGCGGGTCCAGCTGAATCAGCGATTCAAACTCGGCGCACAGAGTGTTGAGCGGCTGAGCCGATCCGGGCAGGAGGGCGCAGCGGGCGGCGGACAGGGCTGGGGAGAAATACTGTTTCGGGCAGTATTGTTTCAGAATGTCGGCGGCCCGATCAAAGTGGGCCTGGAAGGCGTCGCGATTCACGTCGCGAACATCATCTTTGGCAGCCGCGCCACGCCAGGCCCAGCCGATGTCTATGTGCATATGTGCCACCACCAAAGCCATGGGGTAGCTCTTGGGGTAGTCTTCGAGGAGGCTTTCGAGCGCTTCGATTCCGGAAAAGAAATCAGCACCTTCCGCTGGGCGGCCATGTAACAAAGCATGTTCGGCCGCACGAACGACATCGGAGCGAGCGCCAAACAGCATGAGCTCCGCCAGCGGTGTTCCGGTGGCGGTCGTTGCGCGGTTTTGGTCGTGCGTACGGATTAATTCCTCAAGCTCATCCCAGCGTTCCTGACGGGCCAGGAACTGCCCGTGGTCGCGGATGTGTTCACTTTCGATTTGATCCGGTGTGGAGGCGTTGATTGGAATTTCCAGGCGACTTAAGAGGTCGCGGAACGTGTTTTTTCCGTCTTTGGCCAGGTCGGACACGGCGGGTTTGCGCGGCATCGTCATCGCTTGTCCCAAACGGCGCAAAGCCGGCGCCGCAAATGCTGACGCGGCCGACACACCCTGGGATTTGGCTCGATCTCTGGAAAACAGTTTCATCATAGCTCCGTTCCTGCCACCGAACGGACTATGGGCGTGTATTCAGGCCAAAAAAGGGCACCATGTTGAAATCATGCGGTCACGCGCTGCCCAATTGTGGTCAAATTCGTTACTCACATCAGGCGCAAGCGATCCCGTTTGACCGGTATGTCATGGCGCTCCAACGCGGCTTCCAAATCGGCGCGCGGTGGCAAAACATCTTGGGGAACCCGCACCTTAGCCTCATCATACATGATCAGAGTGATGCGGAAGGCCACGCCCAAACGGGTTGCAACATGCACCGATTTGATTTGATGGAAGCCGAGCTCTGCCTCCTGGGTGGCGTTTTTCCAGCGGATGCCGTTGTCATCCAGTTCAAAAGTCGCAACCGGGTTAAAGGCCACGTCGACAAGGGTGGGGATCACAAAGAAGGACAGCACCGCGACAATGCCCCAATGAATGCCGTAGCTTAGCAAACCAACTAGGCCAATGCTAACAAGGCAGAGCACGAGAATGCTGCGCGGATTGCGGCCGTAGTGGGCGTGTTTCAATGTATCCATGTTTACCGGCCTCCAGACACATCAAGCGTGCTGCCGGTTATGTAGCTGGCGTCTTCTGACAGCAGGAACAGGATGGCGCGGGCAATTTCCTCTGAGGTGCCAGGGCGTTGCATTGGAATCTTATGCGCCAGAAGTTTGGCACGGTCTGGCGCGCCGCCTTTAGCGTGGATCTCTGTGTCAGTGATGCCGGGGCGCAGGCTGTTGACGCGAATACCCTGTGCGGCGACCTCATCGGCCAGACCTTTGGTGAAGGTGTCGATGGCCGCTTTGGACGCGGCGTAGTCGACATATTCATTGGCCGAGCCAGTACGGGAGGCCACGGAGCTGACATTGACAATGGCGCCGCCGCCCTGCGCTTGCATACGGATCACCGCCTCCTTGGCGACCAGCATGGCACCGATCACGTTGACATCAAACATGCGCTTCAGGCGCGCGTGGGTAAATTCGGTGACAGGTGCGCCTTGGTCGACAATGCCGGCGTTGTTGGCCAGCGCATCCACGCGGCCGAAGCTCGCGTCGATGGCTTTGAACATGGCTTCAACTTGGTCGGGATCCGCCACGTCTGCTTGAAAAAGTTCTGCACGAATGCCCAATGCCCGTGCGGATTCCGCAACAGTTTCAGCGCCTTGGGTGTCGCTGCGGTAGTTCAGCGCGAGGTCATAACCCGCTTCGGCAGCCAATTTGGCAGTGGCCGCGCCAATGCCTGCGCTGGCGCCGGTGATCAGTAGAACTTTGGACATTATGCCTCCAGAATGCGGGTCACCATTTCGGTGGTGTCGCGGCTCAAGCCATCCTGACCGGCGATGCGCTCAAGCTGTGCTTTCAAGAGCGCTTGCCGGTTGGCATCGTAGCGTTTCCAGGTTTGGAAGGCGCTGCACATGCGCGCGGTGGTTTGAGGGTTCACAGGGTCCAGCTTGATCAGCCAGTCCGCCAGCACTTTGTAGGCCGCGCCCGATTCATGGTTGAAGCCGGCGTGATGTGCGGCCATGACCCCCATCACGGCGCGGAAGCGATTGGGGTTTTTCCAATCAAAGTCAGCGTGTTGGGTGAGGGTGGTGACAGTTGTCGCAAGGTCTTCGGGGTTGGCAAACATCACCTGCATGGAGAACCATTTGTCGATCACCAGACGGTCGTCTTTCCATTGGTCATAGAAGGCTGCGACGGCATTTTCCCCTTTGCCCGCATCCAATAGCGCGCCGAAGGCTGCGAGTTGCAGAGTCATGTTGCCCGCGGATTTGTATTGTTTTTCAGCGGTTTCACCACCGTCCAGACGGGTCAGAAGGGAGAGCGCGGCATTTGAAAGGCTGCGCTTGCCGGCAGGCTCCGCATCCGGCGAGAAGGGACCCGCGACCTGATTGGCTGCGTAGATGTCTGGTAGCAGATCTGCGAAGGCCTTGGCCTTGGCGTCGCGTAGGGTTTCTGTGGCAGCGTGGATTGCAGCCGGGTCCGCTGTGTGGCCTTGTTTGTGCAGAATGCCTGCCAGTTCGGATTGCGAAGGTTGCCCAAGCATCAGAGCACGGTAGGCCGGATCAAGTCTGTCGTCGCGCAAAAGTGTCTTTAGGCCTGAGAGATAGTCTGGGTTGGGAGCGGTCCCCTTCACGATTGTGCCAATCAGGCTGTCGCGCGCGAGATCGCGGCCCGCTTCCCAGCGGTTGAATGGATCGGTGTCATGTGCCAGCAGGAAAGCACGGCGGGCGTTGTCGATGTCCTGAGTCAGCGTCACAGGCGCAGAAAAACCGCGCAAAGCCGAGGGGATAGGGCGGGTGGCATGGCCTTTGAAGCTGAAACTCTGTTCCGCTTCGGTGAGTTCCAGGATCTTAGTGGGCAGCACTTCGTCGCCATTGTCATTGAGCAGGCCCACGGCCACCGGGATGACCTGTGGGGCTTTCACATCTTGCCCTGGAGTTGGGGCGCTGGATTGGGTCAGGTGCAATGTAAAAGTGTCGCCCTCGTACTCTTCGCGCACGGTGACTTCGGGCGTGCCGGATTGCGAGTACCACAGTTTGAACTGTGTGAGGTCGCGGCCGGTGCTGTCTTCAAAGACCTTGATCCAGTCCTCGATGGTGCAGGCCTGACCGTCGTGGCGCTCAAAATAGAGGTCGAGCGCCTTGGCATAGGCGTCATCACCCACCAAAGTTTTCAGCATACCAATGACTTCGGCGCCTTTTTCATAGACCGTGGCTGTGTAGAAGTTGTTGATTTCCTGAAAGCTTTCAGGGCGCACCGGGTGGGACAGGGGACCTTGGTCTTCGGGGAACTGGCGCGCGCGCAGGGCGAGCACGTCGTCAATGCGTTTGACCGGCTCGGAGCGCATATCGGCGGTGAACTGCGCGTCGCGGAAGACGGTCAGGCCTTCTTTTAGGCAAAGCTGGAACCAGTCGCGGCAGGTGATGCGGTTGCCGGTCCAGTTGTGGAAATACTCATGCGCAATGATGGCTTCGATGCGCTCAAAGTTGCCGTCTGTTGCGGTTTCGGGGGAGGCAAGCACGCAGGAGCTGTTGAAAATGTTCAGCCCTTTGTTTTCCATCGCGCCCATGTTGAAATCGTCCACGGCGACGATGTTGAACTCGTCGAGATCGTATTCGCGGCCGTAGACCTCTTCGTCCCATTTCATAGACTTTTTAAGGGCTTCCATGCCGAAAGCACATTTGTGTTCGTCCCCGGGACGGACGTAGATAGAGAGGCGCACGTCTTTGCCGGACATGGTTTTGAACGTGTCTTCGTGAGCAACCAGATCACCGGCCACAAGGGCAAAGAGGTAGGCAGGCTTGGGCCAAGGGTCTTGATAAATAGAAATATTTGGTGCGGGAGACTGCGCGTTGTCCTGTTCGTAGTAGAGGCCGTTGCCATTAGACAGCATGACAGGCGTGTGCTCTGCATCGCTCTCTATGCGGACGGTGAACTGGGCCATGACATCAGGGCGGTCTGGGTACCACGTGATTTTGCGGAAACCTTCGGCTTCGCATTGTGTGCAATACATGCCGTTTGACATATAGAGTCCCTCAAGCGCCGTGTTGGCTTGTGGGTTGATTTCAACTTCGGCTTCCCAATTGAACGGGGCGTGGGGAACATCGACTTCGATGCCGCCCTCAACGTGGTTTAGTGTGACCTCGTGTCCGTCAACTTTGGCGGAAATATGCTTGAGGCCTTCCCCATGCAGCATAAAGGGACGGTCATGCACTTCGTAGTCTGGGCGAAAGCGGATTCGAGAAATGACTCGGGTCGCAGTAGGATGGAGGCGAAACGTGAGATGCACATCGTCAATGATCCAACCAAAGGGCTTGTAATCTTTTAGATAGATCGTTTGCGGCGCGGCGTCTTTCATCACGGTCTCCATATGTTGCTCATCTTGGTGTAGCTTTTCGGGCGGCACCCGCAAGGGGGTAGGCGATTTTTCACAAAATGGATGTGCAGTTTCGCAAATCTATGGAAAAAGTTGAAAATCCCTTTGGGAAAGGAAGGTAAGCGGTTTTATTGCCTATAGAAAACATGTGCACTAATTGAAACGCGACGCCAGAGATGAGGAAGTTTCACAATGACCAAGAGAATTGAGCAGCACGGGCTGCAGATTGCCGACGAACTCTATGATTTCATTGTGAGTAAGGCGCTTCCCGGGACTGGTGTGGATGCGGATGTGTTCTGGCAGGGCTTGAGTGTTCTGGCACATGAGTTTGGGCCAACCAACCGTGCGTTGCTCGCCAAGCGGGAAGAGATTCAGCAGAAGATCGATGGCTGGCATCTGGCCCGCAAAGGTCAGGCGCATGATGCGGAGGCGTATAAAGCGTTTCTGCAGGAGATCGGCTATCTGGTGGCCGAGGGCGAAGACTTTGCGGTTGAGACGGCTAATGTTGATCCGGAGATCGCAGCGATTCCCGGTCCGCAATTGGTGGTCCCGATCACCAATGCGCGCTTTGCCTTGAATGCGGCCAATGCCCGGTGGGGCAGCCTTTATGACGCGCTTTATGGCACCGACGCGATGGGTGATCTGCCGTCTGGCAAGGGTTACGATTCGGCGCGTGGGGCACGTGTGATTGCCTGGGGACGGGACTTCCTGGACAAGACTCTGCCGCTGGCTGCTGGTAGCTGGGCAGACATTGACGGATTGTCGGTTGAAGGTGGGCAGCTTGTGCCTGCGCTACAGGCGGCGGAGGCCTTTGTCGGTCACGTGGGTGGCGCCGCTGCGCCGTCGCGTATTTTGATGAAAAACAACGGTCTGCACGTGATTGTTGAAGTTGATCGCGCGGGTAGTATCGGCGCATCCGACAAGGCGGGTATCAACGACATCACGCTGGAAAGCGCGCTGTCGACGATCATGGACTGTGAGGATTCCGTGGCCTGTGTGGACGCCGAAGACAAGGTTGTGGCCTACGGAAATTGGTTGGGTCTGATGCAGGGCAACCTGTCCGAAGAGGTTGCCAAAGGCGGCAAGACCTTCACGCGTGTTTTGAAAGATGACGTTTCTTTTACCGCAGCGAACGGTACGGAAACCTCGCTGAAAGGTCGCTCGTTGATGTTGGTGCGCAACGTTGGCCATCTGATGACCAACCCAGCGGTGCTGGATCGGGACGGCAATGAGATTGGCGAAGGGCTGATGGATGCGCTTGTGACCGTGATGATCGCGATGCATGATCTGAAGCAGGAAAGCGGCAACTCGGTGCATGGCTCCGTCTATGTGGTGAAGCCGAAGATGCACGGGCCGGAAGAGGTGGCGTTCTCGGATGCGATCTTTGCCAAGGTTGAGGACATTCTGGGCCTGCCGCGCAACACGGTGAAGATGGGCATCATGGACGAGGAGCGCCGCACAAGCGCCAACCTCAAGGAATGTATCCGGGCCGCAAAAGGTCGCGTGGCGTTTATCAACACCGGGTTCCTGGACCGCACTGGGGACGAGATCCACACCTCCATGGAAGCGGGCGCTTTCCTGCGCAAGGGTGAGATGAAGACCACACCGTGGATCCTGTCTTATGAAGATCGCAACGTGGATATCGGTCTGGCCTGTGGGCTTCAAGGCAAGGCGCAGATTGGCAAAGGCATGTGGG
The DNA here is from genome assembly GCF_022448905.1 of Shimia sp. Classification (GTDB taxonomy): domain Bacteria; phylum Pseudomonadota; class Alphaproteobacteria; order Rhodobacterales; family Rhodobacteraceae; genus Shimia. The sequence goes on along the minus strand of NZ_JAKVCW010000002.1, from coordinate 291,699 downwards.
CCATGCCGGACCTGATGGGCGCGATGCTGGAGCAGAAGATTGGCCATCCGAAATCTGGCGCGAACTGTGCCTGGGTGCCATCGCCAACCGCAGCAACGCTGCACGCGACGCACTATCACGAGGTCGACGTGCTGGCGCGACAGGAAGAGATCAAAGCCGGTGGCGCACGCGGGACGTTGGACGATCTGCTGACTGTGCCAGTGATGGACGGGCAGAACCTCTCAGAGGAAGAGATTGCCGCTGAGGTCGAAAACAACGCGCAGGGCATCTTGGGCTATGTGGTGCGTTGGGTGGATCAGGGCGTGGGCTGTTCCAAAGTGCCGGACATCAATGATGTGGGCCTGATGGAAGACCGCGCAACCTGCCGGATTTCCAGCCAGGGTCTGGCCAACTGGCTGCACCAAGGTGTGGTGAGCGAAGCGCAGGTCATGGCCGCGATGCAGAAGATGGCGGCTGTGGTGGACCGGCAGAATGCCAATGATCCGCTTTATGCGCCGATGGCGCCGGGCTTTGACGGGATTGCTTTCCAGGCGGCCTGTGATCTGGTGTTCAAGGGGCGCATCCAGCCATCGGGCTATACCGAGCCGGTGCTGCATGCGCGGCGGCTGGAGCTGAAGGCACAAGCCTAACAATCGATCAGGTCGGGGGACGCCCCGGCCTTTTTTCTTTGTCTTGAATGATGTGAACGCTTCGGGGCTTTCTCATTTGGGATGCGCGTCCTATGGTTAGCTGCGCAACAAGTCAAAGAGGCCAGCATGACGCGTCCTGTCGTCGGGATCATCGGCAACCAGTATCTGATCAATGACCAATATCCGGCGCATGCCGGGGGGACTATGAATTCCGAAGCGGTGTCAGGGGTTTCCGGCTGTATGCCGCTGTTGATTCCAGCTGATCCGCGGTTTGTTTCTGTGGCTGAGTTGCTGGAGAAATGTGACGGGTTTCTGCTGACCGGCGGGCGGCCCAATGTGCACCCTGAGGAATACGGCGAGGCAGCGACGGCGGCGCATGGAGAATTTGACCGGGCGCGGGATGCGATAGTGCTGCCGCTGGTGCGGGCCTGCGTGGAATCTGGGCAGCCGTTTATGGGGATTTGCCGGGGATTTCAGGAGGTTAACGTTGCCATGGGGGGCAGCCTCTATCCGGAAATCCGCGATCTACCGGGGCGGGACAATCACCGGATGCCGCCGGATGGCACGTTGGAAGAGAAGTTTGCGCTGCGCCACACGGTGGAGTTCAGCGAGAACGGCCCGTTCCATCACCTGTTTGGTAGTCAGAAAGTGATGACTAACACGTTGCACGGCCAAGGTATCAAGCGTGCGGGAAGTCGTGTGATTATAGATGGTTACGCACCAGATGAAACGCCGGAAGCAATTTACATCGAGGGCGCGCCAGGGTTCACCATGTCGGTGCAGTGGCATCCGGAATGGGATGCGGCCAATGACCCGGTGAGCCGTCCGCTGTTTGAAGCCTTTGGCGAAGCGGTGCGGGCCTGGGCAAGCGGGCAGGAAGCGCGGCCTGTGCTCAAGTTGGCCTAAAGGTTAACAGCCAAAACGAAGCTGATTTGCACGTCGGTATATTGTCGGTATCGCGACTGTTTCGCGACTGTCCATAAAAATGGAATATGTATTCCTTAACGCCGCAGCGTCCGCGCGATGAGATGGCGAAAGGGCTTGGGAAAGCGCCAAGCCCTTTGCCGATGTTCGTATCAGGCGCTGTCTTGCATTTGAACTACGTCACCCGTATCGCCGCGGGCCTTGCCCTCTTCGAGCGCTTTCACGGTGACAACACCGGGCTTCTGGTTCTTGGTCCAGACCGTGGCGGCGGCTACGCGATCGCGATTGATCCGATCCGCGTATTTCTGTGCCACCTGGTAAGTGTCAGACAGCAGGCCTTCGGCCAAAGTGGTTGGATTGAGACCAAGCTTGAGGAAGCTGGCGTTTGACACTCGGAGGTCGTTTTCGGCAGCTTCTTTGCGCGGGTTGTCGACCATGGCAACTTCGGCGCCGGTCAAGCGGGCGACCAAATCCGCAAGCTCACGCACGCGATGGGTTTCGGTCATTTGATTGCGGATGACGGGGCGGTCGCCTTTTTCCGGTGGGTTGGAAATTGCCAGTTCGATGCAGCGCACGGTGTCGCGGATGTGGATAAAGGCGCGGGTCTGTCCGCCGGTGCCGTGTACGGTCAGCGGGTAGCCAATGGCGGCCTGCATCAGAAAGCGGTTGAGCACCGTGCCGTAGTCGCCGTCGTAGGCAAAGCGGTTGATCAGCCTTTCGTCGCGGCGTGTCTCGTCGGTTTGGGTGCCCCAGACAATGCCTTGGTGCAGATCGGTCACGCGGATGCCGTCGTTCTTGGCGTAGAACTGGAACATCAGCTGATCCATGGTTTTGGTCATGTGGTAGATGCTGCCCGGATTGGACGGGTAGAGGATTTCGCGGTTGTGTATGACGTTGTCATCACCGCGCACCATGATTTGCTGATAGCCTTCGGGGATTTCCAAACCCGCGCCGTCGTAGCCATACACGCCCATGGTGCCGAGGTGCACAACATGGGCATCCAGATCGAGCAACACCAGAGCGGCGAGAATGTTGTGGGTGGCGTTGATGTTGTTGTCGACGGTGTAACGTTTGGGGCAGGCACCGCGCATGGAGTAGGGGGCAGACCGCTGCTAGCCAAAATGCACCACTGCGTCGGGGCGCAACTCGCCCATCAGGATGGCGAGGTCGTCAAATTCCTGTGCGACGTCCAGTTCGACAAATTTGATGGTTTTGCCGCTGACCTCCTTCCAGGCTTCAATGCGTTCTTGGGTGGATTTGATTGGTGTCAGGCTGACCACGCCGAGGCGGTTGTCGATTTTGCGGCGCGAGAGGTTGTCCACGATGGTGACGTCGTAGCCTTGCTCGCTGAGATAGAGGGAAGTGGGCCAGCCGCAAAAGCCGTCGCCGCCAATAACCAGAACTTTGTTCATGCGCGTTCTCCAAATGCCAGCCGAGGGGGCTGGTGTTGCGTTCCTGAAATGCCCCTCGGAAGGGGAGCAGGGCGCAGGGAACCTCTCATGAGCCGTGAAATTGCCGGTCATGGGTTTTGGTGGTTGGTCGCGCCCTGTGTCTTGTCCGTCGTGCAAACAGCCTATGGGCGCGAAGGCCGCGCCGTAAAGGTGTTTGTGATCCGGGTACGCAAAGCGCGGCCTGTTGGTTTAACCTCAGAAGGGAGGTGGCTTACACCTCACCGCCAGAGATTTGCACCATTTGACCGCGGATGGAGTCTGCCATGTCGGAGCAAAGGTAGAGCGCTGTGTGGGCGACTTCTTCGGGTTTGATAAGGCGGCCGTGGGGGTTCACGCCGACCATCATGTGGCGGGCCTCTTCCTCAGAGCAGCCGGTTCGGGCCATGATGCTTTCAATGTTTTGATCGATGATCGGCGTTTCCACATAGGCCGGGCAGATCGAATTGAAGGTGATCGGTTTGGTGGCAAAGTCTGCCGCCAGCGATTTGATCATGCCGTTCACGGCATGTTTGGATGTGGAATAGGCGGGGGCACCTTTGAGACCACGCAGGCCAGCGATGGAGGAGATCACCATGACACGGCCCCAATCGGTTTGGGTCATGGACTTCAGACTTTCGCGGATGGTGAGGAAGACGCCGTCGATGTTGATCGACATCATCTTGCGCCAGAATTCCATATCGGTTTTGTGCAGTGCGCGGCCTTCGGCAATGCCCGCGTTGGCGACACAGATTTGGATGGGACCACGGGCGGCCACAGCTGCGGCGATGCCATCGACCACAGAGGCTTCATCAGCAACATCCATGGCGAGGGGGAACAGCCCCTCAGTGGCGGCCTCTTCCAGAACGTTGAGACGGCGGCCGGTGATGGTAACTTTCGCGCCTTCGGCAGCCAGTGCCTTGGCAATGGCGAGGCCAATGCCGGTGCCGCCGCCGGTGACCAATGCGTGTTTGCCCGATAGTGTCATGTCTCTCTCCCACTCCTGTTTCGGGATCACCTTAGCGCGCGAATAAGACCGGACAAGCGTTCTGGTTGTTTGCGCCGCAGGGTCACAAATGGGCGGCAAGTGGTCAAAATGTCCGTGCAGCGATGCGGAAAATGCGCTCAAAATGGCATTTCGGGCAAAACTCCTGTCCTATTTTGGGCGCCACATGCGGCTTTCTGGCCCTTTTTGCCGCACGGCGTGTCTGGATCGTTGCAGTGTTTCAATGGATCGTTAAACCAAGGGGCATGATGCAACGAGGCACACTTATAATACCAATTCTGCACCGGCGAGATTACGGTCTGGCGGCTGTGCGCCAGACAGGAGCTGAGTGGTGAAACCTCTAAAGGTGATCGATCTGCCACCAGTCTGGCTGCTGGTGTTTTTGGCGCTTGCTTGGGCGCAGCCCACGCGCTGGCCTTTGGGTCTCAGTTTTGGGCCGGTGTGGGCGGATTTGTTGGGGGGACTGCTCGTGGGGGGCGGTGTCTTGCTCGCCGTGCTCGCTTGGGTGGAAATGCAGCGGCACCAGACCACGATCCATCCACATCAGGACAGTGCGCGGCTGGTGCAGAGCGGGATATACTCGCGCAGTCGCAATCCGATCTATCTCGCGGATGTGATGATCCTCGCGGGCTTTATCCTTTATTGGGACGCGGTCCTGGCCCTGCCTTTGGTGCCGGTGTTCCTGTGGATTTTGGAAAGGCGCTTTGTCATTCCGGAAGAAAATCGGCTGCGGAAGACATTTCGTGTGGATTTTGCGCGCTATTGCGAGAAAGTGCGCAGGTGGGTGTGATGCCGTTGCGTCGCAGAAATACGGACGCAGGTTTGTTTGCTTGTGCAGCAATTCAGGTGGCGTTAAAATATTATGCAAGTGCAGAACGGTCTGCGTGAAACATTATTGCTCTGACTCTGAAGGGGGATAAGAAAGGTGAAAATAGGTACGCCAAAAGAGGTGTTTGGTGGTGAGAACCGGGTCGCGATGACACCGGACTCTGCCAAGCAGCTCCAGAAGCTCGGCTACGAGTGCGCCATTGAAAGTGGGGCCGGTGCCGGTGCGGGGTTCTCAGATGCCTCTTATGAGGCTGCGGGTGTTGAGGTTATCAAGACCGCAGCAGCGCTCTGGAAAGAGGTTGATATTGTTGCGAAGGTGCGTCAGCCAGATGCGACTGAGCTCAAGCGCCTGACCAAGGACAAGACGCTGATTTCCTTCTTCAACCCTGCGGGCAACGAAGAGGGTATGGAAGCGGCGAAGGCCAAAGGTGCCAACGTGATTGCCATGGAAATGGTGCCCCGTATTTCGCGCGCGCAGAAAATGGACGCGCTGTCGTCGATGGCCAACATCGCCGGCTACCGTGCGGTGATTGAAGCGGGCAACAACTTTGGCCGGTTCTTCACCGGTCAGGTGACCGCTGCCGGTAAAGTGCCGCCTGCCAAAGTGCTGGTTGTCGGTGCTGGCGTGGCTGGTCTGGCCGCGATCGGGACCTCCACCTCTCTGGGTGCGATCACCCTGGCGTTTGACGTGCGTCCGGAAGTGGCCGAGCAGGTGGAGTCCATGGGCGCCGAGTTTGTCTATCTGGACTTTGAAGAAGAAGGCACCGACGGCGCGGCCACCGGTGGCTATGCCTCTGTGCAGTCTGACGAATTCCGCGAAGCGCAGCTGGCGAAGTTCCGTGAGCTGGCGCCAGAAGTGGACATCGTGATCACCACGGCGCTGATCCCGAACCGCGAAGCGCCGGAGCTTTGGACCAAAGACATGGTCGAAGCGATGAAGCCGGGTTCGGTGATTGTGGACCTCGCAGCGGAAAAAGGCGGCAACTGTAAGCTGACCGTGATGGACGAGAAGATTGTGACCGAGAATGGCGTGACCATCATCGGCTACACCGACTTCCCCTCACGTATGGCGGCACAGTCCTCCAGCCTTTACGCGACCAACATCCGTCACATGATGGCCGACCTGACCCCTGAGAAAGACGGTCAGATCAACCACGACATGGAAGATGACGTGATCCGCGGCGCGACCGTGACCTTTGAGGGTGACATCACCTTTCCACCACCCCCACCAAAGGTGCAGGCGATTGCCGCCAAGCCGAAAGAGGTGGTGCCGGAGCTGACGCCGGAAGAGAAGAAAGCGGCCGAAATCGCGGCCTTCAAACAACAGACCAAACAACAGGTTGGTCTGCTGGCCGGTGGCGGCGCGCTGATCCTGCTGTTGGGACTGGTGGCACCTGCAAGCTTCATGCAGCACTTCATCGTGTTTGCGCTGGCGTGTTTTGTTGGCTTCCAGGTGATCTGGGGCGTGGCGCACTCGCTGCACACTCCGCTGATGGCTGTGACCAACGCGATCTCCTCGATCATCATCTTGGGGGCTCTCATGCAGATTGGCTCTGGCAGCTTCCTTGTGATCCTGCTGGCGGCGCTCTCTGTCTTCATGGCCGGGATCAACATCTTCGGCGGTTTCCTCGTGACACGGCGCATGCTCGCCATGTTCCAGAAGTCCTAAGGAGGTCTGAGCAATGGAATACGGTTTTACGACCGCCGCTTACGTTGTTGCGGCAGTGCTCTTCATCCTCTCCTTGGGGGGATTGAGCAATCAGGAAAGCGCCAAGCGCGCGGTGTGGTACGGCATTTCCGGCATGGCGCTGGCGGTGTTTGCCACCTTGATCGGTCCCGGTGCGGGGCTGTGGTGGCTGTCCATTCCGCTGATCGCGGCGGGTGGTGTGATTGGCTATCAACTCGCGTCGAAGGTCGAGATGACCCAGATGCCAGAGCTGGTGGCCGGCATGCACGCGCTGGTTGGTCTGGCGGCGGTGTTTGTGGGCTTTAACGCGCACTTTGAGATCGGCAACGCGGCGGAAGCTGTGGCGGCAGGTCCGGAGGCCGTGAAAGAGCTTGGCACTTTTGGCAAGCTGATCGCCAAAAAGACCTCGGTTGAGATTAGCATTTTGCTGGTGGAACTGAGCCTGGGTGTCTGGATTGGTGCAGTGACCTTCACCGGCTCCGTGATTGCCTATGGCAAGCTGTCCGGCAAAGTGACCTCCAACGCCGAAAAACTGCCCGGGGGGCACCTGTTGAACGCCGGCGCGGCTGTGCTGTCGCTGGGCTGCCTGATCTGGTACCTGAACTCCGGCGGCTTCTTCCCGCTGTTTGTTCTGACCATTGCGGCGCTGTTCATTGGCTATCACCTGATCATGGGCATCGGTGGCGCGGACATGCCAGTGGTTGTCTCCATGCTGAACAGCTACTCCGGCTGGGCGGCAGCGGCGATTGGTTTCAGCCTTGGCAACGACCTGCTGATCGTGGTGGGGGCCCTCGTAGGTTCCTCCGGTGCGATCCTGTCCTACATCATGTGTAAGGCGATGAACCGTTCCTTCGTGTCGGTGATCCTTGGTGGCTTTGGCGGGGCGTCTGGTCCTGCGATGGAAGTCGAAGGGGAGCAGATCGCGATTGAGGCTGATGGTGTGGCCGCGGCGCTGGACGATGCGGACAGCGTTGTGATCATCCCGGGCTACGGCATGGCGGTGGCACAGGCCCAGCAGAACGTGGCGGAGCTGACCCGTCGTCTGCGCGCCAAGGGCAAGAACGTGCGCTTTGCGATCCACCCGGTTGCGGGCCGTCTGCCAGGGCACATGAACGTGCTCTTGGCCGAAGCCAAAGTGCCCTATGACATCGTGCTGGAGATGGATGAGATCAACGATGACTTCCCGGAAACGGATGTGGCCATCGTGATTGGTTCCAACGACATCGTGAACCCGGCGGCGCAGGAAGATCCAAACAGCCCGATCGCAGGCATGCCGGTACTGGAATGCTGGAAAGCCAAACAGGTGTTTGTCTCTAAGCGTGGTCAAGGTACCGGTTATTCCGGCATCGAGAACCCGCTGTTCTTCAAAGAGAACACACGCATGTTCTATGGGGACGCAAAGGCCAGCCTGGACAAACTGCTGACCATGATCGAGTGATCGATCTGCTATAGGTTTAGGAAAGGGCGCTCTCAAACGGAGCGCCCTTTTGTTATGCGGGGTTGTCATGGAGCGCTTACAGGTGCCTCCGGCGGGGATATTTGGTGAATGAGAAGTCTTGGGGGATTGGTGTCCTGCGGCTTTCTCATTCTTGAAATATTCCGGGGTGGGCACAGCTTGCTGTGGCAGGGGCAGCGCCCCTAAATGCTCAAGCCCGCAGGCTTGAGCCATGCTTGCAGGATCAAGCGGTTTGTAGGCGGGCTTCCTGACGCAGCAGCGCAAAAGAGGCGCCCACGATCAGCGCGGCGCCGAGCCACAGGCTGCCGGGCGGGGCGTAGCCAAAGACCACCAAGCCAAGGCCCACGTTAAAAGGCAGTTTGAGGTGATCAAACGGCTGCAGGTAGGCCGCATCTGCAATGCTGTAGGCCCGCGCCAGGGCATATTGGGCGATGGCGGTGAGCAGACCTGCGCCAACCAGCAAGAGACCGGCGGTGCTGCGCTCAAAGCCAAGGCCTGCATCCAGCGCGAGACCCGCGTTGATTGGGGTGATCAGCATCAGTAGATAGAGCGTCAATGTGGCCGGGCTTTCAGTTGCGGTCATCTGTTTGGTCATCAGGCTGGTGAGGCCCCAGAAGATCGCCGCGCCCACCGGATAGAGCGCGTGGGGGGTGAAGGCATCCGACCAAGGGGCCAGGATGATCATGCCGCCGATGAAGCCAATCACAACCGCACCCCAGCGGTGGGCGGAGACCTGTTCGCCGAGCCAGAGGCTGGCCATCACGGTGACAAAGAATGGCGACAGCATAATCAACGCAATGGCTTGCCAGATCGGCACATGGGCCAGACCGGTGACCCAAAGCTGCACGCCAATCACGGCGCAGCCGACGCGCAACAGATGTTTGGGCAGGGCTTTGGTGCGCAGCGCGTCGGGGGTTTTCAAAATCATCCAGGGCACCAGCCAGAGCGTGGCAATCAGATATTGCCAGAAGGCGACACGGGTGGGGGGCAGGCCCATTTTCATCGTGCCCCATTGCACGATGGTGTTGACCAGCGCGAACAGCAGCCCGGCAAAGATCATCAGGAATGCACCGGCGGTGGCCGGGCGGGTGGTTGCAAAAATGCGAGTCATGGCGTGTCCTTTCTTCTTCAGCGCATGACTCAAGGCAGACAGGACAAGCCACACAGTGCCGCGGACGGCGCTGCTTGGTTTCTTCCCGCTCTCTTCCATCCGGACTGTGACCGTCGGCTCAGGAGTTGCACCTGATCTGCTGACACATCTTTGTTGGCTCCACAGCTTGGTCCGAAAACCGGTACCCACTTTTCGAGCCGTGGACGCATCCCAAAGATGCCGCTCGCGGGCTTACAGCAGAGCTGCTTACCGCCGGTGGGGAATTCCACCCCGCCCTGAGAACGTTACGACCCAGAGATGGGCCGCAGCAGCAGGGATAGGCGGGCGCGGTGTGCACAGCAAGACAAAATTGAGAATGTGCATTTTGGGGCTTGAGCTGGAGTGCACTCCAGCTCGTAAGGTGAGCCGACTCATAGGAGCAGGAGAACAGATGCGGATTTCGGAGGTGGCCGCGGCCACGGGGCTGAGCGTGGACACGTTGCGGTTTTACGAGAAGATCGGCCTGATTGATCCGCCGCCACGCGATGGCGCGGGACGGCGGGTGTATGACGACGCCGTTTTGGCTTGGATTCGATTCATAGGGCAGCTCAACGCGACGGGCATGAAGCAAGCGGATCGGGTGCAATATGCGCGCTTGAGGGCGGCTGGTGACAGCACGTTGCGCGCGCGGCGAGAGATGCTGGAGGCGCATCGCGAGGTGATGCGGGCGCAGATGGTGACGCTGCAGGAGACGCTGCTGCTCTTGGACCAGAAAGTGGATTTTTACAGAGAGTTGGAAGGACGGACAAAAAATGTCTAACGCATTGGAACGCGGACGCGCGGTTTTGGCGGATTTGAACCCCACCGTGGAAGGGGTTTTGGCGGAGCGCTATGACGGTTTGGTACCGGATATGGCGGAGAGCCTGGTCGAGTGGGCTTATGGACGGCATTACACGCGCGGGACGGTGGACCTGAAGACCCGGCAGTTGTGTACGGTGGCTGCATTGACAGCGCTGGGCGGGCAAACCACGCCGCAGTTGAAAATCAACATTGCCAACACACGGCAAGCCGGGGCCTCGCAGGAGGAGATTGCGGAAGTGATTTGGCAAATGGCGCTGTATGGCGGTTTGCCCGCTGCAATCAACGGCTTGAACGCGGCGCGGGAGGTTTTTGCGGAGGAGTAGGTCAAAAGGTTTGGCCTATTGTATGCGGCGGTATTCCGGCAAGTTGTTGAAAAATAACAAAAACATTTACTTTTGGGCGCGGCGGGGTAAGTTGGCGCGATCAGGAGAAAAGCATGTCCGCCATTCAAGACCATCCGCTGCGCTACAAATTGGCCAATGAGCTGCACGCGCGTCCGTTTCCGACGTTGAGCGCGCCGTGTCGGGCGGTCTATATCGCCTGGCGTATTCCGCCAGACCAAGTGGGGGTGGATACGGCGGCGGAGCTGGATCATCTCTTTGATCTGTTGGACCGCTACGGCGCGCCACATCCGCAACCGGGTGCAACGCATTTCACCTGCCAGATTGGGCGGGACACGTTGAAATGGGAGCAACATGCGGAGTTCGTGACCTACACGATGTTTTTGCCACAGGTGAGCACGCGGGCGTTTGATCCGGCGGACCTGGATGTATTCCCGGAGGACTGGCTGGCGGCGGCACCGGGGCAGCGGGTGACCTCCGCAATGATCCGTGTAGAGAACATGCCGAGCGATGAGCAGATGATCTCCCAGATCTATGAGTGGTTCCTGCCAGAGACCGTGGCGGCGAACTATGTGCTGGACCGCACCTGTGTGGTGGCCACGGATTTCCGTATTGCCGCCAACGGGCATCAGAATATGGCAGTGTTTGTTGCGCCGGAAACCGGGGCGCGGCGTGTGGGCCGTGTCGTACAGCGGTTGTGTGAGATTGAGACCTACAAGTGTATGTCAATGCTTGGGTATTTCCGAGTTAAGGCGATCTCGCGCGAGCTCGGGGGCTTGGAGACAGACGCGGGCCGGTTGATGGGGCATCTGCGCAGTGATCAAGGAGACGCGGCAGAGACGTTGCAGGCACTGTTGGAGTTGTCCGGCGATGTTGAGCGGCTGATTGCGGATACGTCTTTCCGGTTTGGTGCCACGGGGGCCTATGAGAAGATTGTGCAGCAGCGCATCAAGATCCTGCGCGAAGAGCGCTTTCACGGACGCCAGACATTTAGTGAGTTTATGACGCGGCGCTATGATCCGGCGATGCGCACGGTGAACCACAGCGAAAGCCGGTTGCAGTCGTTGGCGGAGCGGGTCGGGCGCGCGGCGCAGTTGTTGCGAACCAAAGTGGAAGTAGCGCGGTCCGCCCAGAACCAGGCGCTGTTGGAGAGCATGGACCGGCGGGCGGATTTGGCGTTGCGCCTGCAGGAGACTGTTGAGGGGTTGTCCGTTGTGGCGATCAGCTACTACGCGGTCTCGTTGGCGGGCTACCTAGTCTATCCGCTGGCGACACCTTTGGGCGTGAGCAAAGGCGTGGTTTTGGCGGCGCTGACGCCGGTGGTGGTACTCGGAGTCTGGGCCATGGTGCGGCGGATCAAGGCCAAGATGCACTGACTCCGGTGATTTGGCTTTTTGTTGCGAATCAATGGCTTCTCTGCATCGCGGCGAGACGGGTGACGCAGGGTCGCATCGACCTTCAGGGCCAGAAAATGCAGGTTTCACAGGCGGCTGTGCCGGAAAAATCGTTGAATTGAGCGGATTTCCACCAAGCGAGGGGGACAATTCGTTTCCGTTCTTCAGGTTTCTTCTTATAGTCAAGAAGATGCACGCGAAAAGACCTGCACGCCCTCAGGGAGATAGACACCGATGATCCGTTCGGAATTGATTCAGAAAATCGCAGACGAAAACCCACACCTCTACCAGCGCGACGTAGAGCGCATCGTGAATACGATCTTTGAAGAGATCACAGAAGCGATGAGTCGTGGCGACCGTGTTGAGTTGCGGGGCTTTGGCGCGTTCTCCGTCAAGCAGCGTGACGCCCGCGTTGGGCGCAACCCGCGCACAGGTGAATCGGTGGAAGTGGAAGAAAAGCATGTGCCGTTCTTCAAGACCGGCAAGCTTTTGCGGGATCGTTTGAACGGAAAGTAAGCTATGCGCTACATTCGCTATGCATTTCTCGGCGGCTTGGCCGTCGTGTTGATTGCGGTTGCTTTGGCAAACCGTGACTTGGTCACTTTGACCTTGCTGCCCGCTGTGGCAGAAGAGTGGTTTGGGATCAACCATGCGGTACAAGTGCCGCTGTTTGCGGTGATCTTTGGCGCCATTGTGGTGGGTCTGATTGTGGGCTTTGTCTGGGAATGGCTGCGTGAGCACCGCCACCGGGCAGACAAAACCAAGGCGGAAAAGGAGCTGCACAAAACGCAGCGTGAGGTGCGTCGTCTGAAAGGCCGCGAGGCGGAGAAGAAAGACGAGGTGCTGACGCTTTTGGAAGAAGCAAGCTGAGCGCTTTGCTTTGACCGGAAGGTCGGGTAGGTCCGGACCATGGATATTCGTGTCAAAATTTGCGGGCTAAAAGAGCCCGCCCATGTGGCTGCGGCTGCGGAAGCGGGCGCGGCCTATGTTGGCTTTGTCTTCTTTGAGAAGTCACCGCGTAACGTCGGTATCGCGCAGGCGCGGGATTTGGCTGTCGAGGCCCCCGTGGGCGTGGCTAAGGTTGCGCTGACCGTGAATGCGGATGATGCGTTTCTGGACAAGCTGGTTGAGACCGTGCCGCTGGATATGTTGCAGCTTCATGGCAGTGAAAGTCCGGAGCGTGTGGCCGAAGTTCGTGCGCGGTTTGGGCTGCCGGTGATGAAGGCAATTGGCATTGCAGATGCCCAAGATGTTGCCAAGATCGACACCTATGGGGCGGTCGCGGATCAGTTGCTGGTGGATGCCAAACCGCCCAAAAATGCGGATCTGCCGGGCGGCAATGGGTTGTCGTTTGATTGGCGTCTGGTGAACCGCAAATACTGGCCGCGTCCCTGGATGCTGGCGGGCGGATTGACCGCCGACAATGTGGCCGAGGCGGTCAAGATGACTGGTGCGCGGCAGTTGGACCTGTCCTCAGGTGTCGAAAGCGCGCCGGGGGTGAAGGACATCGGTATGATCCGTGCCTTTATGAAGGCGGTTGAAAACGCGTTGTGAGGCGCGGCGCGGGTCGCGCAGCCAGAGTTTCAGAAGAGCAAAGCGCCGCAGTTGCCGGCGCTTTTTTAATGCGTGGGCCTTGGCGCGGAAGATCTCTTGTTCCTTGGCGTAGCTGGACAGGGGCTGTGACTCGTTTGGGCGGCTGGGGAGGAGACAGTAGTTCATCGGAAAAGCCTCACATTGGGATTTGGCTTGACCACATTGCCGATTCTAAGCTTCCATTATTAGAGCGCTTAAATGAGAGTTTGATTTCAAAAATGGAACAATTGCCGCCCCTGGACGATTTGACCCTGTTTGTGGATGTGGCCCGGGAAGGGGGCTTGGCCGGAGCCGCGCGGCGTACGGGCGGCACCGTTCCGACAATCAGCCGAAAGATGACGGCGTTAGAGCGGCAGCTGGGGCGTAAGCTGTTTGAACGTGGGCCGCGCGGCTATGCGTTGACCGCTGAGGGGCGCGCAGTTTTGGAGCAGTTGCAGGACCTTAAAGAAATTCAGGCGCGGCTGACACGCAGTTTGGGGCAACCGGATGCGGTGCGTGTGCGGGTGACGGCAGGAGCCTGGACCGCGTCGTATCTGGCGCGGCGGCTGGGAGAGGTCTGGCGCAAAGACGACCCCTGGCGGCTGGAGTTCGTTGAAAGCACACGCATGTTGGATATTGCGCGGCGAGATGCGGACATCGGCATCCGAAGCCGGAGACCGGATCAACCTTGGCTGGCGGGGCGGCGCACATCAAAAGTCGAGTTCGCGATTTATGCGGCATCAGACGATGTGAGTGGATTTGTGGCACTCAGTTCAGATGGGCCGCTGACGCCATCAGTGCGTTGGGTGCGGGAAAACCATGGGGATGAGATCATCACAACCGCCTGCGAAGAGGGCACATTGGTGGATTTGGCCGTTTCCGGCGTGGGCCGCGTGGTGATGCCCACGTTTGTGGCAAATGGCATACCAGGGTTGACGCAAGTGGCACCGGTGATTCCAGAGCTCTCCCATGATGAGTGGCTCGTGTGCCATCATGAGGCACGACATGATCCGCCTATTCGTGCGGCGTTGGAGGCGGTGGCGCGCCTGCTGTCCCAAAAAAAGACTTCTGCAGGATAAGGTTGGATTTGGTCCGCTGGTTGATGCGAAACGTATACTCTTCGATTGGAGAGGGTCGGAATGTATCTAGTGGCGATTGGGGCTGCAAAGCTGCTCTATTGGTGGGACAATCCCAGGTTTGCATTGATCACTGCACTGTCGCTAAGACAGGCGCGGCGGGCACCGGGAAATTTGCGCGCATCTGTTTTTCCTCATGCGGGGCATTACTTCTCTCTTACCGTGTGGCAGCATCCAAGTGACATGCAGGCTTTTGCCTCATCGGGCGCCCACAGGTTCGCCTTAAAAATGGCAGATCGGTTGACTGAGACGTCCCGCTTTCATGTCTATGCCAGCCCCAAAATGCCTACTGTTTCCAACGCATTGGCTGCGTGGCACCAAGCGCTGCCTGCTGAACTGGCCAGAACCTTGCGTGCAGCCCCAGTTTAGGGCGCAGATTTGGGTGGCAAAAACCACTGCGCAGGCCTAAGAACAATTCAAACACCGTGGGAGAGACGCCTATGTCCAACGATCTTTTCAACAGCTTCATGACCGGTCCCGACGAAAATGGCCGGTTTGGCGATTTTGGTGGGCGGTTTGTCAGTGAAACGCTGATGCCGCTGATCCTTGATCTGGAAGCGGAATATGAAAAGGCCAAAGATGATCCGACCTTCTGGGCGGAGATGGACGATTTGTGGAAGCACTATGTGGGCCGTCCCAGCCCGCTTTATCATGCCGCGCGTATGACCGAAGAGCTGGGAGGTGCGAAGATTTATCTCAAGCGTGATGAGTTGAACCACACTGGCGCGCATAAGGTGAACAACGTGCTGGGCCAGATCATTCTGGCGCGGCGTATGGGCAAAACCCGGATCATTGCAGAAACAGGCGCAGGACAGCACGGTGTGGCCACAGCCACCGTCTGTGCGAAGTTTGGCCTGAAGTGTATCGTTTATATGGGCGCGCATGATGTGCAGCGTCAGGCCCCAAATGTGTTCCGTATGCGCCTTTTGGGCGCGGAAGTGGTGCCGGTGACCTCTGGCCGTGGCACGTTGAAAGACGCGATGAACGACGCGCTGCGCGATTGGGTGACCAACGTGCATGACACTTTCTACTGCATCGGCACCGCAGCGGGCCCGCACCCGTACCCAGCGATGGTGCGTGATTTCCAGTCGATCATTGGTAAAGAGGTACGCTGGCAGCTGGAAGAGCAGGAAGGCGAAGGCCGTCTGCCGGACACTGTGATTGCGGCGATTGGTGGTGGGTCCAACGCGATTGGTTTGTTCTACCCTTTCCTTGATGAAAAATCGGTCAACATCATTGGGGTTGAGGCCGGTGGCCGCGGTGTGAATGACAAGATGGAGCACTGCGCGTCGCTGTCTGGCGGTCGTCCAGGCGTGTTGCATGGCAACCGCACCTATCTCTTGCAGGATGACGATGGCCAGATCCTTGAGGGCTATTCCATCTCTGCTGGTCTGGACTATCCGGGCATTGGGCCGGAGCATAGCTGGCTCAATGACATTGGGCGCGCGCAGTATGTGTCGATCACCGACAAAGAGGCGCTGGAAGCGTTCCAGTTCTCTTGCTCGATGGAAGGTATCATTCCGGCGCTAGAGCCAAGCCACGCGCTGGCGCATGTGATGAAGATCGCGCCGACTTTGCCGAAGGACCACATTCTGGTGATGAACATGTGTGGCCGTGGGGACAAAGACGTGCAGACCGTGGCGCGGCACTTGGGTTTTGACATGTCCGACACGGAAGGCCGCAGCGCGGACTAAACTGGCTGAAAATGGGATTGCTAAGAGCGCTCCTTCGGGGCGCTCTTTTTTGATGGGGTAGGGCGCCTATACGAAAGTGCGTTGGCGTGACCGGATGCACGGCGGTTTTTGCCTGAGATTTGATCACCATGGAGAGAGCGGCGGCACGTGTCGCCAGATCAATTCGCCTTCTTTTGAGCAAGGAAACTCCATGCCCAATTTGAACAATGCACAGTTGCTGCCGTCAATGATGTCCAGAGCGAAACAGTTGGCAGAGCGTATTGTCGCCTCGATGCAGGCACAGGGTTATCTGAACATTGAATACATTCTGACCGAGCGGCAGCTCAAAATTGTGGCCAGCAAGACCGATGGCACGCCCCAGACAGCCTATGTCATGCTGCCCAGTTCGACGGTGCATTAGGGGGGTATCAAGTTGGTGCATGTCGAAGGAGGACATCATGCCGGTGAAGCGACGCCCTAGATTGCGATCCACATTCGAGGACGTAGGCAAAGCGCAGCTGCCTATTTTGGTTGCGCGGTCACACGGGCCTGAAGAGGTTGAGGTGGTCTATTCCGAGTATCGGGTGCGGCTGCGCGGGGGCGCGGCGCTTGGTCAACAGGTGTTTGCGAAAACCGGGTTGGGCGAGGTTGCAGTGGATCAGACAGGGAAGCCGCCGACCGCGATGCGGACCCGGCGGTTTGTGCTTTGAAAGGCCTCTAAACCTAAGTTTAGGGGCCTAAACGCGGGGCGGACGGGGGCTGATTTAAACTTCAAGGCAATGGAGATGGCACAGCACGGTTGGGATGCAGGATGGGCCTCGCCGCAGGAGATCCTGTGGCCCTAACCGACAAAGGACATATGATGACCCGTCTGCTATTGACCTCCACCGCCGTTGCGCTTGGCCTGTCGACCACTGCATTTGCGGATTCCTTCAAAAGCCGCGTTGAACGCTCGTTTGAGCGCGCGGGCTACACCGATGTGATCGTGACCGTTGAGGACGGTGTGTTGACCGTGCGTTCTAACAAGGACGGCCTGTCAATTGAGAGCCTGTATAAGATCGCGGGCGAAGAGCTTCTGCGTCACGGCGTCTACGATGAAGAGGACGATGACGACGACGATGATGATTATGACGAAGATGATGACGACGACGACGATGACGAAGATGATGACGACGACGACGATGACGAAGATGATGACGACGACGATGATGACGATGACGACGAGGATCACGACGACGATGATGATCACGATGATGACGACGACGAGGAAGAAGACGATCGCGACGAAGAAGATGAGCGCGATGACGACCATGGCGGAGAAGACGACGACCGTGGGGAGGATGATGACGATGAGGACGGCGAAGACGAAGACGACGACGACGGCGACGATGATGATGAAGACGATGACGACGATGACGACGAAGATGAAGACGACGACTAAGGCAGGGTCCTTGGTTTTGATTGCGGCGTGATTGTCTTGGGGCTTCGTGCTAGAGCTTGCGAAGACCCCTCACCGCAACCCACCGGCGCTGACTTTGGTCGGCGCCGGTATTTGTTGGATTAAACGTATGAAAAAAATGGTCAAAAAGATCCCAGTTCTTGCTGTGGCCAGCCTGTGCCTGGCGTCGCCTGTGCTTGCCGATGGACGGGTGGATGCCATCACGCGGCAGCTTGCCAATCAGGGCTTTGGGGAGATCAAAATCTCGCGGACGTTTCTGGGGCGTGTGCGGGTGGAGGCGCTGCGTGAAGGGCGCGAGCGCGAGATTATCTTTAATCCACGCACGGGCGAAATCCTGCGGGACTATTGGGACGTGGATTCCGAGGGCAACGGGGGCTGGTTGCTGGGCACGGATGCGCGGCGCGAAGAAGAGCGCGACACGCGCAGCCGGGACCGCCGCGAAGAGGACGACGATGACGATCGGGATGATGACGATCACGATGACGATCGGGATGATGATGACGATCACGACGACGATCATGATGATGACGACGATGATCACGATGATCACGATGAAGACGATGACGACGATGATCACGATGACGACGATGATCACGATGACGATGATGATCGCGACGACGATGACGATGATCACGACGACGATGACGATGATCGCGGCGACGATGATGACGACGACGATGATGATGATTGAAGGTAGCAGTGTGGCATTCGGTAAGGAGCAAACTGCGTGAACCGGCCGGTGCTGCTCTTTGCGCTGGTGGCGCTTCAGGGCGCCTGTGCGTTTTTCTTCGTTGCCGACATTACTTTGACCGTCATTGGGGCCCGGTCTGCGCCGATCAGTTGGCAGACGCGGGAGCTTTTGGAGGTTGGGGCTTCGCTGGGGCTTATTTTGGGCGTGGTCCTTGGCTGGCTGGCCTTGCGACGGACCTTGGCCCAAAAGGCACAGGCAGAAGAAAGCCTGCGCAGCGTGCAGAGTGCGTTTCGCGAGCATCTGGAGGCGACGTTTGAGGCCTGGGCGCTGACTCCGGCGGAGCGGGATGTGGCGCTGTTCACCATCAAAGGCATGTCAATTCAGGAGATCGCGGGGTTGCGCAACACGTCAGAGGGCACGGTGAAAGCGCAGAGCAATGCGATTTATCGGAAGTCCGGTGTGAGTGGACGGGCGCAGTTGCTCAGTCTGTTTCTGGATGACCTGTTGGCGGAGGATGCCGAGGACTAGGGGGCTTGTGCGGGGCAGCGGCTGCCCCGCACTTTATTTGGCAGTCGGCTTTAGCTTTCCTGCAGAATGGTCTCAAACCCTTCAAATTCTGGGTGACCCAGAATGGCGCCTTTGCTGCGGCTGTCGCCGGCATTGCGGTGGGACGCGCGGAATTGTTCTGATTTGGTCCAAGCCTCAAAATCCTCTTTGCTGTCCCAGAGCACGTGGCTGGAATAGAGGGTGTGGCCTTCGCGTTCAGGGCCTTTGAGCAGACGGAATTCGCGGAAGCCTTTGAGCTCTTTCAGGCGGCTTTCGCGGCTGCGCCAAACGTCTTCGAAGTCAGCTTCGCGGCCTTCGGCAATTTTGAAACGGTTCATGGCGATGTAGCTCATGGTGTTACCTCTCTCGCGGGGAATTGGGTGGTGAGGGAGAGCTGGCTGACCGTGCGCTGGTTGGCTGGCAAATCCGAGGCATATGACGCCTGAACGCCAGGAAGGTCAACCGGTTTGGCTGATGCCGTGTTCCTGCAAAATCCGTAGTGGTACAATGTCGAGCGCGCTCAGGTGGGTGGCGGCCAAATTGACTTTTGGGGCGCAGCCCTCGTCATGCGCTTGCAGGAACCGGGCCGCACAGAGGCACCAGGAGTCGCCCGGTTTGAGGCCTGCAAAGTTGAATTCAGGACGCGGGGTGGAGAGGTCGTTCCCGACGTATTTGGAGTAGGCGAGAAACTCTGCCGTCATGACGGCGCAGACAGTGTGGCTGCCTTGATCTTCGGCGCAGGTGTTGCAGGCGCCGTCGCGAAAAAAGCCGGTCAGCGGATCGGTGGAGCAGGCGGCAAGCGTATCGCCAAGCACGTTTACGGAAGCAACTTTTTCTACCATGTCAGTACCTTGGCACGGTTGGCGACAGGCAGGCAACGCTCAAGCGCCTGTGACGGTGCGGAAAAACTTAAATGATCATTCAAGTTTTGATTGACGGGCGTGGTGCGCGTGGCAAAGCATGACGTTTATGAAACAGATTCTTGAACCCGCCCGCCAGATTGATGTGATCCATGAAACCGAGGTGTTGGTTGTCGGCTCCGGACCCGGTGGGTTGTCGGCGGCGCTGGCGGCGGCGCGGGCGGGCGTGGAGGTCACGCTGGTGGAGCGGTTTGGCTGTTTTGGCGGCAATATCACTGTGGTCGGCGTGGAGGGCATGCATTGGTATCGCCATGAGCAGACCGTGGAGAGCATGGGCATTCCCAAGGAGTTTGAGGATGCGGCCAAAGAGGCGGGCGCGGCGGTGCCGGAGAGCCAATCGCTGAGTTACGAGATTGACAGTGAGGGTTTCAAGCTGGTGGCTGATCAGATGGTCGAAAAGGCCGGTATTCACCCGATGCTTCACCGGGCCTTTGTGGCGCCGATCATGGAAGGCGATGAGATCAAAGGCATCATTACTGAATCCAAGGCCGGGCGCGAAGCGATCCTGGCGAAGGTGGTGATTGATGCCACCGGGGATGCGGACATTGCGCATCGGGCGGGGGCCCCGTGCCAAATGGCGCCGCGCGAAGACCTGATGGCGGCTTCGGTGATGTTCCATCTGGCCGGGGTGGACAAGACCGCGTTTATGGAGGGGATCAAAGCCGATCCGCAGACCTACGCCGATTGGGGCGGCGGCGGGGAGTGGAACATTGAGACTTCGGGCAAAGAGGACGAGATGTTCTCGCCGTTTCTGCATAAGCCGTTTGCGCAGGCGATCAAGGCCGGGCTGATCCCGCCGCATTTGAACACGATCGCGGGCACCTGGGGCGCGATGCATGACAGCGGTGAGCTGACCTATATGAACCTCGTGCATCTGGCGGGGATTGACGGCACTGATCCGGACAGCCTGACAGCGGGCGAGATTGAGGGGCGCAAGCAGGCGATGCTAGCGATTGAGGCGCTCAAACGGTTCATGCCGGGGTGCGAGAACGCGCGGCTGCGAAACTTTGGCATGAGCCTGGGTATTCGCGATACGCGCAAGGTCGACACGGTCTACAGCATGACCGAGCTGGACGTGCGCGAGCAGGGGCGGTTTGAGGACAGTATTGGGATTTTCCCTGAGTTTATCGACGGCTACGGCATTTTGATCCTGCCGACCACGGGGCGGTATTTTGAGGTGCCGTATCGCAATTTGTTGCCGCAAGGGGTGAAGAACCTGCTGGTGTCCGGCCGTGCCACGGCGGGACACAAGGTGGCTCATGCAGCGACGCGCAACATGGCGTGCTGTGCGGTGATCGGGCAGGGCGCTGGCGTGGCAGCGGCTTTGAGCGTGCAGCAAGGACGGGCGCTTGATGACCTCAACATTACGGATATTCAGGCTGAATTAACCCGACAGGGTGCGCGGGTGCATTGACCGCTTCGGGCCTCACAGAGGGGCTGTGCCGGAGACCCAGAACTCGTTGCGGCGGGCGGTGACGCGCTCGGCCAGAAAGTCGACAAACAGGCGCACACGGGCTGTGTTGCGCAGGTCGCGGTGCAGGAGCAACCAGATGCTGCGGTAAGGCAGCGGTTTCTGGAACGGGGCGCGGATTAGGTCAGGGTGGCGGTCGCCTAGGTTGCAGGCGAGATAGGCCATGCCGAGACCGGAGGCTGCTAGGGTGATCAGGGGCACCAATTCGGACACGCGGTGTTTGAGCGTGGCTTTGGGATAATGGCTATCGCTGAGCCAGCGGGCGGTTAGGGCTTCTTCGGGCTCGTGCCAACCGATAAAATGCAGGCCTTCGCCCTGATTGTCCCTTACGCGTTCGGCGTATTGGCGCGAGCAGTAGGCCGCTTGGGACATCTGCACAAGTTTGCGCCCCACCACATCGTCGGTCACATCTGTCGCCACGCGCAGGGAGACATCCGCCTCGCGGCGGGTCAGGTCGCGGACGTCATTGGTGAAGTTGAGATTCAGGGTTATGTCCGGATAGCGCTCGGCAAAGGCGGTGAAATCTTCCATCAGCGAGGTCATCGCCAAGCCGTGGGGCAAGGTGACGTAGACCGTGCCGGTGGGCTGTGTGTCCCGCCCGACAATCACGCGCGAGGCGGCGGTCATTTCCTGCTCGACCCGTTCGGCGTGGGGCAGGAGGTCTTCGCCAACTTGCGTGAGCACCAGACCGGATTTGGAGCGGTCAAACAAGCGGCTGCCGACGCGCTCTTCCATCACAGCGATGCGGCGGGTCAGTGTGGTGTGATTGACCGTTATGCTGTCGGCTCCGCCGCGCAGTGTGCCGGTGCGGGCAACGGCTAGAAAGTATTTCAGATCGTCCCAGTTGAGGGCGTGGCTTTCTTGTTTTGACATGTGTCAAGTGTTTCATTTTTGAACCTCTGTGTCCAGTTTTTCCCGGATACACGTCAAAAATGATCGTCGCTACCTTGGTGTCACAGAGTGAAACGTACAGTCGGAACCAAGGAGCCTGTCTTATGAAACCTATTCAGTCCGTTATGATCACCGGCGCGAATGCCGGATTGGGCCGCGAGGCGGCGCGGCAGTTGGCGATGCGCAACGGGATCGAGAAGATCTACCTCGCCTGCCGCAATCAGGAAAAAGCCGATGCGGCGAAGGCCGCGCTTGAGGCGGAGACCGGCAAGCGCATTTTTGAAGTGATCCCCATGGATGTGTCCAGTCCGATGTCGGTGCGGGCGGCCGTTGGCAAAATGGCCGCGCCTGTGGATGCGCTGATCCTGAATGCGGGCGGGACTGGGGGCAAAACTCCGCACGCGCTGACACAAGTCGGGGTGACCCATATTTTTGCGGCCAATGTGCTAGGCCATGTGGTGCTGGTGGATGAGCTGCTGGAACGACAGTTGATTACCTCGACTGTGTTGTATGCTGGCTCAGAGGTGGCGCGGGGCATTCCCAAGATGGGCGTGGCCAAGCCAGACATGCGCACATCTTCGACCGAGGAGTTTGTTTCGATTGCGGATGGCAGCAAGTTTGGCCCAAAGGCCGATCCGCTGGATATTTACGGCACGATCAAGTTGACCGCTGCGATGTGGATGGGGGCGATGGCGCGGCAGCATCCGCACATTCGCTTTGTCACCATGAGCCCGGGCGGCACCACCGGCACCAATGGCATGGATGACCTGCCGTTTTTGAAGAAGGTGTTCTTCAAATATGTCGGTGGCACGCTGATGCCGTTGTTCGGGATGATGCACAGCGTTGAGACTGGCGCGAAGCGCTATGTCGAGGGACTGCTCAATGACCGGTTTGAAAGCGGGCATTTTTACGCCAGCCGCGAAGGCTCCCCGACCGGACCTGTGGTGGATCAGGCGAAGATCGATGCCTCGCTCGCCAACACGCAATTCCAGGACAACGCCTTTCAGGCTGTGCGCCGGTTTGCGGCTTAATCCCTCTCAGATATCAAAGGAGACTTAAAATGGACGTTCTACTGCAAATACTCGTTGGTCTTGCGACTATTATGTTGTTGGGGCTGGGCACGATGTCGATGTTTGCCCCGCGCCGGATGTTGAAGAACTTTGCGCTTGAGCCCATCGGCGTGGCCGGGTTGAGCACGGTGCGCTCCGTGGTGGGCGGCCTGTTTCTGACCAGTGTGCTGTTGCTTGGCTACGGGTTGGCGAGCGGGCAGACCGAGGGCTTTCTGGTCGTTGCGTTGTTGATGGGCGTTGTCGCCGTGGGGCGCGTGGTTGGCCTGATCGCGGATGGGTTTGACAAGGCGGTGATCCCGCCGCTGATTGTCGAGCTGGTGATCATTGCGGTGTTGGTGCCTGCACATGGTCAGCCGGTGGTGTGATTGCTTGCCCCCCGGACATGAAAAGGCCCGCCGGAGTGGCGGGCCTTTTTTTGTTTTGGCGTCGTTAGCCGCCTGCCGTTTCGGCAATTTCGCGGAAGAGGGCGATGTTGCCATCGGTCACGCCGCTTTCCTTAAATTTACGGTCGGCGGAGTTCACTGCGATCACCACGCCGTGCGGGCGGTTGATGTAGATGTATTGGCCGTAGACGCCGATGCCGAAGAACTCGCCGTCGCGCGGGTCTTTGGGCATCCACCATTGGTAGCCGTAGTGCAGATTGCCGTCCTTGGTGTTGGCGCTGGGCACCGTGGCGGCGGCGAGCCAGTCGGCTGGGACCACTTGGGTGCCGTTGTATACACCCTCCTGTAGGATCATCTGACCAAAGCGGGCGTAGTCGCGGGTGCGGATGTTGAGACCGCCAAGCACAAAGGCCACGCCTTCGCCGTCGGTGACGTAGTAGGGGTCTTGTTCATAGCCGAGTTTGGAAATGATTTTCTCAGACAGCAGGTCGGGAATAGAGCGGCCGGTGGCGCCCCGGATGACCATGCCCAAAACATGGGTGTCGATGGAGACATATTGGAACTGTTTGCCAGGTTCGACGAAAGTTTCGGTGAGACCCGCAGCAAAGCCGTCCATCGTGCCGCCCATGGCAAGGACGCGGCCCATGCGGTTGATATCGCTGTTGAAATCCAGGTAGTCCTCGTCAAAGGTCACGCCTGAGGACATTTGCAGCACATTTAGCACGGTGGCGCCATCATAGGCGGTGCTTTTCAGAAGCGGGGCGTAGGTGGTGACCTGTTCGTTGATGTCGATATGGCCTTCCGCGACGACGATGCCCATCAGGGACGACAGGTAAGATTTGGCCACTGACCAGCTGATCCGCAGGTCTTCGGGGCTGGTGTCCTGATAGTAGCTTTCGTGCACCTTCTGGCCGTCCTTAAGCACCACCATGCCGGTCACGGCGCGCTCCTTAGTCCAGCTGTCAAAGCTGGCGGGCATGGTCATGTCGGTGCCGTTGGGCAGGGCGCTGACCGCTGCGTCGCCTTTGGCAATCCCGGCGGAGAGGAAGAGCGTATTCATGCTGGAGAAGTTGGAGACAATCTTCTCCTCGGAGAACAGCGAGTTCACTGCCAGCAGGCGGGTGATTTCCTCGCGTTTGAGTGCATAGACGGTCAGCGCGGCCAGGATCAGCATCAGTAGAATGCGGCCAAGCCATTTTCCAAAGGTGCGCATGTGTGGGGTCCCCTCCCTAATTTTGTTGGACGGAGTTGAGCATTAAGCGGTGGTGGGCGGCAACGGTGACGTTAGGGGAGTTTGGTGGGTGCTTGCCATTCCACCCAGCGCCCATGGAAGTCGGCGCGGCCCAGAGGGATCGTGTGATTGCCCGGCCAGAGGCGCAGGGTTAGCGCGGCACCGTGGGGTATGTCGTCTGCCTCGTAAGACAGCCACGCGAGCGGCGCGGCCTCGGTGGCCTTTTCACCGGCTGCTTCCATCAAAGCGGTGCCGTGGTTTTGGCGCTTTTCCGGGAAGTATTGCCAAGCCACGGTGGAGTAGACCATGTGCAGCTCGCCCACGTTTGGTGCGGACAGGCGATGGTCCAGCCAAGAGATGGCGTCGTCTTGGTCGAGACCTGCTGTGTTGAGTGCGATCGCTGCTTGGGTGCGGTGCAGGCGCTCTTCCTGATCGGCCCAGAGATAACTTTGCAGGCGCAGGGCGTCTTCAGCGTTGGCGCTGTTGAGCGGATTGAGATCCACGCCGCGGCGGTTGGAAATGGTGACGCTTGCTTGTGGAGGGAGCGGGCCGGTCCAATCGGGGGATAGGGCCACTGTGCTGTGTGGGCCGTAGCCTTCACCGACATCGAGGTGGAACTGATCAAACATCAGGTTCAGGCCGGCGGAGGCGCCCAGTTCGGAAAGCTTGATGGGCAGGCCGAAGCGATCCGCCAGCAGATGCGCGGTGGCGATGAGAACGGCGGCGCGGCGCACCTCGTTGGTTTGAGGCGCGTGGGTGATCCAATCGGTGAGGAAGGCGTCGTGGGTGCGCAGCGCGGTCAGGACAGCGTTTTGTAGGTCGGCGCCCTCGCTTTTGTTGGGCGGGTAGACAGCGGTTAGGTCTTCGTCTTTGCCTTGCAAGACCAACGCATGCAGGCCGCCAGCGATCCGCAGTGGCAGGCTGTGGCCTTTGGGACTGATGTCGCCCTCAAACGTAGCACATTTGGCGGCGAGGGCCGTGTCCTCTGGCCAATGCGTTGCGAGCAGGCGCAGCAGCTGGCCCATAAACGGGCTGTCGAGCGCTTCGCAACTCTCGGCTTGCGACAAAAATGCAGCCTGTAGTGCGCTCACGAGAATTTATCCATGAGTTTTTGCAGGGGGCTGCGGTTGTCCTCAGCGGGTTTTGGCGCAGGGGCTGGTTTTGCTTTAGACGTGTCAGCCTTGGTCTCAGGCGTGGTTTTGGTGTTTGGATTGCTTTTGCCGGTAGAAGGGCGCGGCGGGTTGAGGCGCATGGCGACTGCGTTGGAAAACTTGGCGGTGTCGCCCTCGGCAAGATGGGCCGCGCCGTCGGAAATCCCGCGCAGCATGTCATCAAGCCAGTCCTGATCCATCTTGTGAAAATCATGCAGCACATAGCGGCTGACCAAATCCTTTTGCCCCGGGTGGCCAATGCCCATGCGCACCCGGCCATAGGCCTCGCCGATGTGCTGATGGATGGAACGCAGACCGTTGTGACCGGCGTGGCCACCACCCATTTTGTACTTTAACTTACCGGGTTTCAGATCAAGCTCGTCATGAAACACTACAACATCGGCGGGGGAGAGTTTGTAAAACCGCATGGCTTCGCCAACGGATTGCCCGGAGAGGTTCATGAAAGTTTCGGGCTTAAGCAGGAGCACCTTTTCGCTGCCCAAACGGCCTTCGGTGAGCGCGCCCTGGAATTTGCCTTTGAAGGGTGCAAAGCCGTGATCGGAGGCAATCTGATCCATCGCCATAAAGCCGATGTTGTGGCGGTTCTGCGCGTATTTGGAGCCCGGATTGCCAAGGCCAACAAAGAGTTTCATGAGGTCTGCTCGCGTAAGTTTCTGCGGCGCAATATAGCTTTGCCGCTGGGGAGAGGCAAATCACTCGGCTGGGGTGGCCTTCTCGCCTTGGCAGCGGGAGAGGTGGTCTTTGTCGTGTAGCTTGAGTTTGCGGGAGGCGGTGAAGTCTTGTCGCACGTGGTCCCACCAGGCGCCAAGATAACTCCGCTCCGCCTCGGCGTGAAACACTTCCGGGGCAGTGCGGTGCAGGGTTGGCAGGCGGGTCCAGGGCACGTTGGGGAAGGAGTGGTGCTCGTTGTGGTAGCCGGTGTTGAACAGCAGCCAATTGATGGGGCCATAGGTGGAGCGCGTGGGGTTCGCATCGTCATCGCCGGGATGTTCGGTGAGCGATTGACCCAGGTTGGAGATGCCCAATTTGCCAAGGAAGAAGGAGAGCGACCAGAGGTGGTAGAGCAGGGCCCATGGACCCAGCAATACGAGCATTATGATGTTGGAGAGCGCGGAGACCACGATGTAAGGGCGCATTTCGGTGGAGGTGGCGGAGGTGCCGGTGAAACGCGGCTGCGGGTCGCGCACGGGGCGGCCGGAGGCTTTGGCGTAGAGCGGTGGCAGGATTTTGTCGGCGATGAAGATGGAGCCAAGTGGCAGTGCGTGCAGGACGAGCGTCAGGGCGGTGAGCAGTTTTTGCAGCACGGGATGGGTGCGGCCAATGGCAAAGCGGGCTTGCAGGGCGCATAGGTCCTCGTGTTCGTAGTCGTTGTCATAGTCACCGACAAAGGGATGGTGGCTGGTGACGTGCTGGTGTTGGTAGGTGAGCTGTTTGCCGAAGGAGGTCAGGATGAACTCCAACCCAAGATCAAAGGCGAGCTTTGGCGTGGGGTCGCGGAACACCAGCTTGTGGCAGGTTTCGTGAATGAGGCTGGCGGCAGAGTGGTAGACCAACTGTCCAATCAGAAAGGCGGTGAGGCCAATCACCCAGATCGGTTGACCGGACACCAGCCAGGCGATGCTCCAGTGCACCGCCAGCAACACCGGTAGTGCCAGGGTTGTGAGCGGTTGTGTGCCGGACAGTGCCGCCAGTTCAGGATGCGCCGCCAGCGCAGCTTTGCGCATCTCGTTGTGGCGGCGGGACTGGGGCGAAATGCCTTTCGGGCGCGAGGGCTGGGCTTGGGCGGTCATCACAAAAAAGGCTCACAAAAAATCGATGCCTTACCCTGGCGCGGCCCAAAGGTGGGGTCAATGACCGGGCTTCTTCTAATTTCAAATATCCCGGGGTGGGCGCGTTGGAAGTGCGCCTGGGGCGCGCATCTGCCCAGCAGAGTCGCTGTGCGGTTTTCCGCACAAGTCCCAAAAGCGCTGTGCGGGAAATCGCACGGGTGATGGTTTTACGCGCCGGGTGGTCTACCACGTTTTTGGCATAACCATCTGCAAAGAAACAAAATAACGCAGAGATAGGCGCAAAGATAAAGAAACTGTTGAGCGGGCTTTCGCCGACAGTCACAGTTTTGTCATCGCACGCTTTAGGGGCGTGAGGAGGACATCGGACAAATTCTGGGAGGAAACCGATATGAAATTTCTGACAACTGCTGCCACCGCGCTGGCGCTGACCGTGACCGGGGCGAGCTTTGCGTCCGCAGCTTGTGACGACGGCGAGATCGTTGTGAAGTTCAGCCACGTGACCAACACTGACAAGCACCCCAAAGGGATTGCCGCGTCGTTGCTGGAAAAGCGCGTGAACGAAGAGATGAACGGCAAGATGTGCATGGAGGTTTTCCCGAACTCCACGCTCTACAACGACAACAAAGTTCTGGAAGCGATGCTGCAGGGCGACGTTCAACTGGCCGCACCTTCGCTGTCCAAGTTTGAAAAGTTCACCAAGCAGTTCCGCCTGTTTGACTTGCCATTCATGTTCAAAGACGTGGCCGCTGTGGACGCGTTCCAAGCGTCTGACAACGGTCAAGCGATGCTGGACAGCATGCAGCGCCGCGGCCTGCAGGGTCTGGGCTACTGGCACAACGGCATGAAGCAGATGTCCGCAAACGTGCCGCTGAACGTGCCTTCGGATGCCAACGGTCTGAAGTTCCGCGTACAGTCTTCTGACGTGCTGGTTGCACAAATGGAAGCCATGGGTGGCTCCCCACAGAAGATGGCCTTCTCCGAAGTGTATGGCGCGCTGCAGCAGGGCGTTGTGGACGGTCAGGAAAACACCTGGTCCAACATCTACGGCAAGAAGTTCTTCGAAGTGCAGGACGGTGTGACCGAAACCAACCACGGCATTCTGGACTATTTGGTTGTGGCTTCCGTGGACTGGCTCGACAGCCTGCCAGCGGATGTGCGTGAAGAATTCCTGACCATCTTCAACGAAGTAACCGCCACCCGGAACGCAGAATCCTATGCGGTGAACCAAGCGGCGAAGCAGTCCATCATCGACGCCGGTGGCACCATCCGCACTCTGGACGCGGCACAGCGCGAAGAGTGGGTAAACACCATGAAGCCGGTATGGGACAAGTTCTCCGACGATGTGGGTCAAGAGAACATTGATGCGGCACAGGCGATCAACGCCTCCATGTAAGTCTTTGACTTAACTTAAAATCACAGAGCGGGCGGGCCGCAAATGGCCCGCCCGTTTTGCAAACAAAAACACTCACGGGACGCGGGACAATGCAAACCAAGCATACCTTTGTGGACCGGATTGAAGAAACGCTGATCGCGTTTTTTCTGGGCATGATGACATTGATTACCTTTGCCAATGTGATTGCCCGGTTCGGTTTTAACTCCAACATTCTATGGGCCTTGGAAGCGACCGTCTTCCTGTTTGCCTGGCTGGTGCTTCTGGGCGCCTCTTATGCGGTCAAGAAACATGCGCATCTGGGCGTGGATGTGATCATCAATATGGTCAGCCCGGCCGTGGCGCGCATCATTGGCCTGATCGCGGCGGCGGCCTGTCTGGCCTATGCGGTGCTGATGCTGAAAGGCGCCTATGACTACTGGGCGGTTTTTGCAGACCTGCCGCCAACCTCCGGCCGCTGGTTCCCGACCGGGTTTGCCGAGAAGTTCCGCAGCCAGTCCTTCTATGAGGTGCAGGACGTGCCGATGATTGGCATGTTCCAGTTCCTTGAGGACCTGATCAACTACGGCGATGAGTACGAAAAGCTGCCCAAAGTGGTGCCGTATATCGTGCTGCCAATTGGCATGCTGCTGCTGACCTATCGCTTCTTCCAAGCGACCATGCAGATTTTCCGCGGTCAGACCGACCGTCTAGTGGCGAGCCACGAGGTGGAAGACGAAATTGAAGAAGTGCGTGCACTTCAAGGGGAGCACGACTGATGGAAGTTGTTCTACTATTCTCCATGGTCATTGGCCTCCTGCTGATCGGTGTGCCGATCGCGGTGTCCCTTGGCCTCAGCTCGATCCTGTTCTTGCTGTTCTTCTCTGATGCCACATTGGCCTCGGTCGCAGGCACGCTGTTTGAAGCATTTGAAGGCCACTTCACCCTGCTGGCGATCCCGTTCTTCATTCTGGCGTCGTCCTTCATGACCACAGGTGGTGTGGCGCGGCGGATCATCCGCTTCTCCATCGCCTGTGTCGGCCATTTGCCGGGCGGTTTGGCGATTGCGGGCGTATTTGCCTGTATGATGTTTGCGGCCTTGTCTGGCTCCTCGCCCGCAACCGTTGTGGCCATCGGCTCCATTGTGATCGCGGGCATGCGTCAGGTGGGGTATTCCAAGGAGTTTGCTGCCGGTGTGATCTGTAACGCGGGTACTTTGGGCATCCTGATCCCGCCGTCCATCGTGATGGTGGTCTATGCGGCGGCTGTGGAAGTCTCCGTGGGCCGGATGTTCCTTGCGGGTGTGATCCCGGGCCTGATGGCAGGTCTGATGCTGATGATCACCATCTACGTGATGGCGAAGGTCAAGAACCTGCCAAAAGGAGACTGGCTGGGCTGGGGCGAGATCTTTGCCTCCGGTCGCGATGCTGCCTTTGGCCTGTTCCTGATTGTGATCATTCTGGGTGGCATCTACGGCGGTGTGTTCACACCTACCGAGGCGGCAGCTGTTGCTGCGGTCTATGCCTTCCTGATCGCCTGCTTTGTCTACAAAGACATGGGGCCATTGGCGGCGGAGAACAACGGTGGCCAGAAAGTCTCCCTGTTCAAAAAGCCTTACGCGTTGCTCACGGCTTTTGTGCATGGCGACACCAAACATACGCTGTTTGAAGCGGGCAAGCTGACCATCACACTGCTGTTTGTGATCGCCAACGCACTGATCCTGAAGCATGTTTTGACCGAGCAGCAAGTGCCGCAGCAGATCGCAGGTGCGATGCTGGACGCGGGCTTTGGTCCGGTGATGTTCTTGATTGTGGTGAACGTGATCTTGCTGATTGGTGGGCAGTTCATGGAGCCATCTGGCCTCCTGGTGATTGTGGCGCCGCTGGTGTTCCCGATTGCCATTGAGCTGGGCATTGATCCGATCCACCTGGGCATCATTATGGTGGTCAACATGGAGATCGGGATGATCACGCCGCCGGTGGGGCTCAACCTGTTTGTGACTTCTGGGGTTGCCGGGATGCCGATGATGTCTGTGGTACGCGCGGCGCTGCCGTTCCTCGCAGTGCTCTTCGTCTTCCTGATTATGGTGACCTATATTCCATGGATTTCGACATTCTTGCCGAACACCTTCATGGGACCGGAGATCATCACCAAATAGCGCAGGTGAGTAAACGGAGCGCGACCGCGCGCTTTGTTCAGATGAGATGAGAGGCGACGCTCCACATGGGGCGTCGTTTCTTTTTGAAAGGGTGTGGGCAGGGAAATTTGCTGAGAAGCGGTTCAGGGGCAGGTGTGCCCTGAACGCACCGTATCCAGGTTGAGTTTTGAGCGGCCCGCGTCAAGGCCAGGCCGCTGCGCGGGCGCTGGCGCGCGCCTTGACCCGGCCCTCTCAAACGTTAGGCGCGTAAAGCGATGTAGCCGCAGCTGGTGCGGCTGGGGGGACCTTTGGAAAAGGGCACGGATTGGATGTTGGTGAAGCCTGTGGCGGTCAGCATGCTGTGCACGTCTGAGGGCGTGAAGGCTTTGTGGCCCCAGCGCCAGCGCACCAGAGCGGTGCACCAATGCGGTTTGCTTACTGACAAGGCGATGTGGCCGCCTTTGCGAAGGCGGCTGGCAAACCAACTTAGGCCGGCTTGCGGTGTGTCGAGGTGCTCGATCACATGGGCGGAGAGCAAGAGATCGCAGCTGCTTTGGGGGATAGCGGTGCTGCCAAGGATGTCTTGGTGAAATACCGTTTTTGGGGTGGCCGAAAAGTTGACACGGGCCTGAGAGAGCATCTCCTCAGAGCTGTCCAACATGTGGAGCGTCTTGTGGGGCTGGTTGGTTTTGAGCCAAGCCTGCGCCAGTGCGCCGGTGCCGCAGCCTGCATCCATCACGGTTGGCGCGGGCGTGGTGGAAGGCAGGGCCGCCATGAGTTCGTCATAGGCGGCAGGGTAGCCAAGGCGCGTGATGTCGCTGTGCCAGCGGTGTGAAAACTGGGCATAGAGGGACGAGAGCGGCGCCTTGGCCATGCGGTTAGCTTGCGTCGAGTGCGGTGATGATGGCGCCGAAGTCGCTGGCCTTCAGGCTGGCGCCGCCCACTAGTGCGCCATCCACGTTGGACACCGCAAAGATGTCTTCGGCGTTGCTGGGTTTCACCGACCCGCCGTAGAGCAGGGGCACGGTGCGGCCGACGCCTTCGCCAAAGCGGCGCTCCAAGCGCATGCGCATGAAGTCATGTACTTCGCCAATCTGGCTCATTGTGGGGACTTTGCCGGTGCCAATCGCCCAGATCGGCTCATAAGCCACCACGAGATTTTCGCCTGTCGCGCCGTCTGGGATGGAGCCGGCCAATTGGCCGCCAATGATGTCGAGCGTGTTGTCAGCCTCGCGCTCTGACAGGCTTTCGCCCACGCAGATCACGGTCACAAGGCCTGCGTCCCAGGCGGCCTTGGCTTTGCTGCGCACGTCTTCGTCGCGTTCGCCATGGTCTTCGCGGCGCTCAGAATGACCGAGGATGACGTGAGAGGCGCCGGCGTCTTTCAGCATGTCCGCGGCCACATCCCCTGTGTGCGCACCGCTGGTGTTGGCATGGCAGTCCTGTCCGCCAATGGCTACCGGACCTGCCACGTCTTTGGCGCGTGAAATCAATGTTGCCGGGGGGCAGATCAGGATGTCGGTGCCATCAGAGGTCGCCAGCGAGGCCAAGGCCTCAAGCTCCGCCAGTGCGGCGGCGGTGCCGTTCATTTTCCAATTGCCTGCTGCCAGCTTGCGTCGCATGACGTGCCCCTTTTCTGAAATGACCTGTTGCGCAAGTCATGCGGGGCAGGGCGGCCTAGGTCAAGGCCGTCAGGTCAGTTTTGGCGCACCGTTTGCCGCAACTTGCTCGGAGAGTTCGTCCATGTCCTTGAATTTGATGGATTCGCCGCAGCCGCAGGCGTCAGAGACATTGGGGTTGTTGAACTTGAACCCGCTTTCGAGAAGCGAGACCTCATAGTCGATTTCGGTGCCAAACAGGAACATCTGTGCCATGGGGGCGATCATCACCACGGCGCCGTCAGTTTCGACCACTTCGTCATGCGGATCGCGGTCGGTTACGTAGTCCATGGTGTATTCCATGCCCGCGCAGCCGCCTTTTTTCACGCCAATCCGCAGACCGGCGTGGCCTTCTTTGTCCATGAGCTTGGCGATCTGTTTGATCGCAGCTGGCGTCATGGTCACAGCTTGTTTTCCGGGAATGCCAAACATCGACTTTCCTTTCTAACCGTTTGAGAAGTTACATAAAGCCCAGTTCAAGGCGGGCTTCGTCGCTCATCATTTCCATGCCCCACGGGGGCTCCCAGACCAAGGCGACTTCAACGGTACGAATACCGCCAACACCGGCCACGGCTTCTTGCACCCAGCCTGGCATTTCACCGGCGACAGGGCAACCCGGCGCAGTAAGGGTCATAATCACGTTTACGTCGTTCTCTTCGCTGATCTCGATGGTGTAGATCAGGCCAAGGTCGTAAATGTTCACCGGAATTTCCGGGTCATAGACGGAGCGGCAGGCTTCGACGATTTGCTCATGCAACGGGTGATCGACGCTGGAGGGCGCAATCAGCGGGGTGCCTTCTACGGGATCGGAACTTGGATCGGGAGCCTGAGTCATACTGTGTCCTGCCATAACCTGAGAGTTTCATATAGGAAAACTGGCACGTCTCGTCCAGTGGGCGGAATGGGTGAATTTGGCGCATCGGTATTGCGTCGGTATCGTGGCTGTTTCACGGAGGTGTGAAATTGTGCGGGTGACTGGCCTAACTTTCGCCGCCAAAAAGCAAAAGGGGGCCCGTGGGCCCCGCTTTTATCAATCAGTCGTTGATGTCGTGGTTGAAGGTTTTGACTTGCCCCTTTGGGAGGGCAAAGAGCTTGCGCAGGACCAGCCAGGCCACAAGGCTGAGAGCGGCAAAGGCCAGCAGGATCATCGGGACCGACAGGAGTTGGGTCGGGCCCAGGAGGGCCAGGCCCACCACAGCGGCGCCGATGGCAAAGCCGAGGAAGATGAAACCGGGGGCCAGAACTTCTAGGATTGCCAGCACCAGAGCGGCGGCGAGCCAGACCCACCAAGCTGTGAGAAGGTCTGTCATGGGTTATCCTTTCAGCAGTTTGAAGGCGTCGCCGAAGGCTTCCAGAGCAGCGGCGGGCAGGACAATGGTTTGCTTGCCATCGCCATTGCCAAGGGCGTTCAGCGACTCGACTTGTTTCAGCGCGACTTGATATTGCGCGGCTTCGATGCCGTTATTTTTGATGGCTTCGGCCACAACGCCAGTGGCGTAGGCTTCGGCTTCGGCCTCGATGCGGCGGGCTTTGGCGGTTTGCTCTGCGGCATAAAGCTCGGCGTCGGCTTGCAGTTCTACCGCGCGCTTTTGGCCTTCGGCTTCGGTCACCTGAGCGCGGCGGGCGCGTTCGGCGTTCAACTGTTGCAGCATGGCGTCGCGGGTGGCCTGATCGAGGTTCACGTCGAGGATTTCGGCGCGGGTAACTTCGATGCCCCAGTCATCCACGGCGGTTTCCACCATGGCCTGAATGGAAGAGATCAAGCTGGCGCGGTTGGATTGCACCTCATCAAGGTCCATTTTACCAATCTCGGCCCGTACGATACCAGCCACGGTGGTGGCGATGGCGCCGTCCACGTCACGGATGCGATACACGGTCTTCTCCGGCTCCAGAATGCGGTAGAAGACGGATGTGTCGATTTGCACCAGCACGTTGTCTTTGGTGATCGCGTCTTGGGTGGCGTTGGGCAGTTGACGCTCCAGAATGGAGATCTGGTGGCGCACCACGTCCAGAAACGGCACAACAAAGTTGATGCCAGGCCCAAGCACCGAGTGCAGGCGGCCAAAGCGTTCCACCACGTGTTTTTCCGATTGCGGCACGATGCGCACACCTTTCAGAACCACAACAATCAGGAACACTGCGGCCAGCAGGATCACGATGTTTTCAGATAGTAACGAGAAGATCAGGTCTTCGCTCATTATGCTCTCTCCCCAGAAAGTGTTTGTTATCTATGGGTTGGAATATGGTCACATTGGCGTGTTTTACAAGTTACTAGGTTCGGCGTAAGGAGGGGGAAATTTTGCGCAAACTCCCCGATGAAGGTCTCAGATGTCTGAAAAGTTTTCGTTTTCGCTGCATGCCACGGATGGCAAAGCCCGCACCGGGGTGATCAACACGCCACGGGGAGATATTCGCACGCCCGCGTTTATGCCGGTGGGCACGGCGGCGACCGTGAAAGCAATGATGCCAGAGAGCGTGCGCGCGACCGGCGCTGATATTTTGTTGGGCAATACGTATCACTTGATGTTGCGTCCAACTGCGGAGCGGATTGACCGGCTTGGCGGTTTGCATAAATTCATGAACTGGGAGCGGCCCATTCTTACAGACAGCGGCGGGTTTCAGGTGATGAGCCTCGCGGATCTGCGCAAGCTCACCGAGAAAGGCGTGACGTTTAAGAGCCACATTGACGGGTCCAAACACTCGCTGACGCCGGAACGGTCTATGGAGATCCAGAAGCTTTTGGGCAGTGACATTGTCATGTGTTTTGACGAATGTCCGGCGCTGCCGGCGGATCGGGACCGGATTGCGGAAAGCATGCGACTATCGATGCGCTGGGCGCAGCGGTCCCGCGATGCCTTTGGCGATCGGCCGGGACATGCGCTGTTTGGTATTCAGCAGGGCGGGTTGGAGCAGGACTTCCGAGAGGAAAGTGCCGAGGCGCTGAAAGAAATTGGCTTTGATGGCTATGCCGTGGGCGGCTTGGCCGTTGGGGAAGGCCAAGAGAAGATGTTTGACTGTCTGGACTATGCGCCGGACATGCTGCCGGTGGACAAGCCACGCTATCTGATGGGCGTGGGTAAGCCGGACGACATTGTGGGCGCCGTGAAACGCGGCATCGACATGATGGACTGCGTGCTGCCAAGCCGGTCTGGGCGGACGGGGCAGGTGTTCACACGGCGCGGTGTGGTGAACATCAAAAACGCGCGCCATGCGGATGATCCGCGACCCTTGGATGAGAGCTGCACCTGCCCGGCGTGTTCCAACTATTCGCGGGCGTATTTGCACCACGTGTTCCGCAGCAATGAGATGATTTCCGGCATGCTGCTGACCTGGCACAACCTGCATTACTTCCAGCAGATCATGCAGGAGATGCGCGACGCCATTGCGGCCTGCACGTTTGAGGCTTGGGAAACGGAATTCCATGCGATGCGGGCGCAGGGTGACATCGAACCGCTGTAAGGAGACAGGCGATGAAACGGTTTTTGATGGCAGCGGCCTTGGTCGCTTGTGCGCCTGTTGCGGCGATGGCGGATGGGTTTTGTGGGGTCAGTGATCCGGCGGCGGTCTATGAGCGCCTGGCGGGCAGTTGGGTGCGCGAGGGCAGCACGTCGGTGGAAGGCAGCACCACGTCCTTTGTGCGGCCCGCGCGGATGTTTGCCACGGAGATCGATGCTGAGGGGCAATTCTACTCCGGCTTTGTGGACAGCATCATGGGCGAAGAAGTGGCGCTGCGCTGGGCAGCGCCAAAGCCCTATGACGTGGACCGTGTGGATGATGTTCTGGACACCACAGAGCGCGCGGACTTGGCCGATGTGGTGAGCGACACGCAGTGCGGGCCGGAAGAGTTGCCTCAGTTGCAGATCACGCTGCCGGAGTTTGAGGGCGGTGTGACCGTGTTTGGCACCATCACCCTGGTGCCGTATTTTGACGATCGGGTGCTGGAGATTTCAGAGCTGACCCTCAAGAGCGACGAAACGGTGCTTTTCATGACGGAAACGGTTTTGTTGCGTCCTGCGGAGTGATCCGTAAGGTGGCACGAGAGTCGGCGCGTGTATTTTCGCGTGTTGGTCGTGTCTACCATTTGAAGG
The DNA here is from genome assembly GCF_022448905.1 of Shimia sp. Classification (GTDB taxonomy): domain Bacteria; phylum Pseudomonadota; class Alphaproteobacteria; order Rhodobacterales; family Rhodobacteraceae; genus Shimia. The sequence goes on along the minus strand of NZ_JAKVCW010000002.1, from coordinate 254,799 downwards.
ACGAGATTGATGATGTGTATTAGAAACGGCCTGTGGGCCGGAGTTTTGGCTGGGCTTTTGGCAGCGCCGGCATGGGCAACCGAGTTTTGTGACCTGTCAGAGGGCGACACAGAGGCCTTGCTGGAAGATGCGATTGTGGGCACCTGGAAGGTGGAGAGCACCGCTGGCAAGGCCGTGATCAATGGCAAACCGATGTTTATCCCGCCGCGCGGTTTGTCGGATGCCAAGATCGATGCAAAGGGCATTGGCTGGCGCATCACGTCGACCGACATTGGCGGGGAGTATCCGGTGACGCGCTATGTGGGTGAGAACTGGCGTTATGAGATCGCCAAGGACAGCCCGCTTGAGGATGGTGACATTCTCACCATCGAGGAGATTTCAGTACTGATCGGCTGTGACGTGCAAACGGTGCCGCGATTGCACGCCAGTGGCAGTTATCCGGAGAATGGCGGCACGGTGGATTTTGATCTGTTCCTGTTTGTGATCAGTGACGAGCTGATGCAGGGGGTGACCGTTGGACGGCTGAGCGGTCCGGCCACGGGGGCGGCGATCCGGCAGTTGGTGTTTTCCAAGTAAAACAACGGGTTTTGGTTAGAGGAGGCCAGATCGGCATGTCGATCTGGTCCCTTTTCATGTGTCGTGGCGCAAAACGGGATCTTTTTTGCAACAGCGACCAGTGAGATTTTTTTGGCCGCAATCACCGTTTCCCGCCTTGTTCCTCACGTTCTGTAAAGGCATTGTGTGGTCCAACCAACAAAACGCCGTTGAAAGCGGGGATGAGGCTCCCCAAATCAATAAGCCGAGGAAACGGAAAGGGACCAGACGGTTGCCACATGTGGGACCAGTGTCGCTTTGCTAGAACAAGGAATACTCATGACTGAGCCCCTCAATACATCTTATCCTGTGCTGCCGCTGCGCGATATTGTGGTCTTCCCACATATGATCGTGCCGCTGTTTGTCGGCCGGGAAAAATCGGTCCGCGCGCTTGAAGAGGTGATGGCCGATGACAAGCAAATTCTGCTGTCGAGCCAGGTGGACCCCGCAGAGGACGATCCGGATATCGATGGCATCTACCGTACTGGCGTGCTGGCCAATGTGCTGCAGCTGCTGAAGCTGCCCGATGGCACCGTGAAGGTGCTGGTCGAAGGTCAGAGCCGTGTGACCATCACCGACTTCCTGGAAAACGATGACTTCTTTGAAGCACGTGCCGAGCATCTGGACGAGATGCCGGGTGACGCCGCCACCATCGAAGCGCTGCTGCGCTCTGTTGGCGACGAGTTTGAGCGCTATGCCAAGGTCAAAAAGAACATCCCCGAAGAGGCGCTGAGCGCGGTTGAGGAAGCCAGCGAGCCTGCGCGCCTGGCCGATCTTGTGGCTGGCCATCTGGGCATTGAAGTGAACGAGAAGCAGGAGCTTCTGGAAACCCTGTCTGTGAGCGAGCGTCTGGAGAAGGTCTATGGCCTGATGCAGGGCGAGATGAGCGTGCTCAAGGTCGAGAAGAAGATCAAGACGCGCGTGAAATCGCAGATGGAGAAAACCCAGCGCGAATACTATCTGAACGAGCAGATGAAGGCCATTCAGAAGGAGCTTGGTGACGGGGAAGAGGGCGAAGGCGAAATTGCCGAGCTCGAAGAGAAGATCTCCAAAACCAAGCTGTCCAAAGAAGCCAAAGAGAAGGCTGAGGGCGAGCTGAAGAAGCTCAAAAACATGAGCCCGATGTCTGCGGAAGCGACGGTTGTGCGCAACTATCTGGATTGGATGCTGTCCATTCCATGGGGCAAGCGTGGCCGCGTGAAGAAAGATCTGGGCCGGGCGCAAGAGGTCTTGGATACAGATCACTACGGTCTGGAGAAGGTCAAAGAGCGCATTGTCGAGTACCTTGCGGTGCAGCAGCGCTCGTCCAAGCTGAAAGGCCCGATCCTGTGTCTTGTGGGCCCTCCAGGTGTGGGTAAAACCTCGCTGGGTAAGTCCGTGGCCAAAGCGACCGGTCGTGAGTTCATCCGCATCAGCCTTGGTGGCGTGCGTGATGAGAGCGAAATCCGTGGCCACCGTCGGACCTATATTGGCTCCATGCCGGGTAAGATCATTCAGGCGCTGAAAAAGGCGAAAACCACCAACCCGCTGATCTTGCTCGATGAAATCGACAAGATGGGGCAGGACTTCCGTGGTGATCCCGCGTCCGCAATGCTTGAGGTGCTTGATCCGGAGCAGAACGGCACGTTTGTGGATCACTACCTTGAAGTGGAATACGATCTCAGCAACGTGATGTTCCTGACCACGGCGAACTCCTACAACATGCCGGGACCATTGCTGGACCGGATGGAGATCATCTCGCTGGCCGGATACACCGAAGACGAAAAGCGTGAGATTGCGCGTCAGCACCTGATCGACAAGCAGGTCAAGAACCACGGTCTGAAGAAAGGCGAGTTCGAAGTGTCGGACGAGGCCATTCAGGAGATTGTGCGGACCTATACCCGTGAGGCGGGCGTGCGGAACCTTGAGCGTGAGCTTGCGAAGCTGACCCGGAAGGCGGTCACTAAGATTGTCAAAGGCGATGCGGATACGGTTTCTGTGACCCCGGACAATCTGGATGATTTCCTGGGCGTGAAGAAGTTCCGTTTTGGCCTGGCCGAGGAAGAGAACCAGGTGGGTGTTGTCACCGGTCTGGCCTGGACCTCGGTGGGTGGTGATCTGTTGCACATCGAAGGTCTGAAGCTGCCTGGCAAGGGCCGCATGAAGACCACCGGTAAGCTGGGCGACGTGATGAAGGAGTCGATTGATGCGGCGTCTTCCTATGTGCGCTCGATCTCGCCTCAGATTGGCGTGAAGCCAACGGTCTTTGACAAGATCGACATTCACGTGCACGTGCCAGATGGGGCAACCCCGAAGGATGGCCCGTCTGCGGGTCTGGCGATGGTGACGTCGATTGTGTCCGTGCTGACCGGCATTCCGGTGCGCAAGGACATTGCGATGACAGGCGAGGTGAGCTTGCGTGGTAACGCGATGCCAATCGGCGGTCTGAAAGAGAAGCTGCTTGCGGCGCTGCGTGGCGGCATCAAGACGGTGCTGATCCCGCAGGAGAACGAGAAGGATCTGGCGGATATTCCGGACAACGTGAAAGACGGTCTGGAAATCATCGCGGTGAAGCACGTTTCTGAGGTGCTGAAGCTGGCGCTGACAGAAGAGCCGGAGGCGATTGAGTGGGACGAGGCGGCAGAAGAAGCGGCTGCGGCGAAGCTCAAGAAAGAGGAAGCTGCCGGCGCGACTGCGCACTAAGGTCCTCAAAGCTTTGAAATGTAAGGCGCGTCGAGAGATCGGCGCGCCTTTTTTTTGCGGGTCAGACCGGGGGGAGGTTGAGAGCCGCGCGGCCTTCTTTGGTTTTCAGAGAGAAATCCTGGCCTGCGTAGGTTCTGCCATCGGGGCCGCAGAGGTAGGCGATGGCCTGTGCAACCCATTCGGTTGGGATGTGCGCGTCTGGGGACAGCTGGCTGACGGGGTTGATGCCGGAGGCGCGGATGGTGGCCATCATGTCGGTGGCGACTGTGCCGGGGCTGAGGCCAACGACGGTTACGCCTGCGTCGGCGTTTTCTTTGTGGGCGATGCCGGTGAGGCGCACGACGGCGGCTTTGGAAGCGCAGTAGTGGGACCAGCCTTCGAGGAAGGAATTGGCCGCACCAGACGAGATGTTGATGATGGTGCCCGCACCTTGCGCGCGCATGACGGGCAGGGCGTAGCGCAGGCCGTGGTAGACGCCTTTGACGTTCACATCGAGGACCTTGGCCCATGCGGCGGGGTTGCTGTCGGCCAAGGTCGTGATCGGGTCGATGAGGCCTGCGTTGTTCACAAGGATGTCGAGGCTGCCGAAGGTGTCGGTGGCCATTTTGATCAAGGCGTCTACCGAGGTCGGATCGACAACGTCGCAGACTTGTAGACGGGCCGCGCCGCCGTCGTCGAGGATGCTTTGTGTCAGTTCTGACAGCGCGCTTTGGGAGCGGGCGGCGAGCACGACGTTGGCGCCGAGAGCAGCGAGGTGACGGGCTGTGGCGGCGCCGATGCCGCGGCTGGCGCCGGTGATGATGGCGGTTTTTCCAGTCAGGTTTGTCATTGAGGTCTCCTTTTGTAGCCTCTGAGGTAAGCCGTGAGGGAGGTGTCAGAAAGCACTGGATCGACATTAGTTTCATGTGTAATTTGCACGAATGGATGTTCGAGATTTGGAAATGGCGCTGTTGGTGCAGGCACAGGGCAGCATTGCCGGCGCGGCGCGGGTGTTGGATGTGGATCCCTCGTCGGTGTCTCGCAGCCTCTCGGCTTTGGAGGCAGAGTTGGGCGTGCGGTTGTTTCACCGTACAACGCGTAAGCTGTCCACAACCGAAGAGGGTGCGGCCTATTTGCAGCGCGTGGCGCCGCTGGTGGAGGAAATGCGGGCGGCAGCGCAAGCGGCTTCTGGTGCGCGTCAAGCGCCATCAGGTACGTTGCGCATGACGATGTCAGTAGCCTTTGCCTGTCAGAAGATTGTGCCGGTTCTGCCTGCGTTTTCAGAGCGATATCCGGAGGTGTCCGTTGAAGTTATCAGCAGCGATGCCAATTTGGATTTGGTGGAGCAGGGGATTGATTTGGCGGTGCGCTTGGCCCCGGCACCGAAAGGGGATTTGGTGTCCAGTAAGCTGATGGACACGCGGTATCATCTCGTGGCGAGCCCGGCGTATCTGGACCGTGCGGGTGGGTTGGCGACGCCTGAGGGCCTGCGGGACCATGATTGTTTGCGATATGCTCTGCCGGGGATCGGGGATATCTGGCGGTTTCGTGCGGGTTCGGAGGCGTTTGAGATAAACGCGGCAGGGCGGTACAAGTTTTCCAATGCACTGGCGCTTTTGGAGGCTGCGCGGGAAGGGCTCGGCGTGGCGCTATTGGCGGATTGGCTGGTCGCGAAAGACTTGGCCGAAGGGCGGTTGCTGGAGCTGTGCCCAAAGTTTCAGGCCACAGTGAGTGATTTTGAAACGGCGGCCTGGGTGCTTTACCCAAACCGCCGGTATCTGTCGCGCAAGACGCGGGTGATGATTGATTTTCTGCGTGAGAGCCTAGTGGGTTAGCCGGGCCAGAGGGCGGTGTCTGGGTGAAACTGGGACCAAGCGAACCAGAAGGCTTGGTGGCTGCCGAGGTCGGCGCCGTTTATGTCGACCGCGCGAATGCCACCTGCGTCGAGTTTGAGACGGATGTTTTCATAGGCGATGTTTTCGCCTTTGCGCAGGGCCACAAGGGTTTTGCTGCGTTGGAAAGCGACGGGTTGGCCGGAAGCGGTGACGATACCGATGATGTCTTCGTGTACGGGCAGGCGGGGGTCGACGTCACCCACCGGGAAAATCGGCCCGTTGGCGTCGCGGCCATTGCGGAAATCAGGGTTGCGGCCAAGGGCAAGGTATTCAGCGAGAACTGTGGTTTCTGGGTGGGCGGTTTTCCAAGTGCCCCAGTCGGTTGTGACCACGGCGGCTTGTTCAAGCTTGATGCCCTTGTCGGCCAAGGGGCCGGTGACGGCGTGGCCTAAGAAGGTGTCGAACACAGAGTAGGTGGTCAGGTCGTACATGACTTTGTTCGAGCGACTAAGCAGGCCGGAAGTGCGCAGGATAGGGCGGTCTACGCCAGCGGGCATTTGGTCGGTGAAATAGGCTTGCGCGGCGCCGCAGAGGGTGCAGTAGGGGATGCCGAGGTCGCGCCCGCCAAGGGTGTCGTTGACCATCTCGCGGACTTCCATGATCTGGCGCGGGTAGGCGCGGTATTCGCCATTGACCTCAACGCCAAAGACAATGTCGTCATCCTTGAGCCAAGTGGCGCTTGCGGCGTCGGTGACCTCGGGGGTGTCGGCGGCGGGGATGCAGTTGCAGGGATCATCCGTGGTGTCAAACGCGCGGTCGTCGATCAGCACGCCGCCCCAGGAGACCAATCGCCAATCGATGTCGCCAGGCACAAACAGAGGGTCCCATTCAGGCACGATGGCGGTGAAGATCGCGCGTTTGAAGCGCAGGTAGTCGGGTGGTTCGGGGATGTCCCAGGCGATCAGGTGGTCGGTGACGATGCCCCAGGTATTTTCGGTTGGTGTGTCGATTTCCAGCAAAGTGGCGGCGGCCTCGGAGAGGACGAAGTTTAATTGGGGTGAGGTCACAAATCGCATCAGATCGCTGATGATCCAGGCAAGGCGTGGGTCGCCTGACGCAGCGATCTCGTCGAGCGCAAGCGATTGATCACGTCCCCAGGTGCCTTGCTGCATGCTTTCGACAAAGGCCATGTCGGCGGCGGTCTCGAGGGTATCGGACAAGGGGCCGGAGGGCACAGCGGGCGGTGTGCCAAATTGCGCGATCACGTAGTCGGGCAGGGGCGGCGTTTCCTCTGCTTGAGCGGGCAGGGCTGTGGACAGCGCAAAGGCGCAGAGCAGGGCAGAGAGGCGGAGGGGCATGATCGGTCCTTGGCTCAAAGGGCTGGTGCTTCTTTGTGGCCGAGGACGGAAGGCGCGCGCCAATCAACTTGGTTCAGGAGAAAGTGAGTTGATTGAAAGATTTGTGCCCGGTTGGACGCCAGCGCAAAAAAAATGGGGGGCCGTCGGGGCCCCCCAGTTTCGCCATTCAGGCTCACTCTATGTTACCGCTCGATGTTTTTTGCCTGCGGCCTGAATGTCGTCGGAGCGAGCGCACCCGCTCCGTGGAACGCCGCTGCCAGTGAGTAGGGACGGCAGCGGGTTATGTCGTCGGGGGCCGAGGCCCCCTACCCAGGTCCCCCCGGGATCTTGAGGCGCCGATCAGGAGCTTTTGCGCGCGGCAAAGAGCTGATGTTCGGCGTAGTCGTCGTTGGCCGCCTGCGGGGCAGGGGCATCGGTTTCACCACGGACTTTGCGGGCCCAGTCGCCGCTGATGCGGATGGTGCCCACCAATGTGTCGGTGGTTGCGTGGCTTTGGTCTTCTTCAGACAGAAGGCTTCTGCGCTTCGTCACGGTTTTCTCCTTAGCTGCAGCCCGAGGTGGCGCCGCAGGTGTTGCATTTCATGCAGGTGCCGTTGCGCACCAGCGTGTAGTTGCCGCAATCGCCACAGGGGTCTCCCTCATACCCCTGCATCTTGGCCTTGGCCCGTTCATCCATCGGGGCCACAGCTGCCGTGACGGAGGCGCTTGTTGCCACGTCTGATACGGTCGCGCCAGCGGTTTCCGGCACCAAAGTGGCCAGATTTTTCACAGCGTCCGAGTTATCCACAGAAATGTTGCCGCCGCCGTTCAGAACGACCAGTTCCTGGGGCAGGCGCTTGCGCAAATAGCCGGTGGAGGAGATCTGTTTCAGGACCTCAAGCGAGCGAGTCGCGGCGGTGTCGGACAGTTCGGACACGTTGGAAACGCCTTCTTCCTCGCCACGTCCAACATCGTCAAACGTGGTGCCTTCTGGCTTGATGTGCGCAAGATCGGTGCGGTCGAGGTAAGACACGGCCAATTCGCGGAAGATGTAATCGAGGATCGAGGTGGCGTTTTTGATGGAGTCGTTGCCCTGCACCATGCCGGCAGGTTCAAATTTGGTGAAGGTAAAGGCATCGACAAATTCTTCAAGCGGGACGCCGTATTGCAGGCCAACCGAGACGGCGATGGCGAAGTTGTTCATCATCGCGCGGAAGCCAGCGCCTTCCTTGTGCATGTCGATGAAGATTTCGCCCAAGGAGCCGTCAGAGTATTCGCCGGTGCGCAGGTATACCTTGTGGCCGCCCACAACAGCTTTCTGAGTGTAGCCTTTGCGGCGTTCCGGCATTTTCTCGCGGCCACGGGCCACTTCTTTGACGACGATTTTCTCGACGATCTTTTCGGCCAGAACCTGTGCTTTTTCCTGCATGGAGCCGGATTCGAGCACTTCGGCGGCCTCGTCATCGTCCTCGACCAGTGCAGCGGCTAGAGGTTGGGACAGTTTGGAGCCGTCACGATAGAGCGCGTTGGCTTTGATGCCGAGGGACCAGGACAGCTCGTACGCCTTCTGGCAGTCCTCGATGGTGGCATCGTTTGGCATGTTGATCGTCTTGGAGATCGCGCCGGAGATGAAGGACTGCGCGGCGGCCATCATGGTGATGTGGCTGTCCACCGAGAGGTAGCGTTTGCCTTTTTTGCCGCATGGGTTGGCACAGTCAAAGATCGCGTAGTGCTCTTCTTTGAGATGCGGGGCGCCTTCCAAGGTCATGGTGCCGCAGACGTGGTCGTTGGCCAGATCGATGTCGGCTTTGGTGTAGCCAAGGTGTGCGAGCAGTTCAAAGGACGGATCGTTCAGCTTGTCTGCCGGGATACCGAGGACGTTGGTGCAGAACTCTTCGCCCAACGTCCACTGGTTGAACACAAAGCGAATGTCGAAGGCGGAGCCAAGCGCGGCTTCGATCTTTTCGATCTCGTTGGTCGTGAAACCGTGACCGATCAAAGACGTGTGGTTGATGCCTGGCGCGTTGCCGATGGTGCCGTGGCCCACTGCGTAGGACACGATTTCTTCGATCTGAGCAGAAGAATAGCCGAGGCCTTCCAAGGCTGCAGGCACGGAGCGGTTGATGATTTTGAAGTAGCCGCCTCCGGCGAGTTTCTTGAACTTCACCAGTGCGAAGTCAGGCTCGATGCCGGTGGTGTCACAGTCCATCACCAGGCCGATGGTGCCGGTGGGGGCGATCACAGAGGTTTGGGCGTTGCGGTAGCCGTTTTTCTCACCAAGCTCGAGGGCTTCATCCCAGGCGGATTTGGCCAGTTCGACCAGCACCTGATCTGGGCAGTTTTCGGTGTCTAACGGCACAGGTTTCACGGCGAGGCCTTCGTAGCCGGAGGTCAGGCCTTGGGCCGCGCGGCGGTGGTTGCGGATGACCCGCAGCATGTGTTCGCTGTTGCGCGCATACCCGTCAAAGGCGCCCAGTTCGCCGGCCATTTCGGCAGAGGTGGCATAGGCGACACCGGTCATCAGCGCGGTGAGAGCGCCGCCGAGGGCACGGCCTTCGTCGCTGTCGTAGCCGTAGCCCATGTTCATCAGCAGGCCGCCGATGTTGGCGTAGCCCAGGCCAAGGGTACGGAAGTCATAAGACAGTTGGGCAATTTCCTTGGAGGGGAACTGCGCCATGGTCACGGAGATTTCCAGTGTCACGGTCCAGAGACGGGTGGCGTGCATGTAGTCGTCCGCCTGGAACACACCGTCCTTGAGAAAGGACAGCAGGTTCATGGAGGCGAGGTTACAGGCCGTGTCGTCCAGGAACATGTATTCGGAGCACGGGTTGGAGCCGCGGATTTCACCATCCTCAGGGCAGGTGTGCCACGCGTTCACAGTGTCGTGGTACTGGATGCCGGGATCGGCACAGGCCCATGCGGCGTGGCCGACGTCTTCCCAGAGTTTGCGGGCTTTGATGGTTTTGGCGACCTCGCCGTCGGTGCGGCGGATCAGCTCCCAATCGTCGTCGTTTTCCACGGCCTTGAGGAAGGCGTCGGTGACGCGGATGGAGTTGTTGGAGTTCTGCCCGGAGACAGACGCGTAGGCTTCAGAATCCCAGTCGGTGTCGTAGGTCGGGAACTCAATGCTGGCGTAGCCCTGCTTGGCGTAGTCCAGCACGCGCTTGATGTAGGTCTCCGGGATCATCGACTTTTTGGCGTCGCGGATCGCGGATTTCAGACCGTCGTTGGTCTTGGCGTCATAGGCGTCTGCCTCAGCACCGTCCCAAGCTTTGATCGCGTCAAAGATGCCGTTGAGCTTCTGTTCGTGCATTTTGGAGCCGGCCACGATGGAGGCCACCTTCTGCTCTTCTTTGACCTTCCAGTTGATGTATTCTTCGATGTCCGGGTGATCGGCGTCGACAATGACCATCTTGGCCGCGCGGCGGGTGGTGCCACCGGATTTGATCGCACCTGCAGCGCGGTCGCCGATTTTCAGGAAGCCCATAAGGCCGGAAGATTTGCCTCCGCCGGAGAGAGATTCGCCATCTGCGCGCAGGGATGAGAAGTTGGTGCCGGTGCCGGAGCCGTATTTGAACAGGCGGGCTTCGCGGACCCAGAGGTCCATGATGCCGCCTTCGCCCACCAGATCATCCGCCACGGACTGAATGAAGCAGGCGTGCGGTTGTGGGTGTTCGTAGGCGGACTTGGATTTGGTCAGCTTGCCGGTTTTGTAGTCGACATAGTAGTGGCCCTGCGATGGGCCATCGATGCCGTAGGCCCAGTGCAGGCCGGTGTTGAACCACTGGGGCGAGTTGGGCGCGGCGCGCTGGGTCGCCAGCATGTAGCGCATTTCGTCAAAGTAGGCGCGGGCGTCGTCTTCTGTGGAGAAGTAGCCACCTTTCCAGCCCCAATAGGTCCAAGCCCCGGCGAGGCGATCAAACACCTGCTTGGCGCTGGTTTCGCCGCCAATGGTGACGTCTTCGTTGGCAGGCACGGAGCGCCACAGGAATTCTGGCACGCCTTTTTCGCGCACCTTGCGCAGTTTGGCGGGAACCCCGGCTTTGCGGAAGTATTTCTGGGCAATCACATCGGAGGCCACTTGCGACCAACTGGCCGGAACTTCGATGTCATCGAGGTGGAAGACGATGGTGCCGTCCGGGTTGCGAATTTCAGATTCGGTGGTGACGAAGTCCAGATCTGCGTAAGCGTCTTGTCCGGTCTTGGTGAAACGTCGTTGAATCTTCATGCCTGTCTTCGTCCCCAGTGCCAATGTGTCCCGTGGTGCACGTTCTGTGCGTTTAGTGACGCGGCCTTTGCGAGCCCTTGGAGGCTAGGGCGGACCAACAGGCAAAGGAGGATCGGTGGGCAAAGCTGTGTGCATTGCCGATACAACAGACCCGGATGGGCGTTTGTATGAGTTTGTCCCCGCTACCTTGGTCGCCACTATATCTAGTGGGCTTTCTTGGCTGCTGCCACAAACTGGCGTATCGGCCCCTAAAGGGTCAACGAATTTATTTACGAAAAATCAGGATTTTTCCTGTTGACGGAAAGTGGTCGGCGGCGACTCGCGCAAGGCCTCCGATTCCTCCACAGGGGCATTTAGATCCCGTTAATATTGGTTAATTCCGCTAAACGTTTGAAAAAAGGCGTTTCTGCTTTGGGGGAGTGCTGGGGGAAGAGTTATCCACAATATGTAGGTTGGACGTCCGATTTATGTGGAAAATGTTGCGGGTCGCAGATGTGCATCTTTTGCAACGCCACGGGGCAAAAACAACAATGGGGCGAATCGTGCCAAACGATCGCCCCATTTCTGTGCGGAGGTTTTTGAACCGCCTGTTTAGGCGGCAGTGTTCTTATTGGCGGGCTTGCGCGTGGCCGACTTTTTCTTGGGCGCGTCCGCGTTGGCATCGATGAACTCGAGCACGAGGGGGCGGATTTTGTTGCGCCAGCTCTTGCCTGCAAAAATCCCGTAGTGACCGGCGCCTGGCTCAACGTGGCTTGCCTTTTTGCTGTCCGGCAGACCTGTGCAAAGGTCCAGGGCGGCAATACACTGACCTGGCGCGGTGATGTCGTCTTTGGCGCCTTCCACGGTTTTCACGGCCACAGTGGTGATCTTGCTGATGTCGACTTTGCGGCCCGCGACAACAAACTCGTTGTTGGCGATTTCACCGTTTTTGAAGATTCGTTCCACTGTGGAGAGGTAGAACTCGGCGGTCATGTCCATGACAGCGAGGTATTCGTCATAGAATCGGTTGTGGGCGTCGTGGTCGGAGGCTTCGCCACGGGTCACGCGCAGGATCTGATCCGCGAAGGCTTTGGAGTGACGCTCGCCATTCATCGACATGAAGGAGGAGAGTTGTAGCAGACCGGGATAGACCATGCGGCCGACGCCGGGATACTTAAAGCCAACCCGCTGAATCATGGTTTCTTCCAACTGGCCCATGGTCACGCGGTGGCCAAAGTCGGTGACTTCGGTGGCGGCAGCATTTGGATCGATTGGACCGCCGATCAGGGTCAGGGAGCGAGGCTGCGCCGAAGGATCTTCCTCGGCGAGATAGGCGGTGGCCGCCAGAGTGAGCGGGGCAGGCTGGCACACGGCGATCACATGGGTGTCGGGGCCAAGCTCTTTCATAAAATCGACAAGGTAGAGGGTGTAATCCTCAACATCGAACTTGCCTTCGGACACAGGGATATCACGCGCGTTATGCCAATCGGTGATGTAGACTTCGCAATCGGCAATCAGGCTCTTCACGGTGGAGCGCAGGAGGGTGGCGTAGTGGCCGGACATCGGTGCCACCAGCATAACCTTGCGGCTCATCGGCTTTCGGCCGGAGACCTCAAAATGGATCAGGTCGCCAAAGGGGCGTTCGATCACGGTGTTGATGTTGACGATGTGGTCTTTGCCGTCTTCGCAGGTGAAGCTGTCGATGCCCCAGTCAGGTTTCACAATCATGCGCTGGAAAGCCCGTTCGGTGACTTCGCCCCAGGCGGCCATCCACTGCAAACCCGGGTTGGGGACCAATGCAAAGGCGGGGTAGGACGCCATGGCGCTCGCTGTTGCGCCCAACCATTGGTTGGTGTTGCGCATGGTTTCCATCAGGTCATACGTGGCCATGTATCGCATGTGCTTCGTCCTATCGTTGGGCTATGCACCCTAGTAATTCCCCAGTAACATTGAGGGGGCGCTTGGTTAATGCTGCACAGCAGCGACATTAGGGCGAATAGGTTAATATGACAACAAATGAGACTGATACGGGCGAAAAAATGGAACGCCTGAACGCCAATTTGGCAAAAGTTGAAGCTCTGTCGCTGCGATTGACAGAAGTTTTGGGACGCCATAAGCCCTTGAGAGATGAACTAAATTCTCCGGAGCCTGAAGTTTTTATGAATGCTGCCAATGCCTATTGGCAGGCGATGGTCGACAACCCCGGAAAGGTGATCGAAAACCAGCTCGATCTGTGGAGTAAGTCGGTTAAATCTTTCGTGGACGCACAAAATTTGATGTTAAAGGGACAGTTTTCTGCACCGCAGGATGACACACCGACAGACCGGCGATTCTCTCATCCCATGTGGAAGTCGCACCCCTATTTCAATCTCCTGAAACAACAGTACATGCGCAATGCGGAGGCGATTAAGACCGCCGTTGGCGAACTTGAGGGGCTCTCGTCGAAAGACAAACAACGCATCGAGTATTTCTCGAGCCAGATTGTTGATATGATGTCGCCAACCAATTTTCTGGGCACCAATCCGGAAGCTTTGGAGAAGGCGGTGGAGACCGAAGGGCAGTCGCTGATTGACGGGTTGCAGAACCTGATCTCGGATCTGGAAGCGAACAATGGCGAGATGCTGGTCAAGCTGGCGGATGAGGATGCGTTTGAGATTGGCCGCAACATCGCAACCGCGCCGGGCAAGGTGGTCTGTCGCAACCGGATGTTTGAGCTGTTGCAGTTCACGCCGACCACCGAGACTGTGCATGAGATCCCGCTGATTATCTTTCCACCGTGGATCAACAAATACTACATTCTGGACCTGAAAGAGCAGAACAGCCTGATCCGCTGGTGCGTCGATCAGGGCTATACGGTTTTTGTGGTCAGCTGGGTGAACCCTGATCCGACTTATGCGGATGTGGGATTGGATGACTATATCGAGGAAGGGTTCCTTGAGGCTATTGCTCAGGTCAAAGACATCACCAAGCAGAAGCAAGTGAATGCGGTGGGCTATTGTATTGCCGGAACCACGCTGCATTTGACGTTGTCCTTGATGAAACAGCGTGGCGACACATCGGTGAAGTCGGCGACATTCTTCACAACGCTGACCGATTTCTCGGATCAGGGTGAGTTTACGCCGTTCTTGCAGGATGACTTCATCGACGGCATCGATGATGAGGTGAACGAGTTTGGCGTGCTGCGCTCATTTATCATGCAGCGCACGTTCAGTTTCCTGCGTTCCAATGACCTGATCTATGGACCGGCGATCAAAAGCTACTTTATGGGCGAGGCGCCGCCAGCGTTTGATCTGCTCTATTGGAATGGCGATGGCTCTGGCCTGCCGGGCAAGATGGCGCATCAGTATTTGCGCGAGCTGTGTCAGGCGAACAAGTTTGTGGGTGAGGGGGTCGAGCTGTGTGGCACGACTCTGAAGATTGCTGACGTGGATGTGCCGGTTTGCGCGGTGACCTGCGAAACAGATCACATCGCGCGCTGGAAGGATTGTTATCACGGGTTCCAGCAAACCAAGAGCCGCTCCAAGACCTTTATTGTCTCCCAGTCTGGGCACATCGCCGGGATTGTGAACCCGCCGAGCAAGAAGAAGTATGGCCATTACACCAACACCGATGTCAAAGGTTCAGCGGATGAGTGGATGAATGGCGCGGCCTTCCATGAGGGCTCCTGGTGGCCGCGGTGGGACACATGGTTGTCAAAAAAGTCAGGTAAAAAGATCGCAGCACGGCAGCATGGCGATGAGAATCATCCGACGCTGGGCGATGCGCCTGGCAGTTACGTGCTGAAAAAAGCATATAAATAACAAGGCGATGAAAGGTTTTTGCTGCAGTGCAGCAAAAATCTCTTGAAATGCTGCGTCGCAGAAAGCATATTGTTGCCAGAGACTAGAAGCACAGCCCAAACCCTCCTCAATTATCACGGGCTGTTATTTATTAAGGAACTGGACCAATGGCTAAAGCAGCACAGGACATGACAGCGATGTTTAAAGACGTACTGGGCGCCTTCCCGGTGGACACCACTGCATTTGAAGACGCGTTCAAAAACTCCGCAGCTCTGAACGAGAAGCTGACCGCCGTTGCACTGGGTGCAGCTGAAAAATCCTCCGAGATCTCCACCAAGTGGACCAAAGACACTCTGTCCAAGCTGGGCGACATGTCCAAAGCGAAAGAAGAGCCAGCCGACTACGCCAAAGCGATGACCGACTTCGCGTCTGCTCAGGCTGAAGTTGCTGCGGAAAACATGGCGGCGTTCGCTGAAGTTGCGAAAAAAGTTCAGATGGAAACTGTTGAGCTGCTGATGTCTGCGGGCAAAGAAGCCACTGAAGAGGCAACCGCTGCTGTGAAAAAGGCCACCAACGACGTGACCGCGGCCGCGAAAAAAGCGACCTCCAAATAAAGAAACGTCGCAAATCGGCACCCAGCTTCCTCCCTTGGGGTGCAGATTGCGTGAGCGGGCATATTGCCCGCTCTTTCTTTTTGTGCTGCAGTCGCATAGGCTTTTCTGCAGCGCGCTAAAGTTTTTGGGGAGAATGACGTGGGCGAAGACAATAAACCACTGCTGATCAAACGATACGCCAGCCGGCGGCTCTACAACACAGAGACCAGTGACTATGTCACGTTGGACGATATTGCCGGATTTATTCGGTCCGGTCGGGAAGTCCAGATTGTCGATTTGAAAAGCGGGGATGATCTGACCCGCCAGTATCTGCTTCAAATCATTGCCGAACATGAAAGCCGGGGCGAAAACGTTCTGCCGGTGAATGTGCTCAACGATCTTGTGCGGGCCTATACCACGCAGGCGACATCGATGGTGCCGCAGTTCTTGCAGACCTCCTTTGATATGCTGCGCGAAAGCCAGGAGAAGGTGATGGAGAGCATGGGAACGGGCATGTCGATGCCGGGCCTGGAAGCAATGCAAGCGCAGCAAGAAGCCTTCATGAAAGCGATGACTGGCGGCATGGCCTGGCCGGGCAGCTCGGCCCCTGCGCCGGAGAAGGCTGAGGCAGCGTCCGGGGAGGGCGAAGACCTCGATGACATCAAGAAACAGCTGGCGGAGTTGCAGGACAAACTGTCCAAGCTGAAGTAAGTTCACGCAGCGGATGTGATAGAATTGAAGTGGCGCATTTGGTGCGCCACTTTTGTTTAGGGCGTAGATATTGTGTCATATGCCCGAATTCCCTGTCTTTTGAGTGCTTTCGTGCTATGCTTGCCTTGTTGAGCAGACCAGTGAGGTAGAAAGCCATGGCTAAGGCTCCCGCATCGACGCGCAAACGTGCGTCCACGAGCAAGTCGCGTACACGTGCGACCACATCCCGCAAAACCAGCGCCAGCTTGAAAGAGATTGCCGAAGCGGCGGAACCGTCTCCGTTGGAAGCGCCTGAGGTGAATGCCGAGGGGGAGGAGGAAGCCGGTGTGGATGTGATGCGCAAGAAAGAGCTGATCGAGGCAGCCGTGGCCCGCGCTGGGGTGAAAAAGCGCGATGCCAAGCCTGCGATCGAGGCGGCGCTGGCGATTCTGGGCGAAACCCTGGTGGCCGGGCGTGGCTTGAACATGCCGGGATTGGGCAAGGTGAAGGTGCAAAACAGCAAGGATTTGGAAGAGGTGCAGGTGGTGAACCTGCGTTTGCGCCGGAAAATGACAGAAGTTGCAGAAAGTGACGACGAGGGGCTTGCGGAGCCCGCGGAGTGAGGTTAGAAGCCGCGTCATCGGGTCGTTAGCTCAGTTGGTAGAGCGCTTCGTTTACACCGAAGATGTCGGGAGTTCGAGCCTCTCACGACCCACCATTATTTCAACGGGCGCTCCCTTAAGTGGTTGAGCGCCCGTTTCTTTTTGTCATTTTGGAGGACGGTTGGCACTGGTTGGCCGCCAAAAGAAAAGGGCACCGCGCGGCTGCAGTGCCTTCTCTCGTTAGAGTTAGATCCAGTTGAAGTCCACGTCGTCCTGCAGGTCGGCGATTGTCATATCTCTGATGATCAGGGTCGTATTGCCAAAGTTCGAGAACACGACATCGTTGCCTTGCTGTGTGGCATAGGAAATGATGTCTTCATCCACCTGACCGCTGCTGTTGATTTCAAGCGTGTCCACGTCATCTTCGAAGTCTTCAATGACCGTGTGGCTTGCGGCGCCTCCTTCGAAGTCTTCCATTTTGAAATCGAAAGTATCGTAGCCGGAGCCGCCGGTCATTGCGTTGGTGCCAGCACCAACGGACAAGCGGTCGTCGCCATTGCCGCCAAACAACACATCGTCGCCAGCTCTGCCGGCCAGCAAGTCATCTCCGTCCCGGCCGTACAGGGTGTCGTTGCCCGCAAATCCATCAAGGTAGTTTCTCTCGGCGTTCCCGGCGAGTTGGTCGTGGCCGCCGTCTGAGCCGGAGATACCCTCGATGCTGACCAATGTGTCACCTTCTGCCCAACCGCCGGAGGCCGTGTTGGCAGCAAGGTCGATGACCACGCCGGACGCGCTGTTAGTGTAGTTGACCATGTCAAAGCCGCTCCCGCCATCATAGTGGTCGGTGCCGCCACCTGAGACGGCAAAATCGTCGCCATCGCCCAGGAACACCTGGTCGTTGCCGGTGCCGGAATAGACGGTGTCCCGACCGCGTCCGGCATGGACAAGGTCATCTCCGCCGTAGGTCTTGAGTCTATTGTGTGTCGCACTTCCGTAAATCGTGTCGCTGCCCGTCTCCGAGCCAGAGGCGTTTTCAAAGCCACTGATGATATGGCCATCCACTCCGGCGCCCATTACGCTATTGGTTTCCAGGTTGAGAGACACACCATTGGCATGATTGTAATAGCTGATGTAATCGTTGCCGTCTCCGCCGCGGTATGTGCCTGCGCCATCCCCGACCAGAACATAGTCGTTGCCGTCGCCGAGTAAGACTCGATCATCCCCGCCGCGGGCATAAACCTTGTCGTTGCCGCTGTAGGTCTTGATGGTGTTGGCTCCTGCCGTGCCGTAGATCACGTCATTGCCGGTTTTTGAGCCGGAGGCGCTTTCAAAGCCATGGATGCTATCATTCTCCGCCCAGCCACCGGACTCTCGACTGCTGTCCAAGTCTAACTCCACGCCACCGGTGCTGTGGTAATAGCTGATGTAGTCGTTGCCGTCTCCGCCGCGGTATGTGCCTGCGCCATCCCCGACCAGAACATAGTCGTTGCCGTCGCCGAGTAAGACTCGATCATCCCCGCCGCGGGCATAAACCTTGTCGTTGCCGCTGTAGGTCTTGATGGTGTTGGCGCCTGCCGTGCCGTAGATTCGGTCGTGGCCAGTTTTGGAGCCGGAAACGTTTTCAAAGCCGCTAATTTTGTCGTTTTCTGCCCAGCTGCCTGACACGTCATTGGTTTCCAAGTTGACGGTCACGCCGCGCCTACTTTTGTAATAGCTGATGT
The DNA here is from genome assembly GCF_022448905.1 of Shimia sp. Classification (GTDB taxonomy): domain Bacteria; phylum Pseudomonadota; class Alphaproteobacteria; order Rhodobacterales; family Rhodobacteraceae; genus Shimia. Next base: position 236,780 of record NZ_JAKVCW010000002.1, on the reverse strand, counting down.
GGTCGCTGCCTTCACCGCCGTGGAATTCTTCGGCGCCACCGCCGACAAGCACATAGTCATCGCCAGCTCCTAGAAATACCCGATCATTGCCTTTTCCCGCGTAGGCTCGGTCATCGCCGCCATGGGTGCGGATTGTGTTGTCGGAGCTGGTGCCCCAGATGATGTCATTGCCGGTGTTGGAGCCGTCTGCGCTCTCGAATGTAAAAATCTCGTCGTTCGCAGCCCGTGATCCCGAGACCTCGTTGGTCTCGAGGTTAATTTTCACGCCAGTCGGGCTGTAGTAATAGCTGATGCGATCATGGCCCCCGCCGCCATGGAAGAGTTCGCGGCCACCGCCAGCAATCACGTAGTCGTCGCCCTCCATGAGGTACACGCTGTCGTCGCCTTTTCCAGAATGGACCGTGTCGTTGCCCTCTTGGGTGCGAAACAATTCGGCCTCGTCGGTTCCTAAAAACAGCTCATCGGTGTGGTTTCCCCAGACAGGTTTTTGTCCTTTGACCACAGCGAGCGACACGGTGTAGTCGCCAAACGCGGTGTAGTCAGGACCGCGGGTGAAGTAGTTGCCGGATCCTACTTCCAAAAAATAAGACGTGTCCGTTCGGAGCGTCCACTCATAGGTTATCTGTGTGGCCGTAGTGGTTTTTGTGGCTGACGCCTTTTCATCGTAAATATCTCTTAGTGACGTATAGAGACCCTCTTGAGAGGATGGTTCGGTAAGGTCGATGGTGACAGTGTATGTTGAGCCGGCGACTCCTGCGATTTCGAAGGCATCAACCTCATCAACAAAGGCGATATTGCTGTCGAGCGCGTCCCCGTCTTGCAGTTGTGTTGCTTTTGCATGCTCGTCGCTGTGATCGTCGGTGCCGATGCGCTCTACTGTGTAAGAATATGTGGCGCCGGCCGTTGCCCCCCTCACGGAAAACTCAACAGGTGTCTCGGAGCCGGCAACAAAAAGCAGCTCGCGATTTCCTTCTGAATCTGATCGCCAAGTTTCGGAGCTGTAGGGTTGATTGAGGTTAGCCCACAAGTCGGATGACGCGTCGTTTAGGGTGACTCTGTAAATGCCCGCCTCTTCAACGTTGATGCGTACCGCGTCTGTGTCGTTTTTGTAGTCAACTGTTCCAGCGACCGTGTCGCCTGGACCAATGGCTCCATCCGATGGGATAGGCTTCTTGGGGAAGTCGTCGGCGATGACCTGAACACTTCCTGTGTAGTCGCCTTCATAAGTTTCGTCACCTTCGCTTTCGATATAGTGGTTGGAAACTTCGAGGAAGTATTGCCCCGAGACCGTTGGACGGAAGGTTAAGGCGGTGAAGGTGACATCGGATATCCAGTTAAGGTAGTTCCCGTTGCTGTCCAGAATTCCGAGCCTCAGGGCGGGGAAGGGGGCTTCTTCCAGTTCAAAATCAAATCGGTAGGTCTGCCCCGCGAGAAGATGAATGGAAAAGAAATCAACGTCTAAGTAATAGTCCAGAGTGCCGAAAAAATCGGTGCCCAGAGTCAGTTCGGTTGCGCCGGTAGTCGTGTTTGAATGATCATCTGGCATGGTCAAAACTCTAGTTTAGTTGCGCCGGCAAAACGTTGGAAATCAAATTGGCTTTGATCCACGGCGTTAAAAAAGAGGCCGGGCGGCTGTTGGTTCGCGGCCCGCTTTGAGTATTCTAAACTCGCCGTTCGTTAGCCCGGTGGCAGGCTTTAAGTTTATTTGCCAACGATGCTGGCCTTTTGCCGCTTTTGAAGTGTTCTCGGTGGTTTTGAAATAAGGATCTGAATGACTTTGGTGCCGTTAAAGGTGAACTAAAAAGTACTTGAAATCAATCAAAGGTGTAGGGGGCTGTTCATTGGGCAACAGGTTGCCGATGATCGCCCCGCGCGCCAGCTATCCGTGCCCTGCGGAGAACCGGTGAGGCGAGATGCCATAGGCCTCGCGGAAGCGTTTGGAGAAGTTTCCAGCGGATTCATAGCCGCATGCGATGGCCACATCGACAACAGGCATATCGGTCTCGGCCAGCAGTATGCGCGCGCGTTGCAGGCGCAGGTCTTGCAAGAAGCGTTTCGGGGTCGTGTTCAGGTGGGTTTTGAACAGGCGCTCCATCTGGCGGCGGGACACGCCGAGGCTGCGGGCGACTTGATCGAGGTCGATGGACTCTTCGAGGTTTTCCTCAAAGTGGGCGATGATCTTCACTAGCTTGTCGTTACGGTTGCCGATCACAGCAGCGGTTGAACTTTGCTGGCGGTCAGTTTCTGAGCGTTGGACCGTGTGCAGGCACATATTGAGCACTGCGCGGGCGAGGGGGGCACCGTGGCGGTCGTAGATTAGCTTCAGGAACAGATCCATCGCCGCGACGCCACCACCGCAGGTCATGATGCGGTCATCGATGGCGTAGAGCTGCTCGAGGGGATCCAGCGTTGGATATTGCTCACGGAAAGGCGTGATGTTTTCCCAATGCAGAGTGAAGTCCTTGCCTTCCAGAATGCCCGCCTTGGCCAAGGTAAACGCGCCGGTACAAAGCCCGCCGACCCGGCGGCCCATGCGCCATTGGTGGCGAATCCAATCGGCGACTTTGGGAGTGGCGGCGCGCTCAGGTTCTACGCCAGAGCAGACAAAGACACAGGCGCTGGCCGGGGTGTCCCCCAATGGGGCGTCGATACCGATCTCGATGCCGTTGGAGCAGCGCACGTTTTCGCCGGTCTCTGACATGGTGGTCCAAGTATAGAGAATCTGTCCTGTGAGCTGATTGGCGATGCGCAGGGTTTCCACCGCGGAGGTGAAGGCCAGCATCGACAGGTTCGGTTGCAGCGCAAAGACAATGGGATCAGGGGTCTCGACCACATCAACAGCGACGTGGGCAACGCCTTTTGGCACAATTGGATCGGGCATGGGGTGTTCGTTTCCCTTTTTTTGCGGCCACCCTATGAGGAAGTTGGACGAGACGCAAAGAAAGTTCAAAAAGGGGGCTTGCATGTCCCTGCGCCAAGGTCTAAATCCCCGCCTACCGGGTCGTTAGCTCAGTTGGTAGAGCGCTTCGTTTACACCGAAGATGTCGGGAGTTCGAGCCTCTCACGACCCACCATCTACCTCCTCTACCAGCGTTGAATATCCGCCTGCCTTAAGGGTGTTCAGTGCGTTTTCGCTTTCAAATTTCTTTCGTGCAATGTGTCTGCGTTTGTGACTGCTGAGGCGCTTGGCAGAATCAAAAAGGCGATCCCCGAAGGGACCGCCCGAAATTCCAGTCTGTGGCTGAAGTTTAGCCAGCAGTTGCCGGTGCGCAAACCAGAGCGCCGGTGTCTGTGGTCAGCAGGTCGTAGCCGGCCATGCAGCTTGCGTTGCCGCGCTTGTCAAAATCTGGCTGAGCGTAAACCGGAGTTGGCTCTTCTTGCTGAGAACACGCAGCAAGGGTGATACCGGCAACACACAGGGCAGCATAAAGTGGTTTCATCGGGTTATTCCTTCAAAAGCAATTGAATCGAGTAAGCGCATCTAATCACAAAAAATTCAGCGCGCAAAGCACTCTACGCGGGAGTCTGCCAGTACCGGCCTGTCACGCCGGGGGTCGCGGGTTCGAGCCCCGTCAACCGCGCCACCACTACCAACCCAGGTCCTGGGCCCTTCGGGAATGGACATGCCGAAAGGCGAAGATATATGCGCGGTTGTAGCTCAGTTGGTTAGAGTACCGGCCTGTCACGCCGGGGGTCGCGGGTTCGAGCCCCGTCAACCGCGCCACTTCTTCCTCCCCTAAACAGAGACGATGAATTGGTTGCTGCGCAGTATATCTTTGCGCCTTTTGTTGGCCCCAACGAAAAACGCGCCCCGGGAGGCGCGTTTTGTGAGTCCGATTGTTCTCAAATAGTTAGGCGGAAAGCGCGGCCAGGATCCGTGCCCAGGAGCGGGTGCCTTTGTGGAAACTCTCCACATTGTATTTCTCGTTTGGAGAGTGGATCTGATCGTCGTCACGGCCAAAGCCGATCAGCATCGAATCCATGTTCAGCATCTCTTTGAAGAAGCCTGCGATTGGGATGGAACCGCCGCAGCCAACATAGGCCGCTGGACGGGGCCACTCATCGCTGAGCGCGACGCGGGCCTTTTCAAAGGCCGGGTCCTCGATGGACATTTGCGAGGCGGTGGAGCCTTTTTCGGAGCGGTATTCAACCGTGAAGCCTTCCGGCAGGCGGCTTTCCAGATGGGCGCGGAAGCTGTCGCGGATTTTGTCCGGGTCTTGCTGTCCAACGAGGCGGAAGGACAGTTTGGCAGAGGCTTGAGAGGGCAGCACGGTTTTGAAACCGTCGCCGGTGTAGCCGCCCCAAATGCCGTTCACATCGCAAGTTGGGCGGGACCAGATTTGTTCCAGCGGGGTGCGGTCTTGCTCGCCGGCCGGGGATTTCAGGCCCACGTCGCCCAGGTAAGTGGCATGGTCGAAGTTCAGGCCTTGCCATTGGGCGCGGATGTCATCGGGCAGTTCCGGGACGTCATCATAGAAGCCGTCCAGCGTCACCGCACCGGTGTCGTCGTGAAGGTCAGCGAGGATGCCGCTCAGCACGCGGATTGGGTTCATGGCGATGCCGCCATACATGCCGGAATGCAGGTCGCGGCTGGGGCCGGTGATTGTGAAATCTTCGGCCAGCAGGCCGCGCAGCATGGTGGTGATCGCGGGCACGGCGCTTTCAAACAGGCCGGTATCGCAGATCAGGGCGATGTCGCAGCTCAGCTCCTCGGCGTTCTCTTTCAGGAACGGCACAAGGCTTGGGGAGCCGGATTCTTCCTCGCCTTCAAACAAGAAGGTGATTTTGCAGGGCAGGGCGCCGTGTTCGGCCTTCCAGGCGCGGCAAGCTTCGACAAAGGTCATCAACTGGCCTTTGTCATCAGAGGCGCCGCGGGCGCGGATCACCTGGCCGGCGTCGGTGTCTTCCAGCGCAGGATCAAACGGATCACGGTCCCAAAGCTCAAGCGGGTCGACCGGTTGCACATCATAGTGGCCGTAAAACAGCACATGTGGGCCGGGGCCGTCAATGTGACCTACGACCATCGGGTGGCCGGTGGTGGGGCGTTTTTGTGCATCCACACCAAGGCTTTGCAGGTCTTTGACCAACCAATCGGCAGCGGCATCGACATCTGCGTCAAACGCTGGGTCGGTGGAGATGGACTTGATGCGGAGCAGATCAAACAGGCGGTCAATCGCCTCCGGCATATTCTGATCGATGCGGGCGAGAACGGGGTCAAGCGTCATGGAAGCCTCCTTCAGGTGCGACGATTTGCGGGGACCGTATCACCCCAAATCCGACTGTCCAGACTCGCGCTTTCACTCTTTGATCGATATCAATGTGCGAAAGATGTATCATTTGGTAGCAATTGCGGAAAGCGCGACAGAAGACTACAAGAGCGCCAATGCCCTGATGGGTGTTGCGACGCCAGGTCGCCCAGACCGGTAAGAAGGAAAGCCACTGTGGATTACACTGCAAAGCTAGATAACGCACTCAATCGTTTGCACGAAGAGGGACGCTATCGCACGTTCATCGATATTGAACGGAAGCAGGGCCATTTCCCACATGCCACATGGACACGCCCGGATGGCGAAGAACAGCCCATAACAGTGTGGTGCGGCAACGACTACCTCGGCATGGGCCAGCACCCTGTTGTGCTGGACGCGATGCATGAAGCTGTGGATGCGACCGGCGCAGGCTCTGGTGGGACGCGCAATATCTCTGGCACAACCGTCTATCACAAGCGCCTGGAAGCCGAGATTGCCGACCTGCACGGCAAAGAATCAGCCCTGCTTTTTACCAGCGCCTACATCGCAAATGATGCAACTTTAAGTACTTTGCCAAAACTCTTCCCTGGATTGATCATCTATTCGGACGAGTTGAACCACGCTTCGATGATTGAAGGCGTGCGCCGCAATGGGGGCGCAAAACGCATTTTCAAACACAATGATGTGGCGCATCTGCGCGAGCTTTTAGAGGCGGATGATCCAGCTGCGCCAAAGCTGATTGCCTTTGAATCGGTCTACTCGATGGACGGCGATTTTGGCCCCATCGAAGCCATTTGTGATCTGGCCGATGAGTTTGGTGCCTTGACCTATATCGATGAGGTGCACGCGGTTGGCATGTATGGCCCGCGTGGTGGCGGTGTGACTGAGCGCGACACCCTTGCGCATCGTATCGACATCATCAACGGTACCCTCGCCAAAGCCTATGGCGTGATGGGGGGGTACATCGCGGCCTCTGAAAAAATGTGTGACGCCGTAAGGTCTTACGCGCCGGGCTTCATTTTCACGACGTCTTTGCCACCCGCTGTTGCAGCCGGTGCCGCGGCCTCTGTCGCGCACTTGAAAACCGACCAGGCGCTGCGTGAAAAACACCAGACTCAGGCGCAAATTCTGAAGCTGCGTCTGAAAGGTCTAGGTCTGCCCATCATCGATCACGGCAGCCATATCGTGCCTGTGATTGTCGGAAATCCTGTGCATACCAAAGTGCTGTCTGATCACCTGTTGGAAGACTACGGCATCTATGTGCAGCCGATCAATTTCCCGACTGTGCCACGCGGCACAGAGCGCCTCCGGTTCACGCCGTCGCCGGTGCATGGGCCGAAGGAAATTGATGCTCTTGTAGGTGCAATGGACGCCCTCTGGAGCCACTGTGCGCTGAATCGTGCCGATATGGCGGGGTAAAATGAACTCTTAGTGTAGTACCCCTTGTTTGTGTTATATTCATACCTAACAAGGGGATCGGTTCGAATCGGGGACTTTCAGAACCGGCAGTGCAATAAGAGGCCAGTGGGATGATCGGGCGCAGATTCAAGCGCGATACCGAAACGGTAGACGAAGGCCCGAAAGGGTATGACGATTTTGACGTGCAACTTGGCGACATGATGCGCGGCGAACGAGCGACTATGGGGAAGTCGCTGCTGGATGTGCAACGGGAGCTGCGAATCCGAGCGAGCTACATTGCAGCCATCGAAAACTGCGATCCCTCTGCTTTTGAAACGCCAGGATTTATTGCCGGGTATGTGCGCTCTTATGCACGATACCTGAATATGGATCCGGAAGTGGCGTTTGAGTTTTTCTGCGCCGAAAGTGGGTTTTCCACAGCACATGGGATGTCTGCGGAGGCCTCTGGCACCCGTAAGACAGAGACCATTGCGCCGGCGATGACGGGCAATGATCCGTTCTCCTCGTCCAACACGCCGTTCACACCGGTGCAGGAATCGCTGCTGTCGCGGGTAGAGATGCGGGCGGTTGGCTCCTCGTTGGTGCTGGTCGCGCTGATCGCCGGGATTGGCTATGGCGGCTGGTCGGTTCTCAATGAAATTCAACGGGTTACTCTGGCACCGGTGGAGCAATCTCCAGTGGTTCTGAGCGACTTGGATCCGCTGGATGGGGCCGGGCGTGCGCCTGTGGCCACAGATGCGGACGGGGCGAGCACAGAGGTGGCGACGGCCGGGGCAGGCGTGTTTGCGCCATCTGAGGCGTTGGATCGTTTGTATCGCCCACAGGCGCTGGATGTGCCGGTGTTGGTGGCGCGGGATGCGCCGATTTCGCAACTGAACCCCAACAACATCGGTGTGTTTACACCGGAGATCCCTGCGGCTGTGGCGATGGCTACGCCGGTTGAGGACAAACTGCCTGTGCCAAAGGTGGTTGAGGACGACGCGCCAGAGTTAGTGCTGATGGCGGTGCGGCCTGCGTGGGTGCGGGTGCGTGCAGCGGATGGCTCTGTTTTGTTTGAGAAAATTCTCGACGCAGGTGAGGAATATGTCCTGCCTGCGACGGAGGAGCCACCCACACTGCGCGCCGGTATGTCCGGTTCGGTGTACTTCAAGGTGAATGGTGAGCTTTACGGTCCGGCAGGCGAAGGCACCGGCACGGTGCGCAACCTCGCGCTGGCAACGGATTCGGTCAAGGAGAGCTTTGCGGTGGCGGATTTGAACGGTGATCCGGAACTGGCAAAGATCGTGGCTTTGGCGGCGGCGCAAAATGTGGTTGTCGCAGACGAGTGATCCAATTTCGCTCACGACTAAAAAATTAACGGCCCTCAGGGGCCGTTTTTTTACGTCGGTATTCTGTCGGTATCGCGGCTGTATTGCGGAGGTGCCAATTTTCGAAACGGCCTGATGAAGCCAGCGTGCGCTGCGCAACGGGCGCGGGACGCAAAACACCGCAACGGGGGCGCTGCGGTGTTAAGCTGTTTGGTTGGCGGAAGACTTAGCTGCGTTTGTCTTTTACAATCGCCTGCATGCCTTTGAGCGGCACGTAGCCGCGCACCATTTCGTCGTGGAAGACAAAGCTTGGCGTGCCGGTGATGTTCAGGTCACGGGCGAGGGCGCGGGTGGTGGCGATTTCTTTTTCCACGTCCGGCGCGTCCATGTGATCCAGGATCATGTCCGCGTCAAAGCCGAGACCCTTGGCCAGTTTGCGCAGGGATTTCTCGTTTACGTCGCCGCGCATTTTGATCAGCGTGTCGGCGGTTAGCTTGTAAGCTTCATCACCCACCTTTTGCTTCACCGCGATGGCAAAGCGGGAGCTGAGGTCGCTGGCTTCGCCGAGGATCGGGTATTCTTTTACGATGAAACGGATGTTGCCGTCTGATTTGATCAGCTCGGCCACTTCGTCATGGGCTTTGCGGCAGTAGCCGCAGCGGTAGTCGACAAACTCCACGATGGTGATGTCGCCTTCGAGATTGCCGCCGACATAGCTGTAGCCGTCGTCAAACAGGCGGTCGGCGTTGGCGGTCACCAGATCAAAGTCGGCGGTGGCTTGGGCGGCGGCGCTGCGCTCTTCCAGTACAGCGACGGCTTCCATGATGACTTCCGGGTTTTCCAGCAGGTAGGCGCGGACTTCGGCGCGGAAGGCTTCGCGTTCGGCATCCGACAGCTTGTCGATGTCAAAGGCCAGCGCAGGGGCGGCGGCCAAGGCGAGTGCCAGGGCGGAACTGGCCAGTTTGGTTTTCAAAGTGCTCATGGGATTTTCCTCATTTCTTGTCTTTGCGGCGCTTGGCAGCGCGGGCGATGTCGTCGGCCCGGTTAAATGCGCTGGAGCCTTGGGGAAGGCGGGCCATGGCGCGGCGGGCGTGGATTTCTGCGTCGTCCAGTCGGTTGGCGAGCGCGTAGCGTTCGGCGGCCAGAAGCGAGGCCATGCCGTGCTGGTTGGTTTGCGCGTAGGCGGAACCGAGGTCGCGCAGGACCCGTGCATCGCGGAAGTCTCGGGCGCGGGCGGCTTCGAGATATTGCAGAGCTTCTTTGGGGCGGTTCACGGTCAGAAGCGCGCGGCCAAGTCCGCCGAGGATTAAGGCATTGCCGGGGGCAAGCGCATCAGCCCTTTTATAGGCTGTGACGGCGTTTTGGAACTGGCGGCTTTCCAGGAGGATTTGCGCCTTAAGTTCGTAGTAATAGGCGTCGTCAGGGCGGGCGGCGAGGGCCTGGTCGATGTGGGAGAGCGCCTTGGCGGTATTCTGTTGCCGGTGGTAAGCCACGGCGAGGCGCATGTGGCGCACGTCTTCGGCTTTGCTTTCCTGATAGCGCGACAGGGTCCATTTGGTGGGGCGGATGAAGGCGGTGGTTTTGCCGCGCGCGCGGTCGTACCAGTAGTCGAGTTCCGGGTTGGGTTTGGCATTGCCCGCATAGGCCGCCACAAAGCCTTCGGCCGCGCGCAGGCGATCGCGAGTCAGCGGGTGGGTACGCATGTAGGGGTCTTGGCGGGACGCAGCGAGGAGCTCCTGGCCTTCAAACAGGCGGTGCACGTCCAGCGTGCCGGACGGGTCGATGCCGGCGCGGGCGAGGTAGCGGATGCCGGATTGGTCGGCGGAGGATTCTTCCGCACGGGTGTGGGCAAGGAACTGTCGCAGGGCAGAGCTTTGTGTGCCAAAGGCCAGGGCTGCGCCGACGTCGCCGCGTCCAGAGACCGCGGCGGCGGCCAGTCCTAGCGCGAGGCCAAGGCCGGCGGTGGTGCGGGCCGAATCGAGGTTGGCCATACGCCGCGCGATATGTCCGTTGGCGATATGGGCGGCTTCGTGGGCGATCACCGATTGCAGCATTTCCGGCGTGTTCATGCGCATGATCATGCCGGAGTTGATGAAGATGTGGCCGTGGTCGATGACAAAGGCGTTTAAGCGCTGGTCGTCGACCATCAGGATTTTGATATTGCCGCCCAGCCCTGCGGCATAAAGCACCGGGGCGGCCATGCGTTGGAGGGCATGTTCGATGTCAGGGTCACGCAGCAAAGACACGGCGTTGGCGGCGGTTGAGGAGATCACAAGCGCAAGCGCCGTCAACAGCGTGACGACGCGGGCGCGCAAAGCGGTGATTGACGGCGCCGTCATTTCGCGGTGAAACCTCATGAGCGACAATAGGAACGAATTTGATGCGGACTTCAAGGCGTGGGGCGGTTGATCCCTTTATTGTGATGGATGTGATGGAAGCGGCGCGCCAGGCTGAGGCGGATGGGCGCCACATCATCCATATGGAAGTGGGTCAGCCGGGCACGGCGGCGCCGGAAGGCGCGCGCAAGGCGCTGACCGAGGCGATGGCGGAAGACGCGATGGGCTACACGGTGGCTTTGGGCTTGCCAGCGCTGCGCGCACGGATCGCGCAGCTGTATGGCGAATGGTACAATGTGGACCTTGATCCGAGCCGGGTGATTGTCACGCCGGGCTCCTCGGGGGCATTTTTGCTGGCGTTTTCCGCGTTGTTTGATGCCGGTGAACGGGTGGCGATTGGCGCACCGGGTTATCCCAGCTATCGCCAGATTCTGAAGGCGCTGAGCCTGCAGCCGCTGGACGTGCAGACCGCGCCGGAAAACCGGTTGCAGCCGGTGCCGGATGATTTGGGCGCGTTGGATTTTGAAGGGCTGATGGTGGCCTCGCCTGCAAACCCAACGGGGACGATGCTCGATAATGCGGCGATGGGGGCGTTGATTGATCTGTGTCGTGAGAAAGACGCGGCCTTCATCAGCGACGAGATTTACCATGGCATTGAATATGAGGCGAAGGCGGTCACGGCGCTGGAACTCACCGATGAGTGTTATGTGATCAACAGTTTCTCCAAGTATTTCAGCATGACCGGTTGGCGTGTTGGCTGGATGGTTGTGCCCGACGATCACGTGCGCAAGATCGAGCGACTGGCGCAGAACATGTTCATTTGCGCGAGCCATGCCAGCCAGGTGGCAGCTTTGGCGGCGATGGATTGCCATGAGGAACTGGAAGCCAATATGGCGGTGTATCGCGCCAATCGGGCCTTGATGGCGGAGGGCTTGCCAAAAGCGGGGTTCACGCAGTTTGCACCACCGGATGGGGCGTTTTACTTCTACGTGGATGTGAGCGGCTTTACCCAAGATAGCCGAGTCTTTGCACGGGAGTTGTTGGAGGAAGCGGGGGTGGCCGCAACGCCGGGGTTGGATTTTGATCCGGTGCGCGGCCATCAGACTCTGCGGTTCTCCTATGCGCGCAGTACAGCGGACATCGAAGAAGGTCTGGCGCGGCTGAAGATGTTCATGGCCGCGCGTGGATTTGTCTAAGGCGTAAGAGTATCGGGGGCGTTGCCCCCGTCGCCATTTGGCGACTCCCCCAGGATATTTGCGGAATGAGAACACACGGCGTGGCGATGGGCGGCACGCTGTTGTACTGTGTCGCCAAAGAAGACGCGCAACAGCGGGCAAGGCGGCAGCATGAGCAGAGTGTTTTGGGCTTTTATTGTGATGGTTTGGGCCGGTGTGGTCTGCGCGCAAGAACAAGAGTTTTCGGCGCTGGCACGGTTGGATCGTGCAGAAAGCGGGCTGTCAGAGGGCTGGCGCGGAGCGGCGGAGCTGAAGTTGAGCTTGAGCCAAGGCGTGCCCTGGCGGGTGTTCACGCTGGATGAGCCGCGCCGGGTGGTGCTGGATTTCAAAGAGATTGATTGGGAAGACCTGACGGCCGACGAACTTGGCGCGGTGGACGGCGTGGAGGCGGTGCGGTTTGGCGCCTATCGGCCTGGATGGAGCCGGATGGTGCTTGATCTGGCGCGTCCCTTTGCGGTGGAAAGCGCGGGCATGGTGGTGGAAGAGGCCACTGGACGGGCGCGGCTGGAGCTGGTGTTGGCCCCAAGTGATACGTTGGCCTTTGCCAAAACGGCGGGCGCGCCACATGATCCGCGTTGGGATTTGCCGGTGCCAGCGGACACCGCGGCGATTGCGCGGGAAGCCAAGCCGGATTGGGCGCCGACGGTGGTAGTAATTGACCCAGGCCATGGCGGCATTGATCCGGGGGCCGAGCGGGACGGGGCGCAGGAGAAAGACCTGATGCTGTTATTTGCGCGGGAACTGCGGGATGTACTGCGCCGGGCTGGCGGGTTTGAGGTGGTGTTGACCCGTGATGAGGATGCCTTTGTGTCACTGGAAGGGCGGGTGGCGATTGCCCATCAGGCGCAGGCGGATGTGTTTTTGTCGTTGCACGCGGACAGTTTAAGCCAGGGCAATGCCAAGGGCGCGACGATTTACACGCTGTCTGAAGAGGCCAGCGATGCGGCCTCTGCCTTGTTGGCGGAGCGTCATGATCGGGCGGATATTCTGTCTGGCGTGGACCTGTCCGGCGCAGATGACGAGGTGACCGATGTGTTGCTCGATTTGGCGCGTCTGGAGACCCAGCCGCGTACGATGATGTTGGCGGAGACGCTGGTGGGGGAACTCAAGAAAACCACCGTAAGGTTGAATCGCAAACCACTGAGAACCGGTGGGTTTTCGGTTTTGAAGGCGGCGGATGTGCCATCGGTTCTGGTGGAGCTGGGCTTTATGTCGAGCCAGCAAGATCTGGCCAATTTGCAGGACGCGGGTTGGCGGGCAGCGATGGCGGCGGGGCTGCGCGACGGGTTGCTGGCCTGGGTGGTCGAAGACAAGGCGGCACGGGCTCTGGTGCGTCAGTAGAGCGTCGGCGGAGCGTTGCTGGTTTTGTCTTGGTGGCGGGAAACCGCTTTCCTTTGAGCGGCGAAGTTTGTCGAGTGGGCCGCAATTGGCAGGCACAGAGGGCGGACAGCAATGCAGGAGACAGACGGGTTTCACGGGGCCAAGCTGGCGCTTTTGAGAGGGGATCGCTTGGTGTCGATCCTGCGCGACAAGGATCCTGAGATTCCCTATCCGGATATGTGGGATTTGCCCGGTGGTGGGCGGGACGCGGATGAAAGCCCGGAAGCCTGTGTGTTGCGCGAACTCAAGGAAGAGTTGTCACTTACGTTGAGGGAAGCAGACCTGCGCTGGAAACGTCAGTATGTCTCCGATTTGGATGGAAAGAGTACAACCTGGTTCTTCGTTGCCGAGGTGCCGGAGCTGGACATCAACCGTATCCGGCTGGGTGCGGAAGGGCAGGCCTGGCGGATGTGGGACGTGGCGCGGTTTTTGCGGATGAGCAATGTGGTGCCCATGATGCGGGCGCGGCTGTCGGACTATCTCGCGGAGCGGGAGGTGGCCTAAGTCAATATTCGTCGGATCGTGGTGGCACATATAGGACATAAACTGTCACCTTAGTGCCTATCCCCTCATGGAGACAAATCATGAGGAAAGACAATGTCTGAGACCACCCCTGCAAACCTGACCCTGTATTTCGCCCCGCGCACCCGCTCTTTTGCGGCGCTTTGGCTGTTGGAGGAATTGGGCGAACCGTACCAGTTGGAAAGCTTTGATTTTGCCACTGGCCGTCACAAACAGGCGGATTATTTGGCGATGCACCCGATGGGGAAAGTGCCGTTGGTGGTGGATGGGGAAACGCCTGTGCCAGAGATCGGCGCGATGGCGATTTATCTGGCGGATCTCTATGCGGCGGCGGGTTTGGCGCCTGCGGTGACGGACGCTAAGCGGGCCGAGTACCTCCGCTGGATGTTCTTTGCCAGTGCGATTATGGAGCCGGCCTATGCTCAGAAGCTGTTTGAGTGGGAAGTGTCGCCGTCGACTGTGGCCTGGGGCTCGTTTGAGCAGATGATGGAGGTACTGGCGGATGGATTGGCTGAGGGGCCTTGGCTGTTGGGCGAGACGTTCACTGCAGCGGATGTGGCTCTTGGAAACAACCTTGTCTTTGGGCAGATGATTGGCTTGATCCCACAAGACGGGCCCATTGGCGAGTATCTGGCTCGCCTGAAAACGCGCGCGGCCTTTCAAAGGGCTGAGGCGATTGAGCTGCGGGAGGGGGAGCGATTCCCGGTGGCTGCGGAGTAGATCAAACGACCAAACAGTTTGAAGGTTGGGCGGCACCGTGTGTGTCGCCCTTACTTTGTTAGGGAACTGGGGACCGGCTCGCCTTTTAGGTGATCGTTTCTTCGCCCTGTGCATATTGAAGTTGCCGTTTGCCAAAAGGAGGCGCTAAACATCGGTTTGACTGGTGAAGCCACGGCTGGCCGTCACCAAATGGCAATTCACGAGGCGCTCCCTGTGACCCTATTTTCCAGAACGACGTCAATTCTCACGTTTTGCGTAGCAACGCTGACAGTGGGGGCAGGGGCCGGGCATGCCGGCTCAAAATGCACCGATCGCGGCAACCAATGCACCCGGGTCATCGGGTGCATTCTGGGGGCGCCAAATGAGCTGTTTTTCGGCGAAGTGCATGGCATTGAAAATGGTCGGATCGCGGCGCAGACCAATCTAGGAGTCACCTGCCGCGGGACGTTTAAGCGGACGGTGTTTGGGGCGGCGAAGGCCAATGTGAGCTGCGATGACGGGCGCACGGGACGTGCCCGCTTTGCCTATTACCACAAACACACTGGGACCGGGCGCGGCAAAGGAAAGATGTCGGACGGGGAGGAGGTCGTTTTCTGGGCCGGAGACAAATTGCCGAGCTATTTTTTGAACCTGCAAGAGAGCCGGTTTGATGCGCTAATCCTATGTGCCAAGGCGGCGCTGGAGCATTCCGGTGACCTGAACGTGAAGTAACTCTTGTGGGGTGGGTCCGGCAAAACCACGCCCACCCATAACAATCGCAGCAAGGTGTTTTGACCCCGCTATCGCCCCCCTATATAGAGGGGCCTTGAGACGCGACTTCAGAAGGCCTCCAGCGTGATACGATTCATCCTCTCGTTCTTCGGGACCATTTTTACGTTTGTGACCATGGGGATTGCCGTGGTGGCGCTCTCTATTGGGGCGGTGTTCTGGATTTATGGGCAGGAGCTGCCCAGCCATGAGAGCTTGGCGCAGTATAAGCCGCCGACGATCAGCCGGATTTATTCCGGTGAGGGGCATATTATTGATGAATTTGCCAAAGAGCGCCGTCTGTTTGTGCCAGCCGATGAGATTCCGGAGCTGGTGAAAGAGGCGTTTATCTCGGCGGAAGACAAAAACTTCTATACGCACTCCGGTTATGACGCACGTGGTATCGCGGCGGCAGCTGTGGAGGCGGTGCAGTCGCGGGGCTCCAACGTGCGCGGGGCGTCGACGATCACGCAGCAGGTGATGAAAAACTTCCTGCTCTCCGGTGACCGGAAAATTGAACGTAAAATCAAAGAGATCATCCTGGCGACACGGGTGGAGGATACGCTGTCCAAGGATCAGATCCTTGAGCTGTACATGAACGAGATTTTCCTCGGTCAAAACTCCTATGGGGTCGCGGCGGCGGCGCAGACCTATTTCAACAAGACTTTGGAAGAGCTGGCACCGCATGAGGCGGCGACGCTGGCGTCGATGCCAAAAGCGCCGGGCAAGTTCCACCCGGTGCGTAACATGGATCGGGTTCTGGCACGGCGGAACTTTGTGCTCAAGGAAATGGCCGAGAATGGCGTGATTACGCAGGCGGTTTATGAGAGCGAGCGTGAGCTGCCGCTGAAGTCGGTGCAGAACGGCGATTATGAGAGCTACAAGACCGAGCGTCCGCCGCGGGATTACTTCACCGATGAAATTCGGCGCCAGCTGAGCCGTGATTTTGGCGAAGACGAGTTCTTCTCCGGCGGCATGGCGGTGCGGTCCACAGAAGATCCGGAAATGCAGGATGTGGCGGCAAAGGCGTTGCGTCGGGCACTTGAGAAATATGACCGTTCGCGCGGTGTGTGGCGTGGCACGGGTGAGGTGTTGCCAGACGAGGTGCTTGGCGACGAGGCGGCCTGGCGTGAGGCGCTGAGTGCGGTTGAAATCCCGCGCGATGTGGATCTGGAAGGCCAGTGGCATCCGGCGGTGGTGCTGGAAGTGGGCAGCAACGATGCGCGCGTTGGCATTGAAGGTGTCGATGAGGACGATGACGGCCATTGGATTCCAGCCAAGGACGCGCAGTGGGCGCGTAAGCGGTTGGAAGACGGCACTTTGGCGCGCAAGGCCAAGGTGGCGGGCGATCTAGTCTCCAAAGGCGACGTGGTGCTGGTGCGGGCGATGACCAAGGACAGAGACGGTAGCTTTATCCGCTGGTCGCTGCGGCAGGTGCCGGAGGTGCAGGGCGGCTTTATGGCCATGGACGTCAACAACGGCCGTGTGATCGCCATGCAGGGGGGCTTCAGCTATCAAGACACGGTGTTCAACCGGGCGACACAGGCGAAGCGTCAGCCGGGTTCCAGCTTTAAGCCGTTTGTCTATGCTTCGGCGCTGGACAGTGGCTATTCCCCGGCGACGATCGTGATTGACGCGCCAATTGAAATCAACACGCCCCAAGGTGTGTGGCGTCCTAAGAACTCGACCAACAAATTTTACGGCCCAACGCCGCTCAGGACCGGTATTGAGATGAGCCGGAACCTGATGACCATTCGTCTGGCGCAGGAAGTTGGGATGGAGACCGTGGCGCGCTATGCAGAGCGTTTTGGCGTCTATGACAACATGGGCGCGTTTTTGGCCAACTCTCTGGGTGCGGATGAGACCACGCTCTATCAGATGGTCGCGGCCTATGCGATGTTCGCCAACGGTGGTGAGCGTGTGGAGCCGACCTTGGTCGACCGCGTGCAGGACCGTTATGGTAAGACGATTTACCGCCACGATCAGCGAGAATGTACTGATTGTCTGGACCCAAGTGTGCCAGAGAGCCGGGGGCCACGTATTGTGACCAACCGTGAGCGGGTGATGGATGCGATCACCGCCTATCAGCTGACTTCGATGATGGAAGGGGTTGTGAGCCGGGGGACCGCGTCGAGCCAGATCAACCTGCCGGTGCCTGTCGCAGGCAAGACCGGGACCACCAACGAAGCCAAAGACGTGTGGTTTGTGGGTTTCACCAGCAACATTGTGGCGGGGTGCTACATTGGTCACGACCGGCCGCGCCCATTGGGGGCGGGCACCTATGGTGGTACGACATGCGGACCGGTGTTCCAGGAGTTCATGAAAGAGGCGATCAAGAAATACGGTGGCGGGAAATTCCGCGTACCGCCGGGTGGCCACTTTATCAAGATCGACCGTTATACCGGTGCACGTTTGGACAATGATGCCAGCGGCGCCAGTGTGGTGGCGGAGTACTTCCGAGACGGTGAGGAGCCAATCTTTGGTATCGCCTATGACGGTGGCTTTGCCATGGGCAGCAACTTGCCGCTGGTGGAAGAAGTGGCCTCGTCGCGTGGCCGTCAGGTGACCACCTCGTCCGGCGGCACCGGGGTTGTGGGGCCAAAGGCGGACTTTGGCACGGTCAGCTCTGGCGGGTTGTACTAAGCGCTGTAAGTTACTCTCCGGAAAGTGAAATATGAGCGGGAGCCGGAAGCGGTTTCCGCTTTTTTGTGCAGAATGTCGCAGGTCGCGCAAACGCTCAGTCCAGTTAACGAGGCGGCAACACTTGGCTCCTATGCAGGCGCAGCAAATTGCAGCCTAACAAGGACTCCTCCAATGAAAAAAACGCTTTTGCCGTTGTGGCCATGCTGGCCGCGACACCTGTTGTGGCCAACGAGTATGAACCTGCCATGGCAGCATTCCTGAACGACAACATCCGCACCTGGGCACAGGATCCGATCTTGGTGTCTGCGATCAAGGCGCAGAACGACGTGACCGCGGGGTACGATCAGGCGACCATCGACCAGATGGACACCACCTGGCGTGCCGAAGTGGGCGCAGCGGCGACCCCGACCATCACACCTGTGATCGAAAACCCGGCGGCCGATTTCCTGCGGACGCAGGTTGAAGCCTCCGCCGGTCAGATCACCGAGATTGCCCTGATGGATTCGGTTGGTCTGAACGTGGCGCTATCGGGTGTGAACTCCGACATGTGGCAGGGTGACGAAGCCAAATACCAGCAGACTTACAGCGTGGGACCGGAGGCCTATCACTTCAGCGAAGTGGAACTGGACGACTCCACCCGCACCTATCAGGTGCAGATTTCGATGACCATTGTGGACCCGGACACCGGAACCGGCATTGGCGCGATCACCGTTGGTGTGGACGCAGAAACCCTCGAATAATTGCTGTGCGATCCCCTCCAGGGATCGCAGTCTCTTCAGGAGTAGAATATGAAGTTGTTTTCGTCGGTTCTGGCGTTGTTTGATAAGCTGTCTGTGTTTTTAAAAGCCACGCTGTTGATTGTGGGCACCACGTTGATCGTGGCCACGATGCTGACCGTGGATTCCCAGCGTCAGGTGACCAAGTCGATCAAAAACGGTCTGTTGCAACTGGCCACCGAGATGACCAGTTCCACGGCAGCCAACGCCAGCGGTGCCATCCGCTTTGGCGACACCGAGTCCCTGCAGACCATTCTGGACACCACTTTGGCGCGGGCAGACGGGCAGGCGTTGTATGCGGTGGCTTTCAACAAAGCGGGCGAAGCCATTGGGTCTTCCGGTGTCAAGCCAAGCGGCGCGGGCTCAGACGTTGCGGCGCTGGCTAAGAAAACACTGCAAAGCGGGAAAGCGGCGCGGTCTGAAAGCGGCTATGTAATGGCAGAGCCGGCGCGCAGCGGCAAAGACGGCAGCAAGATTGCCGGCTCTGTGGCGATCATTTGGTCTCCGGATCAGGCACTGGCGCAGGCCCAAGCGGCGAATATGCTGTCAATTGCCACCGCCGGTGTGGTTTTTCTGGTGATGTGTACGCTGTGCGCTTGGGTGATCCGCACCGTGGTATCCCATCCGCTGCAGGATGTGCGCGAAGTGGTGCGTGACATTGCCGAGGGGCGCTATGACACGCCTGCAAAACACGTAGAGCGCGGGGACGAGATTGGCGGGATTTCCCGCACGGTTGAAGGCCTGAAAGTGCAGCTGGCCGAAGCCCATGAAGTGGAACAGGAGCAGAAGCTGGCTCAGCAGGAGCAGGACCGTGTGGTTGAGGCGCTGACAGCGGCGCTGCAGCGGTTGGCCGAGGGCGATCTGACCCATCCAATCGCGCAACGTTTCTCGGCAGGCTATGAGCCGCTGCGGGAGAACTACAACAACACGTTGGTCACGCTGGTGTCGATTATGGAAACCGTGGTGGAGAACTCCCACCGCATTCGCGCAAGCTCCAAGGAGATTGGCGAGTCTTCGACCTCGCTGGCGACCCGCACCGAAAGCCAGGCCTCCACGCTGGAGCAAACCGCCCATGCGATGGAAGAGTTGACCGCCAGCGTGAGCGCGGCTGCCGAAGGCGCCCGGAATGTGGAAACCATCGTTGCGGGGACAAAACGGACGGTGCAATCCAGCGGCAATGTGGTGCAACAAGCGGTCGATGCGATGTCGTTGATTCAGGCGTCTTCAGATAAAATTTCGCAGATCATCTCGGTGATTGACGACATCTCGTTCCAGACCAACCTGCTGGCGCTGAACGCGGGTGTGGAAGCGGCGCGGGCCGGGGACGCGGGGCGCGGCTTTGCGGTTGTGGCTTCCGAAGTGCGCGCTCTGGCGCAGCGGTCGTCTGAGTCTGCAGCGGAGATCAAAGAGTTGATCAACGAAAGTGCGACTCACGTGGACGAGGGCGTCCGATTGGTGGGCTGCACTGGCGACGAGTTGACCAAGATCATCAGTGGCGTGGCCACCGTGTCCGAGCACATCAGCGGCATTGCCGACGGCGCAGCGCGTCAGGCGGACACCCTGAGCGGGATCAACCGTGGTGTGGCGGAGCTGGATCGTGTGACCCAGCAAAACGCCGCCATGGTGGAAGAGACCGCCGCCGCCAGCACCGTGCTGCACAGCGACGCCAGTGAGCTGGCCGGGCAGGTGTCGGTGTTCAAGGTGACACCGGAAGGCACGGCGCGCCGGGCAGCGTGAGCACTGCAGCCAGCTGATCACACTGAAAAACTCTATGACGCACGGCTGGGCGAAGCGCTTGGCCGTGCGTCGTCACTTGCGGGGCAGGCGGGGCTGCGCTATCACGCTGATCTGAACCCATAAGAAGGTCTTTTCCCATGCGCGCTGAAGCTCAGAACACCGTTACAGAGATCGAAAAATCCCTGACCCTGTTGCGCCAGCGCATGGATTGGGAAACTGCGGCCTATCGGCTGGAAGAGTTCAACGCGCGGGTGGAAGATCCGAACCTGTGGGATGACGCCGCAGCGGCGCAGAAGCTGATGCGGGAGCGTCAGACTTTGGTGGACGCGATGGACAATGTGACCGCGATTGAGACCGAGCTGTCTGACAACATCGAGCTGATTGAATTGGGCGAGATGGAAGAGGATGAGGAGGTTGTGGCCGAGGCCGAAGAAGCGCTGAAGGCGCTGGCGGTCAAGGCGGCGGAGAAAGAGCTGGAAGCGCTGCTGGATGGTGAGGCCGATGGCAATGACACCTTCCTGGAGATCAACTCTGGTGCGGGCGGCACGGAGAGCTGTGACTGGGCCAGCATGCTGGCGCGGATGTATGTGCGCTGGGCTGAGAAGAAAGGCTACAAGGTTGAGCTGCAGGCCGAGAGCGCGGGCGAAGAAGCGGGCATCAAATCGGCGGCCTATAAGATTTCCGGGCACAACGCCTATGGCTGGCTGAAGTCCGAAAGCGGCGTGCACCGCTTGGTGCGGATTTCGCCGTTTGATAGCGCCGCCAAACGCCACACGTCGTTTACGTCGGTGAAGGTCTATCCGGTGGTGGATGACAACATCGAGATTGAGGTGAACCCGGCAGACATTCGGATCGATACGTATCGCTCCTCGGGCGCCGGTGGTCAGCACGTGAACACCACCGACTCGGCGGTGCGGATTACCCACCACCCCACCGGGATTGTGGTGACAAGCTCTGAGAAGTCGCAGCACCAGAACCGTGACATTGCCATGAAAGCGCTGAAGTCGCGGCTGTATCAGATCGAGCTCGACAAGCGCTCTGCGCTGGTGAACGAGGTGCATGAAAACGCCGGTGACGCTGGCTGGGGCAACCAGATCCGCTCTTACGTGTTGCAGCCCTATCAGATGGTGAAAGACCTGCGCACCAGCTATGAGACCAGCGACACCAAAGGCGTGCTGGATGGCGATCTGGATGGGTTGATGGCGGCGACATTGGCGATGGACGTGTCCGGCATGAGCCGCGCGGATGCGCAGTCTGAGGACTAACTTAATAGCCGGTTTGTGGGGGCTTTGCCCCCGTCACCGCGCGCGGTGACTCCCCCAGGATATTTGTGGAATGAGAATGTGCAGGCGCTTCATCGGGAGATGGGGCGCTTTTTGTTTGTGCGTGCGCTTGTGTGTTTAACCTGTTCATGATCCTCTGAACGGGAAGAGGAGCAGGGTATGGCAGAGTTTCTGGATTGGGATGCGGGCCAGTTGGCAGCGGCGATGCGTGGCGGGGATCTGAGCGCGGAGGCCGTGATGGCGGCGACTTTGGCGCGGATTGAAGCGCGCAATCCTGCGGTGAACGCTATTGTGGACTTACGGGACTCTGAGGTGTTGTTGGCGGAGGGGCGGTACGCGGATGCGGTGCCGGTTGCCGAGCGCGGCGCGTTGCATGGCATGCCCATTGCGGTGAAAGCGCTTTCAGATGTCAAAGGCATGCGGACCACTGAAGGCAGCCCGTTGTTTGCCGATCGGGTGGCGGACAGCGACAGTGCCTTTGTGGCGCGGATGCGGGCGGCAGGGGCGATTTTCATTGGTAAGACCAATGTCCCGGAATTTGGGTTGGGCTCCCACAGTTACAATCCGGTGCATGGGGTGACGTTGAACCCCTTTGATGCCAGTCGGACGGCAGGGGGCAGTTCCGGCGGGGCTGGCGCGGCTTTGGCGATGAACATGGTGGCGCTGGCAGACGGTAGTGACATGATGGGCAGCCTGCGCAATCCAGCCGGGTGGAACAACGTTTATGGCTTCCGGCCAAGCTGGGGGACCGTGCCCAAAGAGGTTGGGGCGGAGAGCTTCTGGCAGCAGTTGTCCACCATTGGTCCGATGGGGCGCAGTCCGCGCGATTGTGCGCTGTTGCTGTCGGTGATGGCCGAAGCCGAGCCGGGGGTGCCGTTTAATATGCCAGAGCGGGACTGGGACTTGCCGGAGGCCTGTGATGTCGCTGGCGCGAAGGTTGGCTGGTTGGGCGACTGGGGCGGGGTGATGCCGATGGAAGCGGGGATTTTGCCGCTTTGTGAGACAGGGCTTGGCGTACTTCGGGAGTTGGGCGCGGAGGTGGAAGATGTGGCGCCGCCTTTTGATGCGGAAGCGATGTTCCAGAGCTGGAGCGACTTGCGGGCCTTTGCCTTGGCCGGGGAGTTGGCCGCGCTTTATGAGGATGAGGCCACGCGAGGGCGGCTCAAGCCTGCGGCGCAGTGGGAAATCAAGCGCGGTATGGAGATGGGGGCGATGGCGTTGCATTGTGCCACCAAGGTGCGGTCGGAATGGTTTGCCGCGGCGGCCAAGCTGTTTGAAACTTATGAGGTTTTGGTGTTGCCCGTGGCGCAGGTGTTCCCTTTCCCGGCAGAGTGGGATTGGCCCAAGGAGATTGCTGGTGTGACCATGGACACCTACCACCGCTGGATGCAGGTGATGGTGCCTGCGAGCTTGCTTGGGTTGCCTGCGATCAGCGTGCCGGTGGGGTTTAGCGATGAAGGCCTGCCGATGGGCATGCAGATCATTGGCGCCAAAGGCACGGATGTGCGGGTGCTGGAGATTGCGCAGGCCTACCACGCGGCGACCAACTGGCCCAATAAACGCCCGCCGTACAGCGCAAACGGTTGATTTAAGATAGCAAACCAGCTTTGATCGCGGGGGAGCGAGCAGGCGCGGGGAGGGCGCATGTCTGAGGAGACCAATGTGGGTGCGGAGGACCAACGCACCACGAGTAAACCCATGAAAGAAACGCAACTGTCTGCTGCGCGCACCGCCAATGGCGAGCGCGACCACGGGGCGCCCGCGTTGGGCGATGTTTCGGTGGGCATGTTGGGACAGTCGCTGCGGTTGGGGCTGCGCGATTTTCTCCGCAAGCCGATGTATGGCATTGGCTTTGGCCTGTTTTACGTGATTGGCGGCTGGCTGATGACCTGGCTGACGGTGGCGAGCGGGCAGAGTTATTGGCTGACGTTTGCGGCGATTGGCTTTCCGCTGTTGGGGCCGTTTGCTGCAGTGGGACTGTACGAAGTGTCGCTGAGGTTGGAGCGCGGCTGGGAGATCAATTGGCCGTTGATTGCCGGTGTGGTCTGGCGCCAGAGCAAAAGGCAGCTGCCGTCGATATGCGCCATCATCATCATTGTGTTCCTGTTCTGGTTCTTTCTGGCGCATATGATTTTTGCGCTGTTTCTGGGGCTGGCACCGATGACCAATGTGTCGAGTTCCTTTGAGATCTACACCACCACAAACGGCATCACGATGCTGCTGGTGGGCTCGATCGTCGGGTTTCTGTTTGCGCTGCTGCTGTACATGATCACGGTGTTGTCGTTGCCGCTGTTGCTGGATCGGGAGATTGATTTTGTGACCGCAATGATCACCAGCTTTGCCTATGTGCAGAACCATTTTGTTGTGATGCTCGTCTGGGCGGCGATGGTCGCGGGCTTGACCTTTGCCGCGCTGATCCCCGGGTTTCTCGGTTTGTTGATTTGCCTTCCCGTCCTGGGCCATGGCAGTTGGCATCTGTACGCGCAGATCAAAGCGGCGGGTGCGCAGGACAGCTAAGCAGGGGCAGGCGAGATGGTCGAGATAAAGTCGGAGTTTGTGATTTCGGACGAGGCGGGGTTGCGGGAGGTGTTCAAAACGCCAAACCCGGAGTCGTTGTCGCAGAAGAAATGCATCGACTATTTGGACAAACATGCGCGCAGCTTTATCGAGCGTTCGCCGTTCTTGTGTCTGGGCACGCAAGCGCCGGATGGGCTGGCAGACGTTACACCGCGTGGCGATCCCGAGGGCTTTGTGAAGGTGCTCGATGCGCGCACATTGGTGATCCCGGAGCGGCCGGGAAACAACCGGATTGATAGTCTGACCAATATTGTGGCGAACCCCAATGTCGGGCTGATCTTCCTGGTGCCGGGGTTTGACGAGACGTTGCGCGTAAATGGCACGGCTCAGGTGACCACGGACCCGGAGCTGCTAGCTCTGATGGAGGTGCAAGAGCGGTTGCCGCGCGCGGCGATTGTGGTGTCGGTGAAAGAGGTGTTTCTGCACTGTGCCAAAGCGTTTCGGCGCTCCAAATTGTGGGATCCGGCGTCGCTGCAGGACCGCAGCGAGATGCCTTCACTGAGCAAAATTGTGCTGGATCAGAGTACGGGTGCACCTGAAGATCCTGAGGAGATGGCCGAACTCGATGCGCAGCTGGAAGCGCGGTATCGGGAGACAATGTACTGACAAGGTGCGTCAGGCCTCTCGCCCCGTGGTTTTAAGTCGCCGGTGCAGGTCGGCTGACTTGGGGTGGCCTGTCTCAAGCGCGTAGACATAGGCCTGGGTGAGGAAAAAGCCCTCGGCCTCGGGGGTTTTGGCCGCTGTGGCGGCCTCTTCGTAGAGGGTGATCAGCGCATGTTTTTCGCCCTCGGAATGGGCGGCGAGCAGGTGGGCTTCCAAGTCGTTCATTGGTCGCGGTGCGCTTGCAGACGCGCGGCGACCCAGTCGTGAAAACAATGGGTGGGCGCGTCCATGGCAGGGGAGAAGCGGCCGCCGTCAAAGTGGGGCGCAGAGCGACCACGTTGCATGCCTTCGACCACAAAAATGTCTTCTTCAAACACCTGTTGCCATTGGGCGGCATTTTGAGAGCGTAGGGAGTCGTCAGTGTCTTGGTGGGCGTAGTAGAGATGCACGTGTTCGCGGGTATGATTGTGGGCTAGTGGTTCAAGGATGATGGCAAAGGCGTGGTCGCGCTGGGCCCCGAGGAGCACGTTGGGGTAGAGCGCGACGTATTCGGCGCCCTGATCCCAGAAGGCGGGCAGGTTGGCGAAGTCGGGGAAGGTGGTGCCATCCTCAGCGGTGAGTTGGCGGTAGACGTGGGTGCCCTGGCCGGAGAAGTGCTCCGGTTCGACGATGTTGTAGTGATCTTCCAGGCGGGAGTAGCTGTTGAGGCCGGGGTGAACCCAGGGCAGGTGGTAGCTTTCGCAGTAGTTTTCCACCGCAAGCTTCCAATTGGTGGCGACATCCAGCGTGAAGCGGCTGTCTGCGCCGCCGTGGATGTGGGGTTGGTCAAAGGCGTGCCAGCGCGAAAGCAGGGCGGCGTGTTGGTCTTCAAAGGCGGGGGCATCGCCGGAGATGTTGACGAAGACAATGTCGTGCCAGATGTGGGAGCGGACTTCGATCAGGCCAAGTGTGGCACGGTCGATATCTGGATCGGTGTTTTGGCCGGGACCGCCGACGTGGGGTGTGGTGACCAAGCGGCCATCGGTGGCATAGCACCAGGAATGGTAGGGGCAGCGGATGGCGCCTTCGATTTTGCGCGGTTCCTCTACGAGGATCATGCCGCGGTGGCGACAGACGTTGTTAAACACGCGCACAGTACCCGTTTTGTCGCGCAGAAGCAGGAGCGGCATGCCAAGGAAGGTCAGTGGCACGGCATCGCCGGGCTCGGGCACATCGGAAGCGACGGCGAGCCCCGCCCATGTGGACTTCAGCAGGGCGTCGGCTTCTTCGGTAAACACCCCCGGATCGGTATAATGCGCATTTGGCAATCCGTTGGCGGTGGCCACGGGCTGGCGCACGGCGGCGAGGGGATCGGCGAGAGGTTTTTGGTTGGACATGGCGGGCTCCAGAGGCTGGCACTGGTAGCCTAGGCGGCATAGTTAAGCGTGGTCCGGCCTGTCTGCGACAGCAGATGCCGCAGATGCGCCAGTCAGGTAAACGGGGTGTCCAGCATCAGGTGGTGCAGGTGGAACTCGGGCAAGTCATCCGGGCTGACGTATCCAGTTTGACGGGCCAAGGCGACGATGTCGCGCAGCGGGGCGTCGACATGTTCATAGACCATGCGCGCCACGCGGCGGCCGCGTAGGGTTTCGCGGGTGGGGCGGGCTGCATAGCCAACCCAAAATGTGTTGTTGAAAGCGGCGACACGCCCCAGGTAGTTGAATGTTGCCGCCATGTTGTGGCGGTGGGCAACATTGATGGAGATGCCATCTTCCTGCGCGGACACGTATCCTCGGAACTCCCGCAGAGGGCTGTTGGTGGGCAGTCCATGGGTGCTCATGGCTTGGCGGGGTTCATATCCGCGCAGAAACGTGTACTCCCCATCCCGGAAAATATAGACCAATCCAACAATCACGAGGTCGTCTTCCACAAAGCTTTTGCGGGAGAAACGATAAAACCCGGATGGCAAGGCCTCTTCAGATAGTGGGAGCATGCCACTTCCAACATTGGCCGCCAGGAAGGGATGGTTAAGCACGCCCGGACGGGTGTCCAGCTTGTCCAAAGGCTCAAGCAGAATGCGAGCGTCGACGTCAAAGAACTGGCAGATCAGGTGCAGCACATCAGGGCGGGGAAAGCTTTCTCCTGACAAGTATCGGTTGAATTGCGTGCGGTTGATTCCCAACTGCCTGCACAAATCGGAAACTGAGCGGTAGGGCGCGCAAAGATGCCGGAGGTTTCGCCCGAACATCCTTCGCAGTTCTGCTGGATGCGTTTCGCTTGGCGATACAGTCTCGGGTTGTGACAATTGGCTCTCCGGCTGTGTTTGTCATTGAAAGACCCGCAGAACGTGTGCAAAATTCGCATATGGTCAAAATCGATGCTTAATGGCGTCATCTTGGCGCATATTGGCACCAGCTTGCAATGGGGTCGACACAAAATTGACCATAGGTTGATGGGAAACTGGCTGTAGGCTGGGGCAGGGAGATGATCCGGCTGTGTTTTTGGCAGGGTCATTTGTGCACGGGACATAACGAGTTTCAGGGGAGGGAAGGGAATGAATGGCGTTGTGCTTTGGCATGACAGCAAAGGTGGTACAGCGGTTATTTGGTGTGAAGATCACGCGAATCTGGCCTATTTCAATGCCGAGAAAGACGCGTCTGCTTTGGGGAGCGACGTGGTCACTTTGGCGGCTGGTGATCTGGTGATGTTCGACATAATGATGGTTGGGCATCAGCGGCGGGCGTTTAATCTGCGTCGCCTGGCGCCGGGCACGCCTTTGGCCGAGCACCTGTTGCAGGCGGCGATGGCGGTGGAAACCGGAGAGGTTGGACGCGCGCTGCGGGCGGCGTTGCACTTGCCGGAAGCGGTGGAGGACAAAAAGACCTCGGCAAAGGTGATTGATCTGGAGGCGGCGGCGCGGTCGCGCAAGGTCAGTTAGCTGAACCCGGGCATTCGGACAAACAATCAAAATAAAAGGGGCCAAGCGGCCCCTTTTTTACTGTGCTGAGCAGGTGGTCTTATTCGGAGCCGCGCGACAGGGCAGCCACACCGGTACGCGCCACTTCGATCAGGCCCAAGGGGCGCATAAGGTCGGCAAAGGCATCGATCTTGCTGGGCGTGCCTGTGAGTTCAAAGACAAAGCTCTCCAGCGTGCTGTCCACTGCGTTGGCGCGGAAGATGTCGGCCAAGCGCAAGGCTTCGACGCGTTTTTCGCCAGAGCCCGCGACTTTGAACAGGGCCAGTTCACGCTCCACGGAGGCGCCTTCGACGGTCAGGTCATGCACGTCGTGTACTGGTACAATCCGGCCCAGCTGCGCCTTGATCTGTTCAATGACTTGCGGTGTTCCGGTGGTCACGATGGTGATGCGCGACAGGTGACCGGTGTGGTCGACCTCGGCCACGGTTAGGCTTTCGATGTTGTAGCCTCGCCCGGAGAAAAGACCAATCACACGGGCCAGAACGCCCGGCTCGTTGTCCACCAGAACAGCCAACGTGTGGGTCTCGACCTCGTCGGAGAAGTTCGGACGTAGGTTGTAAGCGGAGTGGCTCGTGGAGCCTTTTTTGATTTTTAGAGCAGCCATGGGTTTGCCTTTCAGTAAACGCTGAGAGAAAAGCTATCTCCAGCCTTTCTTAGTTCGAAGGCGACTTCATCGCCTTTGTTCATTTCGAAGCATTTTTGCTTGGACGATATGCTGGCAATGCGCATTGGTTTGGTTTTGGTTGATACTGGTCCAGACGGTGAAGCCAGAAGATACCTCGAATTTGTACCGAAAAATTTTCGGTCGTTGACGAGCAACGTAGTTTCAAACATCGAAGCGCATTCATATGGTGGGCAGATACAGTATTCACCCGATGTCGTAGCAATTTCACTTGCTCTCCATAGGTCTGCGTCTTGCATCCATTCAACCTCCAAAAGCGTCGGGCGCTTAGGTGCCAACTGGTAGCCGACAATACCGACGCCAATGGCAATCGCTATTATCGACACCAATCGCATTGGTTACACCAGAACCGCGCCGCCGGCTTCGATGGCGCCTTGGGTGCTGGCTTCGCCCAGAAGCATTTCGTTGTGCGGTTTGCCCGACGGGATCATCGGGAAGCAGTTCTCGTGTTTCTCCACCAGACAGTCAAAGATCACCGGGCCGTCGTAGTTGATCATTTCCAAGATCGCCTCGTCCAGATCATCCGGATCGGAACAGATGATGCCTTTGGCGCCAAAGGCTTCGGCGAGTTTTACAAAGTCAGGCAGGGCCTCGGACCAGCTGTGGCTGTAGCGTTCGCCGTGCAGCAACTCCTGCCACTGGCGCACCATGCCGAGGCGTTCGTTGTTGAGGATGAATTGTTTCACCGGCAGGCGGAATTGTACCGCGGTGCCCATTTCCTGCATGTTCATCAGCCAAGACGCTTCACCGGCCACGTTGATTACGAGGCTCTCAGGATGGGCCACTTGCACGCCAACGGAGGCTGGTACGCCGTAGCCCATGGTGCCGAGGCCGCCGGAGGTCATCCAGCGGTTGGGATCTTCAAAGCCGAGGTACTGCGCGGCCCACATTTGGTGTTGGCCCACTTCGGTGGTGATGTAGCGATCGTGGTCCTTGGTCAGGGCTTCAAGACGCTCCAGCGCGTACTGTGGCTTGATGACGTTGCCTTCCTGAACGTATTTCAGGCATTCCACCTTGCGCCAATCGCTGATCTGGTTTTGCCATTTGGCGATCGCTTCGCGGTTCACGGTGCGGCCACGGGCCTTCCAGACTTTCAGAATGTCGGTCAGCACGCTTTCCACGTCACCCACAATCGGGATGTCCGCCGGGATCACCTTGTTGATCGAAGACGGATCGATGTCGATGTGGGCTTTCTTGGAGCCGGGCGAGAAGGCGGAGATCAGGCCGGTGATACGGTCATCAAAGCGCGCGCCGATGTTGATCATCAGGTCGCAGTCGTGCATCGCCATATTGGCTTCGTACAGGCCGTGCATGCCGAGCATGCCCAACCAGTTTTCGCCAGACGCCGGATAGGCGCCAAGGCCCATCAGGGTGGAGGTGATTGGAATGCCGGTGGCATCCACCAGTTCACGCAACAGCTTGGAGGCTTTCGGGCCGGAGTTGATCACGCCGCCGCCGGTGTAAAACACAGGGCGTTCAGCCTTCTCCATTGCTTCAACCAACTCGTTGATCGCGGTGATGTCGCCCTTGGTTTCGGGCTCATAGATCGAGGTGTCCGACTTCTCCGGCGCGGTGTATTTGCCGTTGGCGAATTGCACGTCCTTCGGGATGTCGACCAACACCGGGCCGGGGCGGCCGGAGCGCGCCACGTGGAAGGCCTGGTGCAGGGTTTCAGACAGGGTGTCTGTGTCCTTGGCCAACCAGTTGTGTTTGGTGCAGGGGCGGGTGATACCCACGGTGTCGGCTTCTTGAAAGGCGTCCGAGCCGATCATGAAGGTTGGCACCTGGCCGGTCAGAACCACAATCGGGATCGAGTCCAGCAGGGCATCGGTCAGGCCGGTCACTGCGTTGGTTGCGCCGGGGCCGGAGGTTACCAGCGCCACGCCAACCTTGCCGGTTGAGCGAGCATAACCTTCGGCGGCGTGAACCGCGCCTTGCTCGTGCCGCACCAGGATGTGGCGGATGTCATTTTGCTGAAAAATCTCGTCGTAAATCGGTAGCACCGCGCCTCCGGGATAGCCAAAGACTGTGTCCACACCCTGATCCTTCAGGGCTTGAACCACCATTTTTGCTCCGGTCATCTGACGTGTCATCATTCTCTCCGTTACCGACGACATTACTAGCTCACACAAAAAAGCCCCCGCTTATCAGCGAGGGCGCATGGGGTACCGTTATGGTGTCCGTTACCGGCCCATGCGCCTAATTCCGACAATGACGACTAGCCTTGGCATCGTATTTGTCCTCAAGTGGGGTCACTTATTGTGTTCGGATCGGACCTTATGGCTGCTGCATCGCGGCGTCAACCGCGAAATCTACAGAAAAGCACCGTTTCGGGCGTAAAATCTTTGCATTTGTTGCGTGAGCCACCGGCTTTCGCGAAATTTGAGGAAAAATCATGGGTAAATTCAGTCTGAATCAGATCACACCGTTTGTTCCCTGCAGCAATTTGGCGCGGCAAATCGCGTTTTACCGGGATGTGTTGGGCTTTGAGGTGGGATTTACGGCCGATAACTACGCATTCTTACGGCGCGAGGCCGTGGCGGTGCGTTTGATCGAAGTGGATCCGGGTGACGACCTGACGGGGCGGGAGACGTCATTCTACATCGACGTCCAGCAAATAGACGCGTTGTTTGCTGATATGCAGGAGGCGTTAGACGCATTGCCACAGGGTCGCGTTCGGGCGCCCTTTGATCAGGACTATGGGCAGCGCGAGTTCCACGTACTGGATGAAGATGGAAACCTGGTGTTTTTCGGTGAGGGGATTTCATAGCCGTATGGGAGCTACTGTGTTCGCCTCTATGCCGTTTTGACCTTTAGGCGCGATAAAGTTGAGGAACCAACTTTGGACGTCGACACGTTTTGGAGCGCCACCCTGCAAAATCGCTGTTTTATGTTATTATTTGCGCATTCATTTCACAGCAGCATTTTGAAAGGAGAGGGCTATGTCCTACCGGCGATTGGTTATTCCCAACATGTGGGCGCGGATGCAGCGCCTACAGGACGAAGACCTCAATGATAAGGACGATGATCCCGGCGATGATGAGATTTACGGGATTGTCACAGTGATTCAGCGGTCCAATAGAGGCGTGCTTGAGGACACCCATGTGGGCGGGTCGGACAATTACGTGACTTTTACTCAAGCTGATCGCGGCAAATGGAAGGAACTGCAGCATACCGGGGAGTGGATGGGCGTTTGGGTGCCCTCTGACAGCCAAATCGAAGTAACCTGGTACCTCATGGAAGAGGACAGCATTTTAGATGATGATTTGGAAGAAGCCCTTGGCGACTTGGTCAAAGGGATTACCGAGGAAATCGAAGAGCTTCCAGGGATCGCGCGCGCAAAACGGCTCTATGCGCTGATTACAAAAGTTGTGGCGAGTATCAGTGGCGATGATGTGCTTGGCACACACAAGCGGTTCTTTGACTTAAGCCAACTTCCGCAACTGTTTGAATACCGGCGCACTTTTTCATGTAACGCCAATGATGCGGATTATACCGCCTGGGCGCGGTTGAATCTTGGAAAGAGCCGCAAGCGGTAACGCCTATAGACCAACACCGGTGCCTTGCAGCACGCCGTGTTCCATGGCGTAGCGGGTGAGGCCAGCGGTGGAGGAGATGCCCAGTTTGCGTTTGATGTTTTTGCGGTGGGTTTCCACGGTGCGCACCGAGATGTTGAGCTCATTGGCAACTTCTTTGTTGGATTTACCCTGGGCCAGTTGCAACAAAACAGTTTGTTCGCGGCTGGTGAGTGGTTCGCGGGCGCCATCCTCGGATGGCTCCAGCGAGCCTTTGGCGCCGGTGCAGAGGTATTTCTTGCCGCTCATCACAGCGTCGATCGCGGTTTTGATTTCCTCTGTGGGCACGTCTTTGAGCACATAGCCCATCGCCCCATGGCTGAGCGCGGTGGAAATGTACTCCGGGCTGTCGTGCATCGACAGGATCAACACGCGCAGGTCAGGGTCCATCTCCAGGAGCATTTCTGTGGCGGTGAGGCCGCCGATCTCTGGCATGTTGAGGTCCATCAACACCACGTCGGGATTCAGCGTGGGCAGTTGGTCCACGGCCTCGCGGCCATTGGAGAGGGTGCCGACAACGGTGATGTCGTCATAGCTTTCCAGAATGGACTCGATGCCTTCGGCCACCATGGGGTGATCGTCGACAATCATCACTTTGATGGTTGTGTCTGAACTCATGCGCTGGCCTTTCGGGTCTTGTCGTTGCCCTCGGTTTCGGGCGTCAGGATGTGGCTTAGCGGGACTTCTGCCACAATCACCGTGCCGGAGCGAGAGGAGAATATGCGGAGGGTGCCGTCGAGTTGCTCAACGCGTTCCTGCATGTTGCGCAGACCGAGGCCGCCGCGCGCGGAGGGATCGCGTTCCTGCGGCAGGCCCTTGCCGTTGTCAGCGATCCGCAGGGTGGCGCCTTTCTTGTGGCCGCGCACGTCGATGGAGACGGTGGTGGCTCCGGAGTGGCGTTCGATGTTGGTTAGGGCTTCCTGAGCAATCCGGTATAGCGCGATTTTGGCGTCTTGATCGAGGCGGTTGCGGAAAACCACGGTGTTGAAGTGGGTCTCAATTCCTGTGCGGGTGGAAAAGTCGTCTGTCAGGGCTTTCAGGGCGGGGCCGAGGCCGAGGTCGTCAAGCACGCCGGGGCGCAGGTCGCGGGAGATACGGCGGACCTCCTGGATAGCGCCAGAGAGGTGATCAACGCCCTTTTCCAGAGACTCTAATCCGCGTTCGTCGCCGTTCTTGAGGCGGCGGGTCGCGCTATCGAGGGCATAACGTACGCCAACAAGCAGTTGCGAGATGCCGTCATGCAATTCGCGAGCCACGCGGCCACGCTCTTCTTCTTGCGCGTCAAACACCCGCTGGGTCAGGGCTTTGAGTTTGGCGTCAGCAAGACGGCGTTCGCGCACAGTGATGAAGAAGCCGGAGAGGAAAACAAGGGTGAGGCAGGCGACGGTGATCACCAGGATGTAGAAAGAAGTGCGTTGCACGCGTTCCTCTACATCGGCGCGCGCAGCGGCGACGCTTTCAAGTACGTCGTCGATAAATATGCCGGTGCCAACCACCCACTGCCAATCTTGCAAGCCGACCACATAGGTGACCATTCGGGCAGTTTCTAAGGATGAGGGCTTAGCCCAGTCAAAACTGTGATAGCCGCCGCCGGTGCGGGCGATGTCGATCATCGGATCAGTGACTTCGGTACCGTTCAAGTCGGTCAATCCACGCCAGTTTTTGCCAATCAGATACGTTTGTCTCGGGCTGACCAAATTGTTGCCGTCGTAGTCAAACACAAAGAAATAGCCGTCTTGGCCATAGAGCATGGACGACAGGATTTGCGTGACAGCAAGCTTGGCTTCGTCGTCATCTGGAGCGGCGCGGCCATAGATGTTCACAAAGGCTGTTCGGGCGATGGAAATATAGTTTTTAAGCTCGGCTTTCTTGGCTTCGATCAGCTGGGTTTCCAGCGCACGGATCTCGCGGTCGGCCAATTGGCGCGATTGGTTGGCCACCAGCACGGAGATGGCCGCCACAGCCAAAAGCAGCGGTACAGTGGCCAGCAAGAAGAGCTTCTGACCATAAGACAGGCGCAAGTAGGGTAAGAAAGGTCGCATGTTCGATTCGTTACGAGAGATCGGGGGCGAATCATAGAAGAGAATCAAAAACGGTGGCGCTAACGTTGCCGTGATTTACAATTTTTTTGCCGGAATTGGTCAGCATTTTTTGCCATTTGGTCGGTTTCTACGCGGTAGTGGGTATTTCCTCTACGTAGGGTCACCGCTAGGCTCGCCACACTTCAACGATCCGCTCGGACTCTCTGGAGCGAGAACCGGGCTGAACATAATTTCTGGGAGGAAAACCTTAATGGATCGTCGTTCTTTTCTGAAAACATCTGCACTTGGCGGTACCGCAGCAGCGGCCAGCACTCTGGCGGCGCCTGCTTATGCGACCGGCAAGCAGACTCTGACCATGGTAACATCCTGGGGCCGTGGCCTCGCGGGTGTGTTTGACGCGGCTCAGCACGCAGCAGACACCATCAACGCGATGTCCGATGGCAACCTGACCGTTGACATCAAAGCCGCAGGCGAACTGGTTGGCGCGTTTGAAGTATTTGACGCTGTGACCGCTGGTCAGGCTGACATGTACCACGCCGCTGACTACTACTTCGTAAGCCAGCACCCAGGTTACGCGTACTTCACCGCGGTTCCGTTCGGCATGACCGCACAGGAACTGGTGAACTGGTACTACCACGGCGAAGGCCACGCACTGCATGACGAACTGGGCGAAATCTTCGGCCTGAAGTCCTTCATCGCAGGTAACACCGGTGCACAGGCTGGTGGCTGGTATTCCAAAGAGATTGCTGGTCCAGAGGACTTCCAAGGTCTGAAGTTCCGTATGCCAGGTCTGGGTGGTCAGGCGCTCGGCAAGATGGGTGCTTCCGTACAGAACCTGCCAGGTTCCGAAGTGTATCAGGCGCTGGCGTCTGGCGCGATCGACGGCACCGAGTGGATCGGTCCGTGGGCCGACGAGAAAGCCGGTTTCCAGGAAATCACCAAGTTCTACTACACCGCGGGCTTCCACGAGCCAGGTGCAGCTCTGACGCTGGCGACCAACCGCGAAGTGTTCGAAGGTCTGACCCCTGCAAACCAGAAAATCATCGAAACTGCCGCCGCAGCCACCCACCAGTGGAACCTGGCGCAGTTCCTGAACAACAACGGTGCGGCGCTGCAGCGTCTGCAAGCCGGTGGTGTGAAGGTTCTGGAATTCCCAGATTCCGTATGGGACGCAATGGGCGCAGCCGCGAAAGAGACCATGGACGAGTACATGGACGACGAACTGTTCGCAAAAATTCGCGCGTCTGTGGAGACCAGCATGGCTGCGTCTTCCAACTGGCTGGTTAAGTCCGAAGGGACATACCGTGCACAGCGTGACCGCGTGATGGGCTAAGCCCTTGAGACGCTAAGCAAATTGGCCCCCCGGTGATTTCCGGGGGGCCTTTTGCAAAAACAGACAGGGCGCGGATCGCAGCACTGTCAAAAATCCAAAAACAATAAGGGGATGAGGGGACAATGCTGGACGGTCTGGTCTGGTTCTTTTCCAACATTGGCCAAGCCTTTGTGAACGCGGGATACGCGATCACACATCCGGGCATGTGGCTGAGCTGGATTGGCGGCCTTGAGACCACCGAGGACAAACAAGCGCTGATGCGGTTTGTTTACTACGGTGGCTCGGTTGAGTTTTTCTTTGTGGTGTTCACGCTTTTCCTGATCGTTACGGCGGTTGGTATTGCGCGACCCAATTTCATGTGGGGATGCGTGCGCGTTCTGGAAGGTCTTGCCAACTCGGTGGGCCGTTTCTTTGCGTGGGCGGGTCTGTTGATGGTTCTTCAGCAGATCGTGATCGTCTTTATGCAGCGGATCTTCACGGTGCCAGAGATCAGCCTGATTTACGGCGTGAGCTGGCTGACGTTTGACGTGAGCTGGTGGGCGGAAGAGCTGAAGCTGTATAACGCCATGATCGTCTGTATGTGTGCGACCTACACCTTTGTGCAGGGCGGCCACGTCCGCGTGGACCTTGTCTACTCCGCGATCAGCCACCGTGCAAAGCGTGTGATCGATATGCTCGGTTCGCTGCTGTTTATGATGCCGGTTGCGGTTCTGACCTGGATGTACGGCTGGTTCTTCATGTGGCGTCACCTTGTGACCCCGAAGGTATCGGCGTCCGACAAGGTTGAGATCCTGATGAAAAAGGCCCGTATCCTGAAATGGAACGTGGAAACCATCGGTTTCTCTCCAAACGGCTTCAACGCTTACTTCCTCTTCAAAGTGCTTCTTATTTGCTTTGCCGGCATGGTCTTCTTGCAGTCCATTGCGTTCTTCTATCGCTCGTATCTCGAGTTCAAAGAAGGCGCCGGCAGCGCTGGCAAATACCTCGACCGCGATACGCTGGGCGAGGGTGAAGAAGCCTATGAAGGCACACACTGATCTAAGGGGCAGAACTAATGCTATTTGGACTTGATGGGGTCGAGATCGGCCTGATTATCGTCTTCCTCTGCCTCTTTGGGGGCATTCTCTCCGGCTTCCCTGTGGCGTTTGCCATCGGTGGCGCAGGGGTTATCTCCTTCGGGATCATTGCGGCGCTGGACAGTGCCGGGATCCTGATTCACCAAGCGATTGACACCAGCTCAACCATGTACGCCGACTTGATCGCGCAAGGGGTGAAGGCGGACGCAATCTCGATCTTCCGATACCCGGATTTGCCGCGTGTGGCAGAATCCGTGTTCCCGGGCGGCTGGGAACAGGCGATGAACCGCAACATCAGCTTTGTGGTCAACCGGATGAACGAGCGTGTGCTTGCCGGTCAGTCCATCGAAACGCTGTTGGCGGTTGTGATGTTTGTTTTGATGGGAATCACGCTGGAACGCTCCAAGATCGCAAACGACCTTCTGACCACCATGGCGCGCGTCTTTGGCCCGCTGCCAGGCGGTCTGGCGGTGTCGGTTGTGGTTGTGGGTGCTTTCCTCGCGGCCTCCACCGGTATCGTGGGCGCAACGGTTGTGACCATGGGCTTGCTGTCGCTGCCAACTATGCTGAAGCACGGGTACAACCCGAAGCTGGCAACCGGTGTGATTGCGGCGTCTGGTACGCTGGGCCAGATTATTCCGCCATCTATCGTGATCGTTCTTCTCGGCACGCTGGCGGGCGACCTTTACTCTGCTGCACAAGAAAACCGTGCGCAGGTGGC
The DNA here is from genome assembly GCF_022448905.1 of Shimia sp. GTDB lineage: Bacteria > Pseudomonadota > Alphaproteobacteria > Rhodobacterales > Rhodobacteraceae > Shimia. Next base: position 199,864 of record NZ_JAKVCW010000002.1, on the reverse strand, counting down.
AGGCTGTTCTGATGCGCTGACCTTCTTGGGTGAGCCAGCAGTTGTGTCTGTTGGGACATTGTTCCAGGCGGCGCTGATCCCCGGCATCATGCTGGCGGTGCTCTATGGTCTCTATGCCTTTGGCTACGCGCTGTTTAACCCCAAAGAAGCCCCAGCGGTGGAAATGGGAGACAGCGGCGGTGAAGCCATCACCCGTGGTGAGAGTCTGACTTGGTTCCTCGCGGTTCCTGCGGGTCTGATTGCTGGTGTTATCCTTTTGGGACAGGTCAATGTGATTGGCTCTCAGGACGTGACCGTGGACAGCTTCTCGGATGCGGGTCAAACCGCCAGCCTGCGCACCAACGTTGGCGAAGAGTGTAAAGCGTCGATGATTGAGCTGCATGGTCAGTTGGCCTGGGATCAGGCTGTGGCTGAACAGACAGCGATTGACGAAGCGGGCGGGGTGGCCGAAGCGCGGGCTTTGACTGACGAAGAGCGCTCTGCTCTGCGTGTTGAGAAGATTGCGGCTGCGGCGCCAATCGGTTCTGGCCTGGCCATCGGCTACCTGTTGCTGGCTCTGATCCTGACCACGGCACGTGGTGTGGCACCAAGCGCGGACACCCGTCCGCTGCTGATTGGTGGTGCTGGTATTGTTCTGGCTCTGGCCGTGGATGCACTGGTGATCTCGCCGGTGACAACGCCGGGTTGGACGCTGATCTACATGGCTATCCCTCTGGCAATGACGCTCTACGGTGTGCGCTATGGCGCGGGTCTGCTGGGCAAAAACGAACTGCTGCGTGTGGTCTTCCCACCGCTGGTTCTGATCATTGCTGTGCTGGGTTCGATCCTCGGTGGTATCACCAACCCGACACCGGCGGCTGCGCTGGGTGCCGGTGGGGCGATCATGCTGGCGGCTTACCGGCGTCTGCACGATGAGGGCCGTTCCGGCGGGATCATCATCTGGTCGACCTTTGCGGTGATCATCATGATCCTTGTAGGCGTGAACTTTGACCTGCGTATCAACCAGGAAGTTGTCTCCACTGAGAACGTGATTGCGTTCTTCGTGGCCAAAGGCACCTATCTGTTTGCGATGTTTGGTCTGCTTTACGGCTGCTTCGTGCTGTTCCGTGGCAAGGTGCTCTCGCCGATCGTGCGGGAAACCGCGAAGGTGACCTCGATGGTCTTCACCATCCTGATCGGTTCGCAGCTCCTGAACCTGGTGGTGATCAGCTTTGGTGGCGAGCATTACATTCAGCAATTCCTGAAGTCGTTTGACAACGAGTTCAAGGTTTTCCTGATCGTGATGCTGGTGCTGTTTGTGATGGGCTTTGTGCTCGACTTCCTCGAGATCATTTACATCGTGATCCCGATTGTCGGCCCGGTCATCTACGGCGGTACCTTTGATCCAAAATGGGTCACCATCATGATCGCGGTGAACCTGCAGACCTCGTTCCTGACACCTCCCTTTGGTTTTGCGCTTTTCTACTTGCGAGGGGTGGCGCCAAGAGAGGTCACGACCGGGCATATTTATAAGGGCATCATTCCTTTTGTGCTCATCCAGGTCGTGGGGCTTGCGATCCTATGGTACGTGCCATCGATCGTGACGATCCTGCCGGATCTGATCGGGAACTGATCTGAGACGTAAAAGACCAAAAAGAAACGGGGGCCATTTGGCCCCCGTTTTGCGTTTTGGGATGTATGTCGAATTCGGTTGCGGCGTGGCGTTTATGGTTTGTTCAGCAGACAAAGCTGCGCGCCTTAAGGTATCTGATTGCGGTCAGGGCTCTCCTTAAAATTGTCTTAATCTGCGTGCAAACAGGACTTTCCAGAAGGAGAGTTGGTTTGCGTAAGACATATTTTGTTCTGATGTTTTTGTTGGGAATTGTGGCTGTTGCAGCGGCCATCCCCGGGATGCCGTTGATGATTGCCTTGTATACGTTGTTCATCGGTTACCCAGTTATGATTGTGTGCATCAACGGATTCTTCTACGGGCTCTTTTTCGCGCCCGGTATTTTGCGAGAAACTCGTAGTGCATGGCTGATTTCGGCCACGTTGGCGGTTGTGTTTGCGATGGGGCCATTTGCAGTTTCAAAGATCTGGGTCAGTGGCTTACAGCCAGCAGACGTTGCACCCGACATGCCACTTGCTGAACAGGTCAAGGTGCTCGATGTCGTTTTGCCCCAAAAGAAAGTCGATAGGTTGGGCACGTTTGGCTACATTGGCAACTCTTGTGGCCAGTTGTGTGTGCATGTTCTGGAAACCGGGCAGGTTGCCGCCGTCCGCGTGATTTGGGCCGGCAGTGACTACGACATTGCCAAGGTGCATTTGTGGTCCCATGAAGAGAATGCGGTCATCGTCGGACAAGCTAAGGCGGGTGACGTGACTTTGGACTTGTCGGATTGGGCGTCGCGGTCTTTTTACGAAAGCAACCGGGATCGTAGTTGGTCGATCAAATATGACTTGGAGAAGACGTGGGCTGTTGCAGCACCTGCCTATGAACGAGATGAGGCGCAAGCGCTGTACTTGCACACAGCTGTCAATTATCGCGGCTTTTTTCCAATTACCGTTTTGCTTCCTGATATCCGGGGGCTCGGCAGTACGGTTCCAAGCGCGGGGTATCGGATGTTTCGCGTCGAAAGTCAGTGGTCCAATGCGATCTCGATTTCGCAGGTCTTTGCAGATCTTGGGTTTAGCATTCCGTACCGTTGATCGCTTGTCTCAAGAGATCCATTCCAGTGAGGGACTGTTTAACGTCGCTTCGGGGGCTCGGGCGTGATGTAGATAGCGGGCGTCCGGTGCGCCCGCTCCAGGGTAATCACTATTTGGGTTTTAGCCGTTCTAGTACCGCGCGGCGCGGTTGATGGCGACGGAGCCCATGACGTGGTCGGTGAGGCCTTGTTTGCGGTCCGTGGTGATCATCAGCACAATCGAGATGATTTGCAGAATTGGGAACATTACGGACACCGTGAAGCCCAAGGTGTGCAGGAAGGCGGACCCGAGATCAAAACGGCTGCCGTCGGATTGACGCAGTTCGATGGACATCAGGCGCATGCCCCAGGTGGCGGAGCCGGTGGCTATGGTGACCACGCGGTAGGCAAAGCCAAACACAAACAACAGCGCACCAAAGAAGAAGAGGCCGGTGAAGGCGGTGAACGGCAGCACCAGCACACAGAGCACAAAGATCAGGCCGGTGTCGATCAGCCACGCCAGCAGGCGCTTGAAAGTCACGTCTTCGTAAAACTCGGTCTGGGTGTCCGGATCGGGTAGGGCAAAGCTGCGGTGGCTCATGTCTCTCTCGTTTTGGTGGGGGCCGGTATTGTATAGAAAACGGCGCGGAAGATGTCTCCCGCGCCGTGACTGCTCATAAAGGCGCGCGCTTAGGCGTCTTCGGTTTCACGGCGCTCGTCGGCCGCTTTGGTGGCGCGTTCGTCCATGAACTGGTCAAACTCTGCCTTGTCTTTGGCGGCGCGCAGACGCTCCAGGAAGTCCTCAAAGCTCTTCTGCTCGTCTTCCAGACGGCGCAGGGTCTCGTCGCGGTAGCTGTCAAAGGCGCTGTTGCCGGAGGAGGCCATCACATGCATGCGGCGAGAACAGCTGCGGTTGCGGGAGGATTTCTTGAACATATCTTTGCTCCAGATCATGTAGAACAGAAGGGCCAGGCCAACAGGCCAGAAGAACACGAAGCCAAGAACCATGGCGGCAATCCAGGCACCTTTGCCTTTGCTGTCCAGCCAGGCCTCGCTCTTGCCAAACCAGCTGAGGTGCTGGGTGTCGGCGGTATGGGCGGTTGCGGCAGGGGTCATAACTGTCTCCGAGTTGTGTCTGTTGTGTCTCTGTGAGGCGGTATGTAAATCGCTTTCACATTACCTAGATTGGGAGTGTGGCTGCGCATTGCAAGGGAAAATGTGAAAGGTTTTTACATTTGATGGTTATGTGTCTGTATTGGTTGAATAAATTGGTCGAGAAAAATTTTGCTTTAGGTGCTAAAAGTGCAGGTCTTGGCCCCGGAAATCTGCTCTAAATCCTCTGGAGAGAGGCAAAATACGTGGTTTGGCGTGCCAGCCGCGGCCCAGATTTGTGCAAACTCAGTCAGGCGCGTGTCCATAAAGGCTTGAATTGGGGAGAGGTGGCCCACCGGGCTGACCCCGCCAATGGCAAAGCCGGTTTGTGTGCGCACCACGGTGGCATCTGCGCGGGTCAAAGGTGCGCCAAGGAGCGCTTCGGCGGCGTGAGGGTCAACTTGGCGGCCGCCGGCGGTCAGGAACAGGACGACCTCTCCGGTGTCGGCGTTTTGAAACACAATGGACTTTGCGATTTGATCGACGTCGCAGCCCACGGCGTCGGCTGCCATTTGCGCGGTGCGGGCGCCGTCGGTTTCGCGGATGTCGATCTCTTTGCCTGCGGCTTCTAAGGCGGCGCGCACGCGTTTCAGGCTTTTGCTCATAGTTGGTCTCCTCGTCCTCGGGTTGATTTCTGCCATGGCGCGCCGCAGGGTGCCAGCATGGAAAAACAGACTGATTTGAAAGAGACCTTGTTGGCGCTGGAAACCCAAGTGTGGGATGCGCTGGTGACAGGCGATGGGGACGCGGATGGGGCGTTGCTGAGTGAAGATTTTATCGGGGTGTATCCCGATGGCTTTGCCGGAAAGGACGCCCACACAGGGCAGTTGGACGGCGGCGCAACGGTGGCGAAATACCGGCTGAGCGAGGTGCAGGTTCGGGCCACGGAGGCGGACAGCGGGTTGCTGATCTATCGCGCAGATTATCTGCGGGTTGGCAAGTCTGACTGGGAGGTCATGTTGGTGAGCTCCCTGTGGGAGAGGCGCATTGGGAACTGGGTCAACAGCTTCAGTCAGGACACGCCGTTGACCGGGGACGGGGTGCCTTAAGCCGCCCCTGCGGCAGCACCGCCAATTGACCTTCGCGCATGGCGGTTTCAAAGTCGCGCCATGTTGTTTGAATCACAAATCACCCGCCTGCCACGCCCGTTTGACACTGATCTTGGTGCGGAGGCGCGGGCGGCGGTGCCGGCGTTGTCTGGCGATCTGGCCAAGTTGATTGAAGGCACGGCGGGATCAAGTCCCTACCTGAAAAGCCTGATCCACAAGGAAGCGGCCTGGTTGCCGGAGGCGTTGCAGGATGCGGATGTGGCTTTGGCGGCGGTGTTTGCGGGGTTGCAGGCCGGTGCACCGGATCAGCGGCCAACCGCTTTAAGGGCTGCGAAACGCAAGGTGGCTTTGCTGACGGCATTGGCCGATTTGGCTGGGGCGTGGTCGCTGGAAAAGGTGACGGGCACGTTAACGGATTTTGCCGATCTGGCGAGCCAGTTGGCGCTCGAGGCCACGATTGGTGCGGAAATTCGGCGCAAGAAACTGCCCGGCGCTACCGAGGATGACATTCCGACAGCGGGCGGCATGGTGTCGATTGCCATGGGCAAGATGGGTGCGCATGAGCTGAATTACAGTTCTGACATTGATCTGATCTGTCTGTTTGATGAAAGCCGGTTTGATCCGGAGGATTATCATGACGCGCGGGCGAGTTTCATTCGGGCAACGCGCAAGATGGCGGCAATGCTCAATGACATCACCGGCGATGGCTATGTGTTCCGCACCGATCTGCGTCTGCGACCTGATCCGGCGGTGACACCGGTGTGCCTCGCGATGGAGGCGGCGGAGCGCTATTATGAGAGCCTGGGGCGGACTTGGGAGCGGGCGGCCTATATCAAGGCGCGGCCTTCGGCAGGCGATCTGGCAGCGGGGCAGAAGTTTCTTGATACGCTGACGCCTTTTGTTTGGCGCAAGCATCTGGATTTTGCCGCCATTCAGGACGCGCATGACATGCGACTGCGCATTCGTGAGCACAAAGGGCTGGGCGGTGAGATCACGCTGGACGGTCACAATATGAAGCTGGGGCGCGGTGGCATTCGGGAGATCGAGTTTTTTACCCAGACACGGCAGCTGATCGCAGGTGGGCGCGATCCGTATCTGCGAGACCGCCATACGGTTCCGGGGTTGCGCAAGCTGGCCTCCAAGGGCTGGGTGCCGGAGGATGTGGCCGAAGCGCTGTCCGATCACTACCGCTTTCATCGCGAGGTGGAGCACCGCGTGCAGATGGTGGCGGACGCGCAGACGCATCTGTTGCCCAAAAGCGAAGAGGGCTGGGGCCGGATTGCGGGCCTGATGGGGCGCGACGAGGCGGACATTCGCAAAGAGTTGCAGGAGCGGCTGACCGAAGTGCATGAGATGACCGAGGGGTTCTTTGCGCCGGATGCCGCGCCGGAGGGTGGCGAAGATGTGACCCACGCGTTTGATGAGGACGTCATTGCACGTTGGGAGAGCTATCCGGCCATGCGCAGCGTGCGTGCGGTGGAGATATTCAACCGCGTGCGGCCAGAGATTTTGCGGCGTCTGGCGCAGGCGCCAAAGCCGGATGAGGCGCTTTTGGCGTTGGACGGCTTTTTGCGTGGACTGCCCGCTGGCGTGCAGCTGTTCTCGCTGTTTGAGGCCAATCCGCAGTTGATTGATCTTTTGGTGGATATTGTGGGCACTGCGCCCGCGCTGGCACAGCATTTGTCGCGCAACTCCGGTGTGTTTGACGCGGTGATTGGCGGCAGCTTCTTTACCGAGTGGCCAGGCGTGCGCGAGTTGACCGAAGAGCTGCAGGAGCGGCTGGCGCGGGATGAGGACTATGAGGCGCAGCTGGATGGCTCGCGGCGGTGGGCCAAGGAATGGCAGTTCCGCATTGGGGTACATCATCTGCGCGGCTTGATCGGCGCGGAGGAGGCTGGGCGACAGTATGCGGATTTGGCCGAGGCGGTTTTGGCAGGGCTCTGGCAGCCTGTGGCGGATCATTTTGCCTCCAAACACGGGCCTATGCCGGGGCGGGGCGCGATTGTGCTTGGCATGGGGTCTTTGGGGGCGCAGCGGCTTAATGCAACGTCTGACCTGGATCTGATCGTGATTTATGACGCGGATGGCGTGGAAGCCTCTGACGGACGGCGGCCTTTGGCGGCGCGGCCCTATTATGCGCGGTTCACACAGGCCTTGGTGACGGCGCTGAGCGCGCCCATGTCGCAAGGGCGGCTCTACGAGGTCGACATGCGCTTGCGTCCGTCTGGCACGCAGGGGCCGGTGGCGACGTCTTTGGCATCGTTCAAGAACTACCAGATGAATGAAGCCTGGACCTGGGAGCATCTGGCGCTGACGCGGGCGCGGCCTGTGACCGGCGCGCCGGAGTTGATGGCGGAAGTCGAAGGCTTCCGGCAGGAGGTTTTGGCACCCGAAAAAGACAAGGCAGCGATTGGCAAAGACGTGCAAGAAATGCGGGCGCGGATTGCGGCGGCCAAAGCGCCGGACGGGCCATGGGATGCCAAGATTGGCGCAGGTCGGTTGCAGGATATCGAGTTGTTGAGCCAGACCGGGGCGCTTTTGGCCGGATCGTCTCGACGGGCGGTGACGCAGGGCTTGCAAGCGGGTGTCGCAATTGGCTGGCTTTCTGCCTCAGACGCGTCAGACCTTGCCAGCACCTATCGGCTTTGCTGGCAGGTGCAGTTGGCGTCGAAGTTACTTTCGGGCAGCACCATTGCACCCAATACAATTGGCGCTGGTGGTCGGGCGTTTTTGTTGCGTGAAACCGGTGCGGACGATATCGAGGCTGTGTTGCGCAAGTTGACGGATGCGACTGAGACGGCGGCGACGACAGTCACAGCGGCCTTGGCGGCCACAGGGGAGGCATGACATGGACATTTCGCATTGCGACCCCAAGGGGCTGATCCACGAGAGTTACCGGATGGAGGGTATTGAGCCCTCGGAGTGCCGGACGATCTTTTTGGATTGGGCTCTGTCGCTTCTGGACGGTGTGGACACCCGCGATGCGATTGAGATGTTGATTGTACATCTGGGCAGCAAGCATCCGGGCCATCCGATGACACAAGTTCTGGAAGAGGGCAGCGTGGAGATGCGCACGCCCAAACGCCGTGGTGGGTGGCGTTCAAGGCCTCGTAACTGATAGAGCGTTAGGCGTTTGCGTCGAGCCAATCGAGCGCTTCCAAAACACTGTCGTGTATAAAACTGTCACCGGCGGGGCGGTTTTGCTTGAGCGTTTTTAGGTTCTCGCGGTCAATCCAACACCATGCGTCGACTTTGCCGTTTTCGAGTACCGGTGCTGTCAGATCGCCTGAAACAGTCACGACGAACTGCCACTCATGCCGAGGGCCGTCCTCGGCTTGCCAGGTCTTTGGCGACAGTTCCGCGCGGATCTGATCCACTGCCCAACCGGTTTCTTCAAAGACCTCGCGGGACAAAGCGTCTTCGACAGTTTCACCGGGGTCCACATGCCCACCCGCCAGATCCCAACAGCCGGGAAACAGGCGCCGTGTTGGGCTGCGCCGATGTGCAAAAATCTTTCCTTCAGGATTGAGGATCAATGCGGTGGCGACGGTTTGTGTCATAAAAACAAGTGCCTCAGGCGGGTGATACTGGGTGTCTCAACTTTTAGTTAATTCCTTTGAAACGTCCAGCGCGGGTCGCAATCGTGCCCCAATTGGCGCGCAAATTTGCAGGGACACAGCAGAGGCGAGAACCGCCCGAGGAGTTGGACATGGCGATGGGAAAAATCTTTGCAGCACTGGTCTTGGCATTGGGTGCAAGCGCATGTGCGTCGGTAGACACCGCAAGCCGGAACGCGCCATACGATGTGCCATCCACCGAGATGGCCGCGCCTGCGCCATCCTATGCGCTTGAGAGCTTTGACGTTCTGGTGCCAACCACGCTGAAGGTGTCCGAGGCGAACCTCTACTACCCTCCTGGTGACATCGTGTGGCGTGGCGATGCACCGGGTGATCGCTATCAGCAAGTGAAGGCGATTTTTGATGAGAGTGTGCGTTTGGGCGCCTATCCGCTGGACGGTGCGATGCCGGTGCGGGTGGAGATCGAAGTGACCCGCTTTCACGCGCTGACAGAGAAGACCCGCTACACCGTGGGTGGGGTGCACTCGATTGAGTTTATAATGACCATCATCGAGCCAGAAACTGGCACCGTGTTGCGTGGTCCAAAGCCGATCAAGGCGAGCCTTGTGGCTTATGGTGGGCAGATGGCCATTCAAGCGGAATCCCGCGGTCTGACCCAGAAATACCGCATCACGCAGCACCTGGCACGTGTGGTCCGCGATGAGCTGACCAAAGCGGAAGGCTTTGGTGCTCCAGACCGTGGCGCCACCAAGCGTATTCAGCCGTTGGAGCCGATTGGCAAGCAACTGGCCGCGGCAGAATAAGCCAAGCAGGCAGACAAGGGTTTTCACACCCGAGAGAAACAAGTAGGAGGGCGGCATGTCTATGCCGTCCTCTTCTTCGTCCAGCCGCCCTGTTGTGCGGTTGAAGCCCAAAGCCAATGCCCGCGCGATCCGTCATGGATTTCCCTGGGCCTATGACAATGAGCTGGTCACCGACCGGCGCACCAAAGGGCTTGTGCCCGGCACGCTTGCGGTGCTGGAGGATGACAAGCGGCAGCCCCTTGGGCTTGTCGCGACCAACAGCCAGAGCAAGATTTTTTGCCGCATGTTGGATCGTGACCCTGAAGCGCAGGTGGATCAGGCGTGGTTTGAGGGCAAATTTGCCCGTGCTTTGGCGATGCGGGAGCGTCTGTTTGATGCGCCATTTTACCGGCTGATCCATGCGGAAGCCGACGGGCTGCCCGGCGTGGTGGTGGATCGCTTTGGCGACACCACTGTGGTGCAGCCCAACGCCGCTTGGGCCGAAGCGCTGCTTGAGCCGTTGGTGGCGGCACTGGTGGCGGTGACTGGCGTGTCCAATGTGCTGAAAAACGGTTCTGGCCGGGCGCGGGGGCTGGAAGGGCTGGAAGACGATAGTGCCGTCATGGTGGGCGCGGCGCCAGAGGCACCGGTGCCCGTGGTGATGAATGGCGCGACCTATATGGCGGATTTGACCGGTGGGCAGAAAACCGGGCTTTTCTATGATCAGCGTCCCAACCACGGATTTGCCGCCGGGCTTTGCAAAGATGCAAAGGTTTTGGATGTGTTTTCCCATGTTGGCGGGTTTTCTCTCGCCGCTCTGGCGGGCGGTGCCAGCCAAGCGACGGCGGTGGACGGCTCTGCGGCAGCGTTGGAACTGGCGCAGGCCGGGGCTGCGGCGGCGGATGTGGCAGACCGTTTTGCCACGCGCAAGGGCGATGCGTTTGAGGTGTTGAGCGCGCTGGGCGAAGAGGGCGCCAAGTTTGATGTGGTGATCTGTGATCCCCCGGCGTTTGCGCCATCCAAACCGGCGCTGGAGAAAGGTCTGCGGGCCTATGAACGTGTGGCACGGCTGGCCGCGCCTTTGGTGGCAGAAGGTGGCTATCTGGGGCTGTGCTCCTGTTCACATGCGGCAGACCTGGCGCGGTTCCGTGGTGCCTCGGTGCGGGGCATTGGCCGGGCGGGGCGGCATGCGCAGCTTATTCACACCGGGTTTGCCGGACCGGACCATCCTTTGATGCCGCAGCTGGCGGAGAGCGGATACCTCAAGTCTTTGTTTTTCCGGCTGTGAGACCTAACCTGTGAGGCGCCTACTGCTGGATACCTGCGTTCTGTATCCCACCGTGATGCGGGAGGTGCTGCTGGGTGTGGCCAAGACCGGCGCGTTTGAGCCCCAGTGGTCGGCGCGTATCTTGGAAGAATGGGCGCGGGCGGCACGCAAGCTGGGCCCTACAGGAGAGCCGCAGGCGCGGGGTGAAATTGCGTTGGTGCAAGCGAGCTGGCCCAAGGCATCAGTGACGTGGAAGCCTTCGTTGGAAGACCGGCTCTATTTGCCGGATGAGCACGACGTTCATGTGCTGGCGGCGGCGATTGCAGGATCGGCGGATGCGATTGTCACAGTGAATGCCAAGGATTTCCCAAAGCACATTCTGGCGGAAGAAGGGCTGGAGCGGATCGCGCCGGATGAACTGCTGCGGGGATGTTGGGAGGAGGATCCCGACGGTGTTGCGGCGGTGTGTGAAGCGGTGCGTCAAGAGGCGGAGCGCTTGAGCGGTGAGGCGTGGGAGATGCGGAGGCTGCTGAAAAAGGCGCGACTTCCCAAGCTGGCGAAGGCCGTGAGCGGCTAGGCTTTGGCGATGCCCCATTTGCGTTCGAGCTTTTCGATGGCCTGAATGCGCTCTTCGGTTTTGGGGTGGCTGAGCAGCCAAGCGGGGGTGCTGGCGCCATGGGCGCCAGTCAGATGTGTGAGTTTCTCAAACAGCGCCTTTTGCGGTGCGGTGCCGATTCCGGATTTCACCAATAATGCGGCGGCGTATTCATCGGCTTCGTACTCGTCGCCGCGTGACAGCCGTGCGGAAAGCAGGCTGGTGGCGGTGTTGGCCACCAAAGGGCCGATGCCGGGCAAAAAGCGATTGAGCACCATTGCGAGCGCTGTGCGCAGGGCGTTTTGGCCGGAGAAGTCGATCATGCGGCGGCGGGAGTGGCCCAACGCGACGTGGCCCAACTCATGCGCCACCACAGAGGCGAGTTCCTCGGCGGTCACGTCTCCGGCGCGGTAGCGGTTGTAAAAACCTCGAGTTAGGAAGATGCGGCCATCCGGGGCGGCCAGGCCGTTCACGGGCTCAATCTCATAGATGTGCACGCGGATGCGCGGCAAATCGAGGGCTTTGGCCATGTCTTTGATCAGGGGATTGAGGCGCGGATCGGCCAGTTCCGTCGATTTGGCGTCCAGCTCCCGCGCGGTGCGCCACGCGGAAAAACGCATCATCAGCAGGCCGTAGACCACGGCGATGAGGATCGGCATCAGTTTGATCATGGTAGAGATATGAGGCAAGCCGTGGGCGGCTTCAACCCGCGCTCACGTCAGCGTGTCAATTCCCGCATGCCGCGTTCAAGACCTTCTAGGGTCATTGGCACCATCCGGTTTTCAAAGATGTCGCGGATCATGCCGATGGAGTGGGTGTATTGCCAATGCTGTTCCGGCAAAGGGTTGATCCAGAGATTTGATGTCCATTGGTCACGGGCACGTTCCAGCCAGACTTGACCCGCCTCTTGGTTCCAATGCTCATTGGCGCCACCGGCATAGGCAATTTCGTAAGGCGACATGGAGGCGTCGCCGACAAAGATGCATTTGTAGTCCGGCCCATAGGTGCGCAGCACTTCGTGGGTGGGGGTCTGGTCGTTCCAACGGCGTTTGTTGTCGCGCCACACGCCTTCGTAAAGGCAGTTGTGAAAGTAGTAGTATTCGAGGTGTTTGAACTCGGCCCGGGCAGCGGAGAACAGCTCTTCGACCACCTTGATGTGCGGGTCCATCGAGCCGCCAACATCCAGAAACAGCAGGACTTTTACGGCGTTGTGGCGCTCAGGGCGGGTTTTCACATCGAGGTAGCCGTGCTCGGCGGTGGCCTTGATGGTGCCATTGAGATCCAGCTCTTCGGCGGCGCCTTCACGGGCCCAGCGGCGCAGACGTTTGAGGGCAACTTTGATGTTGCGGGTGCCCAGTTCCACAGAGCCGTCGAAGTTTTTGAACTCGCGTTTGTCCCAGACTTTGACCGCCTTGCGATGGCGGCTTTCTTTCTGGCCGATGCGCACGCCTTCGGGGTTGTAGCCATAAGCCCCAAACGGTGAGGTGCCGGCGGTGCCGATCCATTTGTTACCGCCCTGATGGCGGCCTTCCTGTTCCTTCAGGCGCTCCTGCAGCGTCTCCATCAGCTTGTCAAAGCCACCAAGGGCTTCGATCTCGGCCATTTCTTCGGCCGAGAGGTGCTTTTCGGCCATCTTGCGCAGCCACTCTTCGGGAATGTCGACGGCTTCAAGCACGTCCTGGGCGGAGATTTCACCCAATCCGTCAAACGTGGCCGCAAAGGCGCGGTCAAATTTGTCGATGTTGCGCTCGTCTTTCACCATGATGGTGCGGGCGAGGTAGTAGAAGCTCTCCACATCGTAGGTGGCCAGCCCGGCCTTCAGCCCTTCCAGAAAGCCAAGAAACTCACGCAGGGACACCGGCACACGGGCCTCGCGCAGGTTTTCAAAGAAGGGCAGGAACATGGATCAGAGCGCCATACGGTGGATGAAGAGCGTTATAAACAGGCCGATGATCGCAAAGATCATGGCGTAGACAAAGCCGTATTGCAGGATGTCTGCGCCTTTGCCGCCGCGGCGTTTGGCCAATGTGCCACCAGTGAGTGCGCCGATGAGGGCGCCAATAAGTACAAACATGGTGTCTTAAGATCTCCCTTTGATCGGGCTGAGTGCCGTGATCTCGCGCAGTTTGGCGCGGACGGCCCAGTCCGGGCCAAAGCCGTATCGTGCCCAGCCGAGACTGTCCAGACGCAGGGCGCCGGCGTCTTCGAACTTGCCTTCCATCTCCAGTGCTTCGGCTTGCAGGAGCATAAGGGTGGACAGGAGCGCGGCGTTTTCAAAGCGGCCTGCGGGGCCGATTTGCGGGTTCAGTATGTTGAGCGCTTCGCGGCTTTGGCCGGCGCTGATGGCGTAGGCAGAGAGTTGGGTGGCGACAAAGGCGCGATGCGGGCCAAAGCGTTCGGCGGACCGATAGGCGCGATCGGCGGCCTGAAAATGGGTGAACGCGGCGGCGATATCTTGCGACTGTAGCAGGCGACCAAGCGCGTAGTGGGAAAAGCCGAGGCGATGATCCTGCCAGCCATTGTTCTGTGCAATGACAAGGGCTTGGCGGGCGGCGGCGCGGCGGTTGCCAGGCGATGTGCCCGGGCCGAGGGCGGTTTGCACCGCGTTGATCCAGGCGCGTGGGGTTTCCGGCAGCGGGTTGCTGGAGAGCTGATCGCCGCGCGGATTGATGCGCGACAGGATTGCGGGCAGACGGGTAGCCACTTCGCCACGGGTCATGCCGTTGCGCAGCGTGGGATCATAGTAGGCCCGCAGGATGGTCATATCAAAACCGGTAAGCACTGCGTGGATGTTGTCGTCGTTAAACACGCTGTCCGGCAGACGATAGAGGTCGTTGAGGGGACCTAGGGCCTGCGCCAGCTCTTCATGCAGACAGTCGCGGGTTTCTTGCGGGCTGGTGTCGTTGGGCAGGAAGATCGCGATTTTGGAGCGGTCTTCCAGCAGAGCCCAATTGGCCGCACCGCTGCGGCGGGCTGAGCGGTATTGCGACAACGACGAAATGTTGGGCACCACAAAGCAGGCGGCTTGGGGCAGGGCCTTGCGGATGTCGCGGCGTGAGACCGCCTGAATGGTGATGTTGGCGGATGGCGATTGCGTCAACGAAATGTCGATACGGGCTTCGTTGCGCAGGCGTTGCAGCAGCGCCTTGAGGTCCGGCATCATTCCGGCGGGTGGCGCGCCGGTGACGCGCACGGTGATTGGGCCTTCAAACCGGGTGAGGCGGTCGAGACTGCGGCCGCTTTCCAGCTCAAAACTCAGATCCAGAAAGTCGCGGGCAATGTCGCGGTTCGATCTGTTGGGCGGAATAGGGCGCGGGGTGGAGAAGGCCTTGACCGGAGGCAGGGTGGTGTCGCTCACTGCGGCGCGGGTTGGCACGCCGTTGCCGCCGATGGGCGTACAGGCCGCCACGGCAAAAGCCAGAGGGATCAGTGAGGACAGAAAAGAGCGCAAAATCAGGGCCTTTGATATTTAATAAACGGGGACAACTGCCCGATCCGGTCATACAGTTTGCGGGCGTTGGTGTTAAATTCCTGGGTCATCCAATACACGCTTGGCGCACCGGCGTCATCCGCTGCCTGATACACGGCTTCAATCAGTTTGCGCCCCACACCGGTGCCGCGCACTTCCGGATCAGCGTAGAGGTCTTGTAGATAACAAACGTTTTCAACCTTCCAAGCATGGCGGTGAAACAGGTAGTGGGTCAGGCCAATAAGCTTGCCGTCCAGCTCCGCCACGAAGCAGGAGTAATCCTGCGGATCATCGCCCAAAAGCCGGGCAAATGTGGAGGTGTAGACCTCTTCAGACACCGTGCTTTCATAGAAGGTGATATAGTCGGTCCAGAGACGGCGCCACTCTGCGTGGTCGGCTTCGGTGAGAGGGCGGATCAGGACGTCAGGCTGGGACATGGGTGGTCGGACTCCGGTTGGATGCCGATTCCTTCTACGAAATCAGGCCTTAATTGGATCGTAACATGCGCAAAGACTTGGGCAAGAATGCGGTGTCTGTGGTGAATTTGAAAGGCCTGCACGGGGGCAGGCCGTTCCAAAGATTGGGAAAACCTCAGCGGCCGGAGCGCGCCATAAAGGCCAGACGCTCAAACAGATGCACGTCTTGTTCGTTTTTCAACAAGGCGCCATGCAATTTCGGCAGGGCGTTTGCCCCGTCGCGTTTCAGGTCTTCTGGCGACAGGTCTTCGGCCAACAGTAGCTTGAGCCAGTCGATCACCTCGGATGTGGAAGGCTTTTTCTTCAATCCGGCGGTTTCGCGGATTTCGAAGAACTGCGTCAGCGCGGTGGTCAGCAGCGCCTCTTTGATGCCGGGGTGATGGACCTCAACAATCTTTTTCAGCGTCTCCATTTCCGGGAAGCGGATGTAGTGGAAGAAGCAGCGGCGCAGGAAGGCGTCAGGCAGTTCTTTTTCGTTGTTGGAGGTGATGATGATGATCGGGCGATGCTTGGCTTTTATGGTTTCGCCGGTCTCGTAGACGTGGAACTCCATCTTATCGAGTTCTTGTAGAAGGTCGTTTGGAAACTCGATGTCGGCCTTGTCGATCTCGTCAATCAGCAGGACAACTTTCTCATCACTTTCAAAGGCTTCCCAGAGTTTGCCGCGCTTAATGTAATTGCCAATGTCATGGACACGTTCATCCCCCAACTGGCTGTCGCGTAGACGGGAGACGGCGTCGTACTCATAAAGACCTTGTTGGGCTTTGGTGGTGGATTTCACGTTCCACTCGATCATTTTTAAACCCAGGCCGCGGGCGACTTGCATTGCCAGTTCGGTTTTGCCGGTGCCGGGTTCGCCTTTGACAAGCAGTGGGCGTTCCAGCGCCACAGCGGCGTTGACCGCGACCGTCAGATCGTCTGTGGCGACATAGTTTTTGGTGCCCGAAAACTGCATGAAATTTCTCCGCCCGTTCGCTTAATTCGGCGCAGACCCTATCGTGAACATAATTTGTCCGCAATGAGGGGTTAACAGGTAGTGACATTCCCTGGCCAAGGGAGTATTTGCTGCAAGCATAGAAGGGGGGTTGCATGTCTGACTTGAATACCACGATGGACGTGAGCCGCGATGAGGGAGCAGAAATGAAAGCCGAAACTTTCCTGCCCGACGATTATCGTCCCGCAGAAGATGAGCCGTTCATGAATGATCGGCAAGTTGAGTACTTTCGACGTAAACTATTGAACTGGAAAGAAGATCTGTTGGCGGATACCCGCGACACGATCGAGGGTCTGCAAGACAGCACCCGCAATATCCCGGATGTAGCTGACCGCGCCAGTGAGGAGACTGATCGCGCGCTTGAGCTTCGCACCCGGGATCGTCAGCGCAAATTGGTTGCAAAGATCGACAGCGCCATTCGTCGGATTGACGAAGGGGAATATGGCTATTGCGAAGTGACGGGGGAGCCAATTTCGCTCAAACGTCTGGACGCCCGTCCAATCGCAACCATGAGCCTTGAAGCGCAGGAACGTCACGAGCGCCGCGAAAAAGTGCATCGCGACGACTAATTTTGCACTGCCCTGTGACGGTAAATCGCAGGGTTTGGACCAAAAAATAAAGACGCCGGGGCTTTTGCTTCGGCGTTTTTTCATTAGGGTTAAGCCATGGATTTGCAAGGTAAAAAAATCACCGTGATTGGCGCGGGGATTGGCGGGTTGACCGCCGCGCTGGCGTTAAAGCAGCGCGGGGCCTCTGTGCATGTTCTGGAGCAGGCCGAGGCGATCAAAGAGGTTGGCGCGGGCTTACAAATCAGTCCCAACGGTATGGCTGTGCTCAAGGCGCTGGGCGTGGACGGTGCGCTTAAGAAACGGGCGGTTCGGGCGGACGCAGTGGAGCTGCGGGACTATGCCGCAGGGCGGTTGGTGAGTCGTTTGGATCTTGGGTTGATCTCTGAAAATGATCCCTTGCACCCTACGGAATATTACTTTGTGCATCGCGCGGATTTGATTGATGTGCTGGCTGAGGCCGTACGGGCGGCTGGGGTAAAAGTGCTTTTGCTTCAGCAAGTTGAGACCGTTGTCCCCGGCGATCGGCCAAAGGTGATGATGGCCAACGGTGCTGAGATGATCGTGGACTTGGCGGTTGGTGCGGATGGGCTGCACTCCAAAATGCGGCCGGTTCTCAACGGCACCGTGGCGCCGTTTTTCACGCGACAGACAGCTTGGCGGGCGACGGTGCCAAATACCATGGCACATCCGGATGTGGCGCAGGTGCATATGGGGCCGAAACGCCATGTGGTGAGCTATCCGCTGCGCGGCGGCGAATTGGTCAATATTGTCGCTGTGCAAGAGCAGGTGGGCTGGGCCGAGGAGGGCTGGCACATTCCCGATGATCCGGCCAACCTTCAGAAAACATTCAAGGATTTTGGTGGCGCTGTGCGGCGCATGCTGACCGAGGTTAGTGATGTGCGCAAATGGGGATTGTTTCGACATCCGGTGGCGCCGGTGTGGCACAAGGACCATTGCGTGCTGTTAGGAGATGCGGCGCATCCGACTTTGCCGTTTATGGCGCAGGGGGCGGTGATGGCGATGGAGGATGCCTGGGTTTTGGGCGATGCGCTTGAAAAGGCGGAAGATTTTGCCAGTGGCCTGGCAGCTTATCACGCGCGGCGCGTGGGGCGTGTGACCAAGGTTGTGGACACCGCCAGCAAAAACGCGTGGAAATACCATCTGAGCAACCGGCCATTGCGGATGGCAGCGCATATGGGGATTCGCATGGCGTCCACTTTGGCGCCGCGCAAGATGATGGGGCAGTTTGACTGGATCTATCTACACGACGTCACGAAAGAGTAAGTGTTGCGCCGGATTTTGGCGGCGTTAACCCCCAAATTTCACGTCGGTATTTTGTCGGTATCACGACTGTTTTGCGGAGGTGCGGATTTTGGGGTCGGCTCTCGCCTTAACGCAGCGCGCGTTGCGTCAGAGTGATTCCCCAACACCGCGCACCACGTCAGAGAGTTCTTGCAACTGGGACGCCAGCGGGCTGCTTTTGCGCCAGATCATGCCGATGGTGCGGGCCGGTTGCGCCCCGGCAAACCGCGCGACGCTCACAGCGGCGGCGGGCGTGTCCACTGGCACAGCCATTTCCGGGATCACAGTGACGCCAAGACCAGCCCCAACCATCTGCACCAGTGTTGAGAGCGAGGAGCCATCCAGCCCCTCGTGAGGACGGGCCGTGGGCAGGGAGCAAAACGATAGGGCTTGATCGCGGAAGCAGTGGCCTTCCTCGAGCAAGAGCAGCCGTTCGCGTTCGAGGGTTTCTGGTGCGGGGACCGGCGTCGCGGATTCGGTGTCAGGTCTTACGAGCACAAATTCTTCGGACCAAAGCGGCACTTCGGTGAAGGCGGGCTCGGACACGGGCAGGGCGACAATCGCGGTGTCGATGCGGCCCGCGTGCAGTTCGGCCAAAAGGTTGGCAGTCATGGTTTCGCGCACCATGAGGGACATGTCGGGAAAGGTGGCTTTTACCTCTCGCAGCAGGGCGGGCAGCAGGTAGGGCGCAATTGTGGGAATCACCCCAAGGCGCAGGCGACCGGTGAGGCCGGATTGCGCCGCGCGGGCCATATCGCCCAGTTCATCGACGCTGCGCAGGATTTCGCGTACGCGCACAAGCACGTCTTCGCCAAAGGATGTGAGCCGCACGCGACGGGTGGTGCGCTCCAAGAGAGGTGCGCCGAAGCTTTCCTCCAACTCTTTGATTTGCACGGATAAGGCGGGCTGTGAAATGGCGCAGACATCTGCCGCGCGACCGAAGTGGCCGTGTTCGGCAAGGGCATCAAAATAGCGGAGCTGGCGCAGTGTGAGATTATTCATAGTCTTTGATTATCAATGTGATCGGAAAATGCAACTTCGTTAAATGAAACTCCTGTGCTTAGAATGGTTCCAGACAAAACGTGACCCATCTCACTTTGACAGGAGGACGATATGGACGGAGACATGAAATCAGGTGGCTGCCCAGTGATGCACGGCGCGGTGACGCAGCAAGCGCGGGGCAATCGTGATTGGTGGCCTAATCAGCTGAACCTGCGGATTTTGCACCAGAATTCTGCCAAGTCTGACCCTATGGGAGCAGATTTTGACTATGCCGCAGAGTTCGCCAAGCTGGACTTTAAGGCGCTCAAAGAAGACCTCTATGCGCTGATGACAGACAGCCAGGACTGGTGGCCGGCGGACTACGGTCACTACGGCGGTCTTTTCATCCGTATGGCCTGGCACTCGGCAGGCACGTATCGCACCGCGGATGGCCGCGGCGGTGGTGGCACAGGGCAGCAGCGGTTTGCGCCGCTGAACAGCTGGCCGGACAATGGCAATCTTGACAAAGCGCGGCGGCTGTTGTGGCCGATCAAGCAGAAGTACGGCAACTCCATCAGCTGGGCGGACCTTTATATTCTCGCGGGCAATGCGGCGATTGAAAGCATGGGTGGCAAAACCTTTGGCTTTGCCGGTGGTCGCCCAGATGTGTGGGAACCGGAAGAGGACGTCTATTGGGGTGCAGAGACCGAATGGCTGGAAGAATCTGGCGGCGAGAACTCACGTTATTCCGGGGATCGTGATCTAGAAAACCCGTTGGCGGCGGTTCAGATGGGCCTGATCTATGTGAACCCGGAAGGGCCTGATGGTCAGCCTAACATTTTGGCCTCTGGTCGCGATATTCGCGAGACTTTTGCCCGGATGGCGATGAATGATGAAGAGACTGTCGCGCTTGTGGCTGGTGGCCATACCTTTGGCAAGGCGCATGGGGCGGGCGATCCGACCCTTGTTGGACCGGAGCCGGAGGCCGCAGGCATCGAAGAAATGGGGCTTGGCTGGATCAACGCGCATGGCACTGGCCATGGCGGTGACACGACAACGTCGGGCATCGAAGGCGCGTGGACGGCGAACCCAACCCAGTGGGACAACGGCTATTTTGATCTGCTGTTTGGGTATGACTGGAACCTGACCAAGAGCCCTGCCGGGGCATGGATTTGGGAGCCGGTTGGGGTGTCTGAGTCGGACATGGCGCCAGCGGCACATGACGCAAGCCAGAAGGTCAAAACCATGATGACCACTGCCGATATGGCGATGCGCATGGACCCGATTTATGGGCCTATTTCCAAACGGTTCCATGAGAACCCCGAGGAGTTCCAGGATGCCTTTGCACGGGCGTGGTTCAAGCTGACCCACCGCGATATGGGGCCACGGGCGCGCTATCTTGGCGAAGAAGTGCCCAGCGAAGAGCTGATCTGGCAGGATGTGGTTCCGGCGTCTGAGACGGACCTGTCCGAAGAGGATGTCGCAGCACTGAAAGCCGCGGTGATGGCCTCTGGCCTGTCGGTGAGTGATCTGGTGAAAACTGCCTGGGCCTCGGCGTCCACCTTCCGGGGCAGTGACATGCGCGGCGGGGCCAATGGGGCGCGGGTCGCGCTGGCGCCGCAGAAAGACTGGGCGGCCAATGAGCCACTTGAGTTGGCGCGGGTGTTGTCAGCACTGGAAGGTGTGAAGGCGGACTTTGGCAAGCCGGTGAGCCTCGCGGACCTGATTGTGATCGGTGGCGCGGCGGCAATTGAGAAGGCAGCGCTGGATGCGGGGCATGATGTCTCCGTGCCGGTGACGCTGGGCCGTGGCGATGCGACGCAAGAGATGACCGACGTGGAAAGCGTGGGCATGCTCGAGCCGCAGGCCGATGGCTTCCGTAACTACGCACGGACCCAATTCACCGTGTCGCCAGAAGAGATGCTGGTGGATAAGGCGCAGCTGCTGACGCTGACCGCGCCAGAGATGACGGCCTTGGTCGGTGGCCTGCGGGTGCTGGGTGCCAACCATGGCGGCGCAGCGCATGGTGTGTTCACCGATCGGGTCGGGCAGCTGACCAACGACTTCTTCGTGAACGTGCTGGACATGGGCACCACTTGGGCTGAGGCCGGTGATGGCGTTTATGAGGGCAAGGATCGCGCTAGCGGCGACGTGAAGTGGACGGCAACCCGGGTGGACCTGGTGTTTGGCTCCAATTCGCAGCTGCGGGCGCTGGCTGAGGTCTATGGTCAGTCCGATGGCGCGGCCAAGCTGGTTGGCGATTTTGTAGCCGCATGGTGCAAGGTCATGGATGCGGATCGCTTTGATCTGAAGTGATCTTTGGTGAAAGGAATGAGGAAGGCGCGGCGATGCCGCGCCTTTTTTGTGTCAGAATGCCGGTTTCATCAGCATCAGCCAGACAATCCCCATGACCGCAAAGAAGGCCGGGAAGCCGCAGGCGAACCAGATGTGATAGAGTTTGAGGTAGCGATCTGGCAGGGGCGATCGAGTGTCGCGGGCGGTGCGGGCAATGTTGCGCATTTGTAGTTGGATCCAGACGACCGGCAGCCAGAAGGCACCAACCACCACATAAAGGATCAGCGAAATCAGTAGCCAAGGTTCCAAGAGCGACCAGCCGAGGTGCCAAGCAAATAGTGTGCCGGTGATCGGTTGCAGAACGGCGGCGGTGGCGGTGAAGATGGTGTCGGCGATCACTACGATGCCGGCGACATGGGCGATCAGGGCGGGGTCGCGGCTGCGGTGAGATAGGACCATAAAGAAGGCGATGCCAGCCCCCGTACCCAAGAGAACGGTGGCGCCGAGGACGTGGGCAAAGCGGAGGATCTCTTCGATCATCTGTCGTCCATTAGCAGGGCCACCAAGGCGGCGAGTGTGATGCCGGGCAGGACTTTGACCATAGGGCCAAGCGGATCGGCATAGAGGGCAGGTGTCATCAATGCTGCGCCCAGAAGGTAGGCGGCGGAGAGAAGGATCATGCCGATGGCGGCTTTGCGGGTGTGGCGTCGGATGAGGATTGCGCCTCCAAGAAGGGTGTCAGCGATGCCACCGCCAATAACAGCGAAAGCGGCGAAGGTGGGACTGCTGCCAGTGGTGGTTAGAACCCGCATGGCTTCGGGTGTTTGGATTAGGCCAATGGCGCCGGAGAGCAGCCAGAAAAACGCCAGCGTGGCGATGGCGAGCGGAAGCGCCAGGTAAACCCTTGCCGCGGTGCGGTCCTGCGCGGTGGCGGGGTGGCTTGCCAGAGTGGCTGCCAATGGGTGGCAGGTGTGGCCGGTGAGGTGGTGCCAGGGCAGCGGGTTGCCGGAAATGCCTTTTGAGAAAACCGTTAGCGACGTGCTGCGCAGGGGCGCCCGCCAGCCTAACCAGCCAAGCGTGTCGGCCACGCGGGCGGTGAATTTGAGTGTCCAGTTTGGCAGGTGCGGCCGCCAGAGGGGCGGAGGTACGCCAAGCCAGGCGCGGGTGTGCAGGGTTAGGCTGCTAAAGCTGTGCGCATTTGGCTCGGTGATGTCGGCGATGGTACCGGAGGGTACTTGGGGGTCACAGGCCAGTGCGACGGCATGGGCGACGTCGGCAAGGGCGACAGTTTGGATGGGGCTGTCCCCTAACACGTGGGGCAGGACGGCCGGCAAGGCCGCAAGCGCGCGCAGGAGGGCGCTGCCGCCGTAGGCTTCGCGGCCCAGCACCAGAGTGGGGCGCAAAATGACGTGGTCGGCCTGAGAGGTGGTCAACAGCGCGTCACCTTCGGCCTTGGTGCGGTAGAAGGCGGTGTCGGCCTCTGGCGACACCCCTGCAGCGGAGATCTGGATCACGCGGGTTTGGGTTTGGGCGGCAGCATTCGCAAGGTGCCGGACCATCTCAACGTGAATTTGGGAAAGGCTGTCGCGGGCGCCATCCTGCAAGGCGCCGGAGGCGTTCACCACCACGTCGGTGTCTTGCAACAAGGCGGGCCAATGATCCGCGCGCAAGGACGTAAGGTCGAGATGTTTCCAGCGACACTGCGGAAAGCGGGAGGCGGCTTTGGCATTGCGCCCGACGCCGGTCACGTCATATCCGGCCTCAGCCAGTGCCGCCATGCAGGCGGCGCCAATGAGGCCGTAGCCGCCAAGAACAAGGGCTGTGGGCATCGCTGCGCTCCGCTAAATCCTGCTGGGATGAGACTAGCATAAGCGCCTTTCCTTGCACGGCAAATTCCGGGTCTTGCGGCAATCTGCCATTGTTGGGCTAGAGCCTCCGAACCGGGTGGCGCAGGACGGTGCGTAATTTTTCCGGAGCGGTTTTGCGCGGGTCGCCCAGGTAGATTTCATGGTGGTGGCCGTTTTCTGTCAGGCCATTTTGCGGCAGGTATTCTTTGTGCAGCTTGGCGATGGTCGGGCCTTCTTCGCTATACGGACCGACGTGCAAAATTTGGGCGCAGAAACCCTCGTGCAAGACCTCGCGCCGTAGAGTGGCAGGAGGGTCGCCGAGCTTTTGGGAGGCTTTTTCCACGCTGGCGGCAAAGGCGGCGTCATCAAGCCAATCCGGCAGCATGATCATCATGGTCCAATGCCATTCCTCGCGCCGGTCGTCGGTGTAGGCGGTCATGTCGTCGGCCCACCAGAGGCCCTCGAGGGGTGGCACAACGTAGTCTTTGTTCAAAACCTTTTTGGAGTAGAACTTCAGGCCGTAGCTGACCGGGTAGAGCCAGGAGAGGGCGTGTTGATAGGCGTCGTTGCCCGGGGCGCCGTGGCCGTCGATTTTCACAAAGGTCATGTCCGGGACTTCGACAAGGGCGAAGTCTTTGGCGGAGGGCACGTAGAGATGTTTGAGGGTTTTCTTGAAATCGATTTTGGTCATGTGATGGCCTAGAAGACGAACGGCTGGTTGAAAATTTATTGTGCAGTGTGTGTTTTGGGAACTTAAGAGAAAAGGAACAAAGGGGCAACATTTGATTGCTGGCGGGGTGCCTTGCTCCACAGATCTTTGGCGGAGAGGTGTGATCGGGTTAGGACAGGCGGTGGCCCGCGATATTGGCCAGCTCTTGGTTTCTATGAAGACTACAACCTCACGAAATCCGCCTGTTGGTCATGCCTTTTGGGCGCTAGCAATCAGTGTTTTCAAGGCATTTGTCTGGCGCATTTTGAGAACAGGACTTATTTGTTGGGAAAACTGGCTCTATTGAGTGATGTCTGCTTGACCTAGGGTCGGTCAATTTAGACGGGAACGACGCAAGATCGATACGCCTAAATGTATATTCAATAGGGAGTAAGTTATGGAAAATGTTGTACTATTGGCGGTGGATGGGAGTGACGGGTCTGACCGTGCGCTCGACCATGCTATTGCCAGAGCGAAACAGGGTGGGGCCAAAGTTGTTGTTGCCTATGTGATTGAATGGTCGCCGTATTCCTTTAGCACCGCTGAAGAGAACGCGACCCGCCACAAACGTCGGGAAACCGAAATTGAACGCGCCAACTCAGAGATTGTCGCCCCCGCCCTAAAGAGGCTTGACGGGGAAAGTTTGGAGTACGCCGGGATTGTACGTCACGGACACCCCGCGGAAACTTTGATTGCCATCGCCAAAGAATACGGCGCGGTTCAGATCTTAATCGGCCGCCGAGGCCACAGCGGATTGAAGTCGCTGCTGTTTGGCAGCGTCGCAGGCAACCTGATCCAGACCGCGCCTGTGCCGGTTGTCGTCGTTCCTTGATTTTGAATTTGAGTGTCCGGAGGAGC
This sequence comes from Shimia sp., assembly GCF_022448905.1. Lineage (GTDB taxonomy): Bacteria > Pseudomonadota > Alphaproteobacteria > Rhodobacterales > Rhodobacteraceae > Shimia. Next base: position 175,275 of record NZ_JAKVCW010000002.1, on the reverse strand, counting down.
ATTATGACTCGCATCCTGTTTTTTCTGTTTGCAGCGCTTTCGATCGCTGGGCCAGCCTATGCTGGCATTGATGAAACCATCAACAATTTCACCGCGCCGATTGCCTCGTTTATTGGCTCAGTCGTGTTTTTTAAGATCCCGGTTGCCGGGGCCAATCTTCCGCTTGTTGTGCTGTGGTTGGTCGTGGGGGCTGTGTTTTTCACCTTCTATATGGGCTTCATCAATCTGCGTGGGTTCAAGCACGCAATCGCGCTTGTCCGGGGGGATTACGCAGACCCCAACAGCGCTGGCGAAGTGTCGCACTTCCAAGCGCTTGCCACAGCGGTGTCCGGCACAGTGGGCATCGGTAACATTGGCGGGGTCGCGGTTGCGGTGACCGTGGGCGGCGCCGGGGCGACGTTCTGGCTGATCGTCGCGGGCTTTTTGGGCATGTCCACCAAGTTTGTCGAATGTACGCTTGGCGTGAAATACCGCAATGAGAACCCGGATGGGTCTGTGTCGGGTGGCCCGATGTATTATCTGACCAAAGGGTTTGAAGAGCGTGGCATGGTGGGCTTTGGCAAGTTCATGGGCACGTTTTATGCCATCGGTATTTTTATCGGCGCTCTGGGCATTGGGAACATGTTCCAATCCAACCAGGCCTACGTGCAATTGAACACCGTCGCCGGTGGGGCGCTGGATGGCTACGGTTGGCTGGTGGGCTTGATCCTTGCAGGGGTTGTTTTTGCCGTCATCATTGGCGGGATCAAATCCATCGCCCGCGTGACTGAGAAGATTGTGCCGTTTATGGCGATCTTCTACTGCGTGTTTGCGATCATCGTGATCCTGATGAATTTCACCTCGATCCCGGCAGCGATTGGCAACATTTTCTCCGGCGCTTTCACCGGTGAAGGCGTGACCGGCGGGGCCTTGGGCGCGTTGATCATTGGCTTCCAGCGGGCGGTGTTCTCCAACGAGGCGGGCATTGGGTCCGCGTCGATTGCCCACGCTGCTGTGCGGACCGATGAGCCGGTGACAGAAGGCTATGTGTCGTTGCTGGAACCCTTCATCGACACCATTGTGATCTGTACCATCACCGCGCTTGTCATCGGCACAAGCCAAGTGGCTGATCCCAACTTCGCGGGGGAGGCAACTGGCGTTGCGATGACCTCAGCGGCGTTTGAGCGTCAGATTGGCTGGTTCCCTGTGCCTCTGGCGTTTGGGGCACTGCTCTTTGCCTTCTCAACCATGATCTCCTGGTCCTACTATGGGCTTAAAGGATGGACCTACCTGTTTGGCGAAGATCAGACACTGCAGACAGTCTACAAGCTGATCTTCTGCGCATTTGTGGCTTTGGGCTGTGTTGTGCAGCTGGGTCCGATCCTGGATATCTCGGATGCGCTGGTGTTCCTGATCTGTGTGCCAAACATTCTGGGTCTTTATTTCCTGGCCCCCGTGGTGAAACGCGAGATGCGGGCCTATGTGGCAAAGCTTGAGAGCGGGGAGATCCAGCGGTTTAAGCACTAAGGACCTTTGATCCTGTAGAGTGGCCCCCACCAGCGATGGTGGGGGCCATTTTTATATGGGGGCGGACTAATCCAGTCAGTGGCTGGTCATGTTTTCTACGATGTCCGCGCCGCTCCAAGCGGCAGGGAAATAGGTGGGCCAGTTGGTGACTTCTTCCAGCAGGGCGGCGCGGTCTTCGCCCCAATAGAGGTGGTAATGGTCCACCTTGGTGGGCACCATTTCGTGGTCGCTGAACTGAATGTACTGCGGTGCGGCGGCGTCGCCACCGGATTTTTCATAAACGAAGCGGATGCCTTGATTGCCGGATTTGTAGGTCAGGATTTCATAGCCGTCCGCTTGATAAGTGCCTTGCACCGGTTTGCCGTCTTTGAAGAAGGCAACGGTGTCGCCTGCGATCTGGATGCGGTCGACATCGGTTTTGAAACCCGTTTCATAGTAGGCGCGGTACTCCTCGGCGGTTTTTTTGCCGCTTTTGGCTTTGTGTTCCAGCACGGGATCAAGGGTGCCGTCCTGCAAGAAGGGGTAGACGGATTGCCAGTCGTTTTCCCAATCGGTCAAGGCGCGGGCTTGCACCTTGGACTCGTCGATCAGTTTTGGCTCAGCCTTTTTGTGATCGTGGGCATGGGAGTGCTTGTGCTCTTTGGTGTCGGTTGTGGCGGATTGTGCCACTGCCTGGGATGAAAATGCGATCAGCGCGCCAATGGAGAGGGCGGTGAGATGTTTGAAAGCAGTGTGTTGCATAGGGTGTCCAATTTTCACTCAGGAATCATGTTATAACATAACATATGGGCCCTTTAACGTGTGATTTTGGTGTGTTCAATATTCTTTGGAGTGATTTGAGAACAAAGGCGCAGTGGTAGGCTGCGCCTTTGTCCCTAGGAGCAGCAAGGCGAGGATCGTCTTGGGATCTGCTCCTATCTCCGATTAATGTTGTCGGGATTGCGGCTTAGGAAGCGACAACCGCTTGTTGGCCGGCTTGGCGCAGCAGGATTTGTTTCAGCGCGGTGAGGTGGGGGAATTCGATCAACATGCCAATCACAAGGGCGGCCAAGATTAATGGCTGGTCCGGAATTGCGACGGCCGTAATCGCCAGCATCATGGGGGCATTCCGCGCGGCGGTGGTCATCGACAGGAGCGCGTGTTTTGGATGATCCAGACCTGCGAATTTTGAGAGCAACTCCCCTAGGATGAATGTGGCCACGAAGAACAGGAAAATCGCGAGTAGAATTGTGGCGAAGGCATCGGCATGCGCGGCAATGACGCCGATGTTGGCCGCAAAGATTTGCAGGATCAGCGCAGCGATCACCACTGGCACAATGTGGCCGACCCAGCGCACGACAAATTGAAAGCTGGCGTCCGGAAGTAGTTTGTCGAGCGCGAACCGGAGCACTTGCGCGGCGATCAGCGGAACAACAAACCACTCGGCCAACGTGCCAGTGATGGATGCGAAATCGACAAGACCTGTGTGGCGCGTGAACAGCCAAAGCCAGACCGGGAAAAGCAGGATCTGTGTGAGCATATTGATTGGAATGAGGGCTGTGCCCAATGCGGTGTCGCCACGCGCCATTCGTGTGAAGCCAAGAAACCAGTCGGTGCAAGGAGACATGAAGTAGATAACCAGCCCCGTGAACAAAAGTGGCTGGCCTGACAGAAACAGGGACGCAATGCCAAAGCCGATGAATGGGATAATCAGGAAGTTGGCCACCCAAGTGAGACCGAGGAAACGTAGGTTGCCAAAGCCTTGGACAATGGACTTGGGGCGCAGTTCGAATAGCAAAAGCGAGATCATAAGGAGCAGCGTTGGGTCAATCCAGTTTGAGGCCGTGTCGCCTGTGGTCGGGGACAAAAGTCCCATCGATGCCCCGGCGAGCATGGCTCCCAATAACAGGGCGGCAACGCCACCCCCCGCCAAGCCGGGTTCAGTGGTGTTGGGGGCATCGGGGGGCTGTGGCACAATGTGTTCAGCGGTCATGGAGCGAGATCACTTTCTTTGAGATTTGGAGGTGTCAGCAAAGGCACATGTCGTCGTCGCAACAGGAAAGGTCGTCGAGGAACATGTTGTTTTCGTAGTAAATTTCGAGAGGTGAGGTATCCACACCCATGCGGGCTGCGATGGCGCGCGCGACCACTGCAAAACGCTGGCGAAACTTGTAAATGAAACAGAAGAGATGGCCGTTGTGGGAGACTTCTGGGCCGACAAGGAAGAGGCCGGGGAAGACTGCGGACTCGTCCTGTGAAGACAAGAGCGGAGACCCGTTGTCATCATAGTCGAAGTATTCTGAAACCGGCGCTGTGCCGCTGCCAAAACCGGTTGCAAGGATTGGCGTGTTGGTGGACAGCCAGCTTCGCCCGTCCGCGGCAAGGATGTGGATGCCGTCTTGTTCTTGGTCCAGAGCGATGATTTCAGCATCCGGTATGAGCGTGATGGGCGCGGTTTCGCGGGCTTCATCAATCCGCTGCAGTGTGTATGGGGAGAGGCTCTTGCTTGGATCTTTGTCCTCACCCAGCCACGGCGCGCCCGAATCCAGCACGATCGGGTGTTTGCCTGCGCGGGCCAAACCGATCGCCGCATCTATTCCGCTTTCGTACCCACCAATAATAAAGACCTCTTCGCCAGGGACGTCTTGCCAGTTGCGTACCTGTCCGTAGTGTATCGCCAATTCTGCGCCTGGTAGATCGCCGTCAGAGGGGGCACTAAATTGTCCGCAGGCCCAGATGACAAAATCAGCGGTAAACTGACCGTGATTGGTAACCAGCGCAAACCCTTCGCCTTCCGGCAAAATGGATTGTGCTTCGACGCCGCATTGAACATTGATGCCAAAGGCGACAGCGGCATGTTCCAAGTATTGCGCGTAAGCCAATCCATCAGGGTGTTCGCGCCGCAGAGACCATCCTGGGGAACTGTCAAAGCTGATGGCGTTGAGGTCTGTCATGCCAAAGACGTTGCCCGCAAAAGACGGTGTCAAAAGCTTGGTGCCGGATGGCCAATTGAGAAAGCTCTGGCCGACCTTCCCGCGTTCCAGCACCCAGACGTCGGGGATAGCGAGGTCTCGCAGTACGCGGGCAACGCCAAGGCCAGCCGGGCCTGCGCCAATAATCGCAACGCGCATATGGTCGGGAAAGTGGATGTTGTCTTTACAGATCATCGTCTTAGCGCCCCGAGTGTAGGAGACGGTTTTGGAGAGAAAACTATGGGCGAATATTGAGTTTGGCGGCCGGTGCAGCAGAAGCTGCTTGCGGTCAAAGTGCCGGAGTGCATCGGGCAGACATCCTATTGGGGGCGCCTTTCCAGAAAGGAGACGCAGGTGTTGGGGTGTTTTGCGGGGCTGAGCCGCACCATTGGAGTGGGGCCGGTCTACTTTCAGGAGAGAGAGACGCTTCGCTGACTACGTTATGTTATATTATAACGTATAGTTGGCAGGCAGCAAGGCGGATTGTCAGGGTGTGGCTGGTAAACGAAAAAAGGCGCAGCCGAGGGGCTGCGCCTTTGGGATGGCAAAGTGGAGGCGGGAGAGGGTGTCCCGAGGTGCCTCTACTGGGACATGCCACCTTCCGTTGAGACCTGTTCTTGCACGTGATCCTCGTTGCCGACGGCTTTGCCGCGTGGCGGGAAGTCCGCAAAGGTGGACAGGTGCTTTTGCACGAGGCGGGCTGCCGGGCCAAAGGCCCACATCTTGTTGCCCATCCAGCGGGTGTACATGCCGGATTCCTCCGCCGCTTTCTCATACGGATCGCGCCGCAGGTTGAAGAGCAACGGGGCGTTGAGCTCTTCTTTAGGGCCGGCCCAGCCTTTTTCCTGGATCACAAAATGGGCTTTCCAGTCGTTGTAGCGCACGGCCTGAAGATCGGTGCCTTCATAGTAGATGATTTCCTTGCGGTTGCTGCCTGTTTCGCCGCGCAGATAGGAGAGCTGATTGTAGCCGTCCAAATGCACCTTGTAGCCTTCATGGCCTTCCAGCATGGCTGCGGGCAGGTCCTCTGGTCCGCCAGCGGCGGCAACCAGGGTGGGCATCCAGTCCATGGCGTCAAAGATGCCGTTGAGCACCTGACCTTCGGCAATCTGGCCGGGCCAGCGCACCACGGCTGGCACGCGGAAGCCGCCTTCCCAGGTGGTGCCTTTCTCGCCATGGAACGGCGTGGTGCCGCCATCCGGCCAAGTCATGGTTTCCGGGCCGTTGTCAGAGGTGAACAACACGATGGTGTTGTCGCTGATCCCGCGGTCATCAAGATGCGCGAGCACTTTGCCGACGTTGTCGTCCAGTTCCTTCATGACCACGTCTTGAAGCCCACGCCCATCCCCGAGCATGGCTTCATATTCCGGACTCAGGTGAGTCCAGACGTGGGCGCGGGCAGGGGCCATCCAAACAAAGAAAGGCGTATCTGCGTCCACGGCGCGGTCGATGAAGTCCAGGGTGTAAGTGGTGACTTCGTCGTCCAGAGTTTTCTGACGTTCGGGCGGGGCGGCGCCGTCGTCTTCGATGCGTTGCTTGCCGACCAATCCCCAGCGTGGATCGACGGTCTCGTCCATGGTGTCGGTGGCGTAGCTGTGAATGATGTTGCGGGGGCCAAATTGGTTGTTGAATTCGGGATCATCCGGCCAATCCGGGTCGGTGGTGTATTCCATGGCGTTGAGGTGGTAGAGCCAGCCCCAATACTCATCAAAGCCTTTGTTGGTTGGCAGGAATTGGTTCAGGTCGCCAAGGTGGTTTTTGCCAAATTGGCCGGTGGTGTAGCCCAGCCCCTTGAGCATGTTGGCCAGAGTTGGATCGTTTTCGTTTAAGCCAACGGGATCGCCGGGCAAGCCCACGGTGTGCATGCCGGTGCGGACCGGAAACTGCCCGGTGATGAAGGCCGAGCGGCCTGCGGTGCAGCTGGGTTGGGCGTAGTAATCGGTGAAGCGCGCGCCTTCGGCGGCGAGTTGGTCGAGGTTGGGTGTCTCGATGCTTTTCACACCTTGATGGTAGCTGCCGAGGCTGGCCCAACCGACGTCATCGGCCATGATCACCAGAATATTGGGTTGCTCGGTTTCGGCGAGGGCGCCTTGAGCGGCGAAGCCCAGTGCCGCGATGGTTGTCGTCATCGACACCATCATTGCAGGGAGTTTTGACACGAAATCACATCCTAAATACTTGCGCGTTTTCAAACAGGTCCAGTTACCTGCTGCAAAGTAAGGTTGTGCGCAGAGATGTGGCAACGGAGGTTTATAATGGTTTCAGGATTTGAAAGTTTGGCTGCAAGAATTGAAATTGAGGCTAGGCATGCTCACTGAAACGTCGCTGGAAGCGTTTTTCCATTTGGCAGAAACCAATAGTTTTCAGGAGGCTGCACGACGGATGGGGGTCTCCAATGCGTCCCTGACGCGTTACATTCAGCAGGCGGAAGAACAGGCGGGAATGGTGTTGTTTCACCGTGGTCGCAACAACTGTCGATTGACCCGTGCAGGTCAGGAGTTTTTGCCGCTGGCGCGTAAGCTGGAGCAGGAATTGGGCCTGTTTTCACGCCAGCTGGAGTTGTTGCGCTCTGGCGAGGGGCGGCAGCTGCGGGTTGGTTGCGGGCCGTTGGTGCCGCGGGCGTTGATCCAGCCGGTGCTGCGGGAGGTGATGAAGGCGCATCCGAATTTGCGGTTCCAACTGGATGTGAGCGCGCGGATTGCGCCGCTGGAGCGGATGCAGGCGGGGGAGATCGACATGTTCATTGGCGATCTGACCCATACGCCGGAAGCGGACAATGTGGAGATCATGATGATTGCCAAACGTCCGGTGATGTTTGTGGCGCGGCCTGAGCATCCGATCCATGACCTGGGCGTGGTTACGCTTAAGCAGATGTTTTCTTACCCGTTTGCCTCGCCGCATTTGCACAAACACTGGCGCGCAACCCTGATCAAGGCGCTTGGCGGGGACGCCGAGGCGGACGCGATAGTGAAAGCCCTGCCGCAAGTGGAGAGCGACGACTACCACTTTCTGGCGCAGTTGGCGGCGGAGGATGGGTTTGTTGTTGGCGCGGTGGCAGAAACGTTTGAAGAGATGCGCGCGCTGGGGCGGCTTAAGGAAGTGCCCACCCGCGCGCCGATCACATGGAATATCTGTGCGGTGCGCAAGACCGAGGATGTGACCGAGGCGCAGGAGGCGTTTTGGCAGCAGTTGAAGGCTTACGAGGTCAACCCGGCGGCCGCTTAGGACGTCTGCTCCAGATATTGCAGGCAGCCTTCGAGCGCGGCGGCATCGTCCGTAATCAGGCTGATCGGGATGTGGGTCGGGTCCAGAATGTCATGGGCGTCGCGGGTGAGCTCTTCCATAAAGTCGGACAGCGCCGCGGAGGTCAGCACGCCGCGGGAGGCGGAGCCAGCAAAGGCCACGCCGTCGCGCGGCATATATTGCAGGATCATGGCTTGCGTCAGGCGGCCCAAGGCGCGGGCAAACAGGCGCACGGTGCGGGTGGCGTTTGTGCAGCCGTTGGCAAAGCCGTCGACAATGTCTTTGCCGCCCTTACGTTGACCGCTGACCACCTGGTGCAGGCGTTCCAGACCACGGCCGCAGAAGCAGTCCTCATAGGTGACAAAGACATCCGCGCCGTCGCCCAATTCGTCGCGCAGCAGTTTGCCAACGGAGTAGGGCAGCTCGGCGTGACCAAGTTCGGCTTCCATGGCGGTCAGGCCGCCACGGGCGTTGCGACGGGTGGGGCTGACGTTGAAACCGGTGCCCATGCCAGCCACCAGTGCCTGGCCGTTTGTCGGCTCGTGTTTGGTGCCGCAGACCGGATCGGTGGAAATCCGCGCCAGCGCGTAACCCAGAGCGGAGAGATCGTTGATCAGTTCCGCATGGGGCGCGCCGGTTTGGTCGCGCAGATTTTCCACGCTGAGGAACCAGTCGCGGTTGGTGAGTTCGCCTTCGCCGGAATGCACGGGACCGGCGATGGCAATGCACACCCCGGCGAGGTCGCCGGGGGTGGTTTTTTCAAGATAAGCAGCAAGTACGGCGTCAAAGCTGTCGTAGTCATCATTGGCGGCGCGCATCACGCTATCAATCTGCACGCCGGAAGCATCCGCCAGTGCCAAGCGTGTGTTTGTGCCGCCAATGTCTCCAACCAGGAACGTCATAGTACCGCTACTTTCTTCATCTGAGTCAATTCGTTGGTTCGTGTAGCGAATTAAATCAGGTTTGAACAGGCACGCCTTCGGGCTTTTTGCCCAAAATAATCATGCCCAGCAAATCGTCGTCGGTGACGTCATCCACGTTCACGGTGCCAACCAATTGACCGTTCTTCATCACCGAGGCGCGATCACAGAGTTCCATGACATCGTGGATGTCGTGGCTGATCAGGAAGATGCCGATGCCCTGGGCCTTAAGCTGTTGGATCAGCTCGGAAACCATTTGGGTTTCATGCGGGCCAAGCGCGGCGGTGGGTTCGTCCATGATCAGGATCTTGGCGTCGAAATACACGGCGCGGGCGATGGCCACGGACTGGCGTTGACCACCCGAAAGCGCAGAGACCGGCTCGGCGAACTTTTTGAAGTTCGGGTTGAGCTTGCCCATGATCTTGCGCGTTTCGGCCTCCATGGCGTCGTCATTGACGGTGCCTAACGGCGTGGTGAGTTCACGCCCCAGGAAGAGGTTGGACGCCGCATCGAGGTTATCGGCCAGCGCAAGCGTCTGGTAGATGGTCTCGATGTTGTATTTGCGGGCGTCGCGGGGATTGTGGATCTCTGCTTTTTCGCCGTTGATGTAGATTTCGCCACCGTCACCCTGATAGGCGCCGGAGAGGATTTTGATCAGGGTGGATTTGCCCGCGCCATTGTGGCCCAGAAGGCCCACCACTTCGCCCGGCATGAGATCGACGGAGACGTGGTCCACCGCTTTGATCCCGCCAAAGGAGATGTGGATGTCGCGCATTTCCACGAGAGGGGTTTGCTTGTCCATGATGTTTCTCCTTATGCGCCAGTGCGGCGGCGGTAGACGATGTCGACCCAGACCGCGAAGACCAGAACCACACCCACAACGATGTTTTGCAGTGGCGCGTCGACGCCAACCGAAGCCATGCCGGATTGCAGCGACTGCATGATCAACGCGCCAATCACGGCGCCATAGATGGTGCCAGCGCCACCAGCGAGGGCCGTGCCGCCAATGACGGCTGCCGCGATCACGCGCAGCTCATCCAGCGTGCCAAGGCCCACATCCACTGCGTTCAAGCGCGCGGAGGCGATGATTGAGGCGATGCCGGTCAGCGCGCCCATCAGCGCGAAGATTTTCACGGTCAGAAGGCGGGTGTTGATGCCCGACAGCTCGGCCGCTTCAGGGTTACCACCGGTGGCATAGATGTAGCGGCCAAAGCGGGTCCGGCGGGCGATGATGGTCATGACAATCGCCACGGCCAGCAGGATCACCACCGGAATGGCCACACCGTGGTTCCAAACCAGACCGTCAGTGTATTCGATGCCCTGCGCTTCGGTCATGCGACGCATCGCACCTTTGGGGATCGGGTAGCTGTTCATGATCGATACAAAGAGCAGGATGCCGCCGGCCGCGATGGCCATGAGGATGCCTTCGGCCCAGGCAGGTTTTACGGCAAAGCCGTGGGAGGCTTTGTTGCGGCGGCTGAGCAGCATGAAGCCCACAGCGACGAGTGCGGCAACGATGCCAAAGAGCCAGCTCATGGTTTCGCCCAGGGTGCCCTCCGCGCCGCCACCAAGTAGGCGGAAAGTTGGGTCTAGCGGGGCTTGCGTCTGGCCCTTCGTGACCCACCACATAGCGCCACGATAGACGAGGAAGCCGCCGAGGGTAACTATGAAGGCAGGTACGGTCAGGTAGCCGATGATCCAGCCTTGGAAGGCGCCGAGCACGGCGCCCATGGTGATGGCGAAGATCACGGCGATGATCCAGATCGACCAGTGGCCGAGACCAACGACGTCTGGCAGGATTTGTACCTGCAGCGCCGCGGTGGCCATGCCGATGAAGCCGAGCATCGAGCCGACGGACAGGTCGATGTGTCGGGTGACGATGACAAACACCATGCCCGTGGCCATGACGGCGACGGAGGCGGTTTGCACCGAGACGTTGAAGAAGTTTCGTGGTGAGAGGAAGCGGCTATCTGTGAAGATGCCAAAGACGATCCATATCACAACAAGCGCGCCGATCATTCCAAGCAGGCGGGGATCCAGCCCCAGCTTGTTGATCAGGTTCTTAGCTTGGTTTTGCATTGTGCGTTCCCTTTTTGGTTCGCGATGCTTGAGACATCTCCCCCAGTCTGCGCGGAGTGTTCCGCATCAGTCAAAGGGCTTAAAAATCTCAGGGGAGTGGGGAAATTAAGTGCCCCCCCGCGCCGTAGAGCGGAGGGGCAGGGTTTAGCTTATTGGCACGCTGCGACGGAGGAGCCGGCGCAGAGCACGTCTTTCTCGATCCAGCCTGCGTCCAGAACAACGTTCAGGTTGTCAGCGGTCACTGGAACTGGTGCGAGGAACATGGAGTTCAGTGTGGTGCCGGCTGGAGAGGTCCATTCTGCGGCGCCGTCTACGTCCATGCCTTTGGCAAGCGACACAGCGATTTCACCGGCGGCGTTGCCCAGAGCGCGGGCGTCTTTCCAGACAGATACAGTCTGGGTGCCCATGGCGACACGGTTCAACGCAGCGTGGTCACCGTCCTGACCGGAGACTGGAATGCCTTCCATGCCCTGTGCGGTCAGTGCGGCTACAACGCCGCCAGCGGTGCCGTCGTTCGACGCGATCACAGCGTCAACTTTGTTGTCAGCCGCGGTCAGGATCTGCTCCATGTTGCGCTGGGCGTTGGCTGGCACCCAGCCGTCGGTGTAGGCTTCGCCAACGATCTTGATGTCGCCGGAATCGATTGCCGCCTGAATGATTTCCTGCTGACCACCGCGCAGGAAGTCTGCGTTTGGATCGGTGGGCGAGCCTTTGATCATCACGTAGTTGCCTTTTGGCATGGCTTCGAGCACGGCACGGGCCTGCATGCGGCCCACTTCGACGTTGTCAAAGGTCAGGTAGAAGGCGCGGCTGTCTTCGATCAGACGGTCATAGGCGATCACTGGGATCTCTTCATCGGCCGCGGCCTGCACAGCAGGACCAACCGCGGACGCATCTTGCGCCAAGATGATCAGTGCGTCGGCGCCTTGAGCGATCAGGCTTTCGATGTCGCTCAGCTGTTTGGCAGAAGAACTCTGCGCGTCAGCGGAGATGTATTTGGCGCCAGCGGCGTCCAATGCGCCTTTGATGGCGGCTTCGTCGGTTTTCCAGCGCTCTTCCTGGAAGTTGGACCAGCTTACGCCGATGACCAGATCATCAGCCCAGGCTGCGGTGCTCATGAGGGCGCCGGCGATAACAGCCGTCGCGGTTGCAAAAAGTTTCATGGTGTCCTCCCAAATGGTCTTCCCGGTGGCGTGGCCGAAGTGAGTCGGCTCTGACCGGGTGTGACCAATGGTAGCGCAATAAATTTGTAAATCAAATTAAATAAGCTAACCTTGCATTGATCCGACAAACATCGGCATGGTTTTGACGCCGGGGAAGGGCAGCTTGTGTTTTGGTTGCAGACCGTGTCCGGTGAAGAAGGAGCCAGTATATGTCTGTGAATCAAAGAGAAATTGGGCGGCGTAAGCTGCTGGGAGAAATTCGCAGGCAGCAGCGTGTTCCACGCATTGACCTGAGCGAGCTGACCGGAATCAGCCGTGCAACCGTGACAACCATCACCGCAGAGTTGCTGCGGGAAGGGTTGATCGAGGAGGTCTCTAGCGACCTGGGCGAGAAAGATTCGAAACGCGGACGCCCAAAGGTGGATCTGAAGATTCGCGGGGCGGCACGGTTGATTGCGGGGGCAAAAATCTCCCACAAGACCATCTCTTTGGTGCTGCTTGACTTTGAAGGCACGCAGTTGGCCGCTCATGAGGCGGAGCTGGAAGAGGCCGTTATGCCGACCGAAGACATGACGGTGGTTTTGGCGGACCTTCTGGAGGTGCTGGCGCGAAAAATGGGCCTGTCCCGTGCAGACATTGCCGGGTTTGGGCTGGGGATCGCGGGCATTGTCGATGCGCCGCGTGGATTTGTGCATTGGTCGCCGTCTCTGGACAGCCGGAACGTGATGTTGGGTGATATCCTTGGGCGCGGGCTGGGTATTCCTGTGTTTATCGACAACGATGCCAACCTCGTCGCCATGGCGGAAAAGAGTTTTGGCCTGGGGGTGGGGCACAATGACTTCATTGTTGTGACCATCGAAAGCGGTGTTGGCATGGGCATTGTGATCAACAACGAGATTTACCGAGGCACGCGGGGCTGTGGCGCGGAATTTGGCCACACCAAGGTGCAGCTCGAGGGAGCGTTGTGTCGCTGTGGGCAGCGGGGATGCCTGGAGGCCTATGCGGCGGACTATGCTTTGACCCGTGAGGCGATGATGGCCAGCGGCGAGGCGGCGGAGCGGGAGGTGGAAGACATCTTGCGCGCGGCGAAAGAAGGCGACGAGATGGCCGCCTCGATTGTCAGCCGCGCTGGGCGCATGTTTGCCATGGGCTTGGCCAATATCGTGAACATCTTTGATCCGGAGCTGATCATTCTGGCGGGCGAGCAGATGCAATCCAGCCATCTTTATGCGGAAGAGGTGATTGAAGGCATGCGCAAGTTGATTGTGCAGGTGGATAAGGCCCCGCCGGAGGTGGTGGTGCACAAGTGGGGCAACCTGATGTGGGCCCGTGGGGCCGCGGCCTATGCGCTTGAAAAGGTGTCGGAAAACGCGCTTCTGGAGATGGCAGAGAATGTGGCTTAAGGGCGTCAGCGCACTGGCACTTGTCGCGGCAGGTTCCGCGCAGGCCGAAGTTGGTTTTGCACCGGTGGACGTTGCAGAGCATGTCTATGACGGCGGCTGGGAGTTTTATGTCGGTGGCGGCGTGGCGGCGTTTGATTGCAGTGGGGACGGCTTGCCGGAACTGGTGGCGGCGGGGGGGGAGAACCCTCCGATTTTGCTGCGCAACCGGAGTGCGCATGGCGGTGTCGTGACCTTTGAGGAAGACACGCCGGATGCTTTGATGATGCCGGGGACCACGGGGTTTTATCCGCTTGATATTGATGGCGATGGCTGGCTGGACCTTGTGGCGTTACGGGTGGGTGAGAACCGCCTTCTCAAAGGCGGGCCGGAGTGCCGTTTTGAACCCATGGACGTGCCGGGGTTTGATGGCGGCGATGCCTGGACCACGGCGTTTTCCGCCACCTGGGAGCGGCAGGATGTGCTGCCGACATTGGCGTTTGGCAATTACGTAGATCGCGACGATCCCAAGGGGCCGTTTGAGGCCTGTGATGAGAATGATTTGTTTCGGGCTTCCGGCGAGGGGTATGTCCATTCCACGTTGACGCCGGGGTTTTGCCCGCTGTCGATCTTGTTTTCCGACTGGGGCCGTTTGGGCCGCGCGGATCTGCGGATGAGCAATGACCGGCATTACTACGTGAAAGGCGGCGCAGAGCAGCTTTGGGCGATGGAGGCCACACCGCGGCTCTATGGTGAGGCGGATGGCTGGGCCACGCATATGCTGTGGGGCATGGGCATCGCGGAGCGGGATCTTGATTTTGACGGTAAGACAGAGGTGTTTTTGTCGTCGATGGGCGATCAGCGGTTGATGAAGCGTGTGAGTGCGGAGGCGCCAACGTTTGAAGACGTGCCCTATGAAATGGGCACCTCGGCGCATCGGCCCTACACTGGTGGCGACGGGCGGCCGTCGACTGGTTGGCACATCAGTTTTGGCGATGTGGACAACGACGGGTTGGACGATGTGTTCATTGCCAAGGGCAATGTGCAACAGATGCCCGGTGCGGCGATGGACGACCCCAACAATCTGTTGATGCAGCAAGTGGATGGGACCTTTGCGGAGCAGGGCGACGTGGCGGGGATTGCCACTTTGGCGCGTAGCCGTGGCGCGGCGCTGGTGGATATGAACCACGATGGGCTGTTGGATTTGGCGGTGGTGAACCGACGGGCGCCGTTGGAGATCTATCAAAACGTCACTGAAAGCACGGGCAATTGGGTGGCCCTGACCCTGATGGGGAAAGAGGCCAACAGCCAAGCCGTGGGAGCCTTCATTGAGGTGAAGGTGGGCGATCACGTTCATCTGCGGGAGATCACCGTGGGCGGTGGCCATGCGGGGGGCGTGTCCGGGCCCCAGCATTTTGGGCTGGGCGATGCGGACAAAGTAGAAGTGCGCGTGCGCTGGCCAGATGGTACACAAGGCGACTGGATCGAAGTGCCGGTGAATGGCAGCTGGCGGCTGTGGTCCGAAGGGCCGGTGACGGTGTTGTCGGCGTATTGAGCAGGCCGTGTGGATCAGTTGGAAAGCTGGTCCATCGGTAAGCCGGAGGGCACCGACTCGGGCACGCCAAGGCGGCCCTGAATGGCGTCGTAGTCTGTGAGACTTTCGAGGAAAGCGAGGATGTGCGCGACCTCTTGATCAGTAAGATCAATCGGGGAAAGCTCGTTGGCTGCGGCGATTTCAATCACTTCAGGATCGTCCTGCATCAGCTTGAAATCTGTGTTAAATTTCCCGTCGGAATAGGTGGTGTGGGCCTCTGCGTAGGACTTGAGTGAGGCCACCGGATCGAGGTGATGTCTGACCATGGCTTCCAGAGATGTATAAGCCCCGTTATGGCCATAGGGCGCGGTCTGCGTGATGTTGCGCAGCGAAGGCGTGCGGAAGCGGTAGAAGTCTTCTTCATTTCCGGTGACGCGGCCACGGCCGACGTCGCGGTTGTGGCGCTCAAACGGCGCAGCTTTGCCCGGTCCGATTTGCGGGAGTGCGATGGCGTGGAAACCGTGGTCGGTCTGGAATTGGCCTGCATGGCAGGTGCCGCATTGGGCTTTGCCGTAGAAAAGATCGAGACCTGCGGCGGCATCAGCGGCGAGCGGCGTGCCGTCGCGCAGGTAGGCGTCAAAGGCCGAGGCATCGGCGCGCCATTCAAAGGCGATGAAGGCGGCGAGCGCGTTGGCGATGTGGTGGAATTTAATTGGTGCGTCAGCGCCAATCACATCATCAAAGGCCGCGCGGTAGGCGGGGATGGCCTCGACCCGTTTGGCGAGGATGTCCCAGGCGCCGCCGGGGCCGGTGAGTTGGCCAAGGCGCACGGCTTGGCTTACGTCGTTCTCGGAATAGTGGCCGGCCATTTCGTCGCCTGACAGAACGGGGAACATGGCTTGCGCGGCGAGGGCGTTGTCAAAGCCCATTTCCATCTCGCTGCCCAAGGGGGTGCGGATGCCGGAAGGGCGTGTGGGGTCGTCCTCTAAGCGGCCGTCGTGGAAGAAGACGGTGAATTCGGTAGCGCCAAGGTTCCACAACGCAGGGGCGTTGCGGGGGATGCGTTTTTCGGGCGGATTTGAGGCGTCGATCTTGCGCTCTAGCCCGAGCCCGGTGGCGCCGTCGCCAAGGCCAAGGGAGACGCCGTCCGAGGTACCCAGATCAGGATGATGACAAGTTGCACAAGCGACGCTGCGGTTGCCCGATAGGATCGGGTCGTAGAACAGTTGCCAGCCCAGCTCGACCTCTGCAATATCCTGCGCCGGGAAGGTGGCGTCCGCCTTTGGCAGCGGTGACGCGCTGGCATTGGTTGCCAGAATGGCGGGCAGGAAAGCGGCTGTGAGCATCAAAGGGCGCATGGCGTGTCTTTCATTTGGAAAAGCCCCCCGCGCAGGAGAATATGCGCGAAGGGCCAGTGTATCTTGGCTCAATAACGGTTTTGAAACAAGATATTACACAAAGCGGTTCACGTAGTTTTCCAGGATCTCCTGACGGCCGGATTTGGGCGCCGGGTTGATCTTGCCGCTCATCACGTCCTCAAAAGTCCCGTCGAGATCCCCGGCCAGCATGGCTTTGGCTGCGTCGGTGTCCCAACCGGCGTAGCGCTCGGCCAGCGCATCCTCGAGACCACCATCTTCGATCATTGCGGCGGCGGCTTTCAGGCCACGCGCGCAGACGTCCATGGCGCCGATGTGGCCTGCGATCAGGTCTTCGGCGTTCAAGGACTGGCGGCGCAGTTTGGCGTCAAAGTTGGTGCCGCCGGTTTTCAGGCCGCCGTCTTTGAGGATGTGGTAGTAGGCCAGCGCAACCTCGGGCACGGAGTTCGGGAACTGGTCGGTGTCCCAGCCGGACTGGTAGTCGTTGCGGTTCATGTCGATCGAGCCGAGCACGCCAAGGGCAGCGGCGGTGGCGATCTCATGCTCAAAGCTGTGACCGGCGAGGATGGCGTGGCCTTGCTCGAGGTTCAGTTTGACTTCGTTTTCCAGGCCGTACTTTTTGAGGAAGCCGTAGCAGGTGGCGGCGTCGAAGTCGTATTGATGCTTGGACGGTTCCTGCGGTTTGGGTTCCACCAGGATGGCGCCTTCAAAGCCAATTTTGTGTTTGTAGTCCACCACCATGTTGAGGAAGCGGCCCATGTTGTCGAGCTCGCGGCCCATGTCGGTGTTGAGCAGGGTCTCATAGCCTTCACGACCGCCCCAGAGCACGTAGTTTTCGCCGCCCAGACGTTTGGTGGCGTCCATGCAGGTTTTCACAGTTGCGGCGGAATAGGCGAACACATCGGGGTCTGGGTTGGTCGACGCGCCGCCCATCCAGCGGCGGTGGCTGAACATATTGGCGGTGCCCCAGAGCAGTTTAACGGAGCGTGTACTCATCTTTTCTTCAAAGTAATCAATGATCTCTTCGAAGTTTTTCAGGCTCTCGGCGAAGCTGTCTCCTTCTGGACGCACGTCTGCATCGTGCCAGCAGAAGTAGGGCTGCTGCAGGATGTCAAACATCTCAAAAGCGGCGTCGGCTTTGACTTTGGCCATGTCCATGCGGGTCTGCGGATGCCATGGGCGCTCAAACGTTTGGCCGCCAAAGGGGTCGCCGCCTTCCCAGGCAAAGCTGTGCCAGTAGGCGACGGCGAAGCGCAGGTGGTCTTCCATGCGTTTGCCCATGACAATCTCATCCGGGTTGTAGTGGTGGAAGGCCATCGGGTTGGTGCTGTTGGGCCCTTCATATTGGGCGGGGGCGATGTTTTTGAAGAAATCGGTCATTGTGTCAGGGCCTTTATGCCGGGGTACAGTGTGACGAAGTGGGCGTAGGCCTCTTCGTAGGCGTCGCGCAGATCGCTGCGGGGGGAAACAGTTTTGGCGATTTCGGGCCGGGTCATGATGGCCTCGGGATCGGCGTTGGTGGCGGCGCAGATGGCCAAGCGGGCTGCGCCAAGGGCTGCGCCAAATTCGCCTGCTTTGGGCAGAGAGATTGGCAAGTTGAGCAGCGTGGCGATGAGCTCGACCCAATAGGGCGACTGGCTACCGCCGCCGATGGCAATCAGGCTTTGTAGGTCCGCGCCAGTGGATTTCAGCGCTTCGAGGTTGTCGCGCAGGGCGAAGCTGACGCCTTCAAGCACGGCTTGGGTGAGGGCAGCGTGATCTGCGTCGATGTCAATGTTCAGGAAGGCGCCGCGCATGGTGGCGTCGTTGTGCGGGGTACGCTCGCCGGACAGGTAAGGCAGGAACTGTATGGTGCCGGGGCCGGTGATGCTGTCACCAAGCAGTTTTGTGAGGTTGGCCGGGGTGTCTTGCAGATTGCGCGAGAGCCAGTTGAGGCTGTCGGTGGCGGCGAGAATGACGCCCATCTGATACCAGCGGTTTGGAATCGCGTGGCAGAAGGTGTGAACGGCGCTTTCCGGTTTCGGGGCGTAGGCGTCGCGGCCGGTGAGTAGCACGCCGGAGGTGCCTAAACTGACAAAACCGTCGCCTTCGTTGAGCGCGCCAATCCCACACGCGGCGGCGGCGTTGTCGCCTGCGCCTGCGGCGACAACCACGCCTTTGGGCAGGCCCAACTCAGTGGCGATGTCATCGCGCACGGTGCCGATGGCGTCCGAGCCTTCGAACAGGTCGGGCATCTGCTCGCCGCGCATGCCGGAAGCGGTGAGTAGGGTATCGGACCAGTCGCGCGCGCCGACGTCAAGCCAGCTGGTACCGGCGGAATCAGACATGTCAGAGGCGTAGACGCCGGTGAGCCAGAAGTTCAGGAAGTCTTTGGGCAGTAGGACTTTGGCGGTTTTGGCAAAAGTCTCGGGTTCGTTCTCGGCGACCCAAGCCACTTTGGGGGCGGTGAAGCCGGGGAAGACGATGTTGCCGGACAGGTCGCGGACTTGATCGGTTGCGTCGAGGTTGGCGGCTTGTGCTGCGGAGCGGGTGTCGTTCCACATCATACAAGGGCGCAACGGAGCGCCGGCGTCGTCCAAAAGGTTGGCGCCGTGCATGTGCCCGGATACGCCGATGCCTTTGATGGCGGCGACCTCTGCTGGGTGATCGGCTTTCAGCTCGGCAAAGACTGCTTGGGTGGCGGCGATCCAGTCTGATTGCAGCTGTTCGCTCCACCCAGAATGCGGGCGCGCGGTGTCCACAGCGGCTTCTTTTGCGCCGATCACGCGTTGGGACGCGTCGATCAGCAGGGCACGCACACCAGACGTGCCCAGATCCAATCCCACAAACATGGGGGCTCCTCCTCAGGTCTCCTTAGTTAATTTGTGCCTCAAATTAATTTGGGGATCAAACTAGAAATTGCCTAAGCAGTAATTTTTTTCGATCAGTAGCGCGGGATTTCGACAATGATGTGTGATAAGTATATATTAATTTCAATGGGTTGAAGGGGTGTTGTTGGATTTTCGAAAATTCTTGACGCGTGCGCTTGACCTTCCCGTGACTGGAACCCTTATGTGAGGTGCTGAGACCAAAAGACGATAAAGAGGCGAGTCGATGACGGCGCATGTGTTGAATTTCCAGTTGGATGGGCTGAGCTGTGCGGGCTGTGTGAAACGCGCACAGAAAGCGATGTCCGCAGTGGAAGGGGTGCAGGACGCGAGAGTGAACCTGGCAGACACTTCGGCACGGGTGGCGTTTGAGGGCGACACCGTGCGCGATGGTGTGATCGCGGCGCTGAAATCGGCGGGTTATCCGGCGCGGGAGGCCACGGTGACGCTGGATGTGGGCGGGATGACCTGTGCGGGCTGTGTGCGCCGCGCGGAGGCGGCGATGGCGGCGGGCGAGGGCGTGCTGTCGGCGGAGATCAACTTTGCCAGTGAAAGTGCGACGGTGCGCTATCTGGAAGGCGCGATCACGGCCAATCAGATTGCCGCGCTGAGCACACGGGCGGGCTATCCGGCGCGGGTGCCGGAAGAGGGCGTGCCGGAAGATGTTTCCGACCGGAAAGAAGAAGAGGCCAAGGCGGCCAAGCGGCGGGTACTGTTGGCGGCGGTGTTGGCGTTTCCGGTGTTCTGCATCGAGATGGGCGGACATATGGTGCCCGCGTTTCACCATTGGCTGATGGCCACTGTGGGGATGCAGAATAGCTATCTGTTCCAGTTTGTGCTGACCTCGATACTGCTGATCGGGCCGGGGCGGGAGTTTTACGCGAAAGGCATTCCGGCGCTTTTGAAAGGCGCGCCGGAGATGAACTCGCTGGTCGCTTTGGGCACGGGGGCGGCCTATCTGTTCTCGGTGGTGTCGACCTTTGCGCCCGGGCTGCTGCCGGCGGGCACAGCCAATGTGTATTTCGAGGCGGCGGCGGTGATTGTGGTGTTGATCCTCGCGGGGCGCTGGATGGAGGCGCGGGCCAAAGGGCGCACAGGGGCGGCGATTGCCGAGCTTGTTGGCTTGCAGCCGCGCGTGGCGCAGGTGGAGCGTAAGGGCGTTGTGTCCGAGCTGCCGATCGAGGAAGTCGCAGTGGGCGATGTGCTGCATCTGCGGCCCGGAGAGCGCGTGGCTGTGGATGGTCGTGTGCTCGATGGCAGCTCTTTTGTGGATGAGGCGATGATTTCCGGTGAGCCGGTGCCGGTGGAGAAAACCGCAGGCGATGCGGTGATTGCGGGCACTGTGAATGGCGCCGGTGTGCTGCGCTATGAGGCGGAGCAGGTCGGGCGCGACACGATGCTGGCGCAGATCATCGATATGGTGCGTCAGGCGCAGGGGGCCAAACTGCCGATCCAGAACTTGGTGGACCGGATCACGGCGGTGTTTGTGCCGGTGGTGATGGCGATTGCGGCGGCGACCTTTGTGGTCTGGATGCTGGTGGGGCCGGAACCGCGCCTAGGGTATGCGCTGGTGGCGGCGGTGGCGGTGCTTATTATCGCTTGCCCCTGTGCCATGGGATTGGCGACGCCGACCTCGATCATGGTGGGCACCGGGCGGGCCGCGCAGCTGGGCGTGTTGTTCCGCAAAGGCGACGCGCTGCAAGGGTTGCAGGAGTGCGATGTGGTGGCGTTTGATAAGACCGGAACGCTAACCCAAGGGGCGCCTTCGGTGACCGATGTTGTGTTGGCTGAGGGTTTTGACGAGCAGGCGGTTCTGGCGCAAGTGGCTTCGGTTGAGGCGCAGTCCGAGCATCCTTTGGCACGGGCGATGGTGGCGGCAGCTCAAGAACGCGGGCTTGAGGTCGCGGCTTGTGCGGACCTTGAGGTGCGGGTTGGGCATGGGCTGATTGGCGCTGTGGAAGGCGCACAGGTGGCTGTGGGCGCAGCGCGGTTGATGACGGCGCTGGTGGTGCCTTTGGGTGATCTTGAGGCGCGGGCGCAGGCTTTTGCCGAAGCAGGAAAGACGCCGATCTACGTGGCGGTGGACGGTAAAATGGCAGCCGTGATTGCGGTGGCGGATGCGGTGAAACCAACCTCGGCCGCGGCGATCAAAGCCCTGCATGGCATGGGTAAAACCGTGGCGATGATTTCTGGCGACACTGAGCGCACGGCGCAGGCTTTGGCGCGGGAACTGGGCGTGGATCATGTGGTCGCGGAGGTCTTACCGGACGGTAAGGTTGCTGCGCTGGCGCAGCTGCGCGGCACCGTGGGCAAAGTGGCCTTTGTCGGCGACGGCATCAACGATGCGCCTGCGCTGGCGGCGGCGGATGTGGGCATTGCCATTGGCACCGGCACGGATGTGGCGATTGAAGCGGCGGATGTGGTGTTGTTGGCGGGCGACGTGGGTGGCGTGGTGACCGGATTTGACCTGAGCCGCCGGGTGATGCGTAATATCAAAGAGAACCTGTTCTGGGCGTTTGGCTACAACGTGGCGCTCATTCCGGTGGCGGCGGGCATTCTGGTGCCCTTTGGCGGGCCAGCTCTGTCGCCGATGTTGGGCGCGGGGGCGATGGCGCTTTCCAGCGTGTTTGTCCTGTCCAACGCGCTGCGCTTGCGGCGCATCCAGCCAGCCTTTCAGGTCAGCAAGAAAGAAGGTGTGTGATGAATATCGGGGAAGTGTCCAAGAACACCGGCCTGCCGGCGAAAACCATTCGGTACTATGAGGACATCGGCTTTGTGACCCCGGCGCGGGGCGACAACGGCTATCGCAGTTTCAGCGAGAAGGATCAGCACAAGCTGGTGTTTCTGGGCCGGGCGCGGGGGCTTGGGTTTTCGATTGAGGACTGCCGGACCTTGTTGGCGCTGTATGAGGATCAGGGGCGGGCCAGCGCGGATGTGAAACGCGTGGCGCAGAAGAACCTGAGTGAGATTGACCGCAAGATTGCGGATCTGCAGGCGATGCGGGGCACGTTGAGCCATCTGGTGGCGAACTGCGCAGGCGACGGGCGGCCGGATTGTCCGATTTTGGAGGATCTGGGGCGTAGCTAACGCGCTGATGTGACAAAAGGATTGCTCTGTGGCGGGGGCGTAGTAGCATCTCGCCATGGGACCCATTCATTACGCGCTGTTGTTATCCTTGTTTGCCGGTTTGGCGATCCCATTGGGGGGCGTGCTGGCGCGGGTGGAGCATATTTCCAACCGCGCGGTGGAGGCGCGGTTTCTGAAATCCATCACAGCTTTTGGCGGTGGAGCGTTGCTTTCGGCGGTGGCTTTGGTGCTGGTGCCCAAGGGTGCGGAGGTGCTGCCGGTGGCGCTGGCCGTTGGGTTGTTGGTGGCCGGGGGCGTGTGTTTTGCGCTGGTGGATGCGGCCTTGGCGAAGGCGGGCGGTAGCGGGGCGCTTGTGCTGGCGATGCTGTTGGATTTCTTGCCGGAAGCCATGGCGCTTGGGGCGTTGCTTGTGACCGAGGCGGCGACGGCGAAGTTGTTGGCGGCGATGATGTTTTTGCAGAACCTGCCAGAAGGGTTTGCCGCGTTTCGCGAGATTTGGGCGCAGGGGAAGTTGCCCGCGGCCAAGGTTCTATTGGTGTTTGTCGCGCTGGCTGGGTTGGGGCCGCTCTGTGCGTTGCTTGGTTTTGCGTTTTTGGCAGATGATCCGGAGACGATGGGGGCGATCACGATTTTCGCCGCCGGTGGGATTTTGTATCTGGTGTTTCAGGATATCGCGCCAGAAGCGCATGAGTGCGGGGCCTATTCGCCCGCGTTGGGGGCCGTGGCCGGGTTCGCCTTGGGCTTGGCTGGTGACATGGTGATAGGGTGAGGTTGGGCAGTTGCTTGCGTGGCGTGTATTCGGGGTGCACAATCTATTTGGTTGCTAAGTTTAATAGAAACAGAATTGGAACCATCGACGCTAAGCAAAAAAGAAAAATCAAAAAAATGCGACCGTACTCATAGGCAGCTTTAGGAAAGCCCGTTTCGAACCCAACCAACTTTTTTAGAAAACGGACAAAACTTGGCAAGACGATGTTCCTAGTAGAAGTCACACTGTTAGAAGTTGATTAGCTGGAGTCTATTTGCATAGTGTTCTGTTTCTCAAGCATCAGTTTTCAGAAACTCACCGTTTGCTCCGCAGGAGAATGCCAAAGCTGTGCTTTGGCAGCGCCCGAACCGTCCCCACGGGGCGGGCGCTTCGCTTTCCACCCCTCGGTTCGGGCGCGGCGGCAAGTTGATGGCCATCATCAAAAAGGCTGCCCCAATCAGGGATAGCCTTTCGATTGCTTATGCAAGATCCTTGTAAGACACTTCTTTGGCGTCTGCGCCTTCGCCCACTTTGTCGCGGCGCACTAGAAGACGGTTGAGCGCGTGGATGTAAGCCTTGGCGGAGGCGACAACCGTGTCGGTGTTGGCGGACTGGCCGGTGGCGATCACGCCGTCTTCTTCCAGCCGTACAGAAACCGTCGCCTGCGCGTCGGTGCCTTCGGTCACGGCGCTCACCTGATAGAGTTGCAGGCGGGCGGTGTTGGGGTGGATCTGCCGGATCGCTTTGAAGGTGGCATCCACCGGGCCGTCGCCCTCAGAGGTGGCGGAGACGTCTTTGCCGTCAACTTCCATCTCGATGGTGCTTTCGGCTGGGCCGCCGGTGCCGCAGACCACTTTCATGGACACGAGCTGCAGACGGTCGTCTTCGTCTTCGCCGCTGTCGGCGCGCACGAGTGCGACCACGTCGTCGTCAAACACCTCTTTCTTGCGGTCGGCAAGCTCTTTGAAGCGGACAAAGATGTCTTTGAGCTGGTTGTCACCCACTTCAAAGCCGAGCTGTTCCAGCTTGTCGCGCAACGCCGCGCGGCCGGAGTGTTTGCCCAAAGGCAGCGAGGTGCCGGAGAGACCGACGTCTTCGGGACGCATGATCTCGAAGTTTTCACGGTTCTTCAGCATGCCGTCTTGGTGGATGCCGCTTTCATGGGCAAAGGCGTTTTTGCCAACGATGGCCTTGTTGGGCTGCACCAGGAAGCCGGACACGGTGGAGACACGGCGGGAGATCGCCATGATCTTGGTGGTGTCGATGCCGGTGGTCCAAGGCATGATGTCGTGGCGGGTTTTCAGCGCCATGACCACTTCTTCAAGCGCAGTATTGCCTGCCCGTTCGCCCAGACCGTTGATGGTGCATTCGATCTGACGTGCGCCGCCCGCGACGGCGGCGAGCGAGTTGGCGGTCGCCATGCCCAGGTCGTTGTGGCAGTGGGTGGCGAAGATCACCTCATCGGCGCCCGGCACAGTCTCGATCAGTCGCTTGATCAGGTCGGCGCTTTCGGCCGGGGCGGTGTAGCCCACTGTGTCGGGGATGTTGATGGTGGTTGCGCCCGCCTTGATGGCGATTTCGATCACGCGGCAGAGGTAGTCCCACTCCGTGCGGGTGGCATCCATGGGCGACCATTGCACGTTGTCACAGAGGTTGCGGGCGTGGGTCACGGTCTGGTGGATCTTGTCGGCCATTTCGTCCTGGGTGAGGTTCGGAATGGCGCGGTGCAGGGGCGAGGTGCCGATGAAGGTGTGGAT
This sequence comes from Shimia sp., assembly GCF_022448905.1. Taxonomy (GTDB): domain Bacteria; phylum Pseudomonadota; class Alphaproteobacteria; order Rhodobacterales; family Rhodobacteraceae; genus Shimia. The sequence goes on along the minus strand of NZ_JAKVCW010000002.1, from coordinate 150,665 downwards.
GCGGTTCTGCTTGGCGTGTTTCACCGCCTCCCAGCAGCGGTCGATGTCGGCGAAGTTTGCGCGCGCCAAGCCGCAGATGCGGGAATTCACAGAGTTCTTGGCGATCTCAGACACGGCGGCGAAGTCGCCTTCGGAGGCGATCGGGAAGCCGGCTTCGATGATGTCCACGCCCATGTCATCGAGCATGCCGGCAATTTCCAGCTTCTCATCATGGGTCATGGTGGCGCCGGGGGATTGCTCGCCGTCGCGCAGGGTGGTGTCAAAAATCAGGACTTTGTTGTCGGACATGGGTTTGTTCCAGTTTAGATATGCGGTTTGGGAGACGGGGCGCGGTCGCTGTCTCCGGAATTGGGTTCGCCGGTGGGCTCGATCAGAAGTACTTTCACTTCTTTCTCGGCACGGGGGCGGTGGACCTGGCCTTTGGGCACGATCAACAGCTCGCCCGGACCAAAGGTAACGGAGGGGGCGTTGTCGTAGTCCATGGTGACTTCGCCTTCGAGCACGAGGAAAAAGTCATCGGTGGTATCATGCTTGTGCAGCGGGTACTCGCCCTGAAATTTCACCACCATGACGTCGTTGCCATTGTAGTTGGCAACCACGTGCGGGTCCCAATGGCTTGAGAACATGGATAGTTTTTCGGCGAGATTGATCTTTTGCATCTGGGTTTCCTAGTTACCTGTGGGTGTCGATTGGCTGTGAAGCGGGTCAGACATGTGGCGCGAGATAATCTCCTCTGAGCACGCGCGCCAACAGGGTCACGCTCAGAGGCGGACTAGGAGTAGGTCGAGGCCACGCGCAAAGGGCGCCGGAAGGCGCGCGTCTGTTGCGATATGGGCTCGTTTGGTCATGCCGCAGATTTATACATGCCGTTTGGTAAATGAAAAGGGCAAAAGTTTTGGATTTTTGTCCGAGGGTGATTGGGGCTTTGGCCCGTCACAGCGGGGCTGTGACTCCCCAAGGTATTTGGGGAAAGAGAAAAGCTTGGGGCATCCGGTTAAGGGTGTGGCGCGTAGTATTGGGGCAAGAGGGAGAATGATATGCGCGCATTGGTGGTTGGCGATACTGGTGGGATAGGGTCGGCGGTGTCAGCACGATTGCGGGCGCGAGGCGCGCAGGTTGTCGGGCTGTCGCGGCAGCGGGACGGGTTTGATGTTGCCGATCCGGCGCAGGCAGAGGCCGTGCTGGATGCGCTGGACGGGCCGTTTGGACTTATTTTTGTAGCGACGGGTGCTTTGGTTTGCACAAGGTCTGCTCCGGAGAAATCGTTGCGCGAGGTGAGCGCGGAAGAGATGGCGGCGCAGTTTGCAGTGAACACCATTGGACCGGCGTTGGTGTTGAAGCAGGCGCCAAGGTTGTTGGCGCGGCGGGAGCGGGGCGTGTTTGCAGCTTTGTCGGCGCGGGTGGGGTCGATTGGTGATAATCGCGCTGGTGGCTGGTATTCGTACCGGGCATCCAAGGCAGCGCTTAATCAGGTGATCCGGACAGGGGCGGTAGAGTTGGCGCGGAGCCGTAAGCAGGCGGTCTGCGTCGCGTTGCATCCCGGAACAGTGGCGACAGACTTCACGGCCAACTATCCGGCGCATAAAAAGGTTGGCGCTGAGGAGGCTGCGGCAAACCTTCTGGGCGTGTTGGACGGGCTGGCGCCCGCCCAGAGTGGTGGGTTCTATGATTATGCGGGGCTTGAAGTGCCGTGGTGAGACCGATCTGCGAGACGGCTGATCGCGGATAGAGCCCAGTAGGCGAGCAGGCCAGCCGGACCAAACAGGAAGATCAGCGGCAGGCTTGGGGCCACCCACCAGAAGCGGATGCCCTTTGCGCGCGCAGAGCGGCAGGCCCAAGCGCCAATGAACAGATCAAAGGCGAGGAAATGCACCCAGCCTGCCAGGAGCGCCTGGTCGTGGGAGAACAGGGTTTTCACGCTAGCGAGACTGTTAAAGCCGCCGGTTGTGTCGGCCGGAAGCAGGATCAGCGCGACATAACCGAGCGAGAGCAGGGCTGGCAGGAGGAAGCCCGCGATTTTGTCTGACAGGGTGGGCAGCCATGGAGATGTGAGGAGCAGGAGCCAGCCAGACATGGCGAGGAGGCCTGCGAGAGAGAAAGCGGTTTCTAGGGGCATTAGGGGGCCATGGTAAATGTGGTTTTGGCTATATGTTGCGATTCGCTTGCATATGCAAGCATATAGCAATAAATGGGGTGTATGACGGATATCAGAACAACAAGCGCGCTGCGGCTCTTGCAGGCAGCGGATGAGTTTCGCGCGGGGCTGGCCGGGGAGTTTTCTTCGGTGCATGGCATCTCGGTAAATGAGTTTTTGATGCTGCTGCATTTGCAGCGATCGCCAAAGCAGCGCTTGGCGCGGGTGGAGCTGGCCAAGCGGATGCATGTGAGTGCTTCCACCGTGACCCGCATGGCTGCGCCGATGGAGAAAATCGGGTTGCTTAGTCGTGATGTGGATGAACGGGACGCGCGGATTGTGTTTGTGGTGCTCACAGACACGGGGGCGGAGCGTTTGGCGGACGCTTTGGTGACTTTTGCCAAGCGGGCCGGGTACTTGCTGGATGAACGCTGGCAAGGCGATGACGTGGTTCAGTTGGCGGAAATGCTGCGGCGATTGGCACCGGGGGCGGCGGGGACGCTGACCTGAAATGAAAAAGCCGCGCAGAGGGCGCGGCTTTGTGGTCTTTGCTGGCGGTGGGATTACCCGTCGTTTTGGGCTGGTGCGGCCTCGGAAAGAGTGCCGTTGGCCCAGTTGCCTTTGCGCTCTTCACCGGAGGCGTATTTCATCGTGCCTTCGCCCTGACGCTGGCCCCCTTTGAAGGTGCCCTCATAGATGTCGCCGTTGGCGTAGGTGGCGACGCCAACCCCATCGATCTCGCCGGATTTCCATTCACCCGCGTATTTGAAGCCGTCCGGCATGACAATTTCGCCAATACCGTTGCGCTGACCGAGAGAGAACTGGCCGGTGTAGGTGGTGCCATCTGCGTAGGTGGCGACGCCCATACCGTGGCGCTGGCCGTCTTGCCATTCGCCCTCATAGCGGTAGCCGTCGGCGTAGGTCATCACGCCGCGGCCGTGGTTCTTGGCGTTTTTGAAGTCACCTTCATAGACCAGACCATTGGCGTAGACCGCTTTGCCAACGCCATCGTTCACGCCTGCCTTCCAGTCGCCTTCATAGGTGGTGCCGTCGGTGTAGGTGATTTTGCCTTGGCCGTCGGCAAGGCCATTGGCGAACTGGCCGACATAGACCGAGCCGTCGGCGTAGGTGACTTCGCCGTTGCCTTCGATGTCACCGTTGACCCAGGTGCCCACGTAGACGTAGCCATCGCTGCCTTTGAAGGTGCCCTGGCCATGGCGTTGATCCGCCTGGAAGTCGCCTTCATAGGTGTCGCCGTTGGCGTAGGTCACCATGCCTTTTCCTTGGCGTTGACCACCGACCAGTTGGCCGACATAGATGTCGCCATTGGGCTGCGTGAGCGTGCCGTCGCCTTCGATTTGACCCGCGGCCCAGGTGCCCTCGTAGGTCAGGCCTCCGGGCATGGTCAGGCGGCCTTGGCCCGCGCGTTCGCCGGCTTTGATTTCGCCGTCATAGATGGTGCCGTCAGCATATGTGATCTTGCCGAGGCCTTCTTTGACGCCGTTGAGCCAATCGCCTTCGTAACGGTAGCCGGCCGGGCTGATCATCACGCCTTTGCCGTGGTGGTTGGCGTTTTGGAAGCTGCCTTCGTAGCGCACGCCGTTGGCATAAATCGCCACACCTGCGCCGGTGATTTTACCGTCGGCCCAGTCACCCTCGTAGGTGCCGCCATCGGTGAAGGTGATTTTGCCAAAACCATGCGGTTTGCCTTTGGCAAAGGTGCCGACATAAACCGAGCCATTGGGGAAGCGGGCCATGCCTTCGCCAACGATCTCACCCTCAACCCAAGCGCCTTCGTATTCGTAGCCGTTGGGCAGGCGGTAGATGCCGGTGCCGTGTTGCAGCCCGTCCTTAAAGGTGCCCTCATAGACACCGCCGTCGTCATATTGTTTGGTCAGAACCTGGCTGTCCTGTGCGAAGGCAGCACCGCTCAACGATGTGCCGGCCATCAGGATGGCTATGGTAAGTGCCTGAGTTCTGCTCATAATTTCCAGTCCCACTGTTGCCCCGAAGGAGCATCCCCATCACCTTGCGGTGTTTTGCGTGATTTTAGGGCAAGGGTGGGATTGGGGCAAACGGTTTTGCACCCCGGCCCTGTTTTGGCAGGAATGAGCGGTCTGGGGGCGGTGGTTTGCGCTTTTCCTTGGCGCTGTGTCTGCTACATCTTTGCGCAAGTAACGCGGTGCGGGAAGAGAAGACATGGCTGATACATTCCGTTTGACACTGGCGCAGGCCAATCCGGTGATGGGGGATTTGGCAGGCAATGCCAAGAAGGTGCGCGAGGTCTGGGCCGAGGCCAAGGCGGCGGGCTCTGATATGGTCGCTTTCCCGGAGATGTTCATTGTGGGCTACAACGCGCAGGATCTGATCTTGAAGCCGGCGTTGCAGGCGGCCGCTTTGGCGGAGATTGAGCAACTGGCGGTGGAGTGCGCGGAAGGGCCAGTGGTGGCTGTGGGCGGGCCGTTGGTGCAGGAGGGGGCGCTTTATAATGCGTATTTCATCCTGAAGGGCGGAAAGATTGCGCATACGCAGCTCAAGCATCACTTGCCAAACTACACCGTGTTTGACGAAGAGCGCCTGTTTGCCCATGGGCCGATGGGTGGGCCGTATGATGTGAACGGGGTGCGGGTTGGTAGCCCGATTTGCGAGGATGCTTGGTTTGAGGATGTGCCGGAAACTATGGAGGAAACCGGCGCGGAGATCCTCGTGGTGCCGAATGGCTCGCCTTATTACCGCGACAAGTTTGATCGCCGCATGAACCATATGGTGGCGCGGGTGATCGAGACCGAATTGCCATTGGTGTATCTCAACATGGTGGGCGGCCAGGACGATCAGGTGTTTGACGGCGGCTCCTTTGTGCTGAACCCCGGCGGGCAGTTGGCGATGCAATTGCCGGTGTTTGACGAGGCGGTGGCGCATGTGGAGTTTGAACGCACGGCTGCTGGCTGGCGCTGCAAGGATGGCCCAAAGGCGCTGTTGCCTGCGGGCGAAGAGCAGGATTACCGCGTCTCGGTTGAGGCGCTGCGGGACTACATGGGCAAGACCGGCTTCAAGAAGGTGTTGCTGGGGCTGTCCGGTGGCATTGATAGTGCGCTGGTGGCGACGATTGCGGTGGATGCATTGGGGGCAGAGAATGTGCGCTGTGTGATGTTGCCATCCGAGTATACCTCGCAGGAGTCGCTGGATGACGCGGAGGACATCGCTAAGCGGTTGGGTGTGCACTATGACTATGTGCCCATTGCCGAAGGGCGTGCCGCGATCACCAACACGCTGGCGCCGCTGTTTGAAGGCACGGAACCGGGCTTGACCGAAGAGAACATTCAGAGCCGCTTGCGCGGGCTGCTGTTGATGGCGCTGTCCAACAAGTTTGGTGAGATGCTGCTGACCACGGGCAACAAGAGCGAGGTCGCGGTGGGCTATGCCACGATCTATGGCGACATGGCCGGCGGGTACAACCCGATCAAGGACATGTACAAAACCCGCGTGTTTGAGACCTCGCGCTGGCGCAACAGCGTGCATCGCGACTGGATGAATGGGCCGGAGGGCGAGGTCATTCCGGTGAACATCATCGACAAGCCGCCGTCCGCGGAGCTGCGTCCGGACCAGAAGGATGAGGACAGTCTGCCGCCCTATGACGTGTTGGATGCGATCCTGTTCATGCTGGTGGATGAGGACAAATCCGTCGCGGACTGCGTGGCTGCTGGCTATGACCGGGAGACGGTGAAGCGCGTGGAGCATCTGGTCTATATCAGCGAGTACAAACGCTTCCAGTCCGCGCCAGGCGCGCGGTTGAGCAAGAAGGCGTTTTGGCTGGATCGGCGCTATCCGATTGTGAATCGGTTCCGTGACCCAAGCTGAGCGACAGAACTAACGTTTAAATAACAGGGGCTTGAACATGATTGAACGCAAACACACGGGCACACGGATGTCCAAAATCGTCATTCACAATCAGGTGGCGTACCTGTGTGGCCAAGTTGGCGCGGGGGACACGGTTGCGGAGCAGACGCGAGATTGTCTGTCTCGCGTGGATGCGTTGCTGGAAGAAGCTGGATCAGATCGCGAGCATATTTTGCAGGCGATCGTGTGGCTGTCCGATATGGCGGATTTTGCCGAGATGAATGCGGTTTGGGATGACTGGGTGCCGGAAGGCCATGCGCCTGCGCGGGCCTGCGGTGAGGCGAAATTGGCGCGGGATGTGTTGAAGGTTGAGGTGATTGTTACGGCGGCTGTGAAGGGCGGTTGAGGGAATGTGGCTGCTGAGCGGAGGGTAGAAGAGTGTGGTGCTTGCCTGTCCGAACATGTGATCGGCAAGGATAAAATGCATTTCTGAAGTGCGGCCAAAGCCTGTTTCTGCTTGACTTGAGCTAGGCCCCTAAAATGAGAACAAGTTCGTGAAACGCAATTCAGGCTAAGATGTGCTCAAGAGATTTTTGTTGTTATTGTTTTCTGCCGCTTTCACTGTGATAGCCATCATTGGGCTGTTGCTTTGGTCATCTGTCGATGAGTTTACAGGGGCAACTTTCAGCCAAGAAAAATGGGCGGCTAATGGGGAGTGCCAAGCAGCCTCCGGCGATGACTGTGTGCAGCAACGCCCACGGTGCCCCCGTGGGGCAATGGCTCAGGATCTACGTCAAAATTTCTTGCACAACCGCGAGACAACTAAAACCGATGTTTCAGAATTGATTGGTGATCATGACACCACCGTCGTAATCGGCGGAGAACACTGCGAAGCTCACTATTTGGGAATGTGCAGCCCGATGTCTTTTGATGGTGACAGTCTTTATGTTTGCTACGATCAGAACGACGCGTTGGTTAGTTCCGGCCACATCAGGCACTAGCAATCTGATCCCTGGTTCAGGCTTTCAAGTAAAGTACTCGAAGTTGGAGAAGCCGCTCTTAGCGGCTGCTTGCTCAATAAGCTCCGCTTTTTTTGGCGCCCTGAGATTTTCAGCGCGTCCCAAACCGGGACGCGTTGTCTTCTATTCTGGCGGTTTAGCCGCGGGCTTTGATGACCTGCAGCAGCGGCATCAGGGAGGCCATGTCGGGGCCGTTTTTCTGACCGGTGAGGGCTTTGCGCAGGGGCATAAACAGACCGCGGCCTTTGCGGCCTGTGGCCTCTTTCACCGCCGCGGTCCAGGTGGACCAGGTGTCGTCATCAAACGGGCCTTCGGGCAGGAGCTTCATGGCCTCGGCGATGAACTCTTTGTCTTCGTCGTCGATCTCTGGTTCCGCGCCATTGGTGTAGAGATCCCACCATTTGCCCAGATCGTTGAGCGTGGTGATGTTGTCGCGGGTCACGTTCCAGAAGCGCTCGGCCAGCTCAGTGGGCACACCAACCGCCGCAACGGCGTCGGCCACCTCTGCGAGGGGGGTTTCCTGCAGCACTTTGGCGGTGAGCGGATAGAGGTCTTCGACGTCAAATTTGGTCGGCGCTGCGCCAAATTTGGTAATGTCAAAACCGTCCGCGATCTCTTCGAGGTTGGCGCGCAGTTCCATTGGGTCGGAGCTGCCCAGACGGGCCATCAGGCTCAGGAGGGCAATCGGCTGCACACCGGCTTCGCGCAGGTCACGCAGGGCCAGGGTGCCGAGGCGTTTGGAGAGCGCTTCGCCCTGTGGGCCGGTCAGCAGGGAGTGGTGCGCGAAGTTGGGCACCGCGCCGCCCAAGGCTTCGATTATCTGGATCTGGGTGGCGGTATTGGTGACGTGGTCGGAGCCGCGCACCACATCGGAGATGCCGTAGTCGATGTCGTCACAGATGGAGGCCAGCGTGTAGAGGAACTGACCATCGGCGCGGATCAGCACCGGGTCAGATACGGAGGCGGCGTCGATGGAGCGGTCGCCCAAGATGCCGTCGGTCCATTCAATACGTGCGTGGTCCAGCTTGAAGCGCCAGTGGCCGTTGCCGCGCTCTGCGCGCAGGTTGGCTTTCTCGTCGTCCGACAGGTTCAGGGCCGCGCGGTCGTAAACCGGCGGTTTGCCCATGTTGAGCTGTTTCTTGCGCTTCAGGTCCAGCTCGGTTGGGGTTTCAAAACACTCATAGAACCGGCCCATGTCGCGCAGGTGCTGCGCGGCGTCTTCATAGCGCTCCAGGCGGTCGGACTGTTTCTCGATGCGGTCCCAGGTCAGGCCAAGCCATTCGAGATCTTCTTGGATGGCGTCGACATATTCCTGTTTGCTGCGCTCCGGATCGGTGTCGTCGATGCGCAGGATGAAGGTGCCGCCAGCTTTGCGGGCGATCAGGTAGTTCATCAGCGCGGTGCGCAGGTTGCCAACGTGGATGTAGCCGGTGGGCGAAGGGGCAAAACGGGTGGTCGTCATGGGAATCTCCTGTTGCGTTCCCAATTCCATACCTCGCGCGGTTTGTCCAGAAATGTGGCACTTAGCCCGCGTGCACGGGCCATTTGGCGTTCAGATCCGTCAGGCCGGTTTGAATGAGCTCCTCGAGGACTGCGATGTCGATGTCGGCGAGTTTGTTGATGTAGAGGCAGGATTTGCCAAGTTTGTGTTTGCCGAGGCGGGCGAGAATGGCGCTGTAGTCCTGGTATCCAGGCATGATGTAGAGCACGAGATTGGCTTTGCGCGGGCTGAAGCCGGTAGCGAGGAAATCGCCTTCGCGGCCGCTGTCGTAGCGGTAGTGGTATTGGCCAAAGCCGATAATCGACGGGCCCCACATGACTGCAGGGAAGCCGGAGACGCGCTCGAAGAGGTCAAGCAGAACGTGGGCGTCAGACTGGCGGCGCGGGGGCGTGACGGTTTGCAGGAAGTCGCGCGGGGCCACGTCTGTGGGGGCGGTTTTGTTGCCTGACATTTTGGGCGGTCCTTGGTTGGGATCCGTCACTTCTACGTGATTATTGATCCAAATTCTCGCACCTTCCGTAAAATCGATATTATTAGCAAATATCGATATTTTTGACAGCAGTGGGAGAGGACCAATGTCAAAGAAGACCGGACTGACGCGGCGTGGCGTTTTGGCGGGGGCAGCGGCGATGCCTTTGGCCGCAACGATGGCGCCGCAAATGGCAGCAGCCAAAGCGGAGATGATGGGGGTGGGCGCGACGCGTTTTAACCGCATGAAGCTTGGCAATTTTGAGGTGACCACCTTGTTGGTGGGGACGCGCACGGTTGAAAACCCGCAGAGCATTTTTGGCATGAACGTGAGCGCGGAGGAGTTTGCCGAGGCTTCGGGCGCTGCCAACATTCCGACCAATGCGGCGCAGTTTTTCTTCACGCCGACTGTGGTGAACACTGGAAATGAGTTGGTGCTGTTTGATACAGGCCTGAGCCCGGAGAGCATCACGGGGGCGTTGGAGGCGGCGGGCTATTCGGCGGATCAGATTGATACCGTGGTGATCACCCACATGCATGGTGACCACGTTGGCGGCGTGGCTGGTGAAGGCGGCGTGACCTTTGGCAACGCGCGCCATGTGACTGGACGCGTGGAATATGACGCCTGGGCGGCAACGGACGGCAACAAAGCGTTTGAAGGCAAGATCCGCCCGAATGCCGAGCGCTTTGACATGATCGAAGATGGGGCTGACGTGGCGGGGGGGATCTCCGCCGTTGGCGCCTTTGGGCATACGCCGGGTCACATGGCCTATCGCATTGAGAGCGAGGGGCAACAACTTGTGATTGCGGCAGATTTCGCCAACCACTATGTGTGGTCTTTGGCCTACCCGGATTGGGAGGTGAAGTTTGACCGCGACAAGGCTGCGGCGGCGGCGACCCGGCGCAAGATGCTGGATATGCTGGCGGCGGATAAAATTCCGTTCATTGGCTATCACATGCCATGGCCAGCGGTGGGTTATGTTGAGAAACACGACAGTGGCTACAAATATGCGCCAGCAAGTTACCAGCTGATGCTGGGATAAGAGCCGTTTTGGCTCTTAGAGGCGGCGCTCCCCTCGGGGCGCCGCTTTTGTTTTGGTCTTTGATCTAGAACAGAGTTTCGCACGTCCTGTTTGCGGTAACGGTGTCTCTGTGAGCAGATGTGCCACGTACATTTGTGCCTTCTGGAGTATGGACCGTTGCAAGATATTCTGACCGTGACTTTCAACCCGGCGGTGGATATGTCCACCGCGACGCCTGAGGTGAGTGCAGGGCCAAAGCTGCGCTGCGACGCGCCGGTGTTTAGCGCGGGTGGCGGCGGGATCAATGTGTCGCGCGCGATCCGGATTTTGGGCGGGTATTCGCGCGCGTTTGTCGCGGCTGGGGGCACTGCAGGGGTGAAGCTCGGGGTTTTGTTGGCCGAAGAGGGCATCGCGCGCATTCCGTATCCGGCACCGGGGGAGACCCGCACCAATGTGGCAGTAATCGAAGGCGCAAGCGGGGATCAGTATCGCTATGTGATGCCGGGGCCAACTTGGCGGGAGGCGGACTGCGAACTGATGTTGGACAACCTGTGTGCGATGGTGTCGCCGTCGGGATTGGTTGTGCTGTCGGGCAGTTTGGCACCGGGCATGCCAGTCGACGTGATCCGGCGCATCATGCAGCGGCTTGGGGCCGAGGGGCCAAAGGTGATTTGTGACATTTCAGGCGCGCCACTGGCGGATCTTTGTGGGCATGAGGGATGCGGGCTGGAAGTGCTGCGCATGGACCATGATGAAGCGGAAGAAATCGAAGGTGCGCCATTGGCAAGCCGCGAGGACAGCGCCCGGTTTGCGCGCGATTTGGTCACGAAAGGTGTGGCGCGTGCGGTGGTTGTTGCGCGGGGACCGGATGGGTCGGTGCTGGCGACAGAAACGGGCTGTGTGCATGCTTCTGGTCTGGATGTGCCGGTGGACAACAAAGTGGGGGCTGGGGACAGTTTTGTCGGGGCGTTTGCCTTAGCGATGGCCATGGGCAAAGACGCGACCACGGCCCTGCAGTGGGGCACGACGGCGGCGACGTCGGCGGTGACCACACCCGCGAGAGAGCTGTGCCGGAAGCCGGATTTTGAGCGCTATCTGCCGGAGTGTGCGTTGAGCGATCTGGCCGTGTAGTTCAGAGGTAGAGCGCTGAGGCGACTAGGAAGAAAATCAGCACGCCAAACACGTCGTTGGTCGTCGTGATGAAGATGCCGGTCGCCACGGCAGGGTCGAGCTTTAGGGATTTGAGAACAAAGGGAATAACGGCGCCGATGGTGCCTGCGATTGTGGTCACCAGTGTGAGCGCGCAGAGGGCGGTGAGCGCCAGGTAGGCTGGCGCGTGCAGCGGGATGAACAGGCTGACCAACAGAACCATGAGCGCGGTGATGCTGCCAATGGAGAGCCCGTTCAGCATGGCACCCAACAGCTCGCGCAGGATGCGGCCCGAGAAGTCGCCGCGCCAGTTCACGCCGGAGGTGAGGGACTGCACAGATACAGTGGAGGCCTGAATGCCCGCGTTGCCTGCGGTGGCCATGACTACGGGGATAAAGCTGGCCAAAACGGCCGCTTGGGCCAGCGCGTCCTCAAAGGAGCCAATCACACCTGCGGCAAAACCGGCGCCCCCCAGGCCGCCGAGCAGCCAAGGCAAACGGCGGCGCAGGATGGTGAGCGGGCTGTCAAACTGCGTGGTAGCGGGGGAGACTGAGCCCATACGCAGCATGTCTTCTTCGGCCTCTTCGCGGACGATTTTGGCCAGTTCGCGGGGGGAGATGCCGCCGACAAGTTTGCCGGTGCTGTCGATCACCCCAATGGCGTGTAGGTTTTTGGCACGGGCCATGGACAAGACGTCTTCGCGGTCCCAGTCAGCACTCACCAAAAGCAGTTCCGGATGCAGGATGTCGTGCAGGACCACGTCGTCGGTGGCGGCCAACACTTCGCGAAAGCGCAGGAAACCCAGCGGTTTGCGGTTGGCGTCCACCACAAACATCATGTCGATCTTGGCGAGGTTCTGGCTACGGGCGCGGATGTCCTGTGTGAGTTGTGCGACGGTGCAATCTGCCGGGGCCATGAGGACGCCCAAGCGCATGACGGTGGCGGCGCTGTCGTCGCGGGCTTGAAGGACGGCGGCAATGGCGTCGGCCTTTGGGTGTGCCGCGACCAGCTGTGCGGCGAAACTGCGAGGTAGTTCGAGTAGCGTGTCGACGGCCTCGTCCTCATCCATCATGGCGATGATGTTGGAAAAAGTCGTGAGGGACGTTTCCGAGAACAGAACCGCGCGCAGGTCCGGATCAAGTTCGGCCATGACCTTGAGGCCAAGCGCATCCGGGATCCAGTCAAACATCACGCGGGCGCGGGCGGGGCGCAATCGCGTGAGAGCGGCCAATGTGTCGACCGCGGGCCAGTCTTCGAGCGCTTCGATTAAGGCCGCTTTCTTATCAGCCCCAATCCAGTGATCGAGCTGTTTTAGCAGCTTGCGGTTGGCCTGTTTGCCGTCCTCTGTGTGGTCGTCGTGCCAGATCATAGAGGGCATGTTGGCAGGCCTTTTAGCTGGTGAATTTTGCGTCCAGAGCGGCGAGGTGGTGATCCACCAGCGCCGTCTCGTCTTTGGTCAGCACGCGGTGACGCGGGTATTGTGGATCGGCGCGGTCATGCAGGATGGGCGCGTCCCAACCGGTTGTTGTGGCGAAGAAATCCACAACGCCTTGCTCACCAAATTCACGCAGGTAGCCTTGCACAACCACGTCCAGATAGCTGAGCAGAATGGGATGGCGCATGTCTGCGGGCAGGCCGATGTTGTGGCGGGCGGTGTAGACGGCGATCTCGATGGGATCGGTGATCGGGTGGGTGACCTTCGGAGTGCTGATCACGCGAGTGTAGGCAAATTCACGGGCGTCCAGAGCTTCCCAGTCATCGCCTGGCACATGTGCTATAATACCGTCTATGGCGCAGGAGTCGTCTGGCACAGCGGTAAGAAACGCGATGGGGCGCAGGTCGGTGTGACACCACTGACGCCGCCACCCGTTCAGGCGCGCGGGATGCGCATTCTCGTAAGAATGCGTGCTTTGATTCACGAGGCTGCCATAGCCAAAGAAGTAGGAGGCGGTCATGCCTCCTCCCTACACGTGTGTTGATCCATGTCAATGCTATGCACGGATCCCTCTGGCACAACCCGCTCACCCATCTGACCGCCGGGACGGACTGAGAGGAAGATCATGCGGATTACCAAACGGACGAATATTGCCATTCGTGTGCTGATGTATTGCACAGCGCACCGTGGCCGCTTGGTGACCAAGCATGAGATTGCCGGGGTGTGTAACGCGTCGGAAAACCACCTGGTGCAGGTTATTCACCAACTGGCGTTGATGGGCGTGTTGAGCACGCAACGGGGGCGCAATGGCGGGCTTGAGTTGGCTCGCGAGCCCAAAGACATTGAGATCGGTGAGATTTTCCGGGCTATGGAAGCCTCTGTGCCGCTGGCCGAGTGTTTTGCGGATGTGGACAATTCCTGTCCGCTTGTGGCGGCCTGTCGATTGAAGTTGGCTTTACAAGAGGCCGCGGAGGCATTTTACGCGCGGTTGGATGTTGTGACGCTGGACTCGTTGGTGTGCAACAACACCGCGTTGCTTGGCATTCTGGCGCCTGATCCTTGTGACTCAAAAGCCAGCTAAGAACGTGTTCGCGGGCTTAGTGGCGAAAGTCGACGCCTGAGAGGACGACGCCCGCGGCGAAAACAACTCCCCACAACAGACCTGCGAGGACCGCCATCCAGCGGCCTTTGCGCTGGACTGGCCAGCGGAATGTGCCAAACAGCAGAGTGAGAAATAGGGCGCTGGCCAAGAGGACAAGGGTTTGTTCTAGCGTAGCACCAGAGGGGAGGGCGGAGAGTTCTGGCAGGTTGAGCCCGAGGTCATAGCGCAAGCCCCAGATGGCCAGGAGCCCCAGAGCGGTTGTCAAAAGAACAACGATTGGTCCTTCCGCTTTGCCGCCGCGCCAAAGCTGCGCGGCTGCGCCAAGGGAGAGCGCGCCGCCGAGAATGGGGCCGACAAAAAAGATCAGGGCAAAAACAAGCATCAAAGAGGTCCTGTTTGGGTGGGGGCTTACCTAGGGAGCCGGGCAGGCGAAGCCAAGGGGATTTGCAAAACTGCATGATCGGCGGTTTCTAATTGTCTTCTCCATAAGGTGTCGTGAAGGTGCAGGTCGCCGTGGAAAGTCGTCTGATTGCGCGGAAAACCTTTTGTTGGATTGCAATTACTTACCGGGCTGGGTGAAGTGTGTCATAACTATTGCTTATCGCGTGATAATCCGTTGCGATATTGAGGCTTGTCAGCTTTGGTTCTGCATACTACGGTGCACGCCAAGGTGAATCGGGAGAACTGGACGATCCAGTGCCGAAGGAGCAACCGCCCCGGAAACTCTCAGGCCACAGGGACCGACCACCTTTGAAAACACACTCTGGAGAGTGGTGTTCGTCAGGACACCCGCCGAAGGGATAACGATCTCAGGCAGTCGGACAGAGGGGGCATCGCACGCGCAGAACAGTTGCGCGAAAATGGGATGCCGGATGTGACCTCCAAACATGGACACGCCCGGAAGGAGAAGGGCGAAGCCTATGGGAGATTTGAAGCGGACACCGCTGTATGATCTGCATGTTGAGCTTGGCGCCAAGATGGTTGGGTTTGCGGGCTATGACATGCCTGTGCAGTACCCGCTGGGCGTCATGAAAGAGCACCTGCATTGTCGCGGGGCTGCGGGTTTGTTTGATGTGAGCCACATGGGGCAAGTTGCGCTGCGTGCCGGGAGCTACGAGGCCGCTGCGAAGGCGTTTGAAACGCTGGTGCCACAGGATGTGATGGGCCTTGGCGCTGGGCGTCAGCGCTATGGGTTTTTCACCAATGATGCAGGCGGGATCGAAGACGATCTGATGTTTGCCAACCGCGGCGACCACCTGTTTGTGGTGGTGAATGCGGCCTGTAAAGAAGCGGATATTGCGCGGATGACCGCAGCGTTGTCCCCGGATGTGACGGTGGAAGAGATCACCGGTCGTGCGCTGGTAGCGTTGCAAGGTCCGGCGGCAGAGACCGCTTTGGCGCGGTTGAACCCTGCCGTTGTCGATATGGCGTTTATGGATTTCACCGAAGTTGAGCTGGATGGCGTGGCCTGTTGGGTCAGCCGCTCGGGTTACACCGGGGAAGATGGATACGAGATTTCGATCCCAGAAGCCGATGCGGAAGGTATTTGCCGCAAACTGTTGGCGATGGAAGAGGTGGAAGGCATTGGCCTTGGCGCGCGCGACAGTCTGCGTCTGGAAGGCGGCCTGTGCCTTTATGGCAATGACATCGATGCCAGCACATCCCCCATCGAGGCGGCGCTGACCTGGGCAATCCAGAAAGTGCGCCGCGCGGATGGGGATCGCGCCGGAGGCTTCCCGGGTGCAGATCGCATCTTTGGCGATCTGGCGGAAGGCGTGGCACGCAAACGTGTGGGCCTGGCGCCAACAGGCCGGGCGCCGATGCGGGCGGGCACACAGCTGTTTGCCGCGGCTGAAGGTGGCGAGCCGATTGGTGAAGTCACCTCGGGCGGCTTTGGTCCGACCTACGAAGGTCCGGTGGCCATGGGATATGTCGGCACGGCGCAGGCCGCTGTCGGAACAGAAATTTTTGGTGAGGTACGGGGCAAGCGTTTGCCCGTGACCGTGGCGAAGATGCCGCTGGTGCCTGCCAATTTCAAACGTTGAGCAACAGGAGAGCAAGCAATGAAATATACCGAAGAGCACGAATGGCTGCGGGTTGAAGGCGACGTTGTGGTGGTGGGCATCACCGAACACGCCAGCGAGCAACTGGGCGATGTGGTGTTTGTCGAACTGCCAGAAGCGGGCACCGAGGTCACCAAAGACGAAGAAGTCTGTGTGATCGAGTCCGTGAAAGCCGCGTCTGACATTCTGGCGCCGATTGATGGCGAGATTGTCGAAGTGAACGAGCCGCTGGTTGATGAGCCGGGCAAGGTGAACGACGACCCCATGGAAGGCGCCTGGTTCTTCAAGATCAAGCCGTCCGATCCGTCCCAGATGGACGATTACATGGACGAGAACGCCTACAAAGAATTCATCGGGTAAGCCTTTGGCTGCGGGAGGGAGGCAACTCACATCCCGCGCTCGATGACCAGCATCTACGAGAGGTTTGGTTCGGTCTGTAAGACCGGACCGTGCCCGACCCTCCCCACGGGAGGGCGCTTTCAGCCCCCACCCAGGGTCAGGCGCGGTCCTTCCGAGCCAAGCCCTCACTTTATCTAACTTCCGCACCTGTTGCCGCGGATTGTTGAGGAGATGAAGATGACCTTCAAACCCACCGACTATCTACCTTATGATTTTGCCAACCGCCGTCACATCGGCCCGTCTCCGGATGAGATGGACGCGATGCTTGAGGTGATTGGCGCCGACAGCCTTGACGCTCTGATTGATGACACGATGCCTGCGAGCATCCGTCAGAAAGAGCCGCTGAACACCGGCCGCCCGATGTCTGAGCGCAAAGTGCTGCGCCACATGCGCACCACGGCTGAAAAGAACAAAGTGCTGACCAGCCTGATTGGTCAGGGGTACTACGGCACTGTGACGCCGCCAGCGATCCAGCGTAACATTCTGGAGAACCCGGCCTGGTACACCGCGTATACGCCATATCAGCCTGAGATTTCGCAAGGCCGTCTTGAAGCGCTGTTGAACTACCAGACCATGATCACCGATCTGACCGGTCTGGACGTGGCCAACGCGTCGTTGCTGGATGAGTCCACCGCCTGTGCCGAAGCGATGACCATGGCGCAGCGGGTGTCCAAATCCAAAGTCAAAGCCTTCTTCGTGGACGAAAACTGTCACCCGCAGAACATTGCGGTGATGCAGACCCGTGCCGCGCCACTGGGCATTGAAGTGATCGTGGGCAACCCCGACGATCTGGAAGCAGACAAGGTGTTTGGCGCGATCTTCCAGTACCCTGGCACCCATGGTCACGTGCGTGACTTCACCGCCGAAATCGAAGCTCTGCACGCCAACAAGGCGATTGGGGTTGTGGCGGCAGATCCGCTGGCCTTGACCTTGCTGAAAGAACCGGGTGCGATGGGCGCGGATATTGCTGTTGGCAGCACCCAGCGCTTTGGTGTGCCGGTGGGCTATGGTGGTCCACACGCCGCTTACATGAGCTGTAAGGATGCCTATAAGCGCTCCATGCCGGGCCGGATTATCGGTGTGTCGATTGATGCGCAGGGCAACCGTGCCTACCGCCTGTCGCTGCAGACCCGTGAACAGCACATCCGCCGCGAGAAAGCCAACTCCAACGTGTGTACCGCACAGGCGCTCTTGGCGGTGATGGCCTCCATGTATGCCGTGTTCCATGGCCCGGAAGGTTTGAAGGCGATTGCGCAGCGCGTGCACCGCAAGACCGCCCGTCTGGTGAAAGGTCTGGAGGACGCGGGTTTCACTGTGGAGCCGGGTGTGTTCTTTGACACCGTCACCGTTGATGTTGGCCTCTTGCAACGCGGTGTGTTGCAGCACGCGGTACAGGAAGGCATCAACCTGCGCAAAGTGGGCAAGACCAAGGTTGGTATCTCGCTGGATGAAACCACCCGTCCGCAGACCATCGAAGCGGTTTGGCGCGCGTTTGGCATTGTACAGGACGATAAGGACTATACGCCAGAGTATCGTCTGCCAGAGAAGCTGCTGCGCGAAACCGGCTATCTGGATCACCCGATCTTCCACATGAACCGGGCTGAGACCGAGATGATGCGCTATATGCGTCGTCTGGCAGATCGCGATTTGGCGCTGGACCGCGCGATGATCCCGCTAGGCTCCTGCACCATGAAGCTGAACGCAGCTGTGGAGATGATGCCAGTGAGCTGGCCTGAGTTCTCCAATCTGCACCCGTTTGCGCCCAAAGATCAGGTCGAAGGCTATACGCAGATGATCGACGATCTGAACGACAAGCTGTGTCAGATCACTGGGTATGATGCGATTTCCATGCAGCCGAACTCTGGTGCGCAGGGTGAGTATGCGGGTCTGCTGACCATCGCGGCTTACCACCGGTCGCGGGGCGAAGATCACCGCAACGTATGCCTCATTCCGATGAGCGCGCATGGCACCAACCCGGCCTCGGCACAGATGGTGGGCTGGAAAGTAGTGGCGGTAAAATCGGCGGAGAACGGCGACATTGATGTGGAAGACTTCCGCGCCAAGGCCGAGAAACACGCCGAGAACCTGGCTGGGTGCATGATCACCTATCCGTCCACCCATGGTGTGTTTGAGGACACAGTGCATGAGGTTTGTGACATCACCCATGAGTTTGGCGGTCAGGTTTACATCGACGGCGCCAACCTGAACGCGATGGTGGGCTTGTCCCGTCCGGGCGATGTAGGCGGTGACGTGAGCCACCTGAACCTGCACAAAACCTTCTGCATTCCACACGGTGGGGGCGGCCCCGGCATGGGACCTATCGGCGTGAAAGCGCATTTGGCACCACACCTGCCGGGTCACCCTGAAGCTGGCGGTGTTGAAGGGCCGGTGTCTGCGGCGCCATTTGGCTCGCCTTCGATTCTGCCTATCAGCTGGGCCTATGTGTTGATGATGGGTGGCGAAGGTCTGACCCAGGCGACCCGTGTGGCGATCCTGAACGGCAACTACATCGCCAAGCGGCTCGAAGGTGCCTATGACGTGCTCTACAAAGGCCCAACCGGCCGCGTGGCACATGAGTGCATCATCGACACCCGTCCGTTTGCTGACAGTGCTGGGGTGACCGTGGATGACATTGCCAAACGTCTGATCGACAGCGGTTTCCACGCGCCAACCATGAGCTGGCCGGTGGCGGGCACGTTGATGATTGAGCCAACAGAGTCTGAGAACAAAGCGGAGCTGGATCGTTTCTGTGATGCGATGTTGTCCATTCGTGAGGAAATTCGCGACATCGAGGAAGGCCGGATTGATGCGGAGAACAACCCGCTGAAACATGCGCCGCACACGATGGAAGATCTCGTGAAAGATTGGGATCGTCCATACACCCGCGAACAGGGTTGTTTCCCACCCGGTGCGTTCCGTGTGGACAAGTACTGGCCGCCGGTGAACCGTGTGGACAATGCGTACGGCGACCGCAACCTGGTCTGCATCTGTCCGCCGATGGATGAGTACGCCGAAGCGGCGGAGTAAGTCTCGCAGGATTGGGTGAGGGGGCCAGCCCCCTCGCTTGCCAAGGCAAGCGCACCCCCGAGATATTTGAAGAATGAGAAAGCCGGGTTTGCGCCCGGCTTTTTCTGTTTGGTGGGTTAGTCGCGCGCGCGCAGGATTTGTGCAGGGCGATTGGCGAGCGAGGGCAGGGCGAAGACCATGCCAGCGAGGAGGTTGGCCAAGATGCCTGCGGACAGGATCAATAAGGCGTTGGGCCAGATCACGTAGAAATCGCTCTCAATGACAAAAGTCATCACCGCCCAGCCGCCAGTAAGACCCACGGCGAGCGCGACGGTGCCAGCCGCCGCCCCAAGCAGCGCTGCGCGCCAGGCAAAACTGCGCAGGACTTGCGCGCGGGTGGCGCCGAGGGTTTTGAGGATCGCCGCCTCATAGGTGCGGGCGGCTTGGCCCGCAGCGGCGGCGCCAAAGATCACCAATAGGCCCGTGAGCAGGATGGTCGACGCGCCGTAAGTGGTCGCGTTGGCGAGTTGCGCAACGAGGCTTGAAACCTGTTGTGCGGCGTCGCGCACGTGGATTGCGGTCACGTTGGGGTATTGCTCAGAAACATCCTTGAGTAGGGTCGCCTCGCTGTCGGCATCGGCATAGACCGTGGCGATGAAGCTGTGCGGGGCGCCCGCGAGCGCGGCCTCGTTCATTACGATAACAAAGCCCATGCCAGCAGAGGAGAAATCCACCTCGCGGAAGCTGGTGACCGTGCCGGTGATGTCACGGCCCAGGATGTTGATGGTCAGCGTGTCGCCCAGTTTGAGCCCCATCTCGAGGGCTTCCTCTTCGGCAAAACTGATCTGAGGCGCGCCCGCATGATTTGGGTCCCACCAGGTGCCGGCGGTGAGTTTGGTGTCCGGTGGCATGGCCCCGGCGTAGGTCACGCCACGGTCACCGCGGACAACCCAGTGATCGCCGGCAACCTCTTTCGCAGGTTGGTCATTGATACGGGTGATCACGCCGCGCAGCATGGGGGCGGTTTCGACGTTGTGGATGGTTGGCGTGGCGTCCCAATCGGCTTGCAGGTCCGGCATCTGGTCGCGTTGGATGTCGACGAAGAAGAAGGAGGGGGCTACGTCGGGCAGTTCGCTGGCGATGGCGTTGCGCAGGTTGCCGTCGACTTGGCCCACCGTGGCGAGCACGCTGAGGCCAAGGCCGAGAGACAGCACAACGGGGGTGGTGGCGTCGCCAGCGCGGCCCAGGGATTGCACGGCCCAGCGGAGTTCGGGGCGGCTGCGCAGGCGGGTGGCGAGGCGGCGCAGAAGCGCGCGCAGGCCGGTGGCCGCAAAGGACAGCGCGATCATGGCGACCATAACTCCGCCGGCGAACCAAAGCGTGAGGCGCGAGGAGCCAGAAAGCCAGCTGGCGAGGCCCAGCAGGAGGGCGATCAGCAAGCCAACCGCGAGAACGTAGCGCGTCGCGGGCAGGTGGCGGTTTTCGCCAAGTTGATCGCGGAAGAGCGCACTGGGACGGACGTTTTCGACTTTTGCCAGAGGCCAGAGGGTAAAGATCGCGGCGGCGAGGGCGCCATAGAGGGCGGCCTCGATCAAAGGGACTGGGTAGAGGCTGAAGCTGGCCGGGAATGGCAGGACGGCTTCGATCAGTGGGCCAAGCAGGATTGGCAAGAGCGCGCCGAGGGTAAGGCCGAGCGTGATGCCAAGCAAAGACACAAAACCGATTTGCAGGAAGTAACTGAGGAAGATCACACGACGCTCTGCGCCGAGGCTGCGCAAGGTGGCGATGGTTTCGGTTTTGCGCGAGAGGTAAGCGCGGATGGCGGTTGAGATGCCGACCCCGCCTACGGCGAGGCCTGCGAGCCCCACAAGGATCAGGAAAGCGCCAAAGCGTTCGACAAAGCGGGTGATGCCGGGGGCGCCATTGCGGCTGTCGCGCCAGCGCAGGCCGGTGCTTTCAAATTTTGCGCGGGCGTCGGCTTCGAGCGTCGCGAGGTCTGGATTGGGCGGCAGGTCGAGGCGGTAGTGGCTGGTGAAGAGCGTGCCGGCGGCGAGCAGGCCGCTGTTGGCGAGGTCTTCGGTGCGCACAAAGGCGCGGGGGGCAAAGTTGAAGCCGCCTGCGGTGTCGGGTTCGCGATCCAAACGGGCAGTCAAGATGAACTCTTGGGTGCCGAGTTGGAACGTGTCGCCAATGTTGAGCGACAGGCGGTCGGCGAGCAGGCCGTGCAGAACTGCACCGGGGAGGGCGTCAGATCCAGCCAAGGCGTCTTGCCATGGAATGTCAGGGGTGATGTCAACGTTGCCGACAAGCGGGTAGGCGTCATCAACGGATTTGACTTGTGCCAAGGCGCGTTCGGTTTCGTCGGCGCGCGGCACCACCACCATGGACCGGAAGTCTATGATTTCTGAAGTGGCCTCGGTGTTCTGGGTCATCCACGCCAGTTCTGCGTCGTTGGCGCGGCGGTAAGTGAAGCTCATTTCGGCATCGCCACCAAGTAACGTAGCGCCTTCCGAGGCAAGGCCGGTTTGGATGGCGCTGCGCACGGAGCCGATGGCGGCGATGGTGGCCACCCCGAGGATCAGGCAGGCGAGGAAGACGGTGAAACCGCGCAGGCCGCCGCGGATTTCACGGCGGGCGATGCGCGTCGCGGCAGTAAGGCTCATGCGGAGGCCTCAACCGCTGTCAAAGGCGCATCAATTTGACCGTCGCGCAGGCGCACCACACGTTCGCAGCGCTCGGCAAGCCTGTTGGAGTGGGTGACCAGCACCAGCGTGGTGTCACGCTTGGCGTGCAGGTCAAACAGCAGGTCCATGATGGTTTCGCCGGTGGATTGGTCTAGGTTGCCGGTGGGCTCATCGGCCAGCAAGAGGCGCGGTGAGGGCGCGCAGGCGCGGGCGAGGGCGACGCGTTGTTGTTCGCCACCTGACATTTGAGACGGGTAGTGATCGGCGCGATGGGCGAGACCGACAGCTTCGAGTTCCGCCTGCGCGCGTTCCATGGCGTCTTTGCGGCCTGCGAGCTCCAATGGGGTGGCGACGTTTTCTAAGGCGGTCATTGTTGGGATCAGGTGGAAGTTTTGAAACACCACTCCCATGTTTTCACGGCGGAAGCGGGCAAGGGCGTCCTCACTCATGGCGGAGAGGTCGTGGTCCAGTGCCGTTATCGTTCCTGAGGTGGCGCGCTCCAACCCGCCCATCAACATCAGCAGCGAGGATTTGCCAGATCCAGAAGGGCCAACCAGCGCCAAAGTCTCCCCCGCTTGCACGTCCAAAGAGATGCCGTGCAAGATTTCTATGCGTCCGGCATTGCTATCCAGCGCCAAAACCGCATCTTGAAGGGAGAGAATGGATGACATGAAAGAGGCCGCCTGTTGATGAATGTTTCCACCCTATATGGGGCGCTATCGCGCCGCGGCAAGGCGCTGGCGCTGAGCATTTTAGTTGTTCCGGTAACGGCTTGGTCAGCTTTGGCTGAGCCGGTGGTTATTGCGGCTTTGGGCGATAGCCTGACCCACGGCTACGGCGTGCCGCAGGGCGAAGGCTTTGTGCCGCAACTTGAAGGCTGGCTTCAGTCGCAGGGATTGGACGTTATTGTACAGAATGCGGGGGTGTCTGGGGATACAACGCAGGGCGGGCTGTCACGCGTTGGCTGGACTTTGGGGCCGGATGTGGACGCGATGATTGTCACCTTGGGCGGCAATGATGCGCTGCGCGGGATTGATCCGGCGGTGAGCAAAACCAATCTGGCGGGCATCATTGAGGCCGGTCAGGCGGCAGGTGTCAATGTGCTGTTGATTGGGGTGGAGGCACCGATGAATTTTGGTGCGGACTACAAACAGGCTTTTGACGGCATGTATGGCGAATTGGCTGCGCAGTATGGCGTGGCGTTGGTACCGGACTTCTTTGAAGCCATTCGGGATTTGCCTGCAGAAGAGTTGCGGGCATTGATGCAGGCCGATGGCATCCACCCAAATGTGCAGGGCGTGGCGCAGATTGTGCCGGTGCTTGGTCCATATGTGCAAAGCTTGGCGGAGAACGCTGCGAAGGAGTGATCTATGCCGGGGCGGCTGTTTCTTGAGACCTCAATGACAGAGATTGGCCAGTGGGTTAGGCGTGATGTTGGTGAAGTTTTTGATGAGCCGCCGCGGCGAAATATTGCTCCGGGCCAGGAGGTTGTGTGCCTGACGGCTGGCGGTTTCCGACGCATGCGGTGGGGGATCATCCCGGTCGGGCGCGTGAATGCGCGGGGGCGGCCGGTGATGGAGACCATCGTCAACGCGCGGTCGGAGACTGTGTTTGATAAGTCGGCGTTTGACGGGGTTGGCCGGGCAATTGTGATCGTCGATGGCTGGTATGAATGGACCGGCGAGAAACGCAAGAAAACCGCTTGGCGCATCCGTGGAGAGGCGCCGCTGGTGTTTGCGGCGATTACGGATGTCTGGACCGCGCCCGGGGGGCGGGAAGTGCATCAGGTGGCGACAGTGACCTGTGAGCCCAACACGGATGTGAAGCCTATCCACCATCGCATGGGCGTGCTGCTGGAAAAAGACGCGATTGATCTGTGGCTCAACGGCGCGCCGGAAGAGGTCGCACCGTTGATGGTGCCGTGGCCGGAAGGGCGTTTGACAATCGAGGAAGCCACCGATGTGGATTGGGACGCGCCTTAGGCGGCGAGATCTACCCAGACAGGCACGTGGTCAGACGGCTTAGAGCGGCCGCGCTCTTCTTTGTCGATCTGGCAGTCTTGCAGCAGGTCCGCGCATTGTGGCGACAGCAGGAAGTGGTCGATGCGGATGCCGTTGTTACGGTTCCAGGCGCCTGCTTGGTAGTCCCAGAAGGAATACATACCGGGCATCTGATTGCGGGCGCGGAAGGCCTCTGTAAAGCCGAGGTTGAGCAGGCGACGGTAGGCGGCGCGGCTTTCGGGGCAGGCGAGGGCGTCTTCTTGCCAATCTTCGGGTTTGGCGGCGTCCTCATCTTGCGGGATGATGTTGTAGTCACCTGCCATGAGGAAGGGTTCCTCTGTGGCCATGAGTTCTTGGGCGCGGGCATAGAGCCGCTCCATCCACGCGAGTTTGTAGTCGTACTTGGGGCCGGGACGGGGGTTGCCGTTGGGCAGGTAGAGGCCGCAGACACGGACCGGCGTGTCGCCCATCACGGTGGCCTCGATATACCGGGCCTGTTCGTCGGTCTCATCGCCGGGCAGGCCGCGTGTCACATCCTCCAGCGGCAGCTTGGACAGGATCGCCACACCGTTGAAGCTTTTCATGCCGTGGGTTTCGACTTGATAGCCGCGCTCTTCAAAAATCTCACGCGGGAAGGCTTCATCTACAGATTTGATCTCTTGTAGCAGAGCTACATCGGGCTGCGCTTCGTCGAGCCAGCGGGGCAGGGTTTCGATGCGCGCTTTGATGCCGTTGATGTTGAATGTGGCGATTTTCATGGCGCGCTCCTTACTGCTGGATAGGGGTATCTATCCAGCCTGAGTGGGGAACGGCAAGGGGCGAAACGCGCCGAGCTCACATGGAGAAGCTGGTGCCGCAGCCACAGGAGCTTGTGGCGTTGGGGTTGTTGATCACAAACCGGGCGCCAATAAGTTCTTCGGTGAAGTCAATCACGGCATCCGCAAGGAAGGGCAGAGAGATGCTGTCCACGAGGACTTTTTCGCCAGCGCCCTCCAGCACAAGGTCATCATCTTTTTGTGTGTCGAGTTTGATTTCGTATTGGAAGCCGGAGCATCCGCCGCCTTCGACAGCCACGCGCAAGGCTTGTCCTTGATCGGCGGCGCCAATCTCTGCCAGTCGTTCGAAGGCTCTTTCGGTCACTTTTGGCGGCAACTGCATGATATTTTGTCCTATTCGCGCAATTTGCCCGGTTCCTAGGCCGGACAAAACCCAATATAGAAGGGCCAAGGACAGGCTACAAGGACCACGCTTATGCAGGCGCCCTATGCCTCAGATCCGGCGCGCGCCAAGGGACGGCGTTTTCCGGAGGAGGAGAGCAGCTTCCGGTCGTGTTTTCAACGGGATCGGGACCGGATCATTCATGCGAGCGCCTTTCGGCGGCTCAAGCACAAGACACAGGTCTTTGTGGAGCATGAGGGCGATTACTTCCGCACCCGTTTGACGCACTCCATTGAAGTGGCTCAGGTGGCGCGAACCATTGCTGGGGCGCTGGGGCTTAATCAGGAAATCACCGAGGCGATCGCGCTGGCCCATGATTTGGGACATACGCCGTTTGGGCACACAGGCGAGGACGCGCTGCACGAGTTGATGGCCCCCTATGGTGGCTTTGACCACAACGCGCAGGCGGTGCGGATTGTGACTTCTCTGGAGCGGCACTATGCGGACTTTGATGGGCTGAACCTGACCTGGGAGACCTTGGAGGGGATTGCCAAGCACAATGGGCCAGTCACTGGCGCGTTGCCGTATGCTTTGGCGGATTACAACGCGGTGCACGACTTGGAATTGCACACCCATGCGAGTGCCGAGGCGCAGGTGGCGGCTTTGGCGGATGATGTGGCGTATAACAATCACGACCTGCATGACGGGCTACGCGCTGGGCTGTTCACCGAGGAAGAGATTTGCGAACTGCCCATCGTGGGTGAGGCTTTTGCGGCAGTGGACCGGCAATATCCGGGATTGGAGGCCATTCGGCGACGCCATGAGGCGCTGCGGCGGGTGTTCGGCGTGATGGTGGGAGACGTGATCGACACCTCCCGCGCGGCTTTGGCGGAGGTGGATGCGCAATCTGTCGAAGAGCTGCGCGCTTGTGGGCGGCCTGTGGTGCAGTTTTCCAAGGCGCTCTGGGCGGACCTCAAGGAAATCCGCAGCTTCCTGTTTACCCGGATGTACCGCGCGCCGAGCGTGGTGAAGATGCGCAAGGAAGTCACGATTGTTGTTAAAGAGCTCTTCCCACTGTTCTTGACCGAGCCCACATTGCTGCCATCGCGCTGGCATGCCGATTTGGCCAAGTGTCAGGACGAAACAGCGGTGGCGCGCATTGTGTCTGATTACATTTCCGGCATGACAGACCGCTATGCGCTGCAACAACATGAGCAGCTTCTGGGCAAGTGACGTTGACGTGACGGTTTGGGGTGATAAACCACGCCAAATCCGAAAAGACCAAAGACACATTGATAGGACGGTCTGATGAACCTGTTTTCCGAGATCCGCGTTGCCGTGATCGACGCGCTGAACGCGATGCAAGCCGAGGGCGCGCTGCCTGAAGGGCTGGACTTCAAAAACGTGGCTGTGGAGCCGCCCCGCGATGCGCTGCATGGCGATATGGCGACCAACGCCGCGATGGTGCTGGCGAAACCTGCAAAAATGAAGCCGCGCGACATTGCCGAAGTGCTGGCAGGGAAGCTGGCGGAAGACCCCCGTGTTGAGGTGGCCGAGGTGGCAGGCCCTGGGTTCTTGAACCTGCGTCTGTCTGCAGGTCTGTGGCAGGGCGTTGTGAAGGCGGCGCTTGAGCAGGGCACAGACTTTGGTCGCTCCACCATGGGCGCGGGCAAGAAGGTCAACGTGGAGTATGTTTCTGCCAACCCAACAGGCCCACTGCACGTCGGCCACACCCGGGGTGCGGTGTTTGGTGACGCGCTGGCTTCGCTGTTGGACTTTGTCGGCTTTGACGTAACCCGCGAGTATTACATCAACGATGGTGGCGGGCAGGTCGATGTTTTGGCGCGCTCTGTGTATCTGCGGTACCTTGAAGCGCACGGCCAAGATGTGGCGTTTGAGGATGGCACCTATCCGGGTGATTACCTTGTGCCTGTGGGCGAAGCGCTGAAGGACAAGGTTGGCGATGCCTATGTTGGCAAAGACGAAGATGTCTGGCTGGCAGAAATCCGTGAGTTTGCCACCGATGCGATGATGGACTTGATCCGCGACGACCTGAAGGCGCTGGGCGTGGAGATGGACGTGTTCTACTCCGAGAAATCGCTCTATGGCACCGGCCAGATTGAGGCGGCGCTGAAATCTCTGGAAGACAAAGGCCTGATCTACGAAGGCGTGCTAGAGCCGCCAAAGGGCAAAAAGCCTGAGGATTGGGAGCCGCGCGAGCAGACCTTGTTCAAGTCGACCGAGCACGGCGACGATGTGGACCGTCCGGTGAAGAAATCCGACGGAGCCTGGACCTATTTTGCGCCAGACATCGCGTATCACTACGACAAGGTCACCCGTGGCTTTGACGCGCTGATTGACATCTTTGGCGCGGACCATGGCGGCTATGTGAAGCGGATGAAGGCGGCGGTTTCGGCGCTGTCCGGGGGCGAAGTGCCGCTGGACATCAAGCTGACCCAGTTGGTGAAGCTTTTCAAAAACGGTGAACCGTTCAAAATGTCCAAGCGGGCAGGCACCTTTGTGACCCTGCGCGATGTGGTGGATCAGGTGGGGCCGGATGTGACCCGCTTTGTGATGCTGACCCGCAAGAATGACGCGCCGCTGGACTTTGATTTTGACAAGGTTCTGGAGCAGTCCAAAGACAACCCTGTGTTTTATGTGCAGTATGCCCATGCGCGGGTGTGTTCTGTGATCCGCAACGCCGAAGCGGCCGGTATTACAGCGGATGACGCGACACTGGCGGCGGCGGACCTGTCCAAACTGGACCATGCGGCAGAGATCGCTGTGGCGAAAAAGCTGTCGGAGTGGCCGCGTCTGGTGGAAATCGCCGGGCGCACCAATGAGCCGCACCGGATTGCCTTCTATCTCTATGAACTCGCAGGCGAATTGCACGCGCTCTATTATAAAGGCAACGACGACACTTCGCTGCGCTTTGTGCAAGAGGGTGACGCAGATACATCACAGGCGAAAATTGCGCTGGCACGTGCCGTGGCCGTTGTTATTTCCGCAGGTCTTGGTATTCTGGGCGTAACTCCGGCGCAAGAGATGCGCTAAAGCTGCACGTTCGTCGGGGTTGAGGACTAGGCAAGACGACCCCGACGACACCGTACATCGCGGTAACGCGGACGGGCAGTGAGGCAAAAATGGCAGAAATTCCGATGGGTGCGCATGGCGTGCCCAAAGGCGAATCTTCCAACGCGGCACTTTTGGTGAACCGCGCCGGGATGTTTGTATCTTTGGCTTTGGTGGTTGGCACCGGCGTTTGGGGCTTTCAAATACTCTCCCGCGATGTGAGCGGCGTGCCGGTGGTGCGGGCGCTGGAAGGGCCGATGCGTATTCAGCCGGATGATCCCGGTGGGCGCCAGGCGGGACATCAGGGTCTCATGGTCAATCAGGTGGCTGCGGATGGCAGCGCGGCAGGGCCTGCGGATCAGGTGATTGTGGCGCCGCCACCGATTTCGTTGACGGAACGTGATCAGGTGTCTGGCACCGCCGTTGTGGTGCAGCCCACCGAAGCGCCGTCTGCGGTGCCGAGCCTAGTAGAAACCGAAAAACTAACCGAAGTGGTGGCACGGGCGCCCTCCGCTCCGATCGTGGCGCCGGAGCCGCTGGACGTGAGCAAGCCGCTGTCGGTCGAAGAACTGGCAGATCAGCTGTCCGCTGGCGCCAAGCCGCTCGAAACCATTGAAGTGGATGAGGTTCAGCCCATTCAAGTGGCGTTGAGCGAGCCGAAACCGGCTGTGGAAGAGGTTGCCGATGCGCCGAAACCCGCGGTCAAAGGCGGGCTGAAACGTTCGCTGCGTCCGGTGTTGCGGCCTGTGTCGCTGCCCACCAAAGCGCAGGGCACACAAGTTGCCTCGATCGACGCAGCCGTGCAGGGCGCTTTGCAAGAGGTGGATGCCGAAACCATTCCGGCAGGCACACGGTTGGTGCAGTTGGGCGCCTACGCCAGCCCGGAGATTGCGCGCGCAGAGTGGGATAAGCTGCAGCAAAGGTTTGATACCTATCTTGGTGACAAGTCCCGTGTGATCGAAAAAGCCAGCAGTGGTGGGCGCGTGTTCTATCGCCTGCGCGCCATGGGCTTTGAGACTGTGAGCGATGCACGGCGTCTGTGTTCCGCGCTGAAGGCTGAAAACGCCGATTGTATTCCGGTCACCACGCGATGAGCCGCTTCTGTGCTGCGATCTTTGGTTGTGATGGATTGCGCCTGACAGCTGAGGAAAAGGTCTTTTTTCGGGATGTGCAGCCGTTTGGCTTCATCCTGTTTGCCCGCAACATTGACAATGCAGATCAAGTGCGCGCGCTTTGTGATGAGCTGCGGGCCTGTGTTGATCACCATGCGCCGATCCTGATTGATCAGGAAGGCGGCCGGGTGCAGCGCATTCGAGCGCCGATGGCAACCGAGTGGTTGCCACCTTTGGAAGAGGTGCAGACGGCTGGTCCTAATGCGGCACGGGTGATGTATCTGCGCTATCGCATCATTGCGCATGAGCTGATGGCGCTTGGCATCGATGCAGATTGTGCGCCCATGGTGGATGTGGCGCGGCCGGACACCCATCCGTTTTTGCGTAACCGTTGTTACGGCGAAGACCCCCAACAGATCATCGAGATCGCGCGCGCAGTGTCCGAAGGGCTTTGGGATGGCGGTGTTTACCCCGTGATCAAACATATGCCGGGGCATGGGCTGGCCGTGGTGGACAGCCATAAGGACCTGCCACGCGTGTCCGTGCCAAAAGAAGAGTTGGCGGGAGACTTTGCGCCTTTCAAATCGCTCAATGACCTGCCGATGGGCATGACGGCGCATATTGTGTTTGAAGACATGGATGACGCGCCAGCGACAACTTCACCAAAGATGATGCAGTTTATGCGCGAGGAGATCGGCTTTGACGGGCTGATCATGACCGATGACATCGATATGCAGGCGTTGAGTGGCACCGTAGATGAACGTGCTGCATCCGCAATTGCCGCCGGCTGTGACGCGGTTCTGCATTGCAACGGCACCTTGGCGGATCGTCAGGCGGTCGCAGCAGCGATTGGCGAGATGTCTGAGGCGGGGCAACGGCGTGCCGAAGCTGTGCTGGCCGCGCGACGCCAACCCGTGCCTGTTGACATTGAAGCGCTTGCCGAGGAACTTAAAGCGTTCTGAAACGGCGCTTGACGGGCAGGGGGCATGGCCGAAACCGACCTAAATCAAACTCTCCAGATGTCCTTTGGGGACGAGCAGGAGGAGATGTCCGTTGCCGAACGCATGGCGGCGGAAGCTCTGATTGTGGATGTGGACGGGTTTGAGGGGCCGCTTGACTTGTTGCTCACCCTGTCGCGCACACAGAAAGTAGACCTGCGCAAGATTTCGATTTTGGAGTTGGCGCAGCAGTATCTGGATTTTGTGGAACGGGCCAAACGGCTGCGGTTGGAGTTGGCGGCGGACTATCTTGTGATGGCGGCTTGGCTGGCGTTTTTGAAGTCACGCTTGTTGCTGCCGCCCGATCCCACGGAAGAGGGGCCGTCCGGCGAGGAACTGGCGGCGCACCTGGCATTTCAGTTGGAGCGGTTGCAGGCGATGCGCGATGCGGCGGCCAAATTGATGGCACGGGACAGGTTGGGGCGCGATTTCTTTGCGCGTGGGGTACCGGAAAACGTGGAGCGCGTGCGAAAGGTTACGTTCACCGCGACGTTGCTGGACCTGATGCAGGGCTATGCGCGGCTGCGCACGCGGGACGAGTTTCGCCCGTTCATCATGGACCGGGATTCTGTCTTTACGATGGAAGAGGCGCTGGAGCGGATGCGCGGCTTGATCGGCTATGCCGGGGCCTGGACAGACATTCTGAGCTATCTGCCTGTGGGCTGGGAAAACGACCCAAAGAAACGGCGCTCAGCGACGGCGGCGACCTTTGCGGCGTCTTTGGAACTGGCCAAAGAGGGTAAGGTGTTCATTCGCCAAAGCGAGACCTTCGCGCCGATTGAAGTACGAAAGAGAGACGGCAGGGATGAGTGACGATATCAACGCATCGGAGCCAGAGGCCGAAGTTGTGGAACAGGTGGTCGAACAAGAGGAGAGCCTGTTTGAAGCGCCGCCGGTTGCCGAACAAGAGCGCATGTGTGAAGCGATCCTGTTTGCCAGCGCGGAGCCTGTGACGGTCAAAGAGATGAACGACCGCATGCCGCATGGTTGTGATGCGGCGGAGGCCTTGGTGCATCTGCGCAAACGCTACGAAGGGCGTGGCGTGCATGTGGTGAAGGTCGGTGACGCTTGGGCCATGCGTACCGCGGCGGACCTTGGATTTCTGATGCAGAAGGAAACCGTGGAGACACGTAAGCTGTCGCGGGCGGCGGTCGAGACCTTGGCGATTATTGCCTATCATCAGCCGGTTACGCGAGCCGAGATTGAAGAAATTCGGGGCGTGAGCGTGAGTCGGGGCACGGTGGATCAGCTACTGGAGATGGAGTGGATCCGATTTGGGCGCCGCAAAATGACACCGGGCCGTCCGGTGACTTTTGTGGTGACGCAGAGCTTCCTTGATCACTTTGGCCTATCCAGCCCGCGTGATTTGCCGGGGCTGAAAGAGCTGCGGGCGGCGGGTTTGCTGGAAAATCGGCCACCTCCAGGTACCATTCCGCTTGGTGTGAACTCGGATGAGGATGACGACGGCATGGTGATCGATGACGGTCAGTCTGAGATGTTTGAGGACTAAGATACAGCCCTCAAATTGCTGTGACAGCCTTACTATGGGCGCAATTGGTGCCTAGATTGGCGATGTAAGAGCCACGTGGAGTGAACGCTATGAATGCCAATCAACTGATCAATATGGTGACTCGGATTATGATGCGCCGTCTGATCAATGGCGGCATCAACGCAGGCATCAATGCCGCGTCCAAAGCGCAAAAGAAACAAGCTGCTACAGAACCTGGGCCTTGGGGTGAAAAGCAGCAAGCGCTGCCGAAGGCGGCGCCACAGTTTGATGCAAAGCGCGCCAAGCAAGCCATGCGCGTGACCCGTAAGATTGGTCGGTTCTAAGCCTTTACTTGGCTTTGAAATGCTTGCTGAGCTTTAGTCCTTGCCCCTGATAGTTTGACGCGATGCCGGAGCCGTAGAGCTGCTCTGGTACATCTGCCATGCGCTCATAGACCAGACGACCCACCACTTGGCCGTGTTCCAACACAAAGGGCGCCTCGTGACAGCGGACTTCCAGCACCCCACGCGACCCTGTGCCGCCGGCGGCGTCATGCCCGAAGCCGGGATCAAAGAACCCTGCGTAGTGCACGCGGAACTCGCCCACCATGGCCAAGAACGGCGCCATTTCGGCGGCGTAGGCGGGGGGGATGTGTACGGCTTCGCGGCTGACCAGGATGTAGAACGCGCCGGGGTCCAGGATGATTTTGCCGTCAGAGGCGTGCAGCTCTTCCCAATAGTCCGCCGGATCGTAGTGGCCGATGTTGTCCAGATCGATCACGCCGGTATGAGGTTTTGCACGGTAGCCCACCAGAGTGCCTTCGGTGGGTTGCAGGTCGACAGAAAAGCCGAGGCCGTCGTCGATCACCGCGTCGCCGTCCACCAGCGGGCTGCGATCGTGTAGAACAGCCAAATCCGCGTCAGTCAGGACGCTTTGGCCTTTGCGGAAGCGGATTTGGTTGAGGCGCATGCCCGGACGCACCAGAACGGAAAAGCTGCGGGGGCAGATTTCGGCATAAAGCGGGCCGGTGTAGCCGGGGGCGATGCGGTCAAATTCGGTACCGCCGTCGGTGATGGTGCGGGTCAACAGGTCGAGCCGGCCGGTGGAGCTTTTGGCGTTGGCCACAGCCTGGACGCCCTCGGGAAGCGCCAGGCTTTCCATCAATGGCACAACATAAACGCAGCCTTTTTCGAGCACAGCCCCGTTTGACAGATCAATACGGTGCATCTCGAACTCAGACAGACGATCCTGCACGCTGCAGTCATTGCCTGCCAGGAAGGACGCGCGCACGCGATAGGCGACGGTGCCAAGACGCAAATCCAGAGAGGCGGGTTGCACCTGACCTTCGGCGACAGGTTCCGCCACCGAGATCTCGCCGGTTTGCAGCATGGTTTCAATGGTTTGGCTGGGTAAAACGCCGGTCATATTGGTCCCCCCGGATGTACAAAACGCCCGGGCCTTACGGCACACGGGCGTTTGTGATTGGTCGGGCTAGCAGGACTTGAACCTGCGACCTTCCGTCCCCCAGACGGACGCGCTACCAGGCTGCGCCATAGCCCGACGATGGGCTGTTCATAACGGAATTGAGGGCGGGGGCAAGTCAAAAAATGCAAGATCTGCCACGCCCCAGTGATTAGCCAGCTTTGCTGTGCAAAGCTTCCAGTCGTGCCAGCAGGCTGGCGGCGCGCGAGGCGTCTTTGGCCTCTACGGTGACCGGCTTGGTCAGCATCAGCAGGAAGTCGTCACGGGCGGTTTCACGTGCTACGAGCGTTTCCAGATCAGGCGTGCTGGAGGACGGTGTCGCTAAAACCTCTCTGGCCGTCTCGGTCGCCGCTTGTGGCGCAGAGCTTGGATCCGTTGCCGAGGTCTCCAAGCTGCCAGGGGCGCTGGTAGTTGGTGCAACTACTGAACCGGAGCCGTCCACGGCAGGTGTATCCAAGCCACTGCTCAATTCAGCGGCTGCAGTAGCCATGCCGTCTTCGCCGCCGGCAACTTCATCAGCGCCAGGTGCAAATGCGGTTTCGTCCGAAGTTGTTTCTGGTTCCGCGGAAATGTCTGAGGCCTCGACAGGCGGCGACGCGACAGGTGCGTCGGGTGCAAGCGCGCCATAAGGCTCGGCCGTAGTGTCATCGTCTTCTGCTAACGATGGAACGTCCTCTGGCCCGGTCTGCTCTGGCGCCATTGGCGATTCCAGCGACGCAAAGAGGTCGTCCATTGGCGGCAACTCATCGGAACCGCCTTCGGTCGCTGAGCTGGTTGCAGGCATCTGTTCCGTTTCCACGAATGGGGCGGGCTCGGTTTGGGCCGCTTCCAAAGGCTTAGCAGGGCTGGTCAAGCCAGAGGGCATAGGACCTGGTTCGGACGAGGTCGCGGGCACATCACCTTCGATTTTGACCAGAAGATCTTCCGGTATGCCGGCGTTGTCATCTTCTTCGTCGACTTCGATGGAGGTCTCATCGTCCTGGTCAACGTCATCCGGCGCGGTATAGAGGGTTTCCTCGGAAACTTCCTCATGGGTATCTTCCGGGGCAGCGATGGCCTCTTCTTCAGCGACGTACTCAAGAGGTTCATCGGCTTCCGCAGCGTCCTCAATGTCTTCGTCTTTGGCCTCCACAGGCTCTTCCTGCGCAGGCTCACTTTCGAGAGCTTCGTCTGGCTGGAGGTCCACTTGTGGTTCTTGCTGAGGCGTCTCGATCGGCTCCTGCGCCGTTTCTTCGCTCAGGTCTTCTGCAACCGCCTCAACAGATTGGTCCTCTTGATCGACGGGGCGAGAGAGGCTGGACACATGCTTGACGCCTTTTTCACGCAGCAGTTGCTGCGCGTCTTTGATCGGCATCCCATCTTCATGCAGCAGCTTTTTGAGGCCGCCAAGCAACTCCATGTCCTGGGGGCGGTAGTACCGCCGCCCACCGGCGCGCTTTACAGGTTTGACCTGAGAGAATTTGCTTTCCCAGAAACGCAGAACATGCGTTTGCACATCAAGCCATTCGGCAACTTCGCTAATGGTGCGAAAAGCCTCACGCGATTTGGCCATGGAGTTTGTCTCGTCTTATTTTTTGTTACCAGCGGCGACGCGATCTTTCATCAGATGCGAAGGCCGAAAGGTGAGGACACGGCGCGGTTGGATTGGAACTTCTTCGCCCGTCTTGGGGTTGCGGCCCACACGTGCCGCTTTGTCGCGCACGCTGAAAGTGCCAAAGGAAGAAATCTTGACCTGCTCGCCGTTCACCAAAGCGTCGGACATATGGGTCAAAATGCTCTCGACCAATTGAGCGGAGTCGTTTCTGGACAGGCCCACTTCGCGAAACACTGCTTCGCTCAGATCCATCCGGGTCAATGTCTTGTCAGTCATGTGGTCCCCCCTGCCGGTACACGTTTCAAAAACCATAGGGGCAAGAGAAATTGGGAGTCAATGATTTGCGCGGGATGTGAGGCGATTATCTGCGATATTCGCCAATCACTTAGGTCGGATTTTACCAGCGCAGAACCACCGCACCCCAAGCCAGACCGCCACCAATCGCCTCGGTCACCAGCAGGTCGCCCTGCTTGATCTTGCCGTCTGCAACACCGGTGGAGAGGGCGAGGGGGATCGATGCAGCCGAGGTGTTGCCGTGATCCTGAACGGTCACAATCACACGGTCCATGGGCACGCCGAGTTTCTTGGCGGTACCCTGAATGATGCGGATGTTGGCCTGATGGGGCACAATCCAATCCACGGCATCATCGGTTAGATCAATCTTGGTGAGCGCGGTGTGCGCAGTTGAGGTCAGCTTTTCAACCGCTTGACGGAAAAGCGCATTTCCCTGCATGCGCAGCTTGCCAGAATCCCCGGTTGTCGACACGCCGCCGTCGACAAAGAGCATGTCCTTGTAGCGACCGTCGGAATTCAAATCCGCGCTGAGAACGCCGCGATCTGTGTTCTCTCCTGTGCCTTGTTCAGCTTCCAGGATCAGTGCGCCTGCGCCGTCGCCAAACAGCACGCAGGTGGCGCGGTCTGTCCAATCCATGATGCGGCTGAAGGTTTCCGCCCCAATCACCAGCACACGTTGCGCCTGACCAGAGAGGATCAAAGCATTGGCATTGGTCAGCGCATAGACAAAACCGGCACAAACCGCCTGTACGTCAAAGCCAAAGCCACGAGTCATGCCAATCTTTTGCTGCACCATGGTGGCAACAGAAGGGAAGGTCAGGTCCGGTGTCGACGTTGCCACGACCACCGCGTCGATGTCATCGGCTTTCAAACCTGCGTTTTCCAGAGCGGCATTGGCGGCAAGACTTGCGAGATCGGAGGTGGTCTGGTCGTCGGCCGCAAAGTGGCGGCGCTCGATACCAGAGCGGGTGCGAATCCACTCATCCGAGGTGTCCAGAGTTTCTTCGAATTCGGCGTTGGGAACGACCCGTTCCGGCAAGTAGTGGCCTACGCCTTTAACCACGGCGCGTGTCGTCATATCGGTGCCTTGCTAACTTATTGTTATTCGTTGGTGCTGTCGGCATCTTGCGGCAGAGAAACGGCAGATGCAACCCGCGCTGCAAGCTTTTCGGAGAAGCCTGATTGCGCAAGTTTGAAGGCGAGTTTGATGGCCGAGGATACACCTGTTGCATCAGAGGAACCGTGCGATTTTACCACGGTGCCATTGAGGCCCAAAAACACGCCGCCATTGACCCGTCGTGGGTCAATGCGTTTGTTCAGACGGTTGAGCGATGTGTAGGCCAAGAGGGCGGCCAGACGGGACAGTGGCGAGAATTTGAAGGCTTCTTTCAGAAGTGAGCCGATCAGCCCAGCCGTGCCTTCTCCGGTTTTTAGGGCCACGTTGCCGGTGAACCCGTCGGTTACAATCACATCGGCCTTATCCGCGGGCAAGTCATTGCCTTCAACAAAGCCGACAAAGTCATAATTGGCGACATGTGCGTTTTGCGCGATCAGGTCATGCGCCAGCTTCAATTCAGTGCGGCCCTTGTGCTCCTCGGTGCCCACGTTCAGCAGGCCGACGCGCGGGCGTTCCAAGTCCATGCCATTGCGGGCGTAGGATGCGCCCATCAAGGCGTATTGCAGCAAGTCATGCTCGTCGGCGCTGATGTCAGCGCCGGCGTCGAGCATGATGTTGAAGCCCTGCGGGGCGCGGGAAGGCCAGAGAACGGCAATCGCCGGACGGTCTACGCCGAGAATTTTGCGCAGCCGGACCACTGAAAGCATCATCAAGGCGCCGGTGTTGCCGCAGCTCACCACGCCGTCGGCCTCGCCACTGCGCACTGATTCCAATGCGGACCACATCGACGTGGTTTTGGACCGGATCACATCTCGGGGTTTGTCTTCCATCGAGACGACGTCAACCGCGTCGCGAATCTCCACACGTCCGTCCAAAATGCGTTTGCGCGCGACCAGCTGTTTCAGCTCGTCTTTGGGGCCATGAAGAATGAAAGCAATGTCGGGATTCTTCTTCGCGGAATGCGAAATGCCGGCAACAACAGCTGCCGGCCCGCGATCGCCACCCATGGCGTCAACTGAGATCACTGTGCGCCCGCTGCCGGGGTTTGCTGTTTGCGTCAAACCGGTCATGCGGGCTCAGATCCCGTTGTTTATGCTGCGTCTTCGTCCAGATCGACGTCGTCCACCATAGCAACGACTTCACGGTCGCTGTAGTGGCCGCAAGAAGCGCAGACGTGGTGCGGGCGCTTCAGCTCGCCGCAGTTTTCACATTCGTTTGGGTTCGCTGCAACCAGGGCGTCGTGTGCACGGCGGTTGTTGCGGCGCGATTTCGATACTTTGTTCTGCTGGACAGCCATGTCGCAACCTTTGATTTACTTGGGGGCCGAAGCCCGGTTTCCTGAGCGTTTGGAGCCTCTACGCGGTATGCGCGCCCGAGTCCAACGCTAAATTCGAATGAGCGCGCGAAAATACTGCGATTTTCGCACAACGCAAGCCCTATTCGTCCTCTTTTGAGCCCAGCTGGTCACGCAGGGTGGCCAAACCGGCAAAGGGGCGTGCGTCTTCGTCCGTCATGGCCTTTTTTCCAGCCTCCGTAAAGACAGCATCTTTCAATTCTGCTCCCTCTGCGCGAGGAAATTGCGGCAGGTTCAGCGCCAGGGCTTCATGCAGGATTGCACCGACATCAATATGTGATTCCAGCGGCTCTGCGTTTTCGTCCTCCGGCATCTCGATCTCTTCTTCTTCGTCGCCCGACAGATCAGGCATGTGCGCCAGAAACCGCCGCTCGACAGGTTCGTCGATACGAGTGGTCACAGGATCCAATGTGACAACACAGGGCTGCACAGCGGTGGCGCCGAGTTTGCCGACCAGTTCCCAGTCATTTTTGCCTTGGGCGCGGATTTCGCCGGTGAAGACCACTTTGCGCAGCGCGGTCAACTCAAGAGCCTCGGCCAGCGCGGTCAGTTCTTGTGCGTTGGGGCGCAAGTCAAAACTGGTGGGGCGATTCTGGCGGAGGTCGGCCACACGAAACACGGTGGAGGGGGAGGCGCTTGAGGACATGGTACTGACTTTGAATTGAGGGCGGTTGCGTGGCGGGACGCGGTTGTCATCTTGAACCAAGCGCGTTCCTTCTGTAAGCGAGATAAAAGGCAAGACAGGCCAAGACAAGAGGGCAGACATGAAGACGCGCACCAAAATGATCAAATATGCGGTCATGGGAGCGGCTATGCTGTCTCTGGCTTCCTGCGCCACGCGCTATCGTAATCATGGCTATGTCCCCACCGAAGAGGAACTGGCGTCGATCACGCTGGGCGTGGATACGCGCGACACGGTTGTGGAGACTTTTGGACCGCCGTCGGCGTCCGGTGTTCTGGATGACAGCGGCTACATTTATGTCCGTTCGCGCATCAAGCATTTTGGCCCAACCCGTCCGGAAGTTGTGGATCGCCAAGTGGTCGTGATCGGCTTTGATACCAAGGGCATTGCCCGCAACATCGAGCATTATGCTCTAGCCGATGGGCAGTTTGTTCCGCTGCAACGGCGGATCACCGACAACGGAATCGAGACCGGTGGACTGTTGCGTCAGCTGAGTGCCAATATCGGCAACTTCGGTCCGTCTGGTGCGCCAACGGCAAGCACGGGCAGCTTCTAAGTTGCGATCGCTTTCATGACGGGATGGTTTGTCATTCGGATGTCACCGCGACTCTGATAGAGTGTGTGGTATGGTGATGCAGTTGGACAAACCATTACGGCAAAAGGGGCGCTATCTTGTGCGTGAGGCGGAAGGCGTGGCTGATCTGCGGGCTGCGCAGCGGTTACGGCATTTGGCGTTTCATGGAGATGAGGCGTCGTTGGATGTGGATGCCTTTGATCCGATCTGTCGCCACTTTCTGATCGAGGACAGTGTATCTGGAAAGTTAGTGTGTGTTTTCAGGATGTTACCTTTGATTAGTGGGGGCGACATTGACCGCAGTTATTCGGCTCAGTTTTATGAGTTGGAGGCCCTGCGCGCATATCCCGGACGCATGGTTGAGATGGGGCGGTTTTGCATGCATCCGGATGTGCATGATGCCGATGTGCTGCGCGTGGCTTGGGGAGCGATGACCTCCTATGTGGATGAAAACAAAGTCGAATTGCTGTTCGGTTGTGCGTCTTTTGCAGGCACCGATACCAGTTCCTACCTTGACAGCTTTGCCATGTTGCGTGACCGGCATCTGGCGCCCAAACGTTGGTTGCCGCGGGTGAAGGCGCCAAATGTGTTTCGCTTTGCCGCTCGGTTGCGGTGTAAGCCCAATCTCAAGGCGGCACAGGTGAACATGCCTCCGATGTTGCGCAGCTATTTGTTGATGGGCGGTTGGGTCAGCGATCATGCGGTGGTCGACCAAAAGATGAACACGTTGCATGTGTTTACCGGTGTTGAGGTGAAGAGCATTCCTGCGGCGCGCAAGCGGCTTCTGCGGGCTTTGGCTTGCTAAGGCCACAGGCTGGTTGACGGGGCGGCGTCTGCGGGCTAGGCGCATCTCATGGCACGTATACCCCTTTTGCAGATGAGCGATATTTCCCTGACCTTTGGCGGGGATCCTGTGTTTGATCAATTGAGCCTTGTGGTGCAGCCCGGTGATCGGGTGGCGCTTGTGGGGCGCAACGGATCGGGCAAGTCGACCTTGATGAAAGTGATGGCCGGGCTGGTGGAACCGGATCGTGGCGACATCGTTGTGCCGCCAGGGGTGAGCGTGGGCTATATGGAGCAAGACCCTGATATGACTGGGTTTGCCACGCTTGGTGACTTTGCTTCTGCAGCTTTGGAGCCGGGAGAGATGTATAAAGTTGAGCGCGCGGGTGAGGGGCTGAAATTTGATCCGGCGCGGGCTGTTGAAACGGCCTCTGGCGGTGAACGCCGGCGGGCGGCTTTGGCGCGGCTGATGGCCGAAGCGCCGGAGTTGATGCTTCTGGATGAGCCGACCAACCACCTGGATATTGAGGCGATTGCCTGGCTTGAGGAAGAGCTGAAAGCGACGCGGGCAGGCTTTGTTTTGATCAGCCACGACCGGGCGTTTCTGAGGGCGCTGACACGTGCAACCCTTTGGATTGACAGGGGAATGGTGCGTCGTCAGGAAAAAGGCTTTGAGGATTTTGAAGCCTGGCGGGACAAGGTTTGGGACGAAGAAGACCTGCAGCGCCACAAGATGGATCGCAAGATCAAGGCTGAGGCGCGGTGGGCTGTGGAAGGCATTAGTGCGCGGCGCAAGCGCAACCAGGGCCGTGTGCGGGCGTTGAAAGACCTGCGGGCTGAGCGGGCGGCGATGATCAAGCGGCAGGGTTCGGCGGCAATGGAGCTTTCGGCGGGGCCGAAATCCGGTAAAAAGGTGATTGAAGCCAAAGGTTTGTCCAAATCCTATGACGGCAAGAGCATTGTCCGTGATTTCTCGTTGACGGTGCAACGTGGCGACCGTGTTGCTTTTGTTGGGCCCAATGGCGTGGGTAAAACCACCTTGATCAAGATGTTGATGGGCGATGTGAAGCCGGACACGGGTACGGTCACTTTGGGCACCAATTTGCTGTCTGCGGTGTTTGATCAGGCGCGGGCGAAGTTGGATCCGGATATGACGCTTTGGGATAGCCTCACAGGCGATCCGGAGATGCGGGTGTCGGGTAAGGCCGATCAGGTGATGGTGCGGGGCAACCCCAAGCATGTGGTTGGATACCTTAAAGAATTCCTGTTTGATGATCGTCAGGCACGAGCGCCGGTGCGGTCTTTGTCCGGTGGTGAGAAGGCACGGTTGCTGTTGGCGAAATTGATGGCCAAAGAGAGCAATCTTCTGGTCATGGACGAACCAACCAACGATTTGGATGTGGAGACCCTCGATCTTCTGCAAGAACTGTTAGATGACTATGACGGCACCGTACTGTTGGTGAGCCACGACCGGGACTTTCTCGATCGGGTGGCCACCACAACCATTGCCATGGAAGGCAATGGGCAGGCGGTGACCTATGCCGGGGGCTGGTCTGATTACCGGGCGCAGCGGCAGGAAGATGCGCCGAAAAAGGCCGAGAAATCAAAGCCCAAAGCCGAGAAAGTGAAAGCAGAGAAATCTGCGTCTGCCGCCGGTTTGAGCTTCACCGAGAAGCACCGCCTGGAGGCTTTGCCGGGGATCATGGAACGGCTTGAGGCGGAGATTGCCAAGCTGGAAGAATTTATGGCGGACCCGGAGTTGTTCACCAAAGAACCGGTGAAATTCCAGAAAGCGACGGAGGCGTTGGTGGAGCGTCAGACGGCGTTGCAGGACGCGGAGGAAGAGTGGTTGACGCTGGAAGAAAAGGCCGAAAGCAACGGCTGAATTCGACGTCGGTATTCTGTCAGTATTGCGACTGTTTCGCGACTGTCCACGGTTTTTGAATATGTTGCGGCGTCACGGCGCCGCAACAGTTGGTTTACCAATCAGGCGTCGGTGTGCGCGGTTGGCGCGGCGGCCTGATCTTTCAAAAGCACCACCACGCGGTTCGCCATCAGGTGCCGGTTGTGATCGTAGTCCCGTCCGTTGGCGCAGGCGGCCAAGGCCTCCAGCCCGTGCATTTTGTGCAGCGCAGGCGTGTCATTGAGCGCGAGCGTGCAAGAGGGGCTGGGCTTGGTGAACTTCGGCAAAGTGAGCAGAACCGAGAGGTCGGCAACCTGGCTGCCGGAGATGTCGAGCTGCTCCAGATAAGGCAACGAGCGCAGGGGATAGAGGTCGTTAACCGCAGTGCCGGTACAACTCAGGCTCTTTAGCGCTCGGCAGCGTTGCAGGCCATTGAGGGAGGCCAGGCCTGTACCGGTGAGGCTGAGGGTTTGCAAGTTGGGTAGCTCGGGCCACGGCGCACGCATTGGGTGATCCGCCGAGTCGTCCAGGCGGAGATGCAGGGTGCGCAGTGTGTCGCTGTATTCCAGTGGGCCAAGATCCAGATCGGGATCCGCGGCCTGCAACAGGAGATAGTCGAGCTTGGTCAAAGAAGCGACCGGCGCGAGGTTGCAATGGGACACCGAGCCAAGCGACAGATGGTTGAGTTCGGTCAGCGGGGTGACAAAGCCGAGGTCTGTGATTTGGCCAAGGGATTGGATGGTCAAGTATTCCAGCTTGGAGGCCTGAGACAGCGCATCAAACCGAGTGGCCGGGGTGTTCCACAGCGACAGGGTTGCGAGTGCGGGCAGG
The DNA here is from genome assembly GCF_022448905.1 of Shimia sp. Taxonomy (GTDB): domain Bacteria; phylum Pseudomonadota; class Alphaproteobacteria; order Rhodobacterales; family Rhodobacteraceae; genus Shimia. Next base: position 108,403 of record NZ_JAKVCW010000002.1, on the reverse strand, counting down.
GCGCCCAGAGCAGTGAGGTCGGTGGTGTCCGCACCAAAGAGGTCCAGCGTTTCCAAGTGTTGCAAGTTGGCGAGTGGCGCGATGTTGACTTTGCCGTCACAACGCAGAGACAGCGTGGTGAGGGCGGTGGCTTGCGCGAGAGGTGTCAGCGATTGGCCTTTGGCGATGCGGGTCTTGAGGTCTGTCAGTTTTGGGCTTTGGGTGAGCGCAGGGAGCGTGTCACATAGGGCCAGCAGGTCGGCCTGCTCCAGGCTGGGCAGGGAACCGAGGTGGACCGGCTTGCCGGGATGGGAAATTTTGAGCCGCTGCAGGTTTGGCAGGTCAGGCAGGGTCACATCGATGTCAGAGGGCAGAGAGAGTTTGAGTTCTGTCAGGGCCGGTAAGTCCGCCAGCGGCGATAAATCCGTAACCGGAGAGGCCGTGATTTCCAGCGCTTCCAAATTGGGCAGGCCGCGTAAGGCGGCGATGCTGGTGATCGGAGTGTGGCGGATGCTGAGTGTGCGCAGATGAGGCGCAAGCTCGGAAATTTCTGGCAGCAAGCGGCCGTTATCGCCGGAGATAACCATCTGGCGGGCTCGGGCCTCCTTGTGGCGCTCTAGGCTCCAGAAGAAGAAGGCGGCAGGATCGGCTGGGGTGCCCGTTGGGGCAAGGCCGGCTTTGCGACGGGCCCGCACTTGCGGGCGCATCCGTTGTTTGAGGCTCTGTTTGGCCACGGTGAGGAAAGATTGGATTTTTAAACTGGTCAGCACGTGAAAACTCATCAACGGCGCCTGTAGAGAGGGACGGCGCGGGGGAAAAAAGAAGTCAGGAGCGTTAGTGGAGGTTCAGTTTACTGCGGAACGGCTTTCGGACAACTCACTTTTTGGTAAATTTGGGTGGTTTTTTGAGGCAGGTGTTCTGTCCCAAAGACGTAGCGCGCTGCACCTTCGTATAAAGCAAAGGCGCCCGCCATTGGGGAGACAGGCGGGCGTTGTGAATTTTTGCGGTTTTTGGCTGCGCAAGTTTTAGGCAGGCGCGGGCTTGGGGAGGTCAGTGCTTGGCGTCAAATGACGCGCCATCACAAAGCTGAGGCACAGACCAGGCAAGAGCGCGGCCAAAGCCATGGCGATGCCAAAGTGGTCGGCGAGCAGACCAATGACGGGCGGGGCCACCACATTGGTGCCCACCGCCATGATTGATAGGAAGGCGATGTTGTCCGCATCATGCTCGTCTTCCAGTGCGGCCGCGGCCGACACCGCCAGTGGGAAGCCCACCGACAGGCCCAGGCCAATGCAGGCAAATCCGACAAAGGCGATCAGTGGCGGGAAGGGCGCGACCAGGATGAGCAGGCCGACAATGGCGAGGCCGACGTTCATGCGGGCGAGATTGGTGCTGCCCATGCGGACCTTCAGGAAGTCGCCGATAAAGCGACCTAAGGCGACAAAGGCGGAGAACACGGTGACGGCGAGGCCTGCGGTGCTGCTGCCTTCGGGCAGGCGTTCGGCCATATAGACCGCACCCCAGTTGGCCATGGCGCCTTCGGACATGGTGACGGAGACCACAAAGAGCACAATCAGGAACAGGGTGGTTGGGTAATCCCGCAGTTTGCGGCGTTTGGTTTTGGCCGGGGCGTCTGCGGATTGCGGTCGCAGGTTGGGCAGCGGCCGTGCCAGCCACAGCGCGATGAGCGTTGTCGAGCCCGCGAGGACAAACATGGTGAGCGCCGGAGACAAAAGCTCGGTGGGCATGGAGGCCAGGAAAGAGGCTGCGGTCATGCCAAGAGCCCAGAAGCTGTGGCAGCGATTCATCACGGATTTCTTGGCAACTTTCTCAAACTGGCCTGCATAAACATTGAGCGCCACGTTCAGGAAGGTGACGGTGGCGCCAAAGACCAGCAGCGCCAGAAACAGCGTGATGTGATCTACGGCAAACAGTGGAAGGACCACAGTGACGGCCTGAATTGGGAAGACCGCGAAGAGAACTCTTGGCGCGCCATGTTGCGCGACGATCTTGGCAGCGAACTTGGAGAAGAACACAAAGGCCATCGGCAGGCCAAGCAGCGACAGGGCGAGCTGGGCATTGGTGAGATCCAGTTTGGTTTGCACAAACGGGATCTGTGGCAGCCAGCTTCCGAGCGCGAAAGGATGCAGGAAAAACAGCGCCATAATGAGGCGCACGGTCCCTGGGGACAGTGTGGGTGTCATGAGAGTAGGTCCTGTTGGCGGATATGGCGCCAGCTAGACCCAAAGTTGCGCAGGGAACAAGTCATATGCGTGTATTTTTCTGCGAAAAACAACCCAAAGAGGTTTTTGGGCGACTTTTGCTCTACCCTGTCAGAAAATTGGTTGGGTTTTTTGAGGGCAATTTTTGCTCTGTCAACCAAGGAGCGGGGAGATTCGCTGCCAAGTACGGGCTTCGAACGTGTCTTGTTGCGGCTCCAGCATGTGCTCTGACAGGAACCAGTAGAGGTATTTGGCATAGTCAAAGCCTGCCAATGTGGCTTGTGCAGTTCGGAGTGCCTTGCGCAGCTCTTGCGGCGTGTGCGCCACCAGTGTGGCGTGGTGGTAGTCCGTTCGGGCGCAGGTGATCACAGGTTTCTTTTGCAGGAGGGCCTCAAATCCGGCGGCGGAGTTTTGGGTGACCACGATGTCAGACGCCTTTGTGAGGGCATGGATGCTCTGGTCGCTGATGTGCACGTTCGGGAACCGTTTGCAGATGGAGGTGTAGCGGTTGCAGAAGACCTCGGACTGCGCTGGATGCAGTTTGACGTAGACCCTGCGTTCGGTGCTTTTTGCCACGGTGGCGATCATCTTTTGCGTGTCGATGTGGTGCACCGGCGTGGCGTAGCTGTCGATCTCTTGTAGGAAGAGCACGGCATGGGCGGAGGGGAGTTCGGTTTTGGAGGTGGGTTGCGCAAATTTGGAAACGTTGTGGCGCAGCATGTGGCCGCTGACGCCGTTGAAGAAGTAAGTGGCGGTGGTGGCGTCGATGTCCTCGGGGGAGAATGATTTGGTTGCAAGAGAGGCGTGCCAGTTGACCCCCATCGGGTCGAGGTACCAGAACCCCCAGATGTAACTTGGCATGGCATGTAGAATCGGGCGCGATGTTTCCGGACGGTGGCCGATGAAGATATGCGCGTGGTTCTGATCGAGAAGGGTGGTTGAGAGCGCGGTGGCCGCTTCGACCGTGTAAGTGAGGACACCTTGAGATTGTGCGTGGTTGGCGATCTTGCGGGTGAAGTCGAATTTTTCGTCACGAATGGAGCTCAGCCAGGAGTCCTTGGCGTGGAAGATCACGCTGGGAGATTGGGGGAGAGCTGAGGGCTCCGTGGGTTTAGATAGATGCTGCATTGCGTCTTTTGTGGCGGGGGGGTGGACGTCGGTAAAGGGGGGGGAGAAAAAATGCGCGGCTCGGGTGGTGGTGATGGCACAGTTCCCTCTTGCGTGATGTGTTATAGTATCACATATCTAGCGCTCACCAGCCCGGAAAACCCTGACAGATGTTTCGCGCGGGCTTGCGGATCATTTGCCATGTGGCGCCCAGCCAGTCCTGTTTCACAGGGCACTGCGTCCCGCAACCAAACGAGAGCTTATGTCATTGATACCGCAGACTTATGAAGAGTGGGAACATTGCATCACTGTCAAATGTGGCATTCCACTGACCCCAGAATATGTGGCTGAGCGCATCAAAGCGCGTGGCGATGCCAACGATTTCCACACCCAGAAGTTCATCGATCGGTGGGGCAAGATGCACCACGCGCGGACGCTGGCGTGGTTCAAACAAGCACAGGACCGATTGACCACATGACACAGGCGCAACCTTTGCAAGTTACGGTGCTCAACGGGTTTCTGGGGGCAGGGAAGACCACGTTATTGCAAAGCCTTTTGGTGCAAGCTCGGTCGCTGCCGGATGTGCGGCTGGGGGTGATTGTCAATGAGATGAGCCAGCTGGATGTGGATGGCTCCATTTTGGACACGAGCGAGGTGCTGTCGCGTCAGGACGCGCGGTTCGTGTCCATTCCCGCAGGCAGCATCAGCGGGGCACAGGGGCTTGAGAAATTTGCCCAAGCTGTGGCGCAGGTCACAGAGGCCGGGGTCAGCCATGTGTTGATTGAGACCTCTGGCAGCACCCATCCTTGGCCGCTTCTGGAGGCCATTCGTGCGCATAAGGGGCTGAGGTTGCACGGGTTTCTGTCCGTGGTGGACAGCCTGACTCTGGCGCAGGATCATGATTTTGGTCGGGCAATTGTGCCACAAGCCTCACAGAACCTGGCGGCGGGTCGTCGGGGGATTGAGAACTTGCTGGCCGAGCAGATCATGTTTTCCAACCGCATTCTGCTGAGCAAGATGGATCGGGTGGACAGCACGGTGCTGCGCACGATTGCCGAGGCGATCCATCCCATCAATCGGGGCGCAGACGTCATGGGCATGCAGTGGGGCAATATCCGGCTGCAAGATGTGCTGGCGATGCCGCCCTATGATCATGACCGAGTGGCACAGCTGGGCGCGGAGCTAAGGGACTGGGGCAAAGAACACGACACCAGCTCGATGGCGGAGGCGTCTGATTATCATATCGACAGCGTGGTGATTTCTGATCCGCGCCCGTTTCATCCGCAGCGGCTGTGGCAGGTGTATAACCACTACCTTGGCACCGGGATTTACCGCAGCAAAGGGTTCTTTTGGTTGCCGTCTCGGGACAAGTTGCAACTGTTGTGGAACCAAACGGCGGGCAGCGTGGGGTTGGAAGTGGTCAACTATTGGAAGATCGCAACGCTGGAGGATGACAGCCTGAATTTGCTGCCAGAAGAACGCGCGGAGATGCGGCGGCGGTTGGAAGGACAATCTCCAGAGTTTGGCGACCGCCATTGCCGCCTGACCGTGATTGGGGATCGGGACGGATTGGACGCGTTTGCTGAGGCGGTTCGGGAATGTTTCTGCACGCCGGAGGAAGTGCAGGCATGGAAAGCCGGGGCGGTGTTTGAAGACCCGTGGCCAAAGGCGCTGGTGGGGTTGGAGTAAGGGCAAATGAGGTGCCGCTCTGTGAAGGTGGTACTCCTCCTCTGAGGTGTGTGTTGCGAGACGGCCACGGACAATTCACACCACTATCTGCGGAACCGATTTAGCCGCTGGTCGGAAAAATCTTTTTGAAGTGACTGTCGAAATAGTCCCAGGTGTAGACCGCTTTGTTGCCGGCATAGCCTTCGTAGTAGGATTTGCCGGTCGCTGTGGGCAGCCCAGCCCAGATTTTGGCCAAGTTTAGCATAAAAGTCGCGCGCGACATCTCGGCCGCTTGGAAATCGCTGAGCCCGGCCTCTTCCAGCAACTGGTGGGCCAGCTGGTCCTGGATCTCAGGGCTGAACAGCTTGTCGTGCGGCACCTCCTGATGACGCACAAGGCGGCGCAAGGTGGCGGGGATGAACTGATAGCGGCCAATCGCATGGGGCTGGCCCGGGGTGTTGTCGATCCACTGATAGATCTCGGCGATGGTCATTTTGGTGGGCGGCGCGGCGGGCTTGATGCGGGCGCCATATTGCACCGCGTCATAGCCAGCCTTGCCCGCTTCCGCGCCGGCAATCAGGGTCATCAGTTGCTTGGCAGCGGATGGGAGGACCTGCCTCAACACCGGCGCAAAGAGACCGCCGGTGGCACGGCCGCGGAACAGACTGGCGGCGCCAGGGCGCAAGGCCAATGCGCCGCGGCTGGTATCGGCGTCCGTTGGTTGCGCGAGGGCAGGCTGTTGTGGGGTGCGGGCGGGCGTGTCGTTGAAAGAGGCGCGCTGTGCGAAGAAACCGTTCTGAATTAGGGAGACGCTATTGGCCTGCGCTTGGGTCGCCATGAGGCTGACAGAGAGAAGCGTTAGACGCAAAGAGGAGGCAATCGACATAGGAACCGGCTTTCTGCTGGCGAGGTGTTTCACGCGGACTATGCAGAAAGAGGCTTGATAAAGGGTTTACTGGGGGAGGGAGGCAGGCGTTCCAAGAGTTGTGCTCTGTCGACATGGTCAAACGGTGCCTAGAAGGGCATTGCTACAGGAGCATGTTCAATAGGAGGGAGGGGCGGCGGCGCGTGACTACCTGATAATGCGGGTACCATAAGGTCTACCAACCTGTTGTCGCGCGCGCTCCGTTTGTCATTGATTGGCCGCGCGGCCTGACCCTTGCAATGACCAATCCGACTTGCAGCGCAGGAATTCAATCAATGGGCGCATCGTGACCTTCCAAGCTATCTCCTAAAGGGATAATGAGTGCGGTGCATAAGACCTTCATCGAACGAGCAAGAGACATGGCAGAAAACACAAACACTCTGATCAAATCCGCAGCAGATTTGGTGGAGCCGGAGATCCGGACAGAGGCGCCGTTTTATGCACTCTTTCTTTCCAGCGGGTTAGTTCGTCGCTTTGAGCGCTCCGTCGTCGGGGATTTTCGCAGTCTACGATTTGCGCCCACAAAAGAGGCGCGTGTGATAGACGAACGTGCAGGCGTTCATTGGCGGCCACTCCCAACTGAAGACAAGTCCGGGAATTGGATTCGAGGCGAGGTCACAATGAATCCAATGTTCATGAGTGAGTTTTATCCGGATTATTCGATACTCGAAAAAGAGGCTGAATTACTTCCAGATGTTATGGTTTTCAAGTACTTGACCGTCTCCGAGAAGGTACGCGATTTAATTTGCAAGTTTGCGCCTAGTGTGTGCGATTTTGCTCCAGTGAGCTTCGTATCTGCGGAAAGTCAAAAGCCCCTTGGAAAGAAGTACTTTATGGCCTATGTGCGCAATACATTTAGCTATGAGGGGCCTTTGCCAGAAAAATTAGAAAGAATACCTCAAGATAGATATGGCATCCTAAGTACAAAACTCTGGACTGCTTTTAAAAACTCTCCATCCATAGTTGACTGCGCCAAGCAGTACTCGATTTTCGTGATCAATAAAAAACAAGACCTCCCAATAATAGGGCGAGAACTTTTCCATGAGATGAAAAGTCAAGGCATCACAGGACTTCTAGAGATAACGGATTTCCTTCGAGAGGAACCGTATGAGCGCCCAATGGAGTACTATGACTTTGAAACGGTTATGCCGCTGAGGCCTTAGGCCAGGGCACAGGGTGCTGGGTTCCTACGCCAGGAGGCATCCTGGACAGGTCCGATTTTGATTTTGTGTCATAGCGGCTTTGAAAATAAGACTGGAGCCGAGGTTTTCGTGACTCCGTCCATCCGTTAACTGAAAAAGCCCCGACGTCTCCGCCGGGGCTTTCTAAATCTCTCAACTAATCCGCTCAGATCAGGCTTTGAACAGGCCTTCGTAGGCAGGTTTCAGCGTCTCTGTTTCAAACAGCGCGCTCACAGAGCTGCCGTTGGCGCAAGTGGTGCCGTGCCCCAAATACCCACAACGGGTTTACTCCGCAGCCTCAAGCCAAAGGGTTGGCGCGTTGGTTTTTACCCAGGCCCTTAGAGGCTCGGAGGACTTAAGATGTGTGAGTTTTCCTGGCAAGCCATCCATCTCCTCTGCATGGGGCAAGGGATCTTTGCGGTCCGTAATGACCGGCCATTGGTTGGCCAGGCCTCGGTTGAAATCAACCCATTTTTGACTGTCAGGTTCGGTGTCGGGTTGGATTGCGCCTGCCGGGCATTCAGGTTCGCACACACCGCAGTCAATGCAGTGGTCGGGGTGGATGACCAGCATGGTGTCACCCTCGTGAAAACAGTCTACCGGGCAGACGTCCACGCAGTCCGTGTACTTACATGCGATACAGTTTTCGGTGACAACATAGGCCAAGACACATTTCTCCATTCGGCGAGCCCAATGGCTCGCCGTTTTGTGGTTTTTAAAGTGGGGTGGGTTAGTCCGCGACGGTCAGGATTTCGTCGAGCGGCTTTTTCATCTTGGCGACGGCGGGCACCTTTGCGTCCTTTGCCGCATGTCCCACAGCCACAATCATAATCGGTTTTTCGCTCTCTGGCCGCCCCAACATCTTGTTTAAAAACCGCATGGGGTTTGGGGTGTGAGTCAGGGTGACCAAGCCTGCATGGTGCAACGCCGCCAGCAAGAATCCACAGGAAATTCCGGTGCTTTCAGGGACATAGTAGTTCTTGAAACGGGTGCCATCGTCAAAATGGCCCCAGCGCTGCGCAAACACCACGATGAGCCACGGCGCCTCCTCCAGATGGGGTTTGTGATCATTGGTGCCAATCGGTTCGAGCGCTTTGAGCCATTCGTCGCCGGCGCCCCCCTCATAAAACCGGCGCTCTTCTTCCTCGGCGGCTTCGCGGACACGTTTCTTAAACGCAGGATCGGAAATCGCCACAAAATGCCACGGCTGGTGGTTCGCCCCCGATGGCGCCGTGCCTGCGGTACGGATGCATTCCTCGATCACTTCTCGGGATACCGGGGTGTCGGAGTAATCACGCACCGTGTGACGTCGTTTCATTCTGTCATAAAAGGCCTTTGCCTCTTTGAGGCTTTTCTCGGCTGAGTAATCCATCCGGTCTGGCAGGTCGGCAGGTTGGTATTCTATGTGATCGCGTGCGAACATTGGCGTCTCCTTTGCTGGGGATAGAATACCGCCGGTACTTCGGTCACTTCATTCCTCATTGATGAGGATTGCTGACTCTGATCCAAAAAGTGTTCGTTCCACCAAACTCAATAGTAACGGAGCGCAAAATGGATCAGATCGTTGGAGGAGCAAGGTTAGCAACGGAGGTGCCAAAGGGCTTTGTCACATTGGATGTCCTGTCGGTGCAACATTACACGGATCGCCTATTTTCCTTCACAACACAGCGCCCGGCGGGGTTTCGGTTTCGCTCCGGTGAATTTGCCATGATTGGTTTGATGATTGATGGCAAACCACTGGTGCGCGCCTATTCCATTGCCTCAGCCAACTGGGAGGAGCATCTGGAATTCTATTCAATCAAAGTGCCTGATGGCCCTCTGACGTCTAAGCTGCAGAACATTCAAATTGGCGATCAAATTTTGATCCGTCCCAAACCAGTTGGCACGCTTGTGTTTGATGGGTTGCTGCCGGGAAAGCGACTGTTTTTGCTGTCCACCGGGACGGGAATCGCGCCGTTTGCGAGCGTCATTCGAGATCCCGAGGTGTATGAAAAATTTGACCAGGTCCACCTGCTGCATAGCTGCCGAAACGTGGCAGAGTTGCAATACGGCATTGACTTGGTGCAGTCGGTTCACAGCCATGACTATCTGGGCGATCTGGCCGATGGGATGCTGTATCATCACCCGTCGGCAACCCGGGAGATCTACAAAAATACGGGCCGTATCGATGACTGGATCAAAGACGGTCGGCTTGCACAGATGAGCGGCGGGGATTTGACGCCGGAAACCGATCGGGTGATGATCTGTGGGTCGATGGCGATGCTGGACACTCTCAAAGGCCTTTGCGAAGAGCATGGGTTTCTTGAAGGATCAAACTCCAAGCCGGGACAGTTTGTGATCGAAAAGGCATTCGCCGGGTAAAACAAGGGATGGAATTCGATTGAAACAGCAAAAGCTGCAGCCACCCTTTGCCGAACTGAGTTTGGGTGTCGATCAGGTCATTCCGCTGTCTCAGGCCGTTGGGTCTGAGAGCTTCACTCAGGCGGTCATGGGGGTTGCGAGCGAGGTTTGTGGCGCGGATTTTGTGTCGCTGTTTTGTCAAGGAGACCGGGATGCGCCGCTTCTGATTGGCACAGCTTGTCGTTTGGGGCAGCGGCGCGCAACCCAAGCCGCAAAAGGGTATCGGCGCCACGTCCAAGAAGACGGAAATACGCAACTCCTTTGCGGTTCTCACGGACACGGCGACTTTTTGACGGTGCAAACCGCCAAAGATATCTTCTCGTTCACTTACCGGCGGGATTGTTATGATCTGCCGGGAATTTCAGAGCGCGTGTCCATTGTCCGGCGTACAGCGGACTATGGGCTCTCTGTCAGCATGTATTCAAGTGAAGAAAGCGGCCCATTCGACAATCCGGACAGCGGAAAAATTCAGGCGCTGCTGCGGCTGTTGTTGGCTTTGACGGAACGGCATGTCGCCTTTTCTTTGAGAGATGGTGTTTGGATGGAGAATGATATTCAGGCCCGGCTGGCGCTCACCTATCCAGATCTCACCCCGCGTGAGCGCGAGGTTGCTGCGATGGCGATCAAAGGCCGGACGGCAAAAGAGTCCGCGGAGCTGCTTGGCGTGGCGGAAACGACCATTATCACCCACCGCAAAAAAGCCTACAAACGTATGAACGTCACCTCGCTGCGTCAGCTAATGGCAAGTTATTGATAGGTGCAGCGCGGGGCAATGTTGTGGGCGAGGTGACCTGGCGGGCAGGTCTGAGTGCGTCACGCGAGGTGACCTTGGAGCGTACACTGGCAGGTACACGCCACAAAAAAGCCCCGACGCAACCGTCGGGGCTTTCCAAATCTCTCAATTGATCCGCTCAGATCAGGCTTTGAACAGGCCTTCGTAGGCAGGTTCCAGCGTCTCGGTTTCAAACAAGGAGCTCACGGACGTGCCGTTAGCGGTGTTGAGGATTGCCTGGGCAAACATCGGGGCGGTGGGCACGATGCGGATGTTGGCGGCGCCTTTGACGGCCTCAGTGGGCTCGATGCTGTCGGTGATGACCAGCGATTTCATCACTGAGTTGGTGATGCGCTCAATCGCCGGGCCGGACAGAACGCCGTGGGAGATGTAGCTGTGCACCTCGGTGGCGCCGTGCTCGATCAGAACTTCGGCGGCTTTACAAAGCGTGCCGGCGGTGTCGCAGATGTCGTCCACGATGATACATTTTTTGCCTTTGACGTCGCCGATCACGGTCATCTCAGCAATCTCGCCCGGCTTCTCGCGGCGTTTGTCCACGATGGCCAGCGGCGCGTTGATGCGTTTTGCCAGCTCGCGCGCGCGGGCCACGCCGCCCACGTCCGGAGAGATGATCATCACGTCAGACAGGTTCTCTTTGAACTGCGCTTTGATGTCGAGCGCAAACACAGGCGAGGCGTAGAGGTTGTCGACCGGAATGTCGAAGAAGCCTTGGATTTGTGCGGCGTGCAGATCCATGGTCAGGATGCGCTCGATGCCGGCTTCGACCATCATGTTGGCGACCAGCTTGGCAGTGATCGGGGTGCGGGCCTTGGTGCGGCGGTCCTGACGGGCGTAGCCGAAGTAGGGGATCACAGCGGTGATGCGGCTGGCCGAGGAGCGGCGCAGGGCGTCGGACATGATCAACAATTCCATCAGGTTGTCGTTCGCCGGGTTGGAGGTCGACTGGATGATGAACATGTCTTCGCCGCGCACGTTGTCGTAGACTTCGACAAAGATTTCAGCGTCGTTGAAGCGCTCTACACGGGCGTCGATCAGATTGACGTTGCTGCCCCGGTGCATCGACATTCGCCGCGCGATGGCGCTGGCAAGCGGTTTGTTGGCGTTGCCAGTGATCAGTTTGGGTTCAAGAATGGTGGCCATAGCGCGGTAATCCCCAGGTGGCTTTGGTGACAGATTCGTGACGTTGCGCTTGCCTTAACATGGCCCTAACGTCTCGCAAAGCAAAGCGCGCCATCAGGGAGGCAGAAATGGCCACGATCACCTATTATTTCTCGACAATTTCTCCGTATACCTATCTTGCGGGCACCCGGTTGGAGGCGATTGCGGCCAAACACGGGGCTGAGATTGTCTACAAACCGCTGGACATCATTGCGCTGTTTGGCCGCACAGGCGGCACGCCGCCCAAAGAACGTCACGTCAGCCGTCAGGAATACCGGGCGCAGGAATTGGTGCGGCAGGCTAAGAAGTTGGGCATGGAGTTCAATCTGCATCCGGCGCATTGGCCGACCAATATGGCGCCATCCTCTTATGCCTTTATCGCGGCGGCCAATGCCGGCGGTGGCGACCTGGGCGCTTTGGCGCATGGGTTCACGCGGGCGTGCTGGGCTGAGGAGAAGGACATTGCGCAGGATGATGTGATCCGCGCCTGTCTGGTTGAGGCCGGGTTTGATCCGGCGCTGGCGGACAGCGGTTTGCTGGTGGGGGCGGAGACCTATGCCCGCAACCTGGATGAGGCGGTGGAAGCGGGGGCCTTTGGCGCGCCGTTCTACGTAACCGATGATGGGGCGCGGTTCTGGGGGCAGGACCGGTTGGACGATTTGGACGCGCATTTGGCGGGTGAGTTGTAAGGACACTTTAAGGACCATGGCATTGGACAGCAGAAAGACGCCTGACATGCATTGGCGCGTGTTGGGGCAGGGGCCGCGTGCGGCGTTGGCGCTGCATTGCAATCTGGGGCACTCAGGCGCCTTTCGTGGTATTGGCGCGGCGCTGGGCGATCTGTTGACCCTTCAGGCGCCGGACATGCCGGGCCATGGGCGCAGTGCGGACTATGTGCCGGGCACGCTGACCGGGCAGACCATGCTGGAGGCCATTCTGGCGCGGCTGGACGGACCGGTGGATGTGATTGGGCATTCTTATGGCGGTCTGTTGGGGCTGCGGCTGGCGATTGAGCGGCCGGATCTGGTGCGATCCCTGTCGTTGTTTGAGCCGGTGACGATGTTGGCGGCCAAAGAGTCTGCACCGGAGGAAGTGGCCAAGAACGATGCGCATATGGGGCAGGTGTTTGCCTTAAACGACGCCGGTGACGCCGAGGCGGCGGTGCGCATGTTTGTGGAGGAATGGGGCGATGGCACGCCGTGGGAGGCGCTGCCGGAAGAGACCCGCGCGACCTTCACGCGGCAGGTGCCGTTTGTTGTGGCCAGCCAGCAGGATGTGCTGGACGACGTTGGCAACATCATGCCGCGCCTTGGCGAGATTGCGGTGCCGGTGGTGGTGATGGACGGGGCGGAGAGCCCTGCGATCATGAAGCCGGTCTGTGATGGCGTTGCCAGTGCGGTGCAGAATGGGCGGCGGGTGACCGTGGCGGGTGCCGGGCATATGGGCGCGATCACGCATGCGGATGTGGTGGCGGCTGAGGTGCGGCGGATGGTTGAAAGTCTTGGCTAAGTTTTTCGCAGGGGTATTGGAGTAAAGAGTAGTGGCAGAAGGTGATATTTGGATTTCGGCGATAGCGAACAACTCTGACTTGCTCGTGGGGATCGAAATCGACCGAGAAGAGCCGGGCTGGCGAGCCAAAGCGAAAGGGCGTGCGGTTCGCTCTGAGGACTTGCCTTTTCGTTTGTATGGGAAGTATCGCGATGCATTTTTTGAGAAGGGTGTTCCTGATATATTCTTCGGGCCAGGTGGCATCAAAATCTCGGAAAATCTCCACAGTGTTTTTGCCTCGTACAACTTAGGGATTGCGAAGATGTATCCCGCAAATCTGTACCTGCATGATCGAATAACTTTGGTCGTTCCAAACCTCTATATTCTTGGCGTCAGAGAAGATGTTGAAGCATTTGTACCGGAACAGTGTCAAAACGTAAGGGAACGCTACAAACACCGCAGTCAGTCCGAGCCTTCGCCGGAAGCCAAATGGAAAATGCCGTACACGCTTCAGGATGGCGACATTGCTGTATTGCCTTCAAAGACAGAAGGGTTGGATTTTTGGTCGGACAAGTGGCTCGACAGATCACTATTCTTTTCTGACTCACTGAAGCAAGCGTTATGCGAGGGCGGCTATGCGAAGCTGTTTGATTTCAAAAAGTGCGAAAAAGCCATGTTGCACTGAAAATTTGAAATCGGCGGTTCTGCGCGAACGATGACCGCGCATGAACTGCGGGGCAGGAGGCGAAGCACCCGCCCTGTGGGGCCGGGGCTAGGGTGCGGCGGATGGTTTCTGACGTAGCTGTCTAGCTTTTGGGAAGCGAGCAACTTCTGCCTATTCATTCGTTAGGCTACAGCGTTTCTGCTCCGTAGCGCGCGTCTAAAAAGCGAAATAGCCGGAGGGTATCTGTAACGTGTAAGAAAAACGCATGCTTCGTCATTTTTTTGCATGCTGCTTGCTCCACTTGTGAAGCCAAGATCCAGACGTAGGCGTTTTGTGAGTGAAACTTCGCAACTATGGAGCATGCGTCGCTTTCGTTTCTTCGGGAGGATAAAAGCTCGAAAGCAATCACCACATCAGATGCGCCACAAAAGGTTTGATGCCCAAGTTGGTCCAAGAAGAACTCATTTTTCATGGATAGGCACGCAATTGCATCGTGGCGCCCCTGACCATCGGAGTTCCAGTTGGGTGGAAAAGCAATTCGTGAGCCGGAGTATTCAGACTCAAATTTAAACCCATGTCGCTTGAGAGATGCGTCCAGCCGCTCAATCTCAGTGCTTCCCGACCGCGAAATGTGGATGCTTAGTTCGTCTGAAACGTTGTTGCCGTTGCAGCGTAACTGCGCACGATCAAATACGGCCACTTCGCCTGATTTCACAGGAGCAATAACTGTCGTGAACTTGTCGACTTGCCGCCCAGCCCAGTTCAATTTTTGATATTGTATTCCACAATTTTCGAACCCCGCAAAAAGTGCACTCGGAAGTAAAAATAGGCCTGCAACCAAAGCCGCGAACATTGAATGGACTTTTTTCATGGTACCCGCATCTAAGACGGACCGAGAATGTATCATTCTTCGGGTTGGCGCAATGCACGCGTGCAAGGTCTTTCGGTCAGTGGGGCGCTGCCAAGGCATAGCATTGGCATTTTAGAGCTATTTGCCCGCCAAAATCATTTCCCGGACCTTCACGGCTTTCTCAAAGTGATCGAGCTCATGGGTTTGGATCCACCATGTGGCAGCTTCCATCAGCAGGTCCGGGTTGTTGTTCTGGTTGGCAAAGAAGGCGTAGAAGGACAGGCCGACGGTCTCGCCTTTCTTGGCGATTTTGTCGTTGCAGATCTGAACCGCTTTGGCGCGTAGGGTGTCTCTCACCGGATTACTTGCCCGCTGCCAGATCGAGGAATTGGTCGATCAACTCTTTGCTGAGAGACCAGTCGCAAACCAAACGCGCGGTGACCATCTCGGCGTCGTCACCTTCTAGCGTGCCGTCCCAGAGGTGGTAGACCGCGCCGGCGTCCAGCAGGCGTTTGTGAGTGGCGCGGGGCAGGGCGACAAACATCATGTTGGCCTGTGGCGGGTATTTGAAGGTGGCCCCAATTGCGCGCAATCCGCCCGCGAGATGGGCGGCGTTGGCGTTGGCTTTGGTGGCGGCTTCGATCCAAACGTCGTCTTGCAAGTAACCGAGCATTTGCGCGGAGAGGTAGCGGTGTTTGGAGAACAGGTGGCCGCCGCGTTTACGACGCAGTTCAAATTCCCAGGCATGTTTGGGATCAAAGAAGATAACCGCTTCGACACCCATGCAGCCGTTTTTGGTGCCGCCGAAGCTGACCGCGTCGACACCGGCTTTCCAGGTCATTTCTGCAGGCGTGCAGCCTAGCGCAACCATGGCGTTGGTGAAGCGCGCGCCGTCCAGATGCACGGGCAGGTCATAGGATTTGGCGACATCACAAAGGGCCGTGAGTTCGGCCAGCGTGTAGACGGTGCCATATTCGGTGACCTGCGTGATCGACACAGGGCCGCGTTGCGGGCCGTGCACACCGCGGGTCTCTTCGCCTTCGATGGCGGCGCGCAGGGAGGCGGGCGTCATTTTGTCGACGTCTTTGTCTGCCGCCAATGTGAGCTTGGCCCCGCCGGTGTAAAACTCGGGCGCGTTGCACTCGTCTTTGTGGATGTGGGCCACTTCCGAGCAGAAGATGGTTTGCCAAGGATCACAAAGGGTTGCGAGCGCCAGTGAATTTGCCGTGGTGCCGGTGGAGACCAGATAGACGGCGGCCTCTGGGGCCTCAAAAATCTCGCGGATTTTGGCGGTGACCTGCGCCATTTCCACGTCGTCGCCATAGCCCATGGCGTAGCCTTCGTTGGCTTTGGTGATGGCGGCGAGGACCTCGGGCAGTGCGGCGCCGGAGTTGTCAGAGGCAAAGTGCATTAGGAGGGCTCCTCGATGATAAAGTCTTCCCACTGCTCCAGCGGGGTGTCGAATTCGGATACGGTGCGGTGGCGCATGGAGACGCCTGCCTCAAAAACGCTGTTTTGGCGGCCAGAGATCAGCGGGTGCCAGTCATACAGCGGTTTGCCTTCCCAAAGCAGGCGATAGGCGCAGGTTTGCGGCAGCCAATAGGCGTGATCGTCGATGTTGTCCGGGGTCATGACAATGCATTCGGGCACAAACTGATGGCGGATTTCGTATTGGCTGCACAGGCCTGTTTCGTCATCTAGAAGGCGACAGGCGACGCAGGTCAGCGCGACCTCGCCGGTGTCTTCGTCTTCGAGCTTGTTGAGGCAGCATTTGCCGCAGCCGTCACAGAGGGCTTCCCATTCAACCTTGGTGAGTTTGGCGAGCGGCTTTTTTTCCCAGAAACGTTTGGCGAGGCCGTGGCGGGCTATGACGTCCTGGCTGCTCATAAGGCGTTTAACAGCGCTCTGGCTTGGTCGCAGTCTGCGCCCATTTGGGTTATGAGGGCGTCGAGGCTGTCGAATTTGAGTTCCGGGCGCAGGTAGTCGACGAGGCCAACGGACAACGTGTGGCCGTAGAGATCGCCTGAGAAATCAAAGAGGTAGGTCTCGATGTTGGCTTTGTTTTCGCCAAACATTGGGCGGGTGCCGATGGAGGCGGCGCCGTGATAGCTGCCTTGATGTGGGCCATCGAGCACGTCGACCAACACGGCATAAACGCCGTATTTGGGTTGGTGCAGGCCGACGATAGACATATTGGCAGTTGGGAAACCAAGCTCGCGGCCACGTTGTTCGCCGCCAATCACCGGGCCGTCAATTCGGTGCCAGTGGCCCAGCATGTTGGCCGCATCGCGCGGGCGGCCGTCGGAGAGTGCCTGGCGGATGGAGGTGGATGAGACTTGACCGTCGCCGCCTTGCACCAGCGGCGCGATGGTGACGCCAAAGCCGTAGGTTTCGCCATAAGCAACGAGGTCGTCAGCGGTGCCTTTGCGGCCTTTGCCAAAGCAGAAATCGGCGCCAACCACCACATGGGCGAGGCCGAGGCCTTCGGCGATCACGTCGCGGGCAAATTCTTCTGGCGTGAGGCTGGACAGTGCGGTGTTGAACGGCAGCTCATAGAGTTTTTCCACGCCGAGTTTTTCCAAGCGGTGCGCGCGGGTCTCGGCGCTGGCGAGGCGGAAGGGCGGGGCATCCGGCGCGAAATACTCGCGCGGGTGCGGCTCAAACGTCATGATGCCCAAAGGCGCATCCGGTGCGGCTTTGAGCGCCAAGTCGATCACCGATTGGTGGCCCACATGCACGCCGTCAAAATTGCCAATCGCGACGCTGGCGCCGCGATCTTTAGGGGTTACAAACTGATAGTCGCGAATGATCTGCATGTGGCAGGGTTAGCCCCTTGAATGGTCAGGCGCAAGAGAGGACGGCGCGGCGTTACTCGGCGGCGCGGGCGCGGGCTTCGGAGATGTCGCCAAAGTTCTGCGCCGCCCAGCCAACCAGCGGTTTGAGCACACGCAAAAGGTCAAAGCCCTGCTCGGTTAAGGCGTAGGAGACCGCCAAGGGCGGGCCGGGGTGCACGGTGCGGGTCAGGTGGCCGTCGCGTTCCAAAAGGCGTAGGTTCTCGGTGAGCACGCGCTGAGTGACGTCGCCAATGGCGCGTTTGAGTTCGCCAAAGCGCAGTTCCCCGTCCTCTAAAGTGAGCAAAATCAACAGGTTCCACTTCGCCGTGACTTTGGTCAGGACAGAGCGGACCGGGCAGTTTTCGGCCTCTTCTTTGGTGTGGGCGGTTACTTTGACCATACCTGGTTCCTTTGAGGTGCGTAATTGATACTTGGTGCAAAATTCATACCGTACAGCCATACATGCAACAAGCTGATTCGAGAGGCTGACCAAAATGACCATCACTGAAACCGTGCTGAACGCGTTCTCCGCGCTTTTCATCCAGTTTGATCCTGAGGCGGCCAGCGTGCTGTTGGCGCCAGACTACATTCAGCACAATCCGGCTGTGCCCACCGGGGCGGCGGCGATTGTGGGCTTTGTGCCGGTGATCCAGCAGAGCGGCATGACCGCGACCACGCATCGGGTGATCACCGAGGGCGATCTGGTGGTGATGCACAACACTTTTGACAATGCGCAGGCCTTTGGGGCGGAGACGCTGGTGGCGTTTGATGTGTTCCGGGTGGCGGATGGCAAAGTGGTGGAACATTGGGACAACCTGCAGCCCCTGGCGGGGCCGAACCCGTCGGGCCGGACCATGACCGATGGGGCGACGGAGATTGTGGACCGGGACAAGACGGCGGAGAACAAGGCGCTGGTGAGTGCGTTTGTGAGTGATGTTTTGCACGGGAAGGCCCCTGAGAACATCGCCAACTACATTTCCACGGAGACGTATTTGCAGCACAATCCGCAGATTGCAGATGGCTTGGAAGGCCTTGGTGGCGCGCTGCAGATGATGGCGGAGGCTGGCATCGAGATGCGCTATGACACGACGCATATGCTTGTGGCAGAAGGCAATTTTGTCTTTGCTGCGTCAGAGGGCGTGCTGGGCGAGGCGCACACCGCGTTTTTCGATCTGTTCCGTGTTGAGGATGGCAAGATCGTGGAGCACTGGGACACGGTGAGCGAAATCCCGGCGGAAATGGCGCATGAGAACGGCAAGTTCTAAAGCAAAAAGGGCGGTGCATTTGGCACCGCCCTTTGAGTTTGGAGGAGTTTTTCGGTTGGGGGGATCAGTCCAGCTTGCGTGACGGCGCGAGCACGGTGGCTTCGCCGGCGAGGACTTTCTTGCCTTCGACCATGCAGGCGCAATCGAGTTTCACGCGGCGTTTGCCCATGTCGATGTCGGTCACGGTCACGGAGGCCACCACGGTGTCATCGGGGCGCACAGGGGCGAGGAACTTCAACGACTGGCCCATGTAGATGGTGCCGTGGCCGGGCAGTTGCTCGCCGATGACTGCAGAGATCAGACCCGCGGTCAGCATGCCGTGGGCAATGCGGCCGCCAAACATCGTGTCCCGGGCATACTCTTCGTCCAGGTGCACCGGATTGTGGTCGGTGGACACGGCGGCAAACATCTCGATGTCCTGATCGGTCACGGTTTTGCGCACATAGCGGGTCATGCCGATTTCGAGGTCTTCGATAAAAATTGTGCCGCGGGGCAGGTTGTCCAACATTTGGTCCTCCGATTTTCTGGACTGGCTGTGCAACTAAATAACGCTCAATGCGCTTGATTGGCAATATTGTTACTTTGCAGTTGCAGAAAAAATCAAGCGCTTTTGTGTTAACGCAGTTTGCCAATCGCAAATTGTGGGGTGACCTGCTGTTCTGCGAGGTAATTCGTTAATGCGGCTTCATCTGGTTGGTGGGCGGTTTTTGTCTCTGCTGCAGCGAGGCCGCCGGTGATGAAGAGCGAATCGATGTTTTCCCCCATGGCGCCGGAGATGTCGGTGTGGGGGCCGTCGCCGATGGCGAGGATGTCTTCGTCTGCGATGGTCACACCCAGGGCTGACAGCCGGCGGCGGGCGAGGTCGTAGATGGGGGGGTGGGGTTTGCCGAAGTACAGGCTTTCGCCGCCCATCTCGGTGTAGAGTTTGGCCAGCGCCCCGGCGCACCATTCGCGCACCTCTCCGCGATCCACCACGATGTCTGGGTTGGCGCATAAGAGCTTCATGCCTTTGGTCTTGGCATAGAGGAAGTCGGCACGGTTCACGTCCGGGTCCGCCATGGTGTCAAAGGGGCCGCAGCAGACAATGCCTTCGGCCTCAGACAGCGGTACCCGTTGAATGTCGACAGGGTTGTCAAGGATTTCAAGGGGTTGGAAGAAGCCCGTATCGCGTTCCCATTCACCCATGAAGTAGACTTTTTCGCCCACGGCGCCGTTGAACATGGCCGAGCGGGCGCTGTCCCCAGAGGTGGCGATGGTGTCATAGGCATCATCGGGCACGCCAAAGGAGCCAAGCTGTTCTGCCACGCCAGCACGGGGTTTGGGAGAGTTGGTGACCAGCACCACAATACCGCCTTTGGCGCGGTAGGCTTGCAGGGCAGCGACGGCCTCTGGATAGGCGGTGACGCCGTTGTGTACGCAGCCCCAGAGGTCGACAAACAGCGCTTTGTAATTGTCGGAAATCTCGGCGAGTGAGGAAACGATCTGGGTCATGTGTCAGTCCTGCGCGTGAAGTGTTGCGCAAGGTATGGCAGGGGCATTTCCAGAGTGCCAGCGATTCCGGTGGGCGATGTGCTGCGGTGCAGCAGTTAACGGCCAAAACCCACGTCGGTATCTTGTCGGTATCGCGACTGTTTTGCGGAGGTGGGGACCATTGCTGCGATGCAGAAATTAACCTTTGGCGCGGTTCATCACTTTGCGTAGGGCGCCCACGATGCTGCGGAAGGGTTCGACGCGGTCGTAGAATCTCAGGTCGTGAATGTCGGTGCGCGAGCTGCGTTGGCCGGCAAGGCAGGGCGTGGCGAGGCGGAAGGTGGTGCCGGGCACAATGGTGCGGACCATGTTGAAAGCGCCGTCAAAGAACATCGAGCCGCCTTCGGGATGGCCGGAAGGGCGGGAGCGCACCAGTTCGAGGTAGTCATGGAAGGCCCGGATGCTGTCGCCCTGGATGGCCCAGAATTGCGTGCCACGGGTGCCGCCGGTCCATTCGCTGAGGCCAACGGTGTCGGTTGGCGGGGTTTCGGGTTCCAGATAGCCAAGGGCGGCGACGGACCAGTGGGTGGTTTTCAAATCTGAGAGCACTTTGGCGACGGTGGTGTCTGGCAGCTCGTTGAGCTCTAGGTCGTCCTCGCAGATTAGGATGCGCTCATAGCCTTTCTCCAAGGCATCCGCCAGCACGCGGGTTTGCGAGAGGAAGTTGCCGAGAGAGCCAATGGACGGGAATTCGCCTTTCTCCGTCGGGCGGGAGGCCTCAAAGAAGGTGATGTGCTCATTAGGGATAGTCATACCGACGCGGGCAAAGTCGGCAATGGTCTCGCGGCGGCGGTCGTCCCGATAAGGCAGGTTCACGATGTAGACGTGGTCAAAGTGGTCAAACAGATCGGGAAAGCTCATTTGGGTGTCCGCGTTGGAGGTGTTTTGCCTGCACCTAAAGGCACTTGGCGGCGGAAGTTTGTCAACAGCGCGGTGGTTTTGCGCTTAGGCCAGCGGGGTGGGCAGGCGGAGCGTGGGGTGGAAACCGTTGCGTAGGGCGATGCGCGTGGGCGCCGGAGTGAGCACTGGATACCTGCCTTGTGGTCGTTTGAGGGGGGCGGTGTAGCCGTTTGGCGTGAAGGGCAGCGCCATGTCCTCGAGTAGCAAAGCGGGGCGACCGGTGTCTGTCAGGATAAAGGTGGCGTCTGGCAGGTCGGCTATGTCTTCGAGGGGCCGGTTTTGGCCGTAGATGCGCGGGATGGCGCGGGCGGCGTGAAGCTTGTCGTCGAAAGCCGGGGCGCTGCCAGAGTGGTCGGCGGCGGCAAAGAAGGCCTTGTGATCGGCGCGGCGGCATTCGGCGCAGGGACGATGACCGGCGGCAAGCGCGACGGCTTCATCATAGAAAAACAGTTCGGTGTAGCGGTTGGGCGCCATGAGGTGGCGCTGGCGGTTTTTGAAAGACAACACGCAGCAGACCCAAGCCTTGTGGCGCCATCGGCGGTGAGGCAGTTGGCCGTGCTGGTGTGCCTTGTCGTCGTGCAGAATGCCCCGGTTGCCCAGGAAGGCCCCGCGCGTGGGGTGGGCGAGGATTTGGCCGTTAGGTTGGACACGGTTTTGGCGGGGCATGGCGTGTTAGTTGTAGGCTTCGATCAGCGTGTTGACCAACTGACGCAGAGCCGTGTCCGCACCGTTTGAGCCGAAGCGGAACTGTAGCCCGTCAAAGTTCACAAACACCGCATCGCTGTCGATCAAAGCCGCCATGTCGTCTCTGGTGAGGAGGAAAACGATCAGCGTGTTGTTTTGGTCGTCACGGTGTTCCCAGACATATTGATCCGGGCGGATATCGCGGCTGTAGCGCGGGACGGGTCCGATGACATTGAAGGTGATCGTTGGGTTTGTCTGAAGCCGCTCAGGAACCTTGTTGCCGGTCTCAAACGCGTCAATCGTGGTGCTTAGGGCGATGGTGCCCCGCTCCCCATAGGCGTGTACTTGCAGGTAGTTCGGCCCCGCGTTGAGGTGCGCGTAGCTCTCTTTGGCGGAGGCTTCAAAATCCGGCCCATAGTAGAAGGCCCAGTCTTGAGCGGAGCTTACTTGGGCAGAGGCGCAAAACAGCGCGAGGCTGAAAGTGACGGATTTGAGCATGATGTCCCCCGTTTCCAGACAGCCTAGCAACGGGGGACAGTCAGCGATAGGGGCTTGTTATTGCATGCGCAGGGCGCCGTCGATGCGGATGACTTCGCCGTTGAGGTAGCCGTTTTCCACGATAAAGCCTGCGAGGCGGGCGTACTCGGATGGATCGCCCAGACGTTTGGGGCAGGTCACGTCGGCGGCGAGTTGGTCCTGCACCTCTTGTGGCAGGCCTTGCAGCATTGGTGTCAGGAAGATGCCCGGTGCGATGGCCATGACACGGATGCCAGAGCGGGCCAGATCGCGCGCCATGGGCAGAGAGAGGCCAACGATGCCGCCTTTGGAGGCGGCATAGGCCGCCTGACCGCGTTGGCCGTCCATGGCCGCAATAGAGGCGGTGTTGATGATCACGCCGCGCGCGCCGTCTGCTTCGGCTTCGTTTTCCGCAATCACCTCGGCTGCGAGGCGGGCGACGTTGAAGGAGCCCACGAGGTTGATGTCGATGGTTTTCTGGAAGGTGTGCAGCGGGTGCGGACCGTTTTTGCCAATGGTGGTGGCGGCAGGGGCGATGCCGGCGCAGTTCACCGCGGCGGTGATTTTGCCCATGGCCGCTTTGGCGGCCTGGATGCCTGCGGCGGCGCTGTCCTCATCGGTCACGTCTACCTTGTGGAAGGTGCCGCCGAGTTCCGCTGCGATCTCTGTGCCGCGCTCTTCATTGAGGTCAAACAGGGCCACCTTGGCGCCGTTGGCGGCAAAGTGGCGGGCGGTGGCTTCGCCCAGACCGGACGCGCCCCCGGTGATCACGGCGCAGGTTTGATCAAGTTTCATTGGCGGCTCCTCCCAGTGAGACGTCTAGGTCGATAAATGAACGTGTGTTCAAATAACCCGAAGCGGGTGGGCCTGTCTAGAGGGAGAAGGGCGGGGCCAGCCCCTCTGCGCCTTTGGCGCATTCACCCCGGGATATTGGAGGAATGAGAAAGTAAATGGCCCGCTGGGTTGTGCGCTTCGGGTTTTGCGGACTTGCGTCAATGCAAAGTGGTTAGTTTAAAGCCGGAAGTGTACGTGTGTCTGCGAAGTGAGGCGGTGTTTTGAAAGCTATTTTATCCGTGTTGGTTTTGATGTGTTTGCCGTCGGGTGTGTGGGCCAAGCCGCTGTATGAAAACTCGGTGGCCTCCAACAACCTGGATTTTATTCGGGCGAATGACCCTGGCGCTTGCTGGTCCATCAAGGGCGGGAACGGCGGTCGGACGGAAATGTATGATCCCCGCAGCGATAGGTTGTTTGTCGACGGGGCGCTGCATTTTGAGGTGCGGTATCCGGGACAAGCCCTGCGCATCAACGTGCATCCTGGGGTGTCAAACCCGACAAAGCGGGCGCAACAGGCGGCGGCGTCTGTGTCCCGGCTTCCGGAGCAAATGCGGAAAACCCTGAGCTATGTGAATATCCTAGACGGAGACGGGGCCGCTTGGGCGGAAGATCGGGGGCGGTTCTTTACGCTGTATGACGGGCTGATGGCGCGGCGTTTGGCGGAACATGATCTGGACGAGACCGTGTTTCATGAGACAGCGCATGTCGCTTTTGACTTGAGGCATGCAAAGAAGCGAAAGTGGAAGGCGGCACAAAAGGCGGACGGGGATTTTGTGACGCGCTATGCCGCGCGACATGCCCATAAGGAAGACATTGCAGAGAGCGCGCTGTTTGTGTGGACGATGATGTATCACCCGGGGCGGTTGCCCAAGCGCGTTGAGCAGCAGGTGAGTGTGACAATTCCAAGCCGCGTGGCGTATTTGCAGACCATG
Organism: Shimia sp.; assembly: GCF_022448905.1. Lineage (GTDB taxonomy): Bacteria > Pseudomonadota > Alphaproteobacteria > Rhodobacterales > Rhodobacteraceae > Shimia. The sequence continues at coordinate 84,473 of NZ_JAKVCW010000002.1, read as the reverse complement.
CTTGCGGGATATGAACCACCCCGATGTGCGTCCTGAGGTGCCTCTGGAAAGCAAAAGGCCCGCCGGTTGGGGCGGGCCTTTGTGTGTGTTGAGTTGCGGCGGTCTTAGCCGTCCAGTTGCACCAGCGCGTGGCGCTTTTTGCCAGCGCTGAGCTTGATTGGCGAGCTGAGCGCCGCTGCGTCAATCATCAGACCCGCGTTGGTCAGCGGGGCGTCGTCCAGCTTGGCGCCGTTTTCCTTGATCAGGCGTTTGGCGTCTTTGCCCGACTTTGCCAGACCGGATTTCACGATCAGCTGCACAATGGAGATGCCATCGCCGAGGTCTTCGGCAGAGAGCGTCACGGTGGGCAGGTCGTCGCCCACGCCGCCTTTTTCAAACACTTCGCGGGCGGTGGCTTCGGCGGTGGCCGCGGCGTCAGCACCGTGGCAGAGCGTGGTCACGGCGTTGGCGAGGATGATCTTGGCTTCGTTGATCTCAGAGCCCGCCAGCGCGCCGAGGCGCTCGCACTCGTCTACCGGCATTTCTGTGTAGAGTTTGAGGAAGCGGCCCACGTCGGCGTCGGTGGTGTTGCGCCAGAACTGCCAGAACTCATACGGGCTGCGCATGTCCGCGTTGAGCCAGACCGCGCCGTCTGCGGATTTGCCCATTTTCTTGCCGTCTGAGGTGGTCAGCAGTGGGGAGGTCAGACCAAACAAGCCGCCGTCGTCTACGCGGCGGGTCAGGTCGATGCCGTTGACGATGTTGCCCCATTGGTCGGAGCCGCCGAACTGCACCAGACAGCCGTAGCGGCGGTTCAGTTCAAGGAAGTCGTAGGCCTGCAGGATCATGTAGTTGAACTCGAGGAACGACAGGGATTGCTCGCGGTCCAGACGGGACTTCACGCTTTCAAAGGACAACATCCGGTTCACCGAGAAGTGGCGGCCGATGTCGCGCAAGAAGGTGAGGTAGTTCAGGTCGTCGAGCCATTCCGCGTTGTTGAGCATCAGCGCGTCAGTGTCGCCGTCGCCATAGTCGAGGTATTTGGCAAAGACCTTTTTGATGCCGGCGATGTTGTCGTCGATCTGATCGTTGGTCAGCAGCGGGCGCTCATCCGCCCGGAAGGAGGGGTCGCCCACTTTGGTGGTGCCGCCGCCCATCAGGGTGATTGGCTTGTGGCCGGTTTTTTGCAGCCAGCGCAGCATCATGATTTGAATGAGCGAGCCGACGTGCAGGGATTTGGCGGTGGCATCAAAGCCGATATAGCCGGGGACCACGCCGTCACAGAGAGCTTTGTCAAAGCCTTCATAGTCTGTGCAATCGGCCACAAAGCCGCGCTCTAGCATCACGGTGAGGAAATCCGATTTGGGCGTGTAGGTCATGGTGCCACTCATTTTCCGTTGTTGGTTGTCGCTTGCCGCTATGGGCGTCCCGTCCTGTTAGCACCTTGGGGGGCAAGTTGTAAGCGGGGAATGTTGTGGGGACGGCGGGCAGGGTTTCCGCACTTTGTGTTGCGGCTTCAAGCTGGTATATTCAGGCTTGTGAAGTTGTTTTAATGAGTGATCGTTTTGAGGATTTGACGCACCTCGTCTATGAGGCGTCTTTGGACAATTCCCTGTGGCCTGAGTTGATCTCGGAACTGGCAGAGGAAGTGCACCGCGCGCGGGACAGCCGCTATCTGGAAAGCCCGGAGGCCGTGGAGGCGGAAACGCGGGGGTTGGAGAACCTGTCGCGGCATGTCCGGCGGGCGTTTAGCATCTCGGAGCGCATGGTGGTGTTGCAGGAGCGGGAGGCCTATTTGTCCTCGGTGCTCAACAGCTTTGCCTTTGGGGGGGCCTTGCTGAATGAGGACGGTCAGGTGGTGATGGCCAACCGCGCGCTTTATGACGTGATGCCGATGCCCGCTCTGCAGGGGCAGGACATGCAGGTGTATTTGCCCAAGAGCGGGGAAGACCGGCTGTTGTCGCAGTGTGCGCAGGAGGCCAATCGCACGGGGCGTGCGTTGGAGTTCAAAAGCCGGGAGGACGGGGCGGCGGATCTGATGGTGCTGCCAAGGGAGGAGGCGGCGCGGATTGGCTTTCCGGCGATTGCGGCCAATGTGGTGATTTCGTCTGGACAGCAGAGCCATATGGGGGTGGCGCATATTGCCAAGGTGCACGGGTTGACCCGGAGAGAAGCAGAGGTGCTCAGCCATATGGGGCAGGCCTATGACCTACGCGAAGTCGCCAGGCGCATGGGGATTTCTTACGAGAGTGTGCGCACCTACCTGAAGCGGGTGTATGAGAAGACCCAGACCAAGAGCCGCAGTGAATTGGCGGCGGTATTGGCGCGCTCGCCCCTGACGGCGGTGCGGGCGCATGGAGACAGCGCAGGGGCGGCGTTTCAGGTGCGCAATCGGATCACCCTGCGCGATGGGCGGCAACATGAGTATTTCGCCATTGGCCCGGAAGATGGCTCTCCGGTGCTGGCCTTTGATGCGCTCTCAGGGGTGACAATTGACATGATTGGCTATCCTGAGCGGTGTCATGACCTGATGACAGAGGCGGGGGTGCGGTTGATCTGTCCCTGTCGGCCGGGCAGTTTCCGCTCGGACTTTGTGGTGATGCAGAGCTTGCGGGACTTTGCCAGCGATGTGCGGGAGCTGTTGAACCATCTGCAGATTGCTCAGGCAGGGGTCTTGTCGGTGTCTTTTGGCAGCGGATCGGCCTTGGCGGTGACCCATGCGTTGCAGGACCGGATCAGCAAGGCGGTGTTGTCCTCGGCGGCCTATCCGTTTTATCGGCATGAGAACTGGCGGGAACTGGATCAGTTTTATCACATGTCCTGTATTCAGGGACGGCACTGGCCAAGTATGTTGCGACAGGTCATTCCATTTCTGGTGCGCTCGATCCTGCAGAACCGGGATCGGTATTTTGACCGCTATTGCAAACGCTCGCGCAGCGAAGATGACATTCGCATTCTGTCCCATCCGGTGATCCGGCGGCGCACCGCGGAGATGCTGGCACTGCGCACGGCCTCTGGCACTGACGGTATTGTCGAGGAGAACCTGCTCAACGCGCAGGGGTGGGACTTTGACCCGTCCGATATTCACACGCCGGTGGAGGTGTTTCAGGGGCCGGACGACAATGTGGCGCCGGTTCAAGGCGCGGAGCTGTTGGTGCGGCATCTGGGGAATGCGGAGCTACATGTGTTGCAGGGCAAGGGGCACTACCATCACATCGAGAACTGGCCCTGGCTGGCGGCGCGCGCGGCGGGCAAAGACATGGCGCCGGGCGCGCTGGGCTATGATATCCCGGCGTTTTGATCAGTTGGTACGGTTTTCCTGAGTTGCCGTTGAATGTCCCCAAATGGAGATAGGGAGACCGCTGTCTGATCCGGTAATTCTTAAATCATTGAACAGGAATTTATTTATCGGGGGGCGCGGTTATTGTTTGCCTATGTTTTTGAGTCTCTCCAGACGCTCCCCAAACCTGTGTCAACGGCGTGTGGCGTGTTGGGGTTTTGCCTTTACCTGACCAACTATACCCTCATCACTTTTCGCATTCTCAGCAGTCAGGACATCGTCTTCTTTGTCATCAATATTTTTGGGGCAGGGCTTGTTTTGGTGAGCCTGGTGCAGGACTTCAATCTTGGGTCGTTTATGATCCAGGTATTTTGGATCTGTCTGGGCATGATTGCAATTGTGGTTCGGGTGAAGTCACGCGCAGCCTGGCGACGGGAGGTACACAGTGCGCCTCTATCACCGGCTTTGGGGGCTCCCCAATCTCGCTAAAGCCGGTGCGTGCCGTTTAAAGGCCGCCCCACGTTCTGGAAATTACACACAGAGCGTGGGGCGATTCCGTTTTGGGCTGGCGATTTGGGGGGCTGATCCTTTAAGGTTTTGCCACCGTGCCCAGGCGCGGCATAGGTGGGCAAACCAAAAGGATAAGGCCATGTTGAAGGGCCAGGGTGAGGCGGCGGTTGTGACCGCGCTGGGCGCGATGTCAGGCACGTCACTGGACGGTGTGGATGCGGCTGTGGTTCAGACCGATGGGCAGGTGATCCATGGGTTTGGGGCAACGGCCTATCGGGGCTATTCCGAAGACGAGCAGGCGGTTCTAACGCAGGCGCTGGGCCAGTGGTCCGGGGCGGAGGCAGAGGCGGCTGCGGCGGTGATTGAGGCGGCCCATGCCGAGGTGTTGAGCGGGTTTGAAAACGTCGATCTGGTTGGCTTTCACGGGCAGACGCTGGCGCATGAGCCGCGTGGGCGTGGGACCTGTCAGGTGGGCGATGGGCAAGCCTTGGCCGAGGCGCTGGGCGTGCCGGTTGTTTGGGACTTCCGTTCAGCCGATGTGGAGCTGGGCGGTGAAGGGGCGCCGCTGGCGCCGTTTTTCCATTTTGCCTGTGCCAAGTGGTTTGGCGCAACGGAGCCTGTGGTGTTTTTGAACCTTGGGGGCGTGGGCAACATCACCTGGGTGGATCCGCGTAAGGCGGCGCCGGAAGACGAAGGGGCGTTGTTGGCGTTTGACACCGGCCCCGCCAATGCGCCGCTGAACGATATGCTGCGCGCGCGGCGGGATTTGGCTTTTGATGAAGGCGGCAAAGTCGCTGCGCAGGGCACGGTTGCTACAGGGGCGCTGGAGCTGTTTTTGCAGGAGGCGTATTTCTCAAGAATGCCGCCGAAGTCACTGGATCGAAACGATTTTCCAGAGATGATGGATCTGGTGCGCGAGCTGTCGGACGAGGATGCGGCTGCGACGATGACCGCGATGTGTGCTGCGGCGGTGGCGCAGGGCATGGGGCATTGTCCCGAAGCGCCGGGCCGCGTGTTGGTCACTGGTGGGGGGCGGCACAATCCGGTGCTGATGGAGATGCTGCGGGTGTCACTGGACTGTCCGGTGGTGCCGGTGGAGGAGGTTGGGCTGGATGGCGATATGCTGGAGGCGCAGGCCTTTGCCTATTTGGCCGTGCGGGTGGCGCGGGGTTTGCCGACAAGCTGTCCGAGCACCACGGGGGTGATGGCGCTGGTCGGCGGTGGCACGGTGAGTGAGCCGGAGGGCTAGGGGATAAGGGCTGCGCCTGCCTGGGTAGGCGCTTTCGCAGCAACAGTTGCTTTGAAGACGCTTCAATAAAGTGTCGCCGTGCAGAGATTTTACAGGGTTTCAATGCGCCTGCCGGGGGGCAGGCAGGCGCAGCCCGCCCTTGCGGCAGGGCAATGTCGTGGGCTTAGCGCGGGATGTCGAAACCCGGGGCGGCCAATTCAAAGCCCTCAAATTGAAACGCCGGGGAGACGGTGCAGCCCACTAGGGTCCAGTCGCCGGTGCTGCGGGCGGCTTGCCAGTGGTCCTTGGGCGCGATCAGTTGCGGAAATTGGCCGGCGGCGAGGTCGGGGCCCAGCACGTGATCGGCGGCGGGGCCTTTGTCGGTTTCTGCAAGCGACAGGATCAGCGGCGCGCCGGCGTAGTGGTGCCAGATTTCGGCGGCATCGACGCGGTGCCAGTGCGAGGTTTCGCCTGCTTTCAACAGAAAGTAAATTGATGTGCCTGCGGGGCGGGTGTCGTCTTCGCTTTCTGCAATCCAGGTCTGGCGGTAGTGGCCGCCCTCTGGATGCGGGGCGAGGTTGAGGTGGGCGATGATTTGGTCTGCGGTCATGGGCTGTGTCCGGTGTCTATGGTTGGCGACATAGGGGCAGCTTGGCGTAGCGGAGGCAAGCGGAAAGGCGTTAGCTGAGACGGTCCAGGGCGGTGCGGGCGGCAGCGGCGACCTTGGCGGGGGCTTCCAGTGGCAGCAGGTGGCCATAGTCGGGTAGAGACTGGAAGGTCATGTCCGGGCGGCTGTTGCGCAGGCTGCGGGCGATGGACGGGTCCATGAATAGCGAGGGTTTGCCGATGATGACCTCGGTCGGCACGGTGAGGCGTTTGAGGGTTGGCAGGATCAGCGGCGGGGTTGCGTAGAGGTGTGCCTCCCAGTTGCGCGGGTATTCCAGTTTGATACCGGCACTGTCGGGTACGGTGAGCGCCTCGATCAGGCCGTGCAGGGTGGCGTCGTCAAAGCGGCGGTAGGCTTTGGAGGCGCGGTAAAAAGCAAAGGTAGACGCGAGGTCTGGCCACTGGGTGGGGCCGCTGAGCACTTCGGCGGCGGGGCCTTTGGTTTGGCGCAGGCGGTAGGGCAGCAGCTTGAGCAGCAGGCGGATGCGGCGGGTGACTCCGGAGGGCTCAATCAGCACAAGGCCTTTGAACAGGTCAGGGCGTTTCACGGCGGCCATGGCGGTGGTGGCCGCGCCGATGGAGTGGCCCATGGCCAGAACCGGTGCCTTTTGCGTGGCCTCGATCCATTCGATCATATCGTCGGCAAAGAGATCCCACTCGCGCCGAGGATTGGGCGGAGGGGCGTCTTGCCACAAGGGGCGCATGGCGAGCGCTTTGAGGTGATAGCTGTCGCCAAGTTCGGAGAGAAACGGCGCGTAGCAGCGCGGGCCAAGCGCCGTGGCGTGGTGAAAGACCACGGTTGGGCCGGTGCCGGTGTTCTGCCAAGCGGCAGCGGTGCCGCCGGAGAGCTTGCTGTGGTGCCATGTCATCTGCATACGGCGCAGGCTAGTTGTGCCCAAGCTGTGCGCAAGGGTGACGTTGGGGACGGCGGCGGCGCTGATTTTTGCAAAAAACCGACACGCAATGTCTTGAAACGATAAGTGCGGTCATCCACATAGGCTCAAATTTGCTTCTAGTTAGAGAGAGGGACTCTATCGTGGCCATCACTGAATCCGAACTGAGCGCAGCACGTGAAGCCTGGGGCGCGGGCCTTGTGGCGATTTCCAAAGCCTATGAGGCGGGCGGAATTGAGGAAGCGCGACCTGTGGCCGAAGGGGTTCTGGACGCGGCTTATGGCTACAATCTGGGCCCTGTGTTGTTCAAGCCAACTTTGGCCAGCGGTGATCAAACCTTCCGCCCAACCAAAAAGGGCGCGCTGTCGTATTTTGTAGGCCATGACGAAGAGTACCCACTGGACGGTGGCTTTGGCATCAAGGGCTGGCGTGAGATGGAAAGCGTGACCTCCGCAAGCTTCATCGAAGGCGATGTGGCTATGTGGATGGGCTGGGTGATCCTGACCGACAAGGACGGCAACGTGACCAAGGTCGACAAGAGCTTTGGCTACAAGAAAGACGCCGACGGCACGTTGCGGATTGTGCAGCACCACAGCTCGTTGCCGTATCAGCCTTAAGGGTTGAGAGAGTTTATGGGAAAGCCCCGCCGATGTGCGGGGCTTTTTTGTTTGTGACGAGTGCCGGTGCCAGACTTGCCTCACCTCGGCATGTGGCGCATCGTGCGGTTGGCTTTCTAGGATGACAGGCGGGGAATGCGATGCGGGTTTTCTTTACAGGGGGCAGTGGCAAAGCGGGCAAATGGGCCATTCGGCATTTGCAGGCGCAGGGGCATCATGTGGTCAATGCGGATCGCGTGCCTTCTGGGTTGGACTGTTCTGAACTGCTGATTGATCTCTGTGATGCGGGGCAAGTGATTGGCGCGATGTCGCAGTTTACCGACTTTCACGAGTTGGACGCGGGCACGGGTGTGCCGACTTATGATGCGGTGGTGCATTTTGCGGCGGTGCCGCGGGTGATGATCGGCACGGATGGCGAGTGTTTTCGGCAGAACACCTTAAGTACGTACAATGTGATCGAGGCGGCGGTGAAGCTTGGCATTCCCAAAGTGATCTTTGCCAGTTCAGAAACAACTTATGGCGTGTGTTTTGCTGATGGGGAAGTGAAGCCCGACTTCGTGCCAGTGGATGAGACCCACCCCACCGTGCCGCATGACAGCTACGCCATGTCCAAAGTCTGTAACGAGGCCACCGCGCGCAGTTTTCAAGCGCGCACCGGCAGCGACATCTATGGGTTGCGCATCAACAATGTGATCGAGCCGCATGAGTACGCCGATATGTTCCCGGCCTTTGTCAAAGATCCCGCCCGGCGGCGGCGCAATATCTTTGCCTATATCGATGCACGGGATCTGGGGCATATGGTGGACTGTTGTCTAAAGACCGATGGGCTGGGCTATGAGGTGTTCAACGTGGCCAATGATGACAGCTCGGTTGGCATCCTCTCGGATCAGGTGATCGCGCAGTTTTATAAAGGCGTTGAAGTGCGCGGCGAGATGGGCGAACACGAGACGTTTTATGCCAACAAAAAGGCCAAAGAGATGGTTGGCTTTGCGCCGAAACATGGTTGGCGGGAGGGTCTCCTTTAGGGAGAAGTGTCTTGGCGTGAACAATTTTTCCGGCAATATGGCGTCATTGATTTTTTGACCAAGGACGTTTTGATGACTTTTGTTCTGAAGCCTATTGTTATTGCGGCCGCTTTTGTTGGCGGAATTACCGGGCAGGTCTTAGTTGCCGTTGCCGATCAAACCCCGGTGATTGGCGCCAATAACACCACCTATTCGCCCAAGAACTTCTCCGGCCGCTGGAAGCTGCGGCAGAGTGATGGGGAGATTTGTCTGGTGGAGCTTAAGGTCACGGACGCCAGCCCGCATGATCTGGGGCTGCGGGCTTGCACCGATCAGGCAATCACCAGCGCCAAACAATGGGAAATGCGCAACCGTGATCTTGTGTTTTTTGCAACTGACGGTGGCGAGATCGGGCCGTTTAAGGTGACGGAGCCGAACAAACTGGAAGGCGCGGGGATGATCCTGTTCCGGTGATCCATGTTGTTGCGGGCCCGCGGTTATGGCCGGCCCGCAGGGGGTGGATTTTGTGAGCGCTAGTTGGCGACTGTGGCGAGCTGCGTCAGGCAATGCTTGAGGGGCGTGTTGGGCGGCAGGGTGCAGTAGCCGTTGGCCCTCAGCTCCGCCGTAGGGGCGGGACCGCCACCGATCAGGATCAGAAGGTAGTCGTCCAGCGGCGGTAGATGGCTGTCCGCGTTGGCGATGATGTCTCTTGGGGAGGCATCATCAATTGCGTCGATGATAGGCAGGACTACGTTACCTTTGACCCCATTGGGGAATTCGCGCAGGAGTTGATTGACGCTCCAGATCGGATTGTGGAAGAAACGTTCAATGAAGAGCTTTTGCGCATCTTGGTGCAGCAACGTCAGGATTGATGTTGGCACATTCCCGCTGTGCGTAGATTGGTAGATCTCGCCGATCTCGTCATAAATTCGCGGCCAATTGTCTGCCTTAACCGTCGCACTGAGCAGCAGCACCGCCCGGTTTTTGTCAACGATATCAAAGTAGCTGCGCGGGTCATAAGAGGCGCGCATCTCCTGGCGTAAAATCCGGAACATGTCGGAGTTCGCGCTTGCGCCGATATGATTCATAAGCAGGTTTGCCCCAACCATCTGTGGCTCGTCCTCAAAGACTTCCGCCCGCGCCAGGATGATTAGCATTTCGCTGGATGTGGGGTCCTGAAAATGAATGGTGCCGGTGGGCAGTTCAAAAGGAAACCGTTTGCGGTCCAGTCTGGACTCAAGCCATTTGGGCAGGGTGATCCTGACACCTATGGCGGGTTGTGAGAGTTTGCTCAGCAGCTTGGCAAGGCGTTGCTCCACCACCGGGTCACCGGAACGCAGAATGGCCTGACTTGGACGGCCGAAGCGAAAGGTGGGTCCCAGTTCCGCCGGGTCTGCTTCACCAGCTTGATGGGAGAGGTAGCCTTGTAGTTCGGCGCGCACATCATCTGGGTTTCGGGAAAGCGTGGCGTGCGCATAGCGGACTGTTTCGCGCTCCCGTTGATACCAGCCTGAGGTGTAGGTTGGCTCCATCAGGAGGTTTTCCAGATGCACAAGTGTTTCGGGAAAGACCTCCTTTGGCGCGGTGATCGTGAGCAGCAAGTGGCGGCGTGTTGTGGAGACGCTTTGGCGGATGCCCTTCACTCTGATGTATTCGACGACGTCCTGAGGGGAGCGTGAGGCCGTGCCACCAAAAAGAACACTGCGCAAACCAGCTTGCAACGCCAGCGCACGGTCTTCTGTGACTTGTCCGAGCGGCCAAACAAGGGTTAGCGCGGAGAGGCCATTGCGCAGAGGGTGCAGGTAGACGGTGTCGGTTTTGTGGTTGGCTGCGATGAGCTCAGCACGGGCCTGCGGAGCGGAGAAGGTGCCAAGTGAGAGCAGCAGGACGGCGGTCAGAGCTCGGAGGAGGGCGTGCATGTCAGTCTACCTTCTTGGCCAAAATGGTGGCGGTGGCCGAGGGCCTCATGGCTTTGATGGCAAAATCCAGCACCTCCTGATCGGTGGTGGCGTTGATCATGTCGATGTAGAGCGTTGGGCTGAACGGGGGAAAACCATCAGCGGCCAAGTTTTTCAGGAACCACCGTATGTCCGCCGGGTCGCGGGAGGCATTTTGAGCACTCACCACATCCTTCTGGCGGGCGCGTTTGATTTCTTCGGCGCTGATTGGGTCTCTAAGCAATAGCAAGAGGGTGCTGCGCAGGCGACGGCGGGCCTCACCAAGTTCGAAGCCAGGCATCAATTCAACACGTAGGGACATTTCCAGATCAGCGTTTTTGGCAAAGTACCAGTCAACCTCGACGTCCAAGAACCGCACATCATCAAAATGTAAGGCGTTTTGAATACGTGTGTTCAGGATTTCCGCGCTGAGAAAGAAGGCGCCTTGGAGGTCAAAACTGCTGTCGTGGTCTTTAAAGTCGATAAACTTGGCAAACTGCAAAGTGTCCCGAGGCAATCGGTTGGTTTCAATGTACTTCACGGAATTGAGGTTTGGATCTGGTTTCTGGTCCAGCCAGGGTTTGGCGGGTGGTGGCGTCGCCTGTGTGTCGCCGAAGATCTGGCTGACAAGGTTTGCCGCTTGCATTTGGTCAATTTTGCCGGAGACAATGACCGTGACATTGGAGGGCACATAGTGCTTCGCATGGAAGCGATAGGCGGCGTCAAGGTTCAAGTTTGGCAAGTCTGCCACAGTGCTGCTGGCGCGGCCCCGTGGGGTGCCGTAGAGGTCCTGTAAAGCCAAGCGTTTGAGCCATCTAGCTGGGTATTGCCGCTCTCTCAGGAAGGTTTCCCGCTCGACAATGCCAATTTCACTTTCGGCAAACCCCTCTGGAAGAACAGGGGTATCCAATACTGCTCTGGACAGGCGGAGAACTGTTTCCAAATCTTCAGGAGCGCCTGAGTTGGTGTAGATTGTGGCTGCATCGTAGGTGGCGGCGTTCAGATCGCGTTCGCGTGCCCGATCTAGGACGGCGGCGTCCGCAGAGAAAGCGGCAAGGTGTTCTGTTAAATGCGCTGTGCCGGACGGGTCCGGATCATCATAGGCGCCGGACAGGACAATCAACTGCACATCGACACGGTTAAAGTCTTCGATGGGAACAATGTATGCGCCGTGCAGGCCGCCCTTGTCTTCGACTGAGAATATGTCTTGTGCGGAAGTGGGCGCGGAGGAGATAGAGAGAAGACCTGCGAGCACAAGGTAGGCGGGCCTAAAAGGAAAAGAGGTAAAACGCATAAAGTCCAAATGGTAAGTGGGGTAGAAACTCTGTCTGATACTTGTGGTGGTTGTGTCGCTTTCTCAAGGGATCGTGTGGGGTTTTATGCGCAATGTGGCTGAGACACCGCAGGGTGCGCGAGATTTTTTACACCACCCTGATCCAGGTGCGCATGCCTGCGGCGGCGTGAGACAGCATGTGACAGTGCATCAGCCACTTGCCCGGTGCGCCGGCGATGAAGGCGATTTCGCGGGATTCGCGGGGCTGCATCAGAACGGTGTCTTTGAGGGGGCCAAAGCTGCCGTCGGGCAGGACCTCCTGAAAATGGGTGCCGTGCAGGTGCATGGCGTGGGCAAAGGACGTGTCGTTTTGCATCGGGATGCGCACGATCTGGCCTTGGGAGACTTCCACCAGTGGGGTGTCGCTGAGACCGGCCTGGGCATTGAAGGCCCAGACCTGGCCTTTGTCGACCAGGCTGCGCACGTCGAGTGTTTCACCCTGGTAGGTGGCTTCGCGTAGGCCGCCCATGGCACCGCCTTCCATATGTAGGGGCACGGTTATGGCATCGCTGAGGTCGGCGAGGCGTGGCATGGGGTTGGCAGGCAGGGGCTGGATCGCGGCGCGGGCGGGTTGGGTGCCGGAGATGGGGATCTCCTTCAGCAGGTAGCCGGTGTCGCCTTCATGCAGGACAATTTGTAGTGCGTTGGCCTCATTGACTTGGGCGTCGATGATCACATCGGCGCGCTCGGCCGGGCCAAAGGGCATGGCGTCGAGCGGTTCGGGTGTATCTAACGGCATGCCGTCGCGGGCGACCAGTTTGCCGTCGCCGCCTTGTACGGAGACGGTGATGACGCGGTCGGTGGCAACGTTGACAAAGCGCAGGCGCAGGCGGGCGTTTTCCGGCACAGAGTCCGGCTGCTCAGACAGCTGTGCGTGAATGTAGTTGCCAAGCCGTCCGGCGTGGGTCCAGTCGTGCATGGCGCCAAAATCATCAGTGATCTGGGCCTCGTCGCTGAGCCGCCAATCGTCCAGTACCACCACAATGTCGTGGTCCACGTCCGGCGCGTTGGTTTCCTCCACCACAACCACGCCATAGAGGCCACGGGCGACCTGTTCGGTGGATTGGTTGTGGGAGTGGTACCAGTAGGTGCCGGCGTCTTTGAGCGGGAATTCGTAGTGGAAGCGGTCACCAGTGGGCACCGCGTCCTGGGTCATACCGGGCACGCCGTCCATGGCGTTGGGCACGCGGATGCCGTGCCAGTGGATTGCGGTCGGGCTTGGCAGGCTGTTGAGCAGCTCTTGTTTGAGTGTGTCGCCCTGTTTGAAGCGTAGGAGCGGGCCCGGAACAGACCCGTTGTAGCCCCAGATCTCGGTTTCCGGATAGTCGCCAAACTCCGCATCAATCAGCTGCACGCGGCCTGTGGTGGCCTCGATCACCGGAGTGGTGGCCGCAAGGCTGGTTTTGGGCGTCAGGGCCAGGGCGGCGGTGCTGGCGAGGAATTGGCGGCGGGTGAGGGGCATGGAGGCACTCTTACTTGTCGGTATGGGAGCGGATACGGGGCGGCAGTGTCAGGGGCTTAAAAAATGCCGTTTTCGCGTTGCAGCTCGCGGACATAGGCCACGATGGCTTTGACATCGCCTTTGGTCAAGCCTGCCACCGGAGGCATGTTGCCAAAGGCCCAGTGGTGGGCACGCACGCCGTTGTCGACGGCCATGAAGAAGGCCATGTCGGAATGGTGGCCGGGCTCGTAGATCTTGTGCACCAGAGGTGGCGCAACGCCGTCCTGGCCTGCCGCGTTGTCTCCGTGGCAGGCGGCGCAGGTGGCCTCAAAGGCGCGTTTGCCCAATTGCGCAAGTTCGCTGTGCGCAGCGGGTTGTTTCACGGCGACCATGGCAGCGTTGACTGTGGTTTCTGGGCTGGCGACTGGCTTGGCTGGGGTGGGCTGAAACTGGCGCACGGCGAAGGTGGCCGAGGCCAGAGCCAGCACGATGCCTGCGAGGACGAGGGGTTTGGTCATGGTGTTGGGATCAGATCAGTTTGACTTTGGTGCCGACTTTGGTGCGGTCAAACACCTCTTCGATGTGCTCGTTGTAAAGGCCGATGCAGCCGTTGGAGGAGCGGCGGCCGATCTTGCGCGTGTCGTGGGTGCCGTGGATGCGGTAGTACTGCCAAGACAGGTATAGCGCGCGGGTGCCCAGCGGGTTGGATGGATCGCCACCCTTGATAAGGGCGGGCCACTCCGGATTACGCTCTCGCATCGAAGGGGTGGGTGCCCAGCTTGGATTGGCGCGTTTTTCAGTGACTTCGGTGTAGCCGCGTTTGGTGAGTTCGTCGGTGAGCGGCACAGAGGTTGGGTAGATGCGCATTTCGCCATCCGCCGTCCAATGCTGCAACACGCGGGTGGTGGTGTCGGAGATGATCAGACCCGCGCCGAGTGTGTCAAAATGGTCCTGCCAGTCATGGGTGCGGAAGGAGGAGACATTGCGCTGTACGCCGGGCTCTGGCGTGTCCTCTGTAAGGGCTAGCGCGGGGGCGGCGGCTACAAAAGGGCTCAGCGTGCTGATCAGGAAAGAGCGGCGGGTGAACCGGGGAGATTTTTTTGTGTGTGCCATGCGTGCCTCGTGATTTTGTTTGCGCATGGTGTGACAGCTTCCAGTGGGGGGAGGTCAACACACAATGGGGTCACGAAGGCGTGAGCTTAGGGTGGGAAGCGGCCGGCATCCAGACACCGGTCGATATTTTTGCGCGACGCGCATATTTACACGAAGGAGGCGTGGCGGACACAACAGTTGGGGTTATATTTTTGGAGCCAAAAGCACTAATGATAAGGCGTATCGCATGGGCTTCGATGGTTTTTCGACGGTGTTTTAGGAGGGGATTCCCGGAGCGTAATTGGCCTGTTTGGGGCAATTGGATGGCTGATGGCTTCGATCAAGTCGTTCCGTTTTACGGGCTTTCCAATCACGCCATCAACGCCCGCGTTTAGGCATTTTTCGACCTGTTCTTTAAATGTGTTGGCCGTCAACGCAAAGATTTTGCAAGGCGCCAACTCCAGGTCGCTTTCCAGCTTTCTTATGTGCGTGGTTGCATCGATCCCATCCATCACCGGCATAGAGACGTCCATAAAAACCGTTGTGGGCCGGAGGGCTTTGTAAACATCAAGTGCCTCTAGGCCATTGCTTGCAAAATCCACCATAACCCCAGCGGTCTCTAACAGTTTTCCGGCGACGAGCCGGTTCGTCTTATTGTCATCGACGACAAGCACCCGCCCGGTGTTGGTTTTGGTTTCGCACGGCAGCGACCTCTGCGTGCCGTCACTCTCGGTGCGTGGATCAAAACTTTGAGGCATTGCGGAAAACAGGATTTGTTCAACTTCTTCGCTTCTTACCGGTTTGAGCCAGGTTGCCGAAAAGCTTGCCTTATCAGACCCCTTTGAAGAATAGCGCAGCGGGGTCGAGACCATCAGAGCATGAGCACACTCACCGGTTTGCTGTTCGAGCACCTTCTTTACAGATTGCCCGAAACAGTCGACATGATCTCCATCCCAGAGTATCGCGTTGAATTGTTCCTGGTGCGTCAGAATCCGGTTTGGATTATCGAACGTTACAACCCGACAGTTCAACGCCTTTAGCATCCTCTTGAGAGTTCCATTTGACTCTGTTTCAGGACCCACAAGGGCGACGTGCAGTTTCGGAGACGGCATAGGTCGCTGGCGCGTTTTTTGCTCTGAGCCCGGACATGCGGGCAAAGCGAGGGTTACGGTGAATTTTGTTCCTTCACCCACAGAGGAGGCAACCTCGATTGCGCCTCCCATCTGTTCTACAAGGGCCTTGGAAATCGCGAGACCCAGCCCGGTTCCTTCAACGGCATTTTCGGTGTCTTGATGGACTTGTTCATAGGCAGAAAACAACGTGTTCATCTGATCTTGCGGAATGCCGCGCCCTGTATCCACGATTGCCAGAGACAGCTGGGACCCGTCGTCGTCAGATTGATATGCCTCCCGCAGGCCGAAATGCCCTGTTTCGGTGAATTTTAACGCGTTCCCAAGGTGATTGAGTAGAACTTGGCGGACGCGTGCGCTGTCTCCAAAGAAGTGGCTCGGCACGGACTGTGGGTACTCAATCCAGAAGTCCAAGTTTTTATCATGCGCAAGGGGCTGTATCAGTCCTGCGGTCTCATAGATGGTATCTTTCAGCGAGAACCGCTCATGTGCAAAAGTAAATTTCCCTTCTGTGGCTTTGGAATAATCCAAAATGTCGTTGATGATGCTGAGCAGGCTGGTCGCAGACCCGGAAATGGTTTTGAGATAGGAACGTTGTTGCGGGTTTAAAGCGGTGTGTTGCAACACCTCTGTCAGACCAAGAATGCCATTCATGGGGGTGCGGAGTTCGTGGCTCATGCGGGCGAAAAACCTGTCTTTGGACAGGCTTGCTGCTTTTGCCTCCTCGTTGGCTTTGGCCAAATCCTCGGCTTTTTGCTCTAACTCTCTTTGATATTCGTAATACTGCGTTACATCCGAGCGCAGCCCAACAAGATCGCCGTTTTCACTTTCGACTTCTTGAATGCGGAGGTGTTTCCCGCTGGGCAGTTCACGTTCGACCGGCGCGCGCTTCCTATTTTCGCGGTCCAGCCGTTCCGCGAGCCAAGCCTCTTCTTGACCTTCGGCTTCGGGGTATTGGCCGTGCTCAAGCCCATATCGCATGATCGTTTCGAATTTCGCGCCCACTTTGATGGCGGGCGCGGAGTGCTTATAGAGTTCCGCGTATTTTGCGTTAAACGCGACCAAAACGTCGTCGCGATCAAACATCGCGAACCCTTCGGGAATGGAGTTGACCGCGTGTTCAAATCGAGAGGTCACGGTTTCCATCTCAGCCTGTGTGGCTGTTAATTGGGCCTGGAGATCTTCGCGTTCGGTGACATCCAAAAATCGGCCATAGATATGCGTGTCTGAGCCGCTATTCTCATCTAAGGTGGTGACTTCGAGGTCGAACCACAGAGGTTTTTGCTTAGGGGTCTGTGCTGAAAAGGCGTTCTTGAGCCGGGTTGGCCCTGTGACTTTTTCTGACAGGCCGTTTTGAAGGAAACCGGCTACGGTTTTGTCGAGGAAAGGCGGGGGCAATGGATGTTGCCGGGGGCCCTGAGTTTGCGGAAATAATTTGGAAAAAGCGGGGTTGTGCCAAGTGATTTTGGCATCAGAGATGGGCACGCCTTCGTTTGCCGACAGGACAAACGAGGGATCCTGCTGGTCCTTCAAAACCGAGAAGAGAAGAGCATTCAATGACACCAGTGCGTCCTTTCGAACAAGCCCTTTGATTTTCGGTGGATTACCTTAAGGAACTGTTAAGTGCTTTGCTTGACAGAGCTTTTGGGGGCATGTCACGAGTTTCATTGGCGCGATATTGCTGTGCAACGGCATCATTGGAAGTATTTGTTGGTGAGCGCGCCAAAGTGCTGGGTTTGCCAGAGCCCGTACAAACGGCGGCAGGGGAATGCTCCTATCAACCATATGCCGCTGAGGCACGGGGTATCCGGTGTGACATGCGGTGGTATGCGGCAGCATTTGCGGATTGGGAGGCTTCACAAAAAAGCCCCCGAACCGACGTTCGGGGGCTTTTTGTTTTTCAACCTAGCACCGAGGCTTACTTCAGCACGGAGCGGCCTGCGTATTCGGCGGTTTCACCCAGCGCTTCCTCGATGCGGATCAGCTGGTTGTATTTGGCCAGACGGTCAGAGCGTGACAGGGAGCCGGTTTTGATCTGGCCGCAGTTGGTGGCCACGGCGAGGTCGGCGATGGTGGCGTCTTCGGTTTCGCCGGAGCGGTGGGACATCACGTTGGTGTAGCGCGCGCGGTGGGCCATATCGACGGCTTTCAGCGTCTCGGTCAGGGAGCCGATCTGGTTCACTTTCACCAGCATGGAGTTGGCCACGCCTTGCGCGATGCCGTCTGCCAGACGGGTTGGGTTGGTCACAAACAGGTCGTCACCCACCAGTTGGACTTTGTCGCCGATCAGGTCGGTCAGGGCTTTCCAGCCGTCCCAGTCGTCTTCGTCCATGCCGTCTTCGATGGAGATGATCGGGTAGTCGTTGCAGAGGTCGGCGAGGTATTGCGCGTTCTCAGCGGAAGTCAGGGATTTGCCTTCGCCCACCATCTCGTATTTGCCGTCTTTGTAATACTCGGAGGAGGCACAATCGAGGGCAAGGTAGATGTCGTCGCCTGGCTTGTAGCCAGCTTTTTCGATGGAGGTCATCACGAAGTCCAGCGCCTTGCGGGTGCTTTCCAGAGCTGGAGCGAAGCCGCCTTCGTCACCGATGCCGGTGTTGTAGCCAGCGGCGGTCAGCTCTTTTTTCAGGGTGTGGAAGACTTCGGCGCCCATGCGGATGGCTTCGCGGATGTTGGCCGCGGAGACAGGCATGATCATGAATTCCTGGATGTCGATCGGGTTGTCGGCGTGCTCGCCGCCGTTGATGATGTTCATCATTGGCACGGGCAGAACGCGTGCGGAGGTGCCGCCCACGTAGCGGAACAGCGGCTGTGCGGTGTAGTCGGCAGCGGCTTTCGCAGCGGCGAGGGACACGCCGAGGATGGCGTTGGCGCCGAGGCGGCCTTTGTTTGGGGTGCCGTCCAGTTCGATCATCGCCTGGTCGATGGCAACCTGCTCGGTCACATCCATGCCGACGAGGCATTCCGCGATCTCGCCGTTCACGGCGTTCACCGCTTCCAGAACACCTTTGCCCATGTAGCGGTCTTTGTCGCCGTCGCGCTTTTCAACCGCTTCGTGGGCACCGGTGGAGGCGCCAGAAGGCACAGCTGCGCGGCCCATGGTGCCGTCTTCGAGGATCACGTCGACTTCGACGGTTGGGTTGCCGCGGCTGTCGAGAATTTCGCGGGCAAAGATATCAATGATGGTGCTCATGTCGGAGGATCCCTCGGATGGCTACAAATGTCGGGCGCAGCTATAGCAGGGCCGGGGCAAAAGTAAACGCATTTTGATAGCGCTAACGGCGGTTTTTCCACAGGTTAGGGCTAACAGTGACAGGAGGACGCTGTTTTGCTGGATTTCCCTAGGCTTGGGCCGGGGCGGCGGCTTTGGCGAGGCGGTGTTCACGCATAAAGGTGAAGAGGCCGGAGCCGATGATCAGCGTGGCACCGAGCATGGTGGGCAGGTCGGGGCGTTCGCCAAACGCGATCATGCCAACCAGGATCGAGAACAGCAGGCGGGAGTAACGGAACGGTGCCACAACGGAGGCTTCGCCAAGGCGCAGTGCGGTGACGACACCCCAGTAGCCTGCGGCGCCAAAGGCCACGGCGCCTGCCATCATGGTCAGGTGCGAGGTGGTAACCGTGGCGTAGTCGACGGCGTTGAAGAGTATCAGCAGCGGGCCCGCGAGGACCAGCGAGGCGAAGCTCTGGAAGGAGACCACAAAGAAGGACACGGAGGCGTCGATAGTGCGGGTGATCAGGTCGCGCAGGGCAACCACGATGACGGCGCCGAGAACCAACAGGGCGTTGGGGTCGAAGGCGTCGGTGCCGGGGCGGATGATCAGTAGGACGCCACTGAAACCGACCAGAATGGCAGTGAGGCGGCGCCAGCCGACTTGCTCGCCCAAAAAGAGCGCTGCGCCGAGGGTGATGACCAGCGGCAGGGTCTGGAACACGGCCGCGACCGTGGAAAGGTCCACGCGGGAGAGGGCGGTGGCAAAAAGCACGGCGCCGCCCGCTTCACAAGCGGTGCGCAGCAACATGCGTGGCGACCAGGCGGCGGGGGCCAAGAGGTTGTCGCCCCGTAGGATGGCCAGCACAGCAAAGACCGCTCCGGAGCCCAACCCCAAGGCCATGAGGATCTGGCCGACAGGGAGGGTCACAGAGAGGGATTTGATGAACATGTCCTCAAGCGTGAAGCCAAGCATGGCTGCCACAAGGATCAGAATACCGTGTACGTTCTGCATATTGTTACCTGCGCGTCAGATGGTTCACAGGTGAACAGCAACGGGCGACATGGCAAGCCTGTTTCCGACAAACGCGACCAAAGCCGCATTCATTTTGGTGATGTGGCCCATCACGCGCTGTGCAGAAATGGGCCAGTTTTTTAGTTTAGAGGGGGCGGATCTTCAGGTCGGTGATCCGGTTGGCCTCGCGTCCGGTGACCTCAAAACGGAACCCGTGAAAGGAGAAGACCTGTCCCACGGTGGGGATCATCTGCGCCTCATGGATAACCAGCCCGGCGATGGTGTTGGCCTCGTCATCGGGCAGGGACCAGTCGGTGGCGCGGTTGAGGTCGCGGATGGTCATGGCGCCTTCGATCAGGAACTGGCCGTCCTCGGATTTACGGATCGGGTGATCGGTGTCCTCGTCAAACTCGTCGGTGATTTCGCCCACGATCTCTTCGAGAATGTCTTCGAGGGTGATCAGGCCTTGCAGGGAGCCGTATTCATCCACCACCAGTGCAAAGTGAGCGTGGCGGCGCAGGAATTCGCGCATCTGGTCGTCCAGAGAGGTGGTCTCCGGCACGAAGTAAGGCTCTTTGGCAACTTCGGTCAGGTCGAAGGCCAGCAGGTCACGGGCGTTGGTCTCTTCCTGCACGGCGCGGGTGTACATGCTGCGGAACAGGTCTTTGGCGTGGACAACGCCGATGATGTTTTCCTGATCGTCTTTGTAGACCGGCAGGCGGGTGTGATTGCTTTCCAGACATTGTTTGAGAATGTCGGCAGGCGCGTCGTCGGCGTTGATCATCTCGATGCCGGAGCGGTGCAGCATGATCTCTTCAACAACGCGGTCAGACAGGTCCAGCGCGCCGAGAATACGGTCGCGGTCTTCTTTTTCCACAATGCCTTCGGAGTGGCCAAGCTGAATGGCTCCAGCGATCTCTTCGCGCACGGCGAGCACCTGGCTGTCCGGGTCGGTTTCCACACCAAACAGGCGCAGCACGCCGCGCACCAGCACGCGCACGGCGGAAACGATGGGGGAGAACAGCGTCACGATCAGGCTGATCGGGCTGGCCACGGTAGAGGCGGCGTCTTCGGGGCGGGTGATGGCGTAAGTCTTGGGAAGTACCTCGGCAAAGATCAGCACGAGAAGTGTCATAACCAGAGTCGCCAGAGCCACGCCGCCCTCGCCAAAGGCGCGGGTGAAGAGGGCGGTGGCCAGAGAAGTCGCGAGGATGTTCACGAGGTTGTTGCCCAGCAGCACGGAGCCGATCAGCCGTTCGTTGTCCTCTGTAATGTTGAGGGCCCGTTGCGCACCGCGGCTGCCTTTGTCGGCCTGCGCGCGCAATTTGCCACGAGAGGCCGCTGTCAGCGCGGTTTCGGAGCCGGAGAAGAAGGCAGACATCATCAGCAAAAAGAAAATCACGCCTGCGGTGATCCAGAATGCGGTGTCAAAAGTGGTGGTGGGCTCCATGGGGTCCTCTGAAATCTCAATCACTTAGGTTTATGGGGGCGCAAAGAGGCCGGATCAAGAGGGCGTGAAGCCCTTAAACCTTCTTTAGGCGGTTTGAACTAAGGGGGCGCCCAGTTCAAACACATATGGAGTGGGATCCAATGAAAGCTTTTGTATTTGCCGCCCTCGCGCTGCCAACCGTTGCCATGGCCGATGGGGCCAGCGTGTCCTTCCTGACCGAAGACTATGCGCCTTATTCCTGGATGGAAGATGGCCAGGCCAAGGGGCACGGGATTGATCTGATCAATGAGGTGGCGGAGCGCGCGGCGCTGTCGCATTCGGTGGAGATCACAAAATGGACCCGAGCGATTGCGCTGGCCGAGAAAGACGCGAGCACATGCGTGTTCTCCACTGCCCGCACCGCGGAGCGGGAAGCCAAATTTCAGTGGGCCGGGCCGATGTATGTCGAAGGCACCTATCTGATCCAGAAGTCGGGTACAAATGCGGATGTGTCCTCGCTGGAGCAGGCGTTGACCAAGTCGATTGGCACGCAGGTGGGTGATTTCACCGTTGATCTGCTGGAAGAACTGGGCGCGGCAAAAGTGGATGCGGCACCGGATCTGGAGAAGACCATGAAGAAGCTCGCGGCAGGCCGGTTGGACTACGTGATCCTTGGGCAGGAGAGTGCCAATGCGCTGACCGCCGAGGATGCGGGGCTGGAAATTGCCATGGAAGTGTCGCGCGATGAGTACTACATCGCCTGCTCTCACGACACGCCAGCGGCCGTAGTGGCTGAGATTGATTCCGCAATGGATTCTCTCATGGCAGACGGCACACAGGCAGAGACTGTATCGCGCTATTGATGCAAACCCACCACGAGAAGATTGTGGCAAAGTCGGGGCAGGCGCCCCGGCTTTTTTTATTGGGTTTCAGCGGCTTGTGATTTTGTCTGTGCGGCTAAGTCGCATGTTTACTTTGCCTTCAGACATGGCGCGCAGAACCGGGGGCAGAGATTTAAAGCGAGGAAATCCACCAATGAAAACTCTGGCACTCTGCGCACTGGCCCTGTCCACTGCAACCGTAGCACAGGCCGCGGACGTGAAGTTTTTTACGGAAGACTATGCCCCTTACAACTACGTCGAAAACGGTGAGCTGACCGGCCACGGTGTGGACATCATCAACGAAGCGTTGTCGCGCTCTGGTGTGTCCGCCGAGATGGAAGTGACCAAGTGGTCGCGTGCCATCACTTTGGCTGAGCAGGACGCCAACACTTGCGTGTTCACGACTGCACGTACGCCAGAGCGGGAAGACCGCTTCAACTGGGCTGGCCCAATGTACTCTGAGGCGATTTATCTGATCCAGAAGCCAGGCGCGAACGGCGACGTGACTTCTGTTGAGCAGGCACTGACCAAGAAGGTTGGCACGCAGACCGGCGATTTTGCTGTGGCGCTGCTCGACCGTCTGGGCGCAAGCGATATCGATCTGGCACCAGATGCAGAGATGACCTTGAAGAAGCTGGGCGCGGGCCGTGTGGACTACATGGTGGCGCTGGAATCTGCAGCAGCTGTGGCGATTGAAGAGGGCGGTTTTGAAATCGCCATGGAGATTTCCCGGAACGAATTCTTCCTGGCGTGCTCCAAGACCACAGATGAGTCCGTGATTGCCCGCATGGACGAAGCGATTGACTCGATCCTCGCTGACGGTACCCAAGAAGCCTTCGTAGCGAAGTACGACTAAATCTCTTTTGAGGTGACGTCGGGAAGGCCGGGCTATGTGCCCGGCCTTTTGTTGTCTGACGGTCATGTGATTGGCGCTTTGGGCTGGACGTCGTACACCTGCGGCAACGACTTGGCGGAGGTGGGCTGTGCGACATCAGGATTTGGGTGAATTGGCAGGGCCGGTGCTGTTGTTTGGCGGGCCGTATTCCAATTTGCAGGCCACGGAGGCGATTCTGGCGCAGGCGGCGGTGCTTGGGGTGCCCACTGGCAACGTGATTTGCACCGGTGATGTGGTGGCTTATTGCGCGCAACCAGCGGAGACTGTGGCGGCGGTGCGCGCGGCGCAATCTGTTGTGGTGGCAGGCAACTGTGAAAAGCAGCTGGCGGCCAATGCGCTGGATTGTGGTTGCGGTTTTGAAGCGGGTACGACTTGTGATCTTTTGTCAGCAGGGTGGTATGCGCATGCGAACGCAGAGGTGGACGCAGAGGCGCGGCGGTGGATGGCAGGATTGCCGGATGTTGTGACCTTTCAGCAGGGTGGCGCGCGTGTTGCCGTGATCCATGGCGGGGTGACCGATGTGGCGCGGTTTGTGTTTTCGGTGTCGCCGGAGGCTGTGTTTGTAGAGGAACTTGCGTCGCTTGAGGCGTTGGTTGGACCGGTGGATGTGGTGATCGCGGGGCATTCCGGTATCGCGTTTCAGCGGCAGGTTGGCGGCGTGACCTGGGTGAATGCCGGGGCTGTTGGCATGCCGGAGCATGATGGGCGGCCGGAGACACGGTTTGTGGTTCTTCAGGATGGCGCGGCGAAGATCAAAGAGTTGACCTATAATGCGGCGGCCGCGCAGGTTGCGATGCAGGCAGCTGGGTTGACGCAGGGCTATGATCGCGCGTTGCTCAGCGGCTATTGGCCATCTGAGGATGTGTTGCCTCAGGCGTTGCGCTTGCCATCTTTGGCCAAAGGGTGATGGGTGGTGACCAGCTCGCGCAGGCGTTCATCCAACACATGGGTATAGATTTCGGTGGTGGCAACATCGGCGTGCCCCAAAAGCGTCTGGATCACCCGTAGGTCGGCGCCGTTGGCCAAGAGGTGGGTCGCAAACGCGTGGCGCAGTGTGTGCGGTGTGACTTTGGCCGGGGAGACACCGGCGGCGACGGCCAGGTCTTTGATCAGCATGTAGAAACGGTGCCGGGTGAGATGGCCAGAAGCGCCGCGAGACGGAAAGAGGAAGCGCGAGGTAGGCTTGCCTTTGGAGCGGGCGATGTCCTCGGCGGCGTCGCGGCAGGTGAGCCAGGCGGCAAGTGCGTCCCGCGCGGGCGGAGAGAGCGGCACCATGCGTTCTTTGCCGCCTTTGCCCATCACCAGGAGCATTTGCGGATCGCCGCGGGCGGCGGAAACCGGTAGGCTGACCAACTCGGTCACGCGCATGCCGGTGGCGTAGAGCAGTTCCATCAAACATGTATTGCGCAGCCGGTCATCTGTGCTGCGCCCGTGGGTGCGGGCTGCGGCGAGCAGACCGTCGACCTCGGTGACTTCCAGTGTTTTGGGCAGACGCTTGGCGCGGCCGGGGCCTTTGATCTGGATCGCAGGGTTGTCAGTTCGCCAGCCTTGTTCAAAGGCAAAACGGAACAGTTGCTTGATGGCGGAAAGGCGGCGGGCGCGGGTGGATTGGGCGAGGCCCTGAGCGTCACAGAAGAGCAGGTAGTCTTCGATGTCGGATTGGGAGAGCGCGTCAAAGCTGTGGGATTTGCCATGGGCCCAGGTGGCGAAGTCGCGCAGATCGCGGGCGTAGGCGGCTTGGGTATTGGGCGACGCGCCAAGTTCAGCGGCCTGCGCTTCAAGGAAGGTGGCAATCCATTGCAGCCTGTCAGCGGGCGCCGTCATAGATCAGCCTCGGGTGTCCAAAAGCGCCACTTGTAGCGCGGCGCGGCGGGCGGTGTCTTCCAGACCCACTGCGCGGAAGGTGGCGAGGGCTTCGGTCAAGGCACCGAGGTTGCCGGCGGCACCGTCATCCATCAGGTCCATCGCCGTCAACAGGCTTTCGCCCAGTTGGCCACGGGCCAGCATGGTGGAGATTTCTTGTGGCACACCGGCGTCGTGGAAGGCGTCGGCGATGGCGCGGTGCACCGGATCGGTGGGCGTGCGCGGTGGGGCACCAAGGGCCAGTCCAGCAAGGAAGTCGCGTGGGCCGGAGCGGGCGGCGCGTTCGTAGTCGGAAGACAGTAGCGCAATGTCGCGAGCTAAGCGGGCGGTGACGCCTTGCAGGGGTAATTGTAGAAGTTGCGGGCCGTAAAGGCGGGCAAAGGGCACTTCGAGGTGGACCTGCTGCATGGCGGCCCAGGCTTGAGGCAGCGTGTCAGAAACGTCGCGGATGTCTTGTGCGGTCATAGCGCGGTCAAAGGCTTGCAGTGCGGCGACACGGTCCCAGATCATGCCAGATGCGGAGGGGGAGCCTTCGGTGTAGATGCCAAGCAGGGCGTTTTCGTGCAGCGCGGAGGTGCGGGCGAGGCGTTCGGCGGCCTCAAGCTGCGCTTTCCAGCCGGCGGTGTCGCGCAGATCGGCATGGGCGTAGGGGCGCGGCAGGCGGGCGGCGGTTTGGCCTTCGCCGATGGCTTCATATAAGCGGAACTTGAGCGGGTCGGGGCCGTTGGCGGCCACCAGAAGCGGCTCGCCTTCAAACAATTCGGGATCAAGGAAGCGCAGAAGCAGCGCGTCCATTTCCTCAGAAATCAGACCGAGGGCTTTGGCGGTGTCCAACGTCAGCGCCGCAGCACGCCAATCGCCGGCGCGAGCGGTGCAGAAGATACGGGAGGCGTAGTCAGTGGCAAGATGCGGCGCGGCCATAAGGGCCTCGCAGGCGCGGGTCTCCTGGCCCATCAGGAGGGTGACATCAAACCAGCGTTTGAACAGCGACGGTGTTGTGGGACCTGCGCGTTCCAGCAGGGCTTCGGCCTGTTCCAATGCGCCCATCTCGACCAGTTTGTCGACACGGGCCAGCAGGAGTTCGTTGGTGACGCCGGTCTCGCGCGGGGCGTCGGCCTCGGCCAGCAGCAATGTATAGAGAAGCGCCTGCATGGCGGGTAGCACCTCGGGGCGCTGCGCATCCACCAGTTCGGCCAGCGTGTCCGCGTCAGAGGCGGACCAAAGCGAGGCGGGCAGGCCGGTCACGTTGGAAGGCAACAGGCCCACGGCGTCCTGTGAGGTTTCCGACAGCGGGCTGACATTGATGGTGGGCGTGGAGACGCCTTTGCTCACCGGATCTTCGGTGAGTGGCAGTCCCATGTCGAGGGTCACCGTGGGCGTGTTGTCGAGCCAGTCGATGGCGGAGAGCGGTGCGTCCTGTGCATGGAGCGGCGCGGTGCCGAGCAAGAGAGCGGCGACTGGGCTGCGAAGCGGGCGGATCACCTGATTATTGCCCCGTCAGTTCCAGAGGAATGCGCACCTCGGCCTGTGGCGCGGAGAAATCCGCGCCAAAGATCGGCCCGAGATAGGCGTAAGCTACCAGCGCAACTGCTGCCAAAACCACTAGAAACAACAAGGCTCGAAAGAGTCTGCCCATAATATCCTCGATTATCCTGCCTGTTTTTTTTCAACTTATAACTGGCCTTTTGGGCAAGATCACGTCATTCAATGCGCAAACCACACTTTTGGGCAAGGCTTAGCCGATAGCGGGCGTTTGATGAGCTATGATTTGAAAAAAACCGTTGTGTTTGTTGGCATGATGGGGGCGGGAAAAACCGCTGTTGGTAAGGCTTTAGCGGCCAAACTTAATGTGTCTTTTATCGATACCGACGCGGAGATCGTGAAGGCGGCCAATATGAGCATTGCCGAGATTTTCGAGCGAGATGGGGAAGCGTTTTTCCGCCTAAAAGAGAGTCAAGTGATTGCCCGGCTGCTGGAAGAGGAGCGCTGCATCCTGTCTACCGGTGGTGGCGCATACCTCGCAGAGGGCAATCGGGCAGAAATCTCCAAACGTGGTGTTGCTGTCTGGCTGGATGCGGATGTGGAGCTGCTGTGGAACCGTGTGAAACACAAAGACACGCGGCCGCTGTTGCGCACGGACAACCCGCGCAGAACGCTGGAAGAGATTTTTGATGCGCGGGTGCCGCTCTACAGCCTGGCGGATTTGCCAGTGAAAGCGGAGGCCGGCTTGAGCATTGAGGAAATGGCAGATCGGGTGGCTCAGGCGTTGTTGGACGCGCGCCCCGATGTTTTGGCGGAGACATAAGCCGTGATGGAAACCGTACACGTCGGTCTTGAGGGCCGGGAATATGACATTCACATCGGGCCGGGGTTGCTGACACAAGCCGGAGCATTGATTGGGCCAATGCTGGCGCGCAAGCAGGTCTGTGTGGTCACGGATGAAAACGTCGCGGCGCTGCATCTGGAGACGTTGCGCGATGGGCTGGCGGCGGATGGCATTGCCATGGAAGCGCTGGTGCTGCCTGCGGGCGAGAGCACCAAGAGCTGGGCTTATCTGGAGCAAACCGTTGAGTGGTTGTTGTCGCAACGTGTGGAGCGCAAGGACCTTGTGGTGGCGCTTGGTGGCGGTGTGATTGGGGATCTGACCGGGTTTGCGGCAGCGATTCTGCGCCGTGGCGTTGGCTTTGTGCAAATCCCAACCAGTCTTTTGGCGCAGGTGGACAGTTCTGTGGGCGGCAAGACCGGCATCAACAGTCCGCTGGGCAAGAACCTTGTTGGCGCGTTTCATCAGCCGCGTTTGGTGCTGGCGGATATTGATGTGCTGGGCACGCTGACGCCGCGCGATTTCCTCGCCGGTTACGGCGAAGTGGTGAAATACGGCATGCTCGGCGATGCGAACTTCTTTGAGTGGCTCGAAGCACAGGGGCCTGCACTGGCGGCAGGGGATGAGGCAGCGCGGATTGCGGCGGTGAAGCGGTCTTGTGAGATGAAGGCTGAGATTGTGATGCGCGATGAGACCGAGCAGGGGGATCGCGCTTTGCTCAATCTGGGGCATACGTTCTGTCACGCGCTGGAAGCGGCCACGGGATATGGCGACCGCTTGCTGCATGGCGAAGGCGTGGCCGTGGGGTGTGCTTTGGCGTTTGAGTTGTCGATGCGTTTGGGGCTCTGCTCGCAAGAGGCGCCAAGCCGGGTGCGGGAGCATCTGCGGGCTATGGGCATGAAGGTGGACCTCAAGGACATTGAGGGCGAGCTTCCTGATGCCGATGGGCTGCTGGATCTGATGGGGCAGGACAAGAAAGTTGTGGATGGTCAACTGCGCTTCATTTTGGCGCGCGGGATCGGCGAGGCCTTTGTGACCGCAGATGTGCCGCGTGATGTGGTGCGCCAGCTGCTGCAAGAAGAGCTGGCGCGGCGGTAAGACTGTCGACAGTTGAAATCGAAAGCCGACCCAGTGGGTCGGCTTTTTTGTTATTTGGCAGCGATTTGCACGAGATTGGAGATCATGCGTGTGGCGCTGGCCATGTCTTGCACCGAGATCCACTCCAGTGGGCCGTGGATTTCCATCATGCCGGTGTAGAGGTTCGGGCAAGGCACGCCCAATTCCGTGAGGCGGGAGCCGTCGGTGCCGCCACGAATGGGCACGGACTCGGGATCAAAGCCTTCGGTGCGGATGGCCTCACGCGCAAGGTCCACCGGCGTCATGTCGTTTTCGAGCCAGTAGCGCATGTTGCGGTATTGCTTGCTGATCTCGCCGGTCACTTTGGAGCCAGGGAAATCCGCTTCGGCCTTGGCGCAGGCGGCTTGCAGGCGGGCGGCTTGTGCCTCGAGGTCGTCCATTTCGAAGGCGCGTAAAATGAAGCGCAGGGTGACTTCGCTGCTGCCGCCTTCCTGGGCGTAGATGTGGGTGAAGCTTTCGCGGCCGGAGGTGGTTTCCGGGGTGGTGCCGGGCTCGTTTAGGTCGGAGACAATCTGTGCTGCCACATGCAGCGCGTTGGTCATTTTGTTTTTGGCATAGCCGGGATGGGCGGAGGTACCGGTGATGGTGATGACTGCGCCGTCGGCAGAGAAGGTTTCATACTCCATGGTGCCGCGTTTGGCGCCATCCAGCGTGTAGGCGAAATCGACGCCAAAGTCGGCAGGAAGGTCCGCGTGCACGCCTTTGCCTATTTCCTCATCTGGGGTGAAAGTGAGGCGCACTTTGCCGTGTTTCAGGTCCGGCGTCGTGAGCAGATGCTCGGCCATGGTCATGATGATCGCCACCCCGGCTTTGTCATCGGCGCCCAGGAGCGTTAGGC
This sequence comes from Shimia sp., assembly GCF_022448905.1. Taxonomy (GTDB): domain Bacteria; phylum Pseudomonadota; class Alphaproteobacteria; order Rhodobacterales; family Rhodobacteraceae; genus Shimia. The sequence continues at coordinate 55,771 of NZ_JAKVCW010000002.1, read as the reverse complement.
CAGAGGCGGTGATGATGTCTTCGCCTACTTTGCCTTCGAGGTAGGCAGACGTTGACGGGTTCAGGACCAGATCCGGGTTGTCGGGGTAGGTGATGTCGCTGCCGTCCCAATTGGCAATAACGCGGGGTTTCACGCCGGTGGCGTTGAACTGTGGTGCGGTGTCGACATGGGCGCAGAAGCCAATGGTGGGGGCATCTTCCACGGTGGCAGGCACCGTGGCGAGGACCACGCCGTAGGAGGTCAGCTCCACATCTGACGCACCAATGCGTTCGAGTTCCGCAACCAGATGGCGGGAGACGTCGAGCTGGATGTCTGTGGATGGGATGCTGGTGGAATGCTCATCAGACTGGCTGTCGATGGCGCAATAGGTGACCAGGCGGTCCGTGAGTTTCTGGTTGAACTGATTTGAGTCGGTCATGTCGGGTCTCGCTGAATGATCGTTCACTTGTGCATGACATTGGGAGAAGTTTGCGGCGGTGTAAAGCGCAGGTGGCGGGAGGGAGCGCATAAAAAGAGGCCGCCGAAAGGGCGACCTCTGTGATCTATCGGGTGTCTGTGACTTAGAACGGGATTTCGTCGTCCATGTCTCGGCTTGGGGCTGGGCCGCCCTGGTTGCCGCCACCGCCGCCACCGAAGTTGCCGCCGCCGCCTTGGTCATAACCGCCGCCGTAGCCGCCACCGCCTTGGTCGAAGCCGCCGCCACCGCCACCAAAGCCGCCGCCGTCACCACCGCCGGAGCGGCCGTCGAGCATTGTCAGTACGCCGTCAAAGCCCTGCAACACCACTTCGGTGGAGTAGCGGTCCTGGCCGGACTGGTCCTGCCATTTGCGGGTTTGCAGCTTGCCTTCGACGTAGACTTTGGAGCCTTTGCGCAGGTATTGCTCGGCGATGCGTACGAGGCCTTCCTGGAAGATGGCCACGGAGTGCCATTCGGTTTTCTCGCGACGCTCGCCGGTGTTGCGGTCTTTCCAGGTTTCAGAGGTGGCGATGCGCAGGTTGCAGACCTTGCCGCCATTCTGGAAGGAGCGCACCTCGGGGTCGCGGCCCAGGTTGCCAATAAGGATTACTTTGTTCACCGATCCGGCCATGCGCCTATGTCTCCCACGGATTCTTTCTCTCGATTTGGGGCACCATACACCACTGCGGGGGCTGAATGGGAAGCGGTTTCTTGTGGATAACCTGCGGTGAAAATCCCGCAGGGCGCGCGGGAATTTGCCAAGCACGGTTCTGTGGTCTGGAAAATTGCCTACAATTTGGTTAAGAAAGCCGCAAAAGCAGGGTGGAGCAGGCGCAGATGGCGCGCAGGATTTTGGGACTGGTGATTGGATTGGCCTTGGTTGCTGGGCCAGTGGCGGCGCAGAGCCTGTCGACCAAATCCAATGCGCGGTTGTTTAAGAACCAGACAAAAGTGCTCGATGGACGTGCGTCAGAGCAGTATCGCAATTCCGTGCGGTTGAAACCCAAGCCGATTTACACGCCGTCCAAATGGGGCAACGGCAGCTATCAGGGCAAATACCGAGGGCCGTATCTGGCGATGGCGCAGGAGGCGGCGTTGCTCCATGGCGTGCCGGTGGATCTGTTCCTGAAGCTGGTGCAGCAGGAAAGCAATTGGAATGCGACGGCCAAGTCCCACAAAGGGGCCTTGGGTCTGGCGCAGTTGATGCCGCAGACCGCGCGGTTGTTGCGGGTGGATCCGATGGATCCGCAGCAGAACCTGGAAGGTGGGGCGCGGTATTTGAAGCAGCAGTACCAGAAGTTTGGCAGCTGGCGGTTGGCCTTGGCGGCCTATAACGCTGGGCCGGGCGCGGTGGAGAAATATGGTGGCGTGCCGCCCTATGCCGAGACTCGCAATTATGTGCGGGTGATCTGGGGCGGATAACCTCTCACGTTCATGAGGACCTTAGGCGCGGGCCTGTTTGCGGACCTGGCTAGGCGCGGCGCCAAAGTGTTGCTGGCAGAAGCGCGTGAAATAGGCGGCGCTGCCAAACCCTAGAGAATCAGCCACACGATTGATCGGCAGGTCGCTGTCCAAAAGCAGGCTGCGGGCGCGGTGCTGGGTCATTTGTGAGAGCATTTCTGCAGCAGTAAGCCCGGCCGCTTGGCGGCAGACGCGGGTTAGGTGCGTCGGTGTGATGTCGAGTTGGTCCGCATACCAGGCCATGGGGTGGCCATGGGTGTATTCGGCAGCAAGTATGTCACAGAAGCGGCGCACAATCCGCTCAGACGCACGGGTTGGCGGGGGCGGGCCAGCTTCCTGAAGGTCGCGGCGTAGGGCGACGGAGAGCAGGCGGGCGTGGGCGTTCAAGGCTTCGGCCATGAACGGGCGTTGGTCATGCAGCTCGCGGCGCAACGCGTCTAGGATGGCGGTGAACTCCGCTTGTTCGGTGCCGTCTTGCAAGCGCAGATGTTGTGCACGATCTGGCAGGGTGACACGGCCGTCGTCCGGGATCAGCATGGCGAGGCCCTGCACCTGAAGGCCAAGTTCAAAAGCGAGCAGTTTGCCCGCAGGGACAAAGATCGCGTTGTGGGCGCCAAAGCCGCGCCGCAGGCCATGCAGCAGAACCCGACCCTGGCCCCGTGTGGTCCAGAGCAGGATGTGGTGCGTGCGCACGTGCAATTGTTCCAACAACCAAGGCGCGCCTTTGGTCAGACCGGCAAGGGTTTCTACACGAATTTGCGGTAAAGGCTGATCGGGCACGATGGGCCGCAGCGCAGGTTTCGGCTCAACAGGCGCGGTTGGCTTGCGCGCAGGTGCGGCCATGCCTCCCATGCCCGGTTTGGTCATAAATGACGGGATATGTAAATTTTTATCAGCCATCTTGCAGCTGATTAAGCGCAGGATGTGCGATTCGAGCAAGTGGGGTCTCTGCGCCTTTTGTCACAAACTGACAAAAACCCGCGCGGGTTAGAGACTTTCTGGCGTGTAGTGATGCCAGGTTTTCATTTTGGAGCGGAACCAGGTGCGTTGGCGCTTGGCAAACTGGCGTGTCGCGATTGTGGCCTGTTCTCGAGCGGTTTCCAGATCAATTTCGCCACGCAGATGGGCGATGAGTTCCGGCGCGCCGATGGCTTTGGCGGAGAGATGGGTTGGATCGTAGGTGGCGAGATTGGCTTCGGCTTCCTCCAGCGCGCCTTGTTCCAGCATCAGGTCAAAGCGGCGGGCAATGCGGTTGTTGATCCAGTCCTTGGGCACATCAAACACAATTGGCAATGTATCAGACTGCGGCAGGAGCGGGGGGGGCGTGTTGTCTTGCCAGTCCGCCAAGGGTTTACCGGTTGCGGTGAGCACTTCCCAAGCGCGTTGCACGCGCATCGGGTTCTGGCAATCAATACGGGCAGCTGTTTTGGCGTCGAGTTCCGCCAGCAGGGTTTCAAAACCTTCTTTGGCAACGCGGGCGTTTGCCTCTTCGCGCAGCGCCGGGGGCGTGGCGGGAATTTCGGCCAAACCTTGCGTCAGCGCAGTGAAATACAGCCCTGTGCCGCCAACAATGATCGGGCGGGGGCCACCTTTCAAAAGCGGCGCAACCTCGCGCAGCCAATGACCCACGGAATAATCTGCGTCATAGGGAACATGGCCGTAAAGCAGGTGCGGCGCGGCGGCTTCGTCTTCTTCCGGCGGTCGGGCCGTGAGCACGCGCCAGTTGTCAAACACCTGAATCGCATCGGCGTTGATGATGACGCCGCCTTGCGCCTGTGCAATCTGCAAAGCGAGGGCACTTTTGCCGCTGGCGGTGGGGCCTGCGATCAGAACCGGTTGGTCCGGGGCGATGGGCGGCAGCTGTGACATGAGAGAGACCTGACTTTGCGCTTACTTTTGTCGGTTATCCCCAACTCTCGCATTGAACCTGCGCGCGTTTTCCGACATTTTGCGGCCAATCCTAAAACGATGCGCAGATGGAGTGCAACATGAGCGACGACACCGTCCCCGCCGACGCAACCTTTAACCGTGTGATGTTGAAGATTTCGGGGGAGGCGTTGATGGGAGATCAGGGCTATGGCCTGCATCCGCCCACAATTGAGCGTATCGCCAAGGAAGTGAAATCTGTACACGACATGGGCGTCGAGATCTGCATGGTGATCGGCGGCGGCAATGTGTTCCGCGGCTTGTCCGGGGCAGCTCAAGGGATGGAACGCACCACGGCCGACTACATGGGCATGTTGGCGACCGTGATGAACGCGCTGGCGATGCAGAGCGCGTTGGAGGGGCTGGGCGTGTTCACCCGTGTGATCAGCGCGATCCGCATGGATGAGGTGGCCGAGCCGTATATTCGCCGCCGCGCGGTGCGTCACCTTGAGAAAAAGCGTGTGTGTATCTTTGCAGCAGGGACTGGCAACCCGTATTTCACCACCGATACTGCCGCGACCTTGCGCGCCAATGAGATGGCCTGTGAGGCGATCTTTATGGGCAAAAACGGTGTGGATGGCATCTACGACAAAGACCCGGCCGAGCGTGACGACGCGGTGCGCTATGACGAGATCACCTATGATGAGGTGCTGGCCAAGCGTCTGCGGGTGATGGATGCGAGCGCGATTGCGCTGGCACGGGACAACAACCTGCCGCTGATTGTGTTCCCATTGGATGAGCCGGGTGGGTTCAAAGGCATTCTCGCCGGCAAGGGCACCTATACAAAGGTTGTCTAAGACGCACAGCGAAGAGATTTGCAGCGGAGGTCCTTTGGGGCCTCCGTTTTTTTGTTGGGCTAAAGGCTGGTTGCTGGCTCGTCCCGCAAGCTCCGTCCGTAGGCCAGACGATAGGCCAAGGCCACGCCTCCAGCGCCGCCGATGACGTTGCCTGCGAGCACAGGCAAGAGGTTTGCAACAAACGCGCCAGAAGACACAGGTGCTCCGGCAAGCGCGCCAGCCGGAATCAGGTAAAGATTGGCAATGGAGTGTTCCAGGCCGATTGCCACAAATGCGGCCACGGGCCAAACAATAGACAAGATCATGCCCATGGCAGTTCGGGCAGACACAGCCAGCCAGACGGCTAAGCATACCAAAGCGTTGCACAGGATGCCTCGGCAAAACGCTTCAAAAGGAGACAATGCAATTTTTGCATTGGAGATGGCTGCGGCGCGCTGTCCAAGGGCGCCGTCCAAAAGCCCGGCACCATAAACAAGTGAAACGATCGCGGCACATCCAATGGCGTTGCCAAGCAAGACAATTGCCCAGTTGCGCAGCAACGCCTGGGAGGTAATGCGTTTGTCGACGTAGGCCATGACAATCATGGTGTTGCCGGTAAAGAGCTCTGCGCCGCCGACCACGACCAAGATAAGCCCGAGCGAAAACGCCACGCCGCCCATGAGCGTAATGCCACCATTTAAATCCGCGAATCCGGATGTGGTTTGCGTATAAAACAAGGCCCCCAATGAGATAAAAACGCCGCCAAGAACCGAAAGCGTGATCAGTGGTGCCAGTGGCATTTCTGCTTTGGCAATGCCGGAAAGTCTGATCAGTCGGGTGATCTCTGCGGGCTTGTGGGCGTCTAGTCCAGTGGGGGTCACTTGCGTCATGTTCGGTCCTGTCGTGTCGCGCGTTGCAGAATTCTTACTAAAACACTCTGGTAATGAAAATTCCGAAAGCGACGTCTCAAAAGCTTTTCCCGGTGCGCGATTGAGGATTGGTTGTGCGGCAAAACCAAAGGGATCAGGGCTTCACCGAAGCCTGCCTGTGCTATACAAGTTGAACACAATAGCCTAAGAGCTTTGTCAGCAGAACATGAGAGACTGAAAGAGCAGCAATGTCTGAAGATTTTGAACTCGATACCGACGATCTGACCCGCCGCATGGATGGCGCTATGGGCGCGTTGAAAACAGAATTTGCCTCGCTGCGCACAGGCCGTGCCTCAGCCAACATGCTGGAGCCGGTGATGGTGGATGCTTATGGCTCCAAGACACCAATCAACCAGGTTGGGACAGTGAACGTGCCAGAACCACGTATGGTGACCATCAATGTGTGGGACAAAACGCTGGTGAGCGCGGTTGAGAAAGCGATCATGAATTCCGGTCTTGGCATCAACCCACAGACCAACGGCACCATTGTGATGCTGCCGATTCCTGAGTTGAACGAAGAGCGCCGGACCGAGTTGGCGCGGGTGGCGGCTCAATATGCCGAGCACGCCCGTGTGGCCGTGCGCAACGTGCGTCGTGATGGTATGGACAGCATCAAGAAAGCCAAAGGCGATGGTATGTCTGAGGACGACCAGAAGCTTTGGGAAGCTGAAGTTCAGGAAATGACCGACAGCTATATCAAGCAGATCGATGGCGCGCTTGAGAACAAGCAATCCGAGATCATGCAGGTCTGATCAAAATGGGTGAAGAAATTCCCGCGACCGGCCCTCGGCATGTGGCCATTATTATGGATGGCAATGGCCGCTGGGCGCAGGCGCGCGGTCGCCCGCGGTTATTTGGGCACCACGCCGGAGCCAAGCGCGTCAAGGAGATTGTGCGCGCTTGCAAGCCTTTGGGCGTGGAATATCTGACGATTTTTGGGTTCTCGACCGAGAACTGGAAGCGTACCCAGGCGGAAGTTGCGGGTTTGATGAGCCTGTTCCGCCAGTACATTCGCAAAGAGGCCCGTGGGCTGAAAGCGGAAGGGGTGCGGGTGCGGTTCATCGGCGATCGTCCGCGTTTGGACGAAAAGCTGCGCGCCTTGATGGATGAGCTGGAAGAGCTTACCGCCGACAACGATGGCGTGAACCTGACCATTGCGTTGAACTACGGTGGGCGTGATGAGGTGGCGCGAGCGACCCAGCGGTTGGCGCAGGATGTGGCGGATGGCACGCTCAAGCCCGAAGATGTGGGTGAGGAGACACTGCCCAAGTATTTGGACACCCATGTGTTGCCGGATCCGGACTTGGTCATCCGGACCAGCGGGGAAGCGCGGATTTCCAACTTCCTTCTATGGCAGTCAGCTTATGCTGAATATGAGTTTATCGACACCCTGTGGCCGGACTTCTCCAAAGAAGAGTTCCGTAAGCTGGTGGACGCCTATGCCAAACGCGACCGTCGGTTTGGCGCGGTGACAGTATGAGCGGTACGGCTAGCAAGTGGGGCGATTTGCTGCCCCGAACCCTGTCAGCAGTGGTGCTGCTTGGCGTGGGCGGATTGGCGATCTGGCAGGGTGGTTTCCTGTTTCACGAATTTGTTGTGATTATTTGTGGCGGCATGGTCTGGGAGTTGACCCGGATGCTGTCCGGTGGTGATCAAAAAGTGTCACTCTGCATGGGCGCTTTGGCGGCTGTGGTGTTGGCATTGACCGACTTTGTGCCGGGGCAAGCGATCCTGCCAATGCTACTGGCGGTGCCGCTGGCGGGTGCGGGGCAACTTAAGAAAGATCGTGCGATTTATGTCGCTTACGCGGCGGGGTTGATGTTGGCCTGCTATGGCTTGATTGTTTTGCGCGATGTGCGTGGCGCCTATTGGGTGCTGTGGCTGGTGGCCGTTGTGGTGGCGACCGATGTGGCTGGCTACTTTGCTGGTCGCCTGATTGGCGGCCCGAAATTTTGGCCTAAGGTCAGCCCCAAGAAGACGTGGTCTGGCACCATGGCGGGCTGGGTGGCTGCAGGTTGTGTCGGCATGGCATTTGGTGGGACACCGCTGATCATTCTGTCGGTCCTGACGGCGTTTGCTTCGCAGATGGGCGATGCGGCGGAAAGCGCGATCAAGCGCCACACCGGCATCAAAGACAGTTCCAATCTGATCCCCGGCCATGGCGGCTTGCTTGATCGGTTTGATGCGATGTTGGGCGCGGCACTTCTGGTGTTGGTGCTGGGCGCGGTACTGGGGCTGCCAGCGACATAACGGATGTCTTGTGGGGAGGCCGGTTTTGCGGCTTTCACCATCACATTGCCGCAAGAATGCCGAAATGACCCTTGATACGGTACGAGAAACCGACCATCTGGCCCGAAAGGCGGCCGGACTGGTCATGCAAAACTTGGCATAACGCCCCAAAAAGAGGACGTGCATTTGGATATTTCATCGCTGATTTCGGGAATTGGCGGCGGCGGGTTGACCGTGCTGTGGTTTGTTGTTGCGCTGTCGATCATTGTCGCGATCCATGAATATGGGCACTACATCGTCGGCCGCTGGAGCGGGATTGGTGCGGATGTGTTCAGCCTAGGCTTTGGGCCGGTGATCTATTCGCGCTATGACAAACGCGGCACCAAATGGCAGATCGCAGCGATTCCGCTGGGCGGATATGTGAAGTTCAAGGGCGACGCCAATGCCGCGAGCGGCAAAGACGGCGAAGCCATGGAAGGGATGACCGACGAAGAACGTCGTCATACCATGCACGGCGCGCCCTTGTGGGCGCGGGCGGCGACGGTGCTGGCGGGGCCGGTGTTCAACTTCATCCTGTCGATCATCATTTTCACCGGCGTGATGATGTTCAACGGCCAGATTGGCAGCAAGCTGATTGTGGGTGAGATCTGGGATCTGCCGGATGCACCTTATGAGCTGCAGCAGGGCGATGTAGTCACTGCGATAGCAGGAACAGCCATTCCATCGTTTGATGATCCGGAAGCCTTTGATGCCTTTGCCAAGGCAATGCCAAAGGAGGCGGTATTGACCTATACCGTTGAGCGCGGCGGCGAAACACTGGACGTGTCCGGGCCGTTCTTGTACCCACCGATGGTTCAGTCTTTGGCGCCACGGTCCGCCGCTTACAATGCGGGTCTTGAAGTTGGTGATGTGTTCACCGCGATTGATGGCACACCGATTGTGGCGTTCTCCCAGCTCAAAGAAGCTGTGGAAGGCGGGGAAGGGCGCACGATGGCGCTGACAGTGGATCGCGCGGGCACGGTGGATCAGTTTGACCTGACGCCGCGCCGCGTGGACGAGCCGCAGGCAGATGGCGGCTTTGTGACCCATTGGCGTATTGGGATTGGTGGTGGTCTGGCCTTTGAACCCGCGACTGAGACATTGCCTGTTGGTGAAGCGTTTTTGGCTGGTGTGCGCCAGACTGGTCGCATCATGGAAGGCTCTGTGAGTGGGTTGTACCACATGATCACAGGTGCGATCAGCAGCTGTAACCTGTCTGGTCCAGTCGGTATTGCGCAAACGTCCAGTGCGATGGCAAGTCAAGGCGCGCAGAGTTTCATTTGGTTTATTGCTGTACTCTCTACCGCGATCGGATTGTTGAACCTGTTCCCGATCCCGATGCTGGATGGCGGACACCTTGTGTTCTACGCTTATGAGGCGGTGACCGGGAAGCCTCCGGCGGACGGTGTGCTACGTATCCTGATGACGGCGGGTTTGGTGCTGGTGCTGAGCATGATGGTGTTTGGTCTGACCAACGACTTGTTCTGTCCGTAAACTGCAAAATGGGCGTGGGGTTCGCTCCGCGCCCAATTTTCGCCCAATTCTCCGGCTATGGTTAGCAGGTAGGTAGGAATTGGGTTTGGAACTATGCATACAATCGAAGATGGATACCGCGCGCTTGGCCTGTTGATTGACATCAACTGGGAGCGTTTGTTGTTTCCGACAGCAATCATCGCCGGGTTGTCACTTGGCGCCTATATCGGCACGATGATGTTGAACGGTGGTCTGCAGTAAGGCCAATCTGACTGGCGGAGGTCTGCGCACTACATTGTGTGGTGTTGACAGGCCAAGCCGCTAGGGATGCTGATGCAACGCAGTCCGATTCTCTGTGTTTTAAGGCCAATGCTGTTTTGACATCAGCCCTCAGACCCGATAGTCACAATCCAACTGGGATGTACTGCGGAGTTTGGGAATGACCAAACAATCGAGGGCTTTGGCGATCGCCAAAGACGGGGGAGAGGTGCAGAAGCGGCGCCTCTTAACGGCGTTTTTCTTCACAATATTTGCGGTCTTGGTGGCGTTGCCTACCTTTGGTCTCGCACAGACGTATAACTTCAGCTCCATTCGGGTTGAAGGAAACCAACGGATCGAATCTGCTGCCGTGGCCAACTATGCGGCGATTCCGCGGGGCACGGTGGTGACGGCGGGACAGGTAAACGCCGCATATCAGCGTGTGCTGGGCAGTGGTGTGTTTGAGGAAGTTGAACTTGTGCCAAGCGGTAGCACGCTGGTGATCAAGGTCAAAGAATATCCAACCATCAACCGCATCAGCTTTGAGGGCAACAAGCGCTTGAAAGACGAAGCGCTGCAGCAACTGGTTGAATCGCAATCCCGTCGCGTTCTGAACCCAACCGTAGCCGAGCGCGATGCGGCGCGGATCACGCAGGCCTATTCCGAGCAAGGCCGACTGGCTGCGCGTGTGAACACCCGTATCATCCGCCGAAGCGACAACCGTGCGGATCTGATTTTTGAAGTGTTTGAAGGCGGCACTGTAGAAATTGAGCGGATTGGCTTTGTGGGCAACCGCAACTTCAGCGACAACCGTCTGCGCCGGGTCTTGGCCACCAAACAGGCCGGTATCCTGCGGGCGTTCTTCAAGCAAGACACATTTGTGAACGACCGGATCGAATTCGACAAACAGGTGTTGCGCGATTTCTACCTGTCGCGAGGCTACGTCGATTTCCGGACACTGGGCGTGAACGCTGAGCTTTCGCGAGAGCGCGATGGGTATTTCCTGACCTTCAACATTGAAGAGGGCCAGCAGTTCAGATTTGGCAATATCACTGCGACCAGTGAAATTGATGGCGTGGATGCGCAAGAGTATTTGGAGACGCTGCGTTTGAAGCCGGGTGTGGTGTACTCGCCCACCTTGGTTGAGAACTCGATTTCCCGTATGGAGCGCTATGGCCTGAAGCAAGGGCAGGACTTCCTGCGGGTTGATCCACGCATTTCGCGCAATGATCGTGATCTGACCTTGGATGTGGAATTTGCCATCAGCAAAGGTCCGAAGATTTTTGTTGAGCGTATTGATATTGAAGGCAACACAACCACCCTGGACAAGGTGATCCGGAACCAGTTCCGCATTGCGGAAGGGGACCCGTTCAATCCGCGTGAAATCCGCGAAAGTGCAGAGCGCATCCGTGCGCTTGGTTTCTTTACTGTGGCGGATGTGAATGCGCGCGAGGGCAGCACCCCAAGCCAGGTGATTGTGGATGTGGATGTTGAGGAACAACCTACGGGGTCGCTTGCTCTTGGTGGTACGTATTCGACCAACGACGGGATTGGACTTGTCGTACGGTTCAATGAAGCCAACTTCCTTGGCCGTGGACAGAGCTTTGGCCTGTCGTTCTCGACGTCCTCGGATATTAAGGACTACAGCCTGTCCTTTGCGGAGCCGGCCTTCTTGGGCCGTAACCTGACAGCAGGGTTTGGATTCTTTTACAAAGAGTTTGAGCCCAGCGAGGCGCGTTTTACCAACACTGTTGGTGAATTGTCTCCTTACCTTGGTTTTGAGCTGGGCGAGTATTCCAACATGCAGCTCCGTTACAAGCTGGAGCGTTCCGGTATGGAAGTGCCGTCGGGCAACGCGATCCCGGGTTCTATCATCGACAACGAAGCGGCGCGTGGCGAAATCTGGAAAAGCTCTGTAGGCTACACTTATCGCTTTGATACTCGCCGCGGCGGGCTTGATCCCACACGCGGGTATCTCGTAGAATTTGGCCAGGACTTTGGTGGTCTGGGCGGGGACTATACCTTTGTGTCTACCACGGCACGGGCGGTGGCAGAGGCGAAAGTCTGGAGTGAGGAAGTGACACTGCGGGCGACGTTGCAAGGTGGTGCTCTGTATTCGCCGGATGGCGACAGCCGCATTGATGACCGCTATATTGTGACCAACCGCAACATTCGGGGGTTTGAGCCCTATGGTATCGGGCCGCGGGAGCGTGGCATTGATGCCAGTGGCAACGAGTTTGATGATGCGCTTGGCGGTAAATATTATGCTTCTGCGCGGTTTGAAGCGGAGTTCCCGCTGGGCTTGCCGGAAGAACTCGGTATCACCGGCGGTCTGTTCTACGACGTGGGCTCGCTTTGGGGATTGGACAATACCAGCGGCCGTGGCCAAATCTTTTACGAAGACTTCTCCCTGCGTCATGTGATTGGGGCGTCGATTTTCTGGACCACGCCAATCGGGCCTCTGCGCTTTAACTTCACCAAAGCGTTGCAGAAAGAAGAGTTCGATGTCGATCAGAGCTTTGACTTCACTATCAGTGCGCAGTTCTGATCTGTCATGCTGCGGACCACACTTCGCATAACAGTTTTGGCCGGGGCGCTTATGAGCGCCCCGTTTGCCTTTGCCCAAGAGCGGGTATTGCCGCAGTCACCCGTTCTGACTGTGGACAGCGACATGATGTTCAGTCAGTCGCAGTTTGGTGTGCGCGTGGCGCAGGAATTGGCAGCGGAGGAATCTGTCCTTTTGGCTGAAAACAGGCGCATTCAGGCGGAACTAACAGCGGAAGAGAAAGCGCTTACTGAGAAGCGTGGCGAAATGGATGCGGATGCATTTCGTGCGGTGGCCGAGGCGTTTGATGCGCGGGTCGTTCAAATCCGTAAGGAGCAGGATGCCAAGGCGGCCAACATCGAGCAGCGCAGGCAGCGCGAGCAGGAAGCGTTTATCCGTGTTGCCAGCCCGATTTTGACAACTCTTATGCGTGATGCTGGCGCCAGTGTGATCCTGGAGCGACGCGACGTTCTGCTAGGCGATCCGGCGGTGGATATCACGTCTTTTGCTATTGAAAGACTGAACGAGACCTTGGGTGCGGGGCGCCCAAAAGATGTGGTGCCGGAAGACGAGTAACCTCGATCGAAGGCGGGCTTTTGCCTGAAATCCTAAGCCATTGGGGGCAGTCGAGTGCTTGCTCCTCGGAGCACAGGTTGTTAGGGCTAGGATCAAAGTCTTAGGCCGCATGAGGAGCAAAAAATGTCTGAAGATCTCAAAAGCGCCGATATCGAATTGATCCAGCGGCTCATTCCACATCGCTATCCTTTCCTGCTGGTCGACAAGGTCGTCGATATCGACGGATATCAATCGGCCAAAGGCATTAAGATGGTCACCATGAACGAGCCGCATTTTCAGGGCCACTTCCCGAAAAAGCCGATCATGCCGGGCGTGACCATTGTTGAAGCCATGGCGCAGACTTCTGCCATCATGGTGGGCGTGGCGCTGGATTTGGCGGACAAAGACCTGCTGGTCTACTTCATGGGCATCGACAAATGTAAGTTCCGCCGCATGGTTGTCCCCGGCGATGTGCTTGAGATGAAAGTAGAGACCACCCGCGGGAAGCCGGGTGGTAAGGTCTGGAAATTTGCAGGCACTGCGACGGTTGACGGTGAGGTGGCTTGTGAAGTTGAATTCACCGCAATGATGGACCTGCCTAAGGAGTAAGGCTGATGGCAGTTTCTGCACAGGCAGAGGTGCATGCCTCCGCGGTGATTGAAGACGGCGCGGTTGTTTCTGACGGCTGTGTTGTTGGCCCGTTTTGCGTGGTGGGGCCGCAGGTGGTGCTGCACAAAGGCGTTGAGCTGAAATCTCACGTGGTGGTGACTGGCGATACGGAAATCGGCGCGGACACAGTGGTGTTCAGCTTTGCCGTGATCGGCGAGGTGCCACAGGACCTGAAATTTGGCGGTGAGAAGACCAAGCTTATCATCGGCGCGCGCAACCGAATTCGTGAGCATGTCACGATGAACAGCGGCACCGAAGGCGGTGGCGGCATCACACGCGTGGGGGACGACGGTTTGTTCATGGCGGGGTGTCACATCGCCCATGATGCGCAGATCGGCAATAACGTGATTGTGGTAAACTCGGCTGCTGTGGCCGGACACTGTGTCATTGAAGATGATGTGATCATCGGCGGGCTGTGTGGCATTCACCAATGGGTGCGTATTGGCCGTGGCGCCATCATTGGCGCGGTCAGCATGGTGACAAATGACGTGATCCCCTATGGGTTGGTGCAAGGGCCGCGCGGCGAGTTGGACGGGTTGAACCTGGTTGGACTCAAGCGTCGTGGTGTGGCTCGTTCTGACATCACGGCTTTGCGGGCCGCGTTTCAGATGCTGGCGCAGGGCGAAGGCGCGTTTCAGGCGCGGGCCAAGCGTTTGGGCGAAGAAACTGACAGTGACTATGTGCAAGAGATTGTGGCCTTTATCATGGGCGACACGGACCGTTCCTTCCTGACACCGAGGTAATTCCATGAGCCGACTGGCTATTCTCTGTGGCGGCGGCAGCTTGCCAGTGGCGTTGGCTGCGGCGCACGCGGATGCGATGTGCGTGGTGTTTGAAGGCGTGGCGCATGACATGTCCGGCGAGGTCCACACCCATCGGTTTGAGAAGATGGGTGGGCTGTTTGAGGCTTTGAAATCCGGTGGCGTGACGCGCCTGGTGATGGCGGGCGGTTTGGGCCGCCCGGCGCTGAACCCCGCGGAGTTTGACGCCGGGATGATGGCGATTGCGCCACGCTTGTTGCCTGCGTTGCAAGGCGGGGATGATGCGATCTTGCGGTTGATCATTGCGGTGTTCGAGGAACAGGGCTTTGAAGTTGTGGGCGCGCATGAGCTGCTCGAGGGGCTAACGGCGGAGGAAGGTCTGCTGGCTGGCCCGGAGCCGTCCGAGCAAGCTTTGCAGGATGCCAGTCGCGCCGCCGATATTCTGTTGGCGCTGTCGCCGCTGGACGTGGGGCAGGGTGCTGTTGTGGCGGCAGGGCTCGCGTTGGGTATTGAGACTTTGCAAGGCACGGACGCTATGTTGCGGTTTGTGGCGGAGACGCCAGACCATTTGCGACGCGGCAAAGGTGTGTTTTTGAAGGCGCCAAAGCGGGGTCAGGACCTGCGGGTTGATATGCCGGCGATTGGGCCAGGCACCGTGCGGGCCGCGGCCAAAGCCGGCTTAGAAGGCATTGTGGTCTCTGCTGCACGTGTGGTTGTGCTCGATCGGCCCAAGACCTTGGCTGCGCTGGAAGAGACTGGGCTGTTCCTACTATCACGGGTGATCTGATGAAGGTGTTTCTGGTCGCAGGCGAGTTGTCGGGCGACCGACTTGGCGGGGCGCTTATGCAAGGGCTGCGCCAATTGGTGCCGGACGTAGAGTTCGCCGGAGTAGGCGGGCCGCTGATGGCTGCGCAGGGGCTTGAGAGCCTGTTTCCGATGGATGAGTTGAGCGTGATGGGCATTGCCGAGGTGCTGCCCAAATATCGTCATTTGGTGAAACGCATGCATCAGACGGCGGAGGCGGCGTTGGACTGGCAGCCGGATGTGATGGTCACCATTGACAGCCCGGATTTTTGCCTGCGCGTGGCGCGGGAAGTGAAGGCCAAGAGTGACCTTCGCTGTGTGCATTATGTGGCCCCGTCGGTTTGGGCGTGGCGGCCCAAGCGGGCTGAGAAAATGGCCAAGCATGTGGATCATGTTCTGGCGCTGTTGCCGTTTGAGCCGCCTTACATGGAGGCCGTTGGCCTGCGGTGTGATTTTGTTGGGCACCCGGTGGTGACGGAACCTGTGGCAAGTGAGGCCGAGGTTGCGGATTTCCGCCAGAGACATGGCATAGGTGATGCGCCTTTGTTGTTGGCTTTGCCGGGTTCGCGGCGGGGCGAAGTTGGTCGGCTGACGCCGACGTTTGGCGAGGTGGTTGCGCGGTTGCTGCGCCAGAAGCCGGACCTGAAGGTGGTCGTCCCGGCGGCTGCGCCTGTGGCGGATCTTGTGAAAGAGCTGGTGGCGGACTGGAAAGTCGCGCCCATTGTGCTGGACCCCAATGAGATGGATGCTGACACAGCGCAGGCGGAAAAACGCGCGGCGTTTAAGGCGGCGGATGTGGCTTTGGCCGCCTCTGGCACGGTGTCGCTAGAGTTGGCGGCCAGCGACACGCCCATGGTCATTGGCTATGACATGAACTGGATCAGTTGGCAGATCATGAGCCGCATGGCGCTGATTGATACGGTGACGTTGGCCAATCTGGTGGCGGAAAGCCGGACCGTTCCGGAGTTCTTGGGCCCCGCGTTTCAAGCTGAAGAGATTGCGCCAGCCCTTCTGCGGGTTTTGGAAGATGCGACGGAGCAGCGTGAGGCAATGTCACTGACCATGGAGCGACTGGGGCGGGGGCAGGAGTTCCCTGGTGTGCGTGCGGCGCGGGCTGTGCTGGACGGGCTAAAAAAATGATAGATGAGTTTGGCATTGCGCTGTCAGCAGTGACGGCGCATTTGGCCACCAATCTGGACAACCTGGCGATCATGGTTGGCTTGATCCTGACCGTGGGACAACTGCGCACGGTCAGTGGCTATCTGATCGCGCAGGGTATCATGCTGGCGGCGGCTGTGTTTGTATCTGCCGGGCTCGAAACCGGTTTGCCGCATCAGGTGGGCTACCTTGGATTTATTCCCATTGGGTTGGGCGTCTATGCGTTGGTCGCGCGGTTCTTGGGCAAAGAGAGTTCGGCTGCAGAGCAGGTGTCTAAGTCGCACGTACTCGCGATTGTCGCGCTGTTTTTGAGCGTGTCTTTTGACAGCTTTGCGGTGTTTACGCCGTTGCTGGCAGACTCCGGGCCAAGTTACACGCTGCCGATCCTGCTTGGGGCAGGGACTTCTGCGGTTGGGTTGGCCTTTGGGGGCGCGGCCTTGGCTGCGATGGCACCAGCCAAAGTGTCCCGCATTGAGCGGCTGGAGTGGCTGGCGCCTTATGTGATGATTGCGATTGGGCTTTATGTGGTGATCAACACCGGCACGGACATCACGTGAAGGCGGCGCGGGTTAGTAGCCGCGCCAGATCCAGCCGCCGCCGTAAATGCGGGAGCTTTCGTTGTCATAAAACACGCAGGCTTGTCCCGGGGACACACCTTCTTCAGGGGTGAGCAGTTCCACCTCAGCTGTATCAGGCCCGGTGGGACGGATAATGGCTTCGCGTGGCGGACGTGTAGAGCGCACTTTCACAGCCATGTGCCATTCTTTCCGGGTTTCGAAAGGCTCATCCCCGAGCCAATTGATTTCGCGCACCGGCACAATGCGGGTCGACAACATTTCTTTGGGGCCAACGATGACCTGCTTTTTGTCCACATCGAGCTTCACCACATAAAGCGGCGTGCTGAGCCCACCGATACCGAGGCCACGGCGTTGGCCGATGGTGTAGTGGATCACGCCATTATGTTGGCCAAGTACTTTGCCGTCCGGATCGACAATGTCGCCGGGTTCCGCCGCACCTGGGCGCAGTTTTTCAATCACGCTGGCGTAATCCCCATTGGGCACAAAGCAGATGTCCTGACTGTCCGGCTTGTCCGCCACGGCAAGGCCGTACTCCGCCGCCAAAGCGCGGGTAGCGTCTTTGTTTGGCAGGTGGCCCAGCGGGAAGCGCAGATAGTCAAGCTGCTCGGGGGTGGTGGAGAACAGGAAATAGCTTTGATCACGACGGGCATCAGCAGCCGAGTGCAACTCCGCGCCGTTGTCGCCTACTTTGCGCTGAATGTAATGGCCGGTGGCCATACAGTCCGCATCCAGGTCTTTGGCGGTTTCCAGGAGATCCTTGAATTTCACCCGTTCGTTGCAGCGGATGCAAGGTACGGGTGTCGCCCCGCCAAGATAGCTGTCGGCAAATTCATCGATCACGGCATCCTGGAAGATATTTTCGTAATCCAGAACGTAATGCGGGAAGCCTTTTTCCTCGGCCACGCGGCGGGCGTCATGGATGTCGATGCCCGCACAGCAGGCGCCTTTTTTGGCCAAGGCCGCACCGTGGTCGTAGAGTTGCAGGGTTACGCCAACCACATCGTAGCCTTCGTCCGCCAGTTGGGCGGCGACCACGGAACTGTCGACGCCGCCGGACATGGCGACGACCACACGGGTCTCAGACGGTGGCTTGGCAAAACCGAGCGAATTAAGGGGCGTGTCGCCATCAAGCGGCATGTTGAGTCTCTCCGGGTCAGAAGTCCACGAGAATATAGGAAAATCTTAGATACTCTCAAGAGGCGCTTTAGGGCCTCGTTAAGTCCCTTAGGCGAATATTTCCTCACCAAGAGGATGAGCGAGATGTTTCTGAAAAAAGTGGAAGGCCCAAGATGCGTGACTCTGTCTGATGGACAGGTGATGACGCGTGCCGACTTGCCCCCAGCCAAGACCAAGCGATGGGTGGCATCCCGCAAAGCAGCCGTGGTGCGCGGCGTGGCCTATGGCCTAATTACCAAGCGGGAAGCCCTTGAAATGTATAGTTTAAGTGAAGATGAATTTAATGAGTGGGTGACTGCCGTGTCGACCCATGGAACCGAGGCGTTAAAAGCGACAGCCGTTCAAAAATATCGCTAAATCTAGCAATCTCTGTTAACCTTCCTAAATCGGTAACCAGTCGTTAACCTTTAATCGTTAAGGTTAACGACAGTAACCCTCCAATGTAAGGAAGCCGAACCAATGAGAGTGCTGCTGGTCGAAGACGATCCTACAACATCCAAAAGCATCGAAATGATGCTGACCCATGCCAACCTGAATGTCTATGCCACCGATCTGGGTGAAGAGGGCATCGATCTGGCGAAGCTTTACGACTACGACCTTATTTTGCTGGACCTTGGCTTGCCGGATATGACCGGTCACGAGGTTCTGCGTCAGCTGCGTACCTCGCGTATCGACACCCCAATCCTGATCCTGTCGGGCGCCGATGACACCGAAAGCAAGCTGAAAGGCTTTGGCTACGGTGCCGACGATTACCTGACCAAACCGTTCCACCGCGAAGAGCTGGTGGCGCGGATTCACGCCATTATCCGCCGTTCCAAAGGTCACTCTCAGTCGGTTATTAAGACCGGCCAGATTAACGTGAACCTGGACGCGAAGACTGTTGAGGTTGAAGGCAAGCCTGTGCACTTGACCGGCAAAGAGTACCAGATGCTCGAGCTGCTGTCCCTGCGCAAGGGCACCACGCTGACCAAAGAGATGTTCCTGAACCACCTGTATGGCGGCATGGATGAGCCGGAGCTGAAAATCATCGACGTCTTTATTTGTAAGCTGCGCAAGAAGCTTTCTGAGGCGACCGGTGGTGAGAACTACATCGAGACCGTCTGGGGCCGTGGCTACGTGCTGCGCGATCCGGAACCGGTTGCTGGTTCGGACGATCAGGTGGCGATGCGCGCCTAAGGCGCGGCGACCTCTGGACGTTGACGGTTGTCACCCCTATTGCTTGGGAGGGTAGAATAGGGAGGCGATCGTGGCCGAAGAGATTGCTGTCACAGATATGACTGTAGATCAGGCGCGCGAGGCCCTCGCGCGCCTGTCTGCGTTGCTGGGCCAGGCGAATCGCGATTACCATGGAGCGGACGCACCGACGATTTCGGATGCGGAATACGACCGGCTCAAACGGCGAAACGCCGAGATTGAGGCCCGGTTTCCAGAGCTGAAACGCGAAGACAGCCCAAGCGAGCAGGTCGGGGCACCGCCGTCTGAGGGTTTTGGCAAGATTGCGCATAAGGTTGCCATGCTGAGTCTTGGCAACGCCTTTGAAGATCAGGATGTGGCCGATTTTGACGAACGTATCCGCAAGTATCTCGGCATGGGCAGCGAGCCGCTTGCCTTTACCGCAGAGCCGAAGATTGATGGGCTAAGTCTCTCCATTCGTTATGAAAACGGCGAGATGGTCTATGCCGCGACACGCGGGGACGGCAGTACGGGTGAAGATGTGACTGCCAATGCGCGCACGATTGCCGATATTCCCCAGAGTATAGAGAACGCGCCCGCGGTGCTGGAGGTGCGCGGCGAGGTCTACATGAGTCACGCCGACTTTGAGGCGTTGAACGCTCGGATTGCGGAAGAAAATGAACGGCTTGAGGCAGCTGGCAAAAAACCAAAGACGGTGTTTGCCAACCCGCGCAATGCGGCGGCTGGAAGCTTGCGGCAGTTGGATGCACAGATCACCCGTGAGCGGCCGTTGAAGTTTTTTGCCTATGCTTGGGGGGAGCTGTCAGAGCCTCTGGCGGACACGCAGATAGCTGCGATTTCTCGGCTTCACGATTTTGGTTTTGTAATCAATGATTTGACTAAAGTCTGTGACAGTCCCGAAGCGTTGATTACCCACTACAAGATGATCGTAGAGCGCCGTGCGACGCTTGGATATGACATCGACGGTGTGGTTTATAAGGTCAACGATCTGGCGTTGCAGGAGCGGCTTGGGTTTCGTTCCACCACACCGCGTTGGGCGATTGCGCATAAGTTCCCCGCGGAACTGGCGTGGACGCGGTTGGAAGCGATTGACATTCAGGTGGGGCGCACAGGCGCGTTGAGCCCGGTGGCGCGTTTGGCGCCGGTGACTGTTGGTGGCGTGGTGGTCAGCAATGCGACGCTGCACAACGAGGACTACATCGCCGGGCGGGATAGCAAAGGCGCGACTATTCGTGATGGCAAAGACATTCGCGAAGGGGATTGGGTGCAGGTCTATCGCGCTGGGGATGTGATCCCGAAGGTAGCGGATGTGGATCTCACGAAACGCCCTGATGGGGCAGAGCCCTACGCCTTTCCGGAGCAGTGTCCGGTGTGCGGCTCACCAGCTGTGCGTGAAGAGGGCGACGCGGTACGCTACTGTACCGGCGGCTTGATTTGTGCGGCGCAAGCGGTTGAAAAATTGAAGCATTTTGTGGCGCGCAAGGCGTTGGATATTGAAGGTCTGGGCACAAAACAGATCGAGATGTTTTACGAAGATCCCGATCTGCCGATCAAAACGCCCGCGGATATTTTCACGCTCGCAGAACGGGATGGCGCGAACCTGACCAAGCTTGCGAACCGCAAAGGGTGGAAAGACAAGAGCGTGGCCAACCTCTTTGCCGCGATTGAGGACAAGCGCGAGATTGCCTTTGCGCGGTTGCTGTTTGGCTTAGGTATTCGGCATGTTGGGGAAACGGCTGCCAAGGACTTGGCGCTGCACTATCTGACGTGGGACGACATGAGCGCAGCGGCAGAAAAAGCGCGGCCAGCGGCAATGGCGTGGCGCGCGGCAGATCGGGCGGAAGATCAGGAGCGGGCAGCGGCGCAAGCTGAAGGGCGTCGTGCGAAGGTCAAAGAAAGCCGGGACGCAGCTATGGCAGCGCATGATGTGTCTGCTGAGGCGCAGGCGGCCTGGGATGATCTGACCGGGATCGACGGCATTGGCGCGGCGGTTGGGCTTTCGCTTACTGATGCATTTGCCAATGAGCGAGAGCGCGGCGAGATTGACCGTTTGGTGGGCATGTTGCGTGTTGTGTCGCCGGATGCGCCAACGCAAGACAGTCCTGTGGCTGGCAAAACCGTCGTCTTCACCGGTTCTTTGGAGAAAATGACGCGGGCGGAGGCCAAGGCACGGGCGGAAAGTTTGGGGGCCAAAGTGTCTGGCTCCGTGAGCAAAAAGACTGACCTGTTGGTGGCTGGTCCCGGTGCGGGTAGCAAGGCCAAGAAGGCGGCGGATTTGGGCATTGAGACCATCGATGAAGATGGCTGGCTGGCACTGATCGAGGGGCTATGAGCGGACGTCCCGAGCTTCTGTTCCCGCTGTTTGCGGATGTGACAAAACTGGACGGTGTTGGGCCAAAAACGGCGCAGCACCTCGAACAGATTGATGTAAGTAAGCCGCGCGACCTTTTGTTTTTGCTGCCTTATTCGGGAATTGATCGAGGCTTGAAGATTTCGGTCAATGAGGCGGAGCTGCCTGGCGTGGTGACCACGCAGGTGCTGGTTGGGGCGCACCGTGCACCGCGCAACCGGGGCGGGGCGTATCGGATCACAGTGCAGGATGCGCTGACCTCCTTTCAGATTGTGTTCTTTCACGCGCGTGGCGACTACTTGAAGAAAATCCTGCCGGAAGGGGCGCGGCGGGTGGTGTCCGGCAAAGTCGAGCTGTTTGACGGAGTTGCGCAGATGGTGCACCCGGAATATGTGGTGGCGCCGGACGAAACCGAGGAGATACCTGCGTTTGAACCGGTGTATCCGCTGACCCATGGCGTGACGCAGAAGACCATGGTGAAGGCTGTGCGGTCGGCGCTCGACCGGGCGCCAGAGATGGCGGAGTGGATCGATCCGTCGCAAAAGGACAAGGCGAAGTGGCCGAATTGGCGCGAGGCGATGGAGCTGGTGCATCGACCCGAAGCATTGGAGCAGGTGTCGCCCAACCATCCGGCACGGGAGCGGTTGGCCTATGATGAGTTTCTGGCGCATCAACTGACGTTAGCGTTGGCGCGCAGTCAGTTGCAGCGCGCCAAAGGTGTGATTTCCGAGCAGACCGGTGTGTTGCAGGCCAAGGTGCGGGCCGCGTTGCCTTATCGCCCTACCGGCGCACAGGAACGGGCAATCGAGGCGATTGCGCGGGACATGGCAAAAGATCAGCGGATGAACCGGCTGCTACAAGGTGATGTGGGCGCGGGCAAAACCCTGGTGGCGTTTATGGCGCTATTGGTGGCTGTAGAGGCTGGCGGGCAGGGCGTGATGATGGCCCCAACCGAGATTTTGGCGCGGCAACATATGGCAGGATTGAAGCCTCTGGCAGAAAGCGCCGGGGTTGTGGTCGAGGTGCTCACTGGGCGCGACAAAGGCAAGGAACGTCGCGCGAAGCTAGACGCGCTGGCGCGGGGCGACATTCACATTCTGGTTGGGACACATGCGGTCTTCCAGGAGGATGTGCATTTTGCCGATCTGCGGCTGGCCATTATTGACGAGCAACATCGCTTTGGTGTGCGCCAGCGGCTGGAGCTAGGCAAGAAAGGCGAGGGCGCGGATGTGCTCGTGATGACAGCCACGCCAATCCCACGCTCGCTGGCTTTGGCGCAATATGGCGACATGGATGTGTCGGTTCTGGATGAAAAGCCACCGGGACGGCAACCGATCACCACGGCGTTGGTTCCCACGGATCGGCTGGACGAGGTGGTTGAGAAGCTGCGCAAGGCGGTGGCCGAGGGCAAACAGGCCTATTGGGTCTGTCCGTTGGTCGAGGAAAGCGAGCGGGTGGATTACACGGCGGCGGATGCGCGGTTCAAAGCCTTGCGCAGCGCGCTTGGTGAGGGCGTGTGCGGGCTTGTTCATGGGCAGATGCCACCGGAAGAAAAAGACGCAGCGATGGCGGCGTTTCAGGCCGGAGACACGCAGGTTCTGGTGTCCACAACAGTAATCGAAGTTGGCGTGGATGTGCCCAATGCCACCATCATGGTGATTGAGCGGGCCGAGGCGTTTGGCTTGGCGCAGTTGCACCAGTTGCGGGGGCGGGTGGGGCGCGGCTCGCAGGCGTCGACCTGTTTGCTGATGTATCAGGCGCCGTTGTCAGAAGGTGGGGAAAAGCGGCTCAAAACCCTGCGCGAGAGTGAAGACGGTTTTGTGATTGCGGAGACCGACTTGGAGATGCGTGGGGCGGGCGATTTGATTGGCACGGCCCAGTCTGGTCTGCCGCGGTTCCGGATTGCGGATGTGGAGACACAGGCGAGCCTGATGGCCGTGGCACAGACAGACGCCCGCAAGCTTTTGCATGATGATCCGACATTAGAAAGCGACCGCGGGCAGGCGGCGCGTGTTCTTTTGTGGCTGATGGAACAGGATCAGGCGATCCGTTTGATTTCAGTGGGTTAGGCTACGTCAAAGCCTGAAATTCTCTTAATGTTCTCAAATGTTCTCAAAAAGTTCTTTACTCGACTCGCGGGATATGAGAACAAAGTAGCAACAAGACTGATGGGAAGGAGAACCACCATGATGCAGCAAATCAAATCCGTTGTGCGCAACTCTGGCGACACGCTTTTGCAGGATGCTGTGGGCGGGGTGGCTCTGGTTATCATGCTGGTGCTTGCGCTGCATGTCCCCGGTTTTGTGTGAACTTTGATGTGACTTTTGTGTTTGTACCAGTGTGACGAGGTGAGTCTGATCTAATTCTGCCTGCGAGTTCGTGCCGGTCTGTCCGCGCATCTGTCCCCATTTGATGCGTCCTGACTGATACTGCCTGTTCTAAGTCCTCTTGGGGGTCTGCCTCCCCCTAAGTCGGATGGACTGGGTCCCACGCGAAAACCGCTTGCGCTTGCCGCCGCCTTCCGATGGAAGTGCGGCGGTTTTTTTGTTGTGAGCAGGCGCAAACGAAAAGCCGCGCTGAAATGGCGCGGCTAGCTGGCGTTTTAGGGGGAGAGGCGGGAGAAATTTAGGCGCAGTTGGCTTGTTCAGCCGCGTCAAAGGCCTCGGCGGTGGCATCCAAGGCCAGCATGATCGAGGCGTGGCGATTTTTGTAGTCTCGGGCGGGGCGCAGAACTTCAAGCCCGTCAAATGGCGCTGATGGGGTGGGGCCATCTTCTTTCAGCATGGCTTTGAGCGCATCACGGGCCGCTTCGATGCCTTCCCGGTTTTGCCCCAAGACGTTGGCACCGACAACAGAGGCGGCGGCCTGACCCAAAGCGCAGGCTTTTACGTCCTGGCCAAAGCGGGCGATGCGGCCGTCTTCGAGTTGCAGGTCCACAGTCACGGTGCTGCCACAGAGCGGCGAGCGCTTTTTCACGGTGGCGTCGGGCGCCTCCAACCGGTCGGTGTGCGGGATGGCCGCTGCGAGTTGCAGGATCTGGCCAGAGTAGAGCTTGATCAGGTCGGTTTCGCCGGACATCGCGGTTTCCTTTTTTGCGCCTTTCCTAGATAGAGAGGAAAACCGCAGATGCAAAGAGGGACGATGGTATGGGATTTGATCCTATGGCGCTGAAGTACAACGAAGCTGGTCTGATCCCTGCGATTGCGCAGGACAGCGAGAGCGGCGAAGTGCTGATGATGGCGTGGATGAACGCCGAAGCCGTGGCAAAGACTTTGGAGACGCAAAAGGTTACCTATTGGAGCCGCTCGCGGCAGTCGTTTTGGATCAAAGGCGAAACCTCTGGCCATGTGCAGAAGCTGGTCGATTTCCGCTATGACTGCGATCAGGACTGCATTTTGGTGCTGGTGGAGCAGACTGGCGCGGCCTGTCACACCAACCGGCGCACGTGCTTTTACACGGCGGTGCGGGATGGTGAGACCGTGGAATTGATGAAGCCGATGGACGACTAGAGGCCCACCATGGCGCGGATGTCGGCAGGGGTTGCGCCTTCTTCGCGGTATTTGGCAATGGCACGGGCGTCGTCGCGTTTGGCAAGGCGCTTGCCCTTTTCGTCGCGGATCAACTTGTGGTGATGATAGCTCGGCGTGGGTAGGCCAAGCAGATTTTGCAGCACCACGTGGACGGCTGTGGCCTCAAACAGGTCGGCCCCCCGGATGATGTCCGTCACGCCGGTGGCGGCGTCATCCAGCACCACCGATAAGTGGTAAGATGCCGCCATGTTGGGGCGGGCCAGGACGACGTCGCCCACAGTTGAGACCATTGCGTCGAGATCTAAGGCATGCGTGCCGGAGTGGTCTGGGCCGCTTTCCTCAAAATGTGCGGGCAGGGCCGGCTCGCAGGCGGCGCGCATGTTGAGGCGGATGCATTTGGCGTCTGAGTATGGATGCCCAGCGTCTCTGCACGTGCCGGGGTAGATGCGCCCGTCGGGGCCAAATTGCGGGACGCCTTCTTGCGGAGCGTTGGCGGCGGCTTCGATGTCGCGGCGGGTGCAGGTGCAGGCGTAGGTGAGGCCCATTTCCGAAAGCTTGCGCAATGTTGCGTCGTAGTCTGCGAAATGGTCAGACTGGCGGCGGACGGGCGTCTCCCACGTGAGGCCTAGCCAGGCGAGGTCATCATAGATTTGAGCCTCCCAATGATCGCGTGCGCGGGACTGATCGAGGTCGTCGATGCGCAAAAGAAACGTGCCACCCTCTGCCTGAGCCCTGTCGTGCGCCAGCATTGCCGAGTAGGCGTGTCCCAAGTGCAAGGGGCCGGTTGGGGAAGGGGCGAAGCGGGTGATAAAGGTCACAGTTTCAGTCGCTTATCGAGAGGTCTTCACAAAAAGAGCGGGTCCGATTGGCCCGCTCTCTCGAGGTTATTGGAAGAAGCTTGCGCCGTCCAGTTACGCTTGCGCGTCAACCCAGGCCTGCCAATCCGCTTTGGCACGGTCGGTGTAGGCTTTGTAGCGGTCTTTGCGGCCGCGACGCCCGCCTTTGAGGCCTTCAACCGGCTGGAATAGACCAAAGTTCACGTTCATTGGCTGGAAGGTTTTGGCCTCCGCACCGCCGGTGATGTGGTGTACCAAGGCGCCCATGGCGGTGTTGAGCGGCGCGGTCTCTTGTGCTTTGCCGAGGATTTCAGCTGCGGCTAAGCGACCTGCCAAAAGCCCCATGGCGGCGCTTTCGACATAGCCTTCGACGCCGGTGACCTGACCCGCAAAACGGATGTTTGGGCGGGACTTCAGGCGCATTTGGTCGTCCAGCAGCGTTGGCGAATTGATGAAGGTGTTGCGATGGATGCCGCCAAGGCGCGCAAAACTGGCGTTCTCCAGACCCGGGATCATTTTGAAGACCTCGGTCTGCGCGCCGTATTTCATTTTGGTCTGAAAGCCGACGATGTTGTATAACGTGCCCAATGCGTTGTCGCGGCGCAGCTGCACCACGGCGTAGGGTTTGTCATCCGGCTTGTGCTCGTTTGTGAGCCCAACAGGCTTCATAGGGCCAAAGCGCAGGGTTTCGCGACCACGATCAGCCATCACTTCGATTGGCAAACAGCCGTCGAAGTAGCCAGCGGTTTCGCCTTCGTGGAATTCGGTCTTGTCTGCCGCCAATAGCGCGTCGATGAAGGCCTCATATTGGTCTTTGGCCATCGGGCAGTTGAGGTAAGCTTTGCGCTCTTCCTCTGTGTCGCCTTTGTCATAGCGCGATTGCAACCAGGCCACGTCCATGTCGATGCTCTCGGCATAGACAATTGGCGCGATGGCATCAAAGAAGGCCAGACGGTCAGCGCCGGTTTCCTCCTGGATGGCCGCGCCAAGGGCGGTGGAGGTCAGCGGACCGGTCGCGATGATCCAGTGGCCATCGCTGGGCAGCTCTGAAATCTCGCCGTATTCCACGGAGACATTGGGGTGGTCCATCAGGGCAGCGGTCACGGATTCCGCAAAAGGATCGCGGTCGACCGCAAGGGCACCGCCAGCGGGCAGGCGGTGTTTGTCGGCCATGGCCATGATCAGCCCGTTGGCGGCGCGCATTTCCCAATGCAGCAGGCCAACGGCGTTTTGCTCGTCATCATCAGAACGGAAGCTGTTGGAGCAGACCATTTCCGCCAGATGTTCGGTGCGGTGTGCAAAGGTTTCGACCTTGGGCCGCATCTCGTGGATCACCACGTTCACGCCCATGTTTGCGGCCTGCCATGCGGCCTCAGAGCCGGCCATGCCGCCGCCCACGATATGCAATGTCTCTGTCATGGGGGCGGACATAGGGCAGGGATCGCCATTTGGGAAGGGGGAAGCCAAAAAAGTGGCGTGCGCCTCTCAGGTCAGAGGTAAGCAGTACAAAGTGACCTAAGAGGCGACACGCAACCCGCGGTCCTGCAAATGGCGGGACCGCTTAGCGAACTTGAGCCACAGAAATGTGGGGTTCAGTTGGGTGTGTTGTGGCGAAGATGATTGGGATTCGACACAGCCTTGTTGGAAAAACACCGTTTGGGGATTGGAAACCCGCTACTGGTCCCACTTGGGTGTTTGTTTGTTCAGAAAGGCCTCGATGCCGGCTTCGGTTTGGGCATAGAGCATGTTCTCGACCATGACATTGCCTGCGTGGGCGTAGGCTTGATCGGTTGGCATCTGTAGCTGTTCATAGAAGGTCTGTTTGCCAATTTTCACGGCGGCGGAGAGTTTTTGCGCGATGGTTTCCGCGAGTTGTGTGGTCTCAGTTTGCAGGTCTTCATGTGGGACCACGCGATTGATGAGGCCAAGGTTTTCTGCGCGTGTGGCGTCGATGAAATCTCCAGTGGTGAGCATCTCAAACGCTTGTTTGCGCGGGATGTTGCGGGTCAGAGCCACCATGGGGGTGGAGCAAAACAGGCCGATGTTCACGCCATTCACGCCAAAACGGGTGCCTTCGGCAGCCACGGCCAGGTCGCAGGTGGCGACTAGCTGGCAGCCAGCCGCGGTGGCAATGCCATGCACTTGGGCGATGACCGGTTGCGGCAGTTGCTGAATAGTCTGCATCATGGCGGCGCAGCGGTTAAACAAGTCGGCAAAATAGGCGCGCCCGCCATCCTGCGATTGCCGTCCGGCGGTCATTTGTTTGAGATCATGTCCTGCGCAGAAGGCTTTGCCGCTGCCAGACAGCGTGATGGCGCGGATGGACGTGTCGTCCTTGAGGGCATCAAATTCTGTTTGTAGGGCCGCCAGCATCTCGTCGGAAAGTGCGTTGAGCCGCTCCGGCGCGTTCATGGTGAGATGTGCCACCGCATTTGTGTCGCGACGTTCCAAAAGTGTCATCTTGCTCTCCTCCCAAGTTGGCGCGAGGGTAGCGCGGGGAGAGACGGAGGAAAAGCATGCAAGCGGTGATGACAGCTGAAGAAATGGGCGCGTGGCTCGAGCAGGTGTTCCCGCAGGTCAAAGATGACTTTGTGGTCGAACACATCGACGGGGTGAACACTGTGATGCGGATGATGGTGCAGGACCGGCATCTGCGCCCTGGTGGCACCGTATCGGGTCCGTCAATGTTTGCCTTGGCAGATGTGTCGGCTTATGTGGCGACCATGGCCATCATTGGCAAAGAGGCGTTGACCGTGACCACAAACTGCTCGCTGGATTTCATGCGCAAACCGGAAGCGGGCAAGGACCTGATTGCCAAAACGCAGTTGCTGAAGTTGGGGCGGACGCTGTCTGTGTCAAACGTGCTGATATACTCGGAAGGCTCAGAGATGCCTGTTGCGCGAGCCAATATGACCTACGCGATCCCTCCTAAATGAGCTGGAAGCGCTGGCTTGTTCTGGTGCTCGTCTTGGGATTTTTGACTCGGTTTTTCCCGCTTGGGGCTTCGGATGGCTATGACCGAGACAGCGGAAAACCGATTTGGATCTTTGATCACGGGTATCATGCCGGTTTGGTCCTGGTGCGGAGTACCTTGGAGGAGTTTGGCGGCGATCACGCTCACGCATGGTTGGCGCAATTTCCTGAGGCGGATTGGTTCGAGTTTGGATGGGGCGACCAAGGATTCTACTTTGAGGTGCCCACGCTGGCGGATGTGACTTTTGCCATTGGCGCAAAGGCGCTTTTGTGGCCGACAGACAGTGTGATGCATGTGGCTGTCGGCCGTGGGTCACCTTGGAGTCGGTTTGTCCATTCTGAAGGTATCGAGATTCCGGTGACAGACGAGGCGCTGCGAGAGCTGTTGGTGTTTGTGGAGGCAGGTGTGTCGTCAACGGAGCAGCTCGGCGACGGTCTTTATGGCAAGAGCGCCTTTTACAAGGCGCACGGCGCATATCATCTCTTTCAGACCTGTAACAGTTGGGTGTCACAGGCCTTGCGCGCGGCCGGGGTGAAGTCTGCACCAGCGCCCTCGGTGTTGAGTTCTGGTCTGCTGTGGGATTTGAAGCGCCGCTACTAAAGCGAGACCGGGCGGCAAACAAAAAAGGGTCGGGACAAGCCCGACCCAGTGGAAGAGGCGTCTGACGGGGATCAGATCTGCCACATCTTTTTGCGCGCCTCGATGCGGGCGTCGTGCAAAGTCAATCCAACATCTTCCAGCTGCGCCTTGCTCAGCCGGGCGAGCGCACGGCGGGTGCGGGTGCGCTTGTCCCATTCCGTGACCACTGCCGCAAACGACAGCGCCGCACGTGCAATAACTGGAAGTTGTGCATTTGCATTGTGGTTTGTCAGGATTTGCAGGTTTGTTGTGGTCATTGTCATGGTCGTCTCCAATATTGTATTGATACAATCCTCAAGTTTGTTACAAGGGTGATGTACCCCTGCTGTGACACAATTGCGAGGAAAACATTGTGATTGATACAATATGGCCCCCAGCCTTCGATGGCTGTACCGATCCGAAATACATTGTATTGATACAATCTCTTCGCGGTGCGGTGCGCAGTGGGCATCTGCCTGTTGGAGAGAGGCTTCCACCTGTGCGTGAGTTGGCATGGCAGTTGGGCATCACGCCGGGCACGGTGGCGCGGGCGTATAAATTGGCGGTGGAAGAAGGCTTGCTGGAGACCACAGTTGGGCGCGGCACGTTTGTGGCCGACGGGCGGCCGGAAACCGTGTTGCCGCCGGAGCCGTTGATCTCTCTGTCGCAAACGGAAGACCTCGATATGCGGGCGGTGCGGGTGCCAGATGTGGGGCAGGATCGTGTCATCCGGGAAGCGATGGCGCGCGTCGCGGCGCAGGGCGACATGTCTTACTTGTCCTGTCCCACATCCGCAACGGATTTGCATGCGCGGCAGGCCGTGGTGAACTGGATTGGGCCAGATGTGGCAGGGAGGATCGCGGCGGATGATGTTGTGCTGACGATGGGGGCGCAGAATGCGTCGGTGACAGCATTGCAGTGTTGTTTACATGGGGCGCATCCGGTGATTTTGACCGAAGCGGTGACCTTTCCTGGCGTGCGTCATGCCGGGCGTTTGCTGCGAGCGGAGGTGATTGGCGTGGAGATGGACGCGCACGGGATGCGGCCGGAAAAGCTGGAAGAGGCGTTGCGGCGCCACGGTGGGCAAGTTCTGGTGACCTCAGTGCAGGCGCATAGTCCGACAGCAATCAACGTGCCTCTTGAGCGGCGGCAGGAGATCGCTGCAATTGCGCGGCGCTACAATTTGCAGATCATCGAGGATGATTGCCACGCCTTGGGACCGGCGGACACGCCGTCCTATCGGGCGCTCTGTCCGGATCGGGCCTGGTACATCAGCTCGCTGACCAAATCGGTCTCGGCATCTTTGCGGTTTGGCTATCTGGTCGCACCAGAGGGCAGCGCGCAAACCGCGCGGCATGTGGCGCAGTCTATGTTTTACGGCTTGCCGCAGCCGATGCTCGATATCTGTGCCGACCTGATCCAGAGCGGGCAGGCGGATGAAATCCGGCAGCGGGTGGAAAAGTTCATCAACAAGCGGGTGCAGTTGGCAGTCAATGTGCTCGGCAGTTGGGACATTCGCTGGCGGCCGTTTGTTCCGTTCATCTGGCTCAAGCTGCCACACGGGTGGCGCGGGTCGACCTTTGTGCGGGCGTGTGACGCGGAGGGTATTCGGATCAAGTCGGCGGATGAGTATGTGCTGGCAGATGGGCGTGCGCCAAATGCGGTGCGAATTGCCCTGGCGCCGGAGGTGTCCGAGGCGGATTTGCAAGCGGCGTTGGAAACCATGTCGGAAATGCTGTCAAAACCGCTGCAACATGCGCCTGTTTAGTGGGGTAAAATAATACCTAAATTTCAAGCCATTGTTTTTGCTTGTTTAATTTGGGCTTTGTGCGCTTGACGTGACAAAAGGGTGCTTTATAACCCGCCCATCGCATTTTGATGCGTCAGACTCCTGTCGCATCTGTCAACCAATCATGGAAGACCTAACATGAAAACCTTCTCTGCTACTCCGGCAGACATCGAGAAGAAATGGATCATCATCGACGCCGAAGGCGTGGTGCTGGGCCGTTTGGCATCGATCGTCGCCATGCGCCTGCGCGGCAAGCACAAGGCGTCCTTCACCCCGCACATGGACATGGGTGACAACGTCATCGTGATCAACGCGGACAAAATCCAGCTGACTGGTAAGAAGCGCGCTGACAAAACCTACTACTGGCACACTGGCCACCCAGGCGGTATCAAGTCCCGCACTGCGGAGCAGATCCTGGAAGGTGAGCACCCAGAGCGCGTGGTGACCAAAGCCGTTCAGCGCATGCTGCCAGGCAACCGCCTGTCCCGCAAGCAGATGACCAACCTGCGCGTTTACGCCGGTGCAGAGCACCCGCATGAAGCACAGGCCCCAGAAGTGCTGGACGTGAAGTCCATGAACAGCAAGAACACCCGGAGCTAATCCATGGCTGATCAAATCAACTCGCTTGAAGAGCTGAACGCCGTTGCCGGTGAAGAAGCTGTTGTAGTCGAAGCGGCTCCTCGTGAGCCAGTACGCGACGAACTGGGCCGCGCCTATGCGACCGGTAAACGTAAAGACGCTGTTGCTCGCGTATGGATCAAGCCGGGTTCCGGCAAGGTCATCGTGAACGGTAAGGACCAGGACAAGTACTTTGCACGTCCAGTTCTGCAGCTGATCCTGCGCCAGCCTTTCCAGGTTGCCGGCGTTGAAGGTGAATTCGACGTATACGCCACCGTTAAAGGTGGTGGTCTGACCGGTCAGGCCGGTGCGGTGAAGCACGGTATTTCTAAAGCTCTGCAGCTTTACGAACCCTCCCTGCGTGGCGCCCTGAAAGCTGCTGGCTTCCTGACCCGCGACAGCCGCGTTGTGGAACGTAAGAAATACGGTAAGCGCAAAGCGCGTCGTTCGTTCCAGTTCTCCAAGCGTTAATCGCTGGATACCAGAATTTTCGGAAAGGCCGCTCTTTTGGAGCGGCCTTTTTGTTTGTGTGCGTTGCAGGCGAATTTCCGATTTTGACGATTTTTCAGACTGCGCAGTGCGGCGGCTTTCCGATACAACAGCGGCAGCCAAACCGCTGATCTGAAGGGAAAGACTGTGAGCAACGCACTTTGGACTTACCCCTGGGATGTCGCTGATATTGGACAGGAGGTGGTGTCGTCTGAGTTGCGTGAACTGGGCTTTGATATGATCAGCTTGGCCACTGTGTATCACGCAGGGCGGTTTTTGCAGGTGCGCAGCCCCAAGCGGCGGGCGTATTTCCCTGAGGACGGCACATTGTATTTCCGTCCTGATGCCAGCATTTGGCAAGGGCAGGCGGTGCAGCCTTTGGTGTCGTCCTTGGCACAGGAGCAGGACGTGCTGCGCGAGATGATTGAGGCGCGGGATGCGGGTGGATTGGATGTGTCGTGCTGGACAGTGTGTCTGCATAACTCCGCGCTGGGTTTTGCCAATCCCGATCTGGTGACGCGCAATGCGTTTGGGGATGTAAATTCCTATAACCTCTGTCCGGCCAACCCGAAGGCTCAGGCCTATGTGAGCAATCTGGTGCGTGACATTTCCCAGAACTATCAGCCCAACCGGATCGAGTTGGAGAGTCCCTTTTTCCTTGGGTTTGCCCATGATTATCATCATGAGAAAGACATGGTTGGGTTGCCGCCCGAAGGGGATTTCTTGATGGCGCTGTGCTTCTGTGAGCACTGTCAGGCGGCAGGGCAGGCTACCGGTCTGGATATGCCAGCGTTGCAAGCGCGTGTGCGGGGGCTAATCGATCAGATGTGTACAGGGGATACACCCCAGCGAGTATGCCCTGATTTCCCAGAACGTGGGCTGGATGCCTTTGATTTTGATGCGGAATTGCGGGCCTATCTGGATTTGCGCTTTGATCATGTGAATGCGGTTTTGGAACAGGCCAAAGACGCCTGTGCGGCGACGTCCGAGTTGATGTTGATCGACGGGCAAGCCGGATGGCTTGGCGGTAGTGATCATGACGCGGCGGCTGATCTTGGGCTAAAAGTGATGCTCTGCGCTTACGATATGGGGCCGGAAGCAGCGGAGGGGCTGATGTCTTATGCCTCCCGCTTGCCGAACGGCGCTGGCGGGCAGGTTGGGTTGCGGTTGGGCTATCCGGAATTCTCTGGGCGGGAGGACTTTGCGCAGCGGATTGAATTGTTGCGTAGGGGCGGCGCGACCGGCGTGAATCTTTACAACTACGGTTTGGTGCCCAAGGCGCGGTTGGATTGGGTGCGGGGGCTTTTGTGACGGTCTCAAAGTCCGCGACGTTAGATCAAAGGCGTACAAGCCGGCGTGCCTTTCATCTTTAACGAATTTTTTACAATTAACGATTGATTAACTTTGTTTCGCGACACTTTCGCGTGTTGGTAATTTGTTTTTGGTTTCGGAGGGTCGCATGGCGCTGCCATCTGCCCGGACGGTGCGATTATGGGCTGTTTTGGCGATTTTGCCGACAGCACTCTGGGCGGGATTGGCCCTGACACAGTCCAAGACTCAAACAGCTTTGGCTCACGGGCCGCTTATCGCAGCGCACGATGGTGTTGCTTGTGTGGCCTGTCACAGCAAAACGCCCGGAACTGTGCGCCAGCAGGTCCAGGCGCAGGTGCGCTATGTGTTGGGATTGCGGGAAACGCCGGTGGATTTTGGCTATGCCGCCGTGCAATCGGATCAATGTCTGGACTGTCATGCGCGGCCCAATGAGCGCCATCCGATCTATCGGTTCCGCGAGCCCCGTTTTGCCGAGGCTGTTCAACAGGTGGCGGCGCGCAGTTGTCTTGGGTGCCACACGGAGCACAGGCCGGAGATTGTGACGGCCCAGCCCACGCTGTGTCAGGCCTGTCACGGCGATCTGGAGGTCAAAAACGATCCTGTGGACACGCCGCATGTCACGCTTGTGGCCCAAGACAACTGGGACAGCTGTCTGGGGTGTCATGATTTTCACGGCAACCACGCCTTTAAAGCGCCAAGCAAGCTTGCTGAGGCACTGCCAGCACAGGCGATTTGGGCCTACTTTGAGGGCGGCGCAGATCCCTTTGGCAGTCCAAAACTTTTTGAGGGGAAAGCGCCATGACCTTGCCGCGTATCTTTTTTGTCGGTGTGTTTGCCTGTCTCGGCATCTATCTGTTTGCCACCGCGCCCGCGCCTTTGCCGGATGGCGAGGCCGAGGTCGCGGGCTGTCGTCATCCGGTGACCGCGTTGTTTGACGGGGTGAATGCGATCAATGAAGCGGCGCGCACGATCTATACCAAACGCATTGTGGGCGGCGGCATTGCAGCGGGCCTGAAATTTGGGGAAGAGTGGCAAGAGCCGGGCGTGGAGCAAGGGCCGTTACCAGCGCTGTTCCTGCGGGCCACAGCGGCGCATATGGAGACCCTGCCGCCGCAGATGGGACTGTATCTGGGGTCTGATGCACCGATCAACAAATCCAACCTGTTTGGCGAGGCACAAGCCGCTGCGTTTGAGGCGGTAAAAGCCACGCGCGCGCCGATCTATTCGCAGGATGCGCAAAGCGGGTTTGTGGCGATGTATCCGGACGTGGCCGGTGTGGCGCCTTGTGTGACCTGTCATAACGAACATCCCGACAGTCCGAAAAAGGATTGGAAACTCAATGATGTGATGGGGGCGACCACCTGGACCTATCCCAATGCGGAGGTGACGGCGGATCAGTATCTGGGCGTGCTGGATGCGATGTATTTGTCGGTGAGCCACACCTACGAGAGTTATTTGGGTAAGGCGGCTGTCTTTGAGGTGCCGGTTGAGATTGGCGCGGACTGGCCCAGCGAAGGTGCGCGGATTTTGCCCGAAGCAGAGGTGTTTCTGGCGGAGGTGAAGACGCAGGCGTCGCCCGCTGTTCTGCAGGCCATGATGCAGGAGCGGCGGCATCCCGATAGCGACGCGCAGGATGCGCTGGCCGTGCAAGCGCTGCAAGCGATTGAGGGAGGACATGTGCCATGCGGTTTCTAAGGGCCACTTGGCAGCGTACGCCTTACGTGCCGCTGATCCTGTTTGCGGTCGTGTTTGCCGGGGTTTTGTTGTCGTCCGAGGCGAAGTCTGTTTTGGCGCACCCTCTGACTGGGTTTGCTCAGCAGGTGATCACCGGTACGCTGCTGCTGGCATTGTTTGGCTATCAATGGGTGTTGTTTTTCAAACGGGTCACAAAGGACAATCGGGATGCGCGTAAGGTGCTGGGGCGTCATCGCTGGGTGGGGGCGGCGGCGACTTTGTTGTTCGCCTTGCACGCGGTGCGCTTTGGCCATGTGTGGATGAGCACGTTAAGCGTGGTGGTGTTCTTAATCGCTCTCACAGGCGTGCTCAATCGCGAGGTGCTGCGGTATCGCAGCAATGCGATTTATCTGATCTGGTTGATCACGCACATTGGCTTGTCCGCCGCATTGGTGCCTTTGGTGGCCGTGCATATCTGGGTGGCGCTGGCCTACCAGTGAGGCTCTCAGATATTGCCGTCACAATGCTGCTCACCTACCCAGCGGTATCTCGTTTTTCCGGATTTGGTTTCCAATTTTCTTAGGCATATTTGATCCAGTGTTCCAGCAGCCTTTGACATCCGACTAGTCTTAACCGTTGTCACCTCGCCATTTGGAAGGCGCACCGTCGCATAGATACGGAGGGCAGAACTCTCGGTGCTGTGAGAATAGAGGAAGAGAACCGGGCTCCAATGGTGGCCAGTGACGTTCCGCTTTTCTGGTTTGAAAAAAGCGACGAGTGCAATACTTGCGATTGCAAAAACCACTGCACAAGCCGCTAGCACACCAAATCTGTACCAAAGCAGAAACCACTGTTCGGCTCTGTGTTCACCCAGCCAAGGCTTTAATAGATCGAAAAGAAATTTAGGCATTTGCCTGGGCACTTAACGATCGCCCTCAATCAAGCCCAGACCTCGTAAGTAAACGCCAATGCCGCTTTCGAGCAAATCTTCCGGGGCAAAGGGGCTTTGGGTGCCCGGGGAGTTCCGGGCATAAAGCTCGACCACGCCGTGGCTCATGGCCCAGATATGGGCGGAGAACATGCTGGCGGGAGGGCGTTTTTCCGGCGGTATGTGCTTGGAAAGCTCAGCGGCGGCGTGTTCCATAACGCCGCGTGCGCGGGTGGCGACGGCAGCAAGCTCGGGCGTGCGGTTCACGGAAATGCCGCTTTCAAACATCGCGATGTAGTGGCCGGGGTATTTGCGGGCAAAGGCTAGGTAGGCGCGACCGGTGGCCTCAAAGGAGGCGAGCGCGGAGGGTTGGCCTTTGTCAAAGGCAAACTGCATCAAATCGGCAAAGATTTCGTAGCCTTGGCGGGCGGCTTCGGCGATGAGGTCTTCGCGTCCTTCAAAGTGGCGATAGACCGCAGCCGGGGTCACGCCAGCGGTTTTGGCAGCTTCCGACAAGGTAAAGCCGGTGGGGCCCTTGGCCTCTATCAGGCTCAAGGCGGCCTCAACCAAGGCCTGGCGCAGATTGCCGTGATGGTAGCCGCG
The DNA here is from genome assembly GCF_022448905.1 of Shimia sp. Classification (GTDB taxonomy): domain Bacteria; phylum Pseudomonadota; class Alphaproteobacteria; order Rhodobacterales; family Rhodobacteraceae; genus Shimia. Next base: position 19,042 of record NZ_JAKVCW010000002.1, on the reverse strand, counting down.
TTTAGGCATTCCAGATGTCCGGTCCGCCGCAGATTTTGCTGTCGATGTCACCAATGGCGTCCACGTCTTTGCGGTCATAGGGCAGGGCGTGCAGCACGGTGCGGATGGCGTTTAAGCGCGCGCGGCGTTTGTCGTCAGAGCGGATGATGGTCCAGGGCGCGGCCTCAGAATGGGTCCGCTGCAACGTCTCGCTGATCGCGGCGGTGTAGGCATCCCAACGCTTGAGACCTTCGACGTCGATCCAGCTTAGCTTCCATTGTTTCAGCGGATCGGTTTCGCGGCTCAGAAAGCGGCGCAGCTGTTCGGCGCGGCCGACGTTGAGCCAGAATTTAAACAAGTAAATTCCGTCGTTTACGAGGGTTTCTTCGAGATTGGGCGCTTGGTGGAAGAAGCGCTCCCGCTCGGCCTGTTCGCAGAAGTCAAAGACCTTTTCGACCACACCGCGATTGTACCAGCTGCGGTCATAGAGCACCAACTCACCCCCAGACGGCAGGTGGTCAAAGTAGCGCTGGAAGTACCATTGGCTGCGCTCAGCATCGGTGGGTTTCGATAGGGCGACAATGCGGGCGCCACGCGGGTTCAGGTTCTCGCGGAAACGCTTGATGGTGCCGCCTTTGCCTGCGGCATCACGGCCTTCAAAGACACAGGCAATGCGGGCGCCGCTTTCTTTCGCCCAATGCTGCATTTTCACCAGTTCGATTTGCAACGCTTCGAGGTCGGCCTCGTAAGTTTTGCGTCCCAAACGGTCTTTGTGTGGGTAGCTATCAGAGAGTATGTCGTTCTTGCCCGCGTTTTGAATGGCCACGCGCACTTTGGCGGGGGCGTCGTTTTCAAAGTAGGCGCTGATCGCGCCGTCAAAGGGCAAGTCCATGAAAGCTCTCCGTTTTCCCCAATATGGGGCGTCCTGCACCGCAGTGCAATCGCGATGGCCGCGCGCCGGGGTCAGGCGCGCAGGTCGGTGATTTCATGGCCGATGCGGGACATGTCAAACGGTGTGGTTTGATAGATCTCGGAAATCCAGTTGCCATAAAGCAAATGCGCATGGCTGCGCCAGCGGTTCTGCGGCGGGTTGGAGGGATCATCATCAGGGTAGTAGTTGGAGGGCACATTGATTGGTGTGCCTTCGGACACGTCTCGATCGTATTCCTGTTTCAACGTGTCACTGTCGTATTCGAAGTGGTTGAAAATAAACAGATCTCTGGTTTTGGGGGCCTCGATCAGACAGGGGCCAACGTCCTCCGAATGCAACAAGGTGCGCAACTCCGGGCGGGCGTCTACCTCGTCCTGGCGGATTTCGGTCCAGCGGCTTACCGGGATGACACAATCATCGGAGAAGCCGCGTAGGAACGGCGAGGAATGCGCCAGATTTTGGTGCCGGAAGCAACCAAAAGCCTTGTGATCCAAGATGTGTTTTTGCACGCCGTGGAAGTAGTTGATCATCGCCATGCCGCCCCAGCACACACCAAAAGTGGAGTGCACATGGGTGCGGGTCCAGTCAAAGACCTCGCAGAGTTCGTCCCAATAAGTGACTTCCTCAAACGGCAGATGCTCAATCGGCGCACCGGTGATGATGAGGCCGTCGAACTTTTCACCTGATGCCTTAACCTCTTGGAATGGCCGATAGAATTCGGCCATATGCTCCGCCGCCGTATTGCGGGTTTTGTGCTCGGACATACGGATGAGCGACAATTCCAGCTGCAACGGGGTCGCGCCGATCAGGCGGGCAAACTGGTTTTCCGTCTGAATTTTCTTCGGCATCAGGTTAAGAAGCCCGATACGCATCGGACGGATGTCCTGACGGGAGGCCTGATCCTCGGCCATGACCATAACGCCTTCGTGCTTGAGCACGTCAAAGGCGGGTAGGTCGGCGGGGATCTTGATGGGCATGTCAGTCTCTTAGTCTGTCAGTGGGGTAAATAGGCGTGAGGGCCATAGTTAGGCGGGGATCGCCGGATGCTCAAGGGCTGTGGCGATCACGTCGACGAAATCAGCCGCTGTTGCCACTTGGGAAACAGCTTCCGCGGTCACGGTGACGCCCCAACGAGACATGGCCTCATAGCGGGGCTGGCGGTGGGCCAAAGCGCGGGCGTAGGTCCAGCGTACAAAGGCATCCGGGTCCACGGCACTCTGGTCCTGACCTGTTTCATCGAGATAGGCGTGCCAGCACTCCAGCAGGAATTCCGGCTGATAATACATCGGTTTAGGCGCCTTATCAAAACGACGCACCAGCTCTTCGGTGTGGGCGTCAGAGCCTTTGATCCAGACCATCAATGTGTTTTGCGACAGGGATGTCAGGATCGGATCTTTGGGATCATCTGCGTCAACAACCTCGCAAATCGAGCCGCCGGTGTCGCAGACAAAATGGTCATAGCCATAAAGATCATGGGCGCGGGAAATGAAGGGCTCTGTGTCCATTAGGGCGGCCATTTCGGCGGTCCGGTGCTGGCGTTGGCGCAGCATATACTCGGCAAACAGCAAGCCGCCTTTTTCGGGGTTGCCGGGCTTGCCGAGGTAGGTGGAAAGGGGGGCGAGGTTGTTGAAGGTGATGTTGGAGCCGATGTAGATGCTGTCGGTCATCAGGAGTTCGCGCAGGAACGGGACCTTCATCGCCTCGCGTTTGGCGTTGTCCGCGATGTGTTCGCCCATGTAGCGGGTGCCGATGCGGTAGTCGATAGAGTAGTGGAACCAATCACCGTTGTCGCGCAACGTGTTGGAAATATGGGTTTTTCCCAAGCCAGACATGCCAAAGAGCAGCACTTTTTTCTGCGCCGCGTCGCGCCAGTCTTGCGCAGATGTGTAGATCATGGCCGATGCCCTTTTGCCGGTGTTGCCAGTTTGGTAGCGGGCCGCAGCAGGAGGGTCAAATGCTATTGGGAAGGGGCGTGTTAACCTGCAAAATTCGTGTCGGTAATACGTCGGTATCCCGACAGTTTTCCAACGGTGCAAAAATTGACGTGCACGTCATGGTAAATGGGGCGGGCGGTGCAACAGCACCACCCGCCAGAGCAGACTTAGCCCTTGCAGCCGGTGGCGGAGAGCTTGATGCCGGCAAAGCCGTGGCCGTCAAGCCAGCCTTTTTTGTCCCAGTCGCGGATAATGTCGCGGGTTTGGTCCGGCGTGAAGCCATGTCTGGGAAGGGTTTCTCCAGCCTCAATGGCGGTCATCTGACAGCCGTTGTCGCGGATCAATTTCAGCAGTTTGTCGGAGGCGTCATTGGCGGCAATTGCAGGCCGGGCGGTCAGGGATAGGGTGGCAGCGGCCAAAATACGCGCAGGAAAGTTCATCCGTGGCTTCCTCAATAAGTTGAACAATTGAGGCGGAGTTTCGGTGCGAATTGACCGTTTGGTCAAGCGCGGCTTAGGGGGAGAAAAATGCCGGGCGCGTCATATCTGAGGCTGATGGGGTTAGGGGCTTTGCCCCTCAGGGAGTCGGCGCCTCCCTTCACCCCAGGATATTTGGGGTAAGAAGAAGCTGGGACACTTGGTGCAGCACACAAAAAAGGCGCGGGCCGAAGCGCGCGCCTCTTGTGTGAGGTTCAAGCCGATTGTCTTGATCAGACCAGGCGGCTGTTTTCCTTGGCGGCGCGCACGAAGTCGCGGAACAGCGGGTGTGGATCAAACGGCTTGGACTTGAGTTCCGGGTGGAACTGCACGCCGATGAACCAAGGGTGGTCTTCCCATTCCACGATCTCTGGCAGGCGGCCATCCGGGCTCATGCCGGAGAAACGCAGACCGCAGGCCTCGAGTTGCTCGCGGTATTTGATGTCCACCTCGTAGCGGTGGCGGTGGCGTTCTTCGATAGACGCGGCGCCGTAGACTTCGGCCACTTTTGAGCCTTCAGTCAGCGCGGCATCATAGGCGCCCAGGCGCATGGTGCCGCCTTTGGCGTCGGTGGCCTTGCGGGTGACCTTGGCGTTGCCCTGCACCCATTCCTTGAGGTGATAGACAACTGGTTCAAAGCGGGTTTTGCCGGCTTCGTGGTCAAACTCCTCAGAGCCCGCGTCGGCGATGCCCGCTTTGTTGCGGGCGGCTTCGATGACGGCCATTTGCATGCCAAGGCAGATGCCGAGGTAAGGCACTTTGTGCTCGCGGGCAAACTGCGCCGCTTTGATCTTGCCTTCGGTGCCGCGCTCGCCAAAGCCGCCGGGCACCAGAATGGCGTCGTAGCCTTCCAGATGTGGGGCGGCGTCGCCCTTGTCAAAGACCTCAGCGTCTACCCAGCTGACGTTGACTTTTACCCGGTTGGCCATGCCACCGTGGGTCAGCGCCTCTTTGATGGACTTATAGGCGTCTTCCAGTTGGGTGTATTTGCCCACAATGGCGACGTTGACCTTGCCGTCTGTGTTGTGGATGCGGTCGTTGACGTCTTCCCAAACGGTCAAGTCAGGGCGTGGGGCCGGGGCGATGCCGAACGCATCCAGTACGGCCTGATCGAGACCTTCGCGGTGATAGGCCAGCGGGGCTTCGTAGATCGATTTCAGATCGTAAGCAGCAACCACGTGCTCTTTGCGCACGTTACAGAACAGGGCGATCTTCTGGCGCTCTTTTTCCGGGATGGGCTGCTCGGAGCGGCAGACCAGAACGTCCGGCGCAATACCGATGGATTGCAGCTCTTTTACGGAGTGCTGGGTTGGCTTGGTCTTGAGCTCTCCGGAGGCGGCCAGATAGGGCAGCAGCGTCAGGTGCATGAAGATACATTCGCCACGCGGTTTGTCGTGGCTGAACTGACGAATGGCTTCAAAGAACGGCAGGCCTTCGATGTCGCCGACGGTGCCGCCGATTTCACAGAGCATGAAGTCAACTTCGTCGTCGCCCACATGCAGGAAGTCTTTGATCTCGTTGGTGACGTGGGGGACCACCTGAATGGTTTTGCCGAGGTAGTCGCCGCGGCGTTCTTTTTCCAGCACGTTGGAATAGACGCGGCCGGAGGAGACGGAATCGGTCATGCGCGCTGGCACGCCGGTGAAGCGCTCGTAGTGGCCGAGGTCGAGGTCTGTTTCTGCGCCATCGTCGGTGACAAACACTTCACCGTGTTCAAACGGCGACATGGTGCCGGGGTCCACGTTCAAGTAGGGATCCAGTTTGCGCAGGCGCACGGTGTAGCCCCGTGCTTGCAGCAGCGCCCCCAACGCCGCAGACGCCAGACCTTTGCCCAGCGAAGAAACAACCCCACCCGTAATGAAAATGTAGCGCGCCATGTGCGTGGCATCCCCCGTGATTGTCGACCCTCAGGCCGGACGATTGTCGATGTAGCAGCGCCCAAGTCAGTGCAGATTCGCCTGCAAATTTGACCCAGCATCACGGGACTTAAGTCATATAGGATTCGCAGCAAAAAGGCAACCGGACCGCAAGATGCTGTTGCGGTTGGCTGATAGGCCTCAAGCTGTGGTGGATGCCCGATGGGGGCAAAAAATCAGGCGGCTCCGAGGAACCGCCAGACCTTGTTCAGAGTGCGCGACGTTTAGTCGGCGCGTGGCACCAATGGCGCGTTGTCGCCTTCAGATGGCGGCAACAGCGAGTCGCCTGCGCCGGGCAGGGTTGGTGCGGTTTCTTCCGCGGCAGGCGCGGAGGTGCCCAGACGGTCAAACACCGAGCTGGAGGAAGAGTTGTTGGCTGCGATCACGGTCAGGGCGATCGAGGTGCAGATGAACGCGCCAGCCAGAATCCAGGTCACGCGGGTCAGCGCGGTGGCTGCTGCGCGGCCGGACACGGCGCCGCCGCCGCCGCCCATGCCGAGGCCGCCGCCTTCGGAACGTTGCATCAAAACGACGCCAATCAGCGCCAGAGCCAGAAGAAGGTGAATGATGAGGACAACGTTTTCCATTGGGACCTGTAAAAGCGAGCGTTCGGATTTTCTAGCGGCGTATGTAGGCAAGTTTGTCGCGAGGGGCAAGGTGGATTTGCGGGAGTTTGTCCGCAAGCGGGTTCTGGCCGTGCCGGAAGGGGAGAGATGTGCAGACAGGTGGGGGCGGAAGATGTGAAAAGCCCGACGGCGTCCACAAGACACCGCCGGGCAGGGATGTACAACGGTTTGGTGCTAAAAAGGGGCTTTGGCTCAATGCCACCACTCACGGGGCGGTTCGAGTAGTTTCACGGCAAACGAGTCGGAGCATGTGCAAGTTGGCACATGAGACCGGAAAAGCACGCTTCATTTGTTAAGTGGTTTTTCGGTGTCGTGTGTTTTTCTGCGGTGATGTTAATACCGCCGCCCGCCAAGGGAGCGGGGTTTCCAATCAGCAAGAGACGGCTTACGCCATGGACATCGATCATACTTTGATTTCTGAGATCTATCGCTCGGCCTCTTTAGAGCCGGCTTTTGTGCCGGCGCTGGCGCGGTTTGCCCGCCGGTATGAGGCGGCCGGCTCTTCTATTCTGATCAATGATGTGGTCGAGCCGGTTGTGTCGCAGATCCATTTCAGCCCGATCGAGATCGCTGAAAAGGTTGCGGAATTTATGCGGCTGTTTGGGCAAGACGAGCAGAAGGTTGTGCGCAAAGTGGGCGCAATGAACGAGCGCTTTCAGTTTATGTCGGAGGCCGACGCCCATGATCTTGGCGATGACATCAGTGCGGGGACAGCCTGGTCGCGCGAGCACATGGGGTTGGACAAACGCTATGCGGCGCGGCTGTCGGTGACACCGCTGTGGTTTGATTCCATCACGCTGAATTATGCGGTGAATCACCCGGGGATTAGCGAGAAGGCGAAAGTCGATGCGCCGGTGTATATGCAGCATTTTGCGGCCGCCCTGGACATGATGCGGCCGTTTCGACTGTTGCAGGCGCGCTTTAGAGCGGTGAGCGCGGCGCTGGACCGGATGACCTTGGGCGTTGCGGTGGTGGCTCGCGACGGCACTGCGGTGCATCACAATCGGCGGTTTGGTGATCTGGTAGATCAGCGGGACGGGGTTGCGCTGGACGCGTCGGGACAGTTGCGGTTTTCTGGTGCTGCGCGGCCGCAGGGCGGTCGACTGATGGCGCAGTTGCAGTCCTTTGCGGCGGACGACAGGCGTGGCGCGGATCGGGCGCATTATGTGTTTGAACGGCCCAGCGGGCGGATGGCTTATGTGGCGTCGCTCTGTCCGTTGGCAGAATTGATGGATGATGATCCGTCCACGGCGGAGATGGCGGTTCTGGTGATCAAGGATGTGAGCCTTGGGGACCCTATCGAGGTGGACGGGTTGGCGTCGATCTTTGCGCTGACGGAGGCGGAGGCTGAGGTGAGCCGATTGTTGGTCAATGGGGCGTCGGTGAAGGAGATTGCCGCGCAGCGCGACGTGAGTGTGGGCAGCACGCGCAATCAGATTTCATCGGTGTTGGAGAAGACGGCGTCTAAGTCGCAGACGCATTTGATCCGGACGGCGATGAAGGTGGATCTGCCGGTGGAGCCGGTGCCTGATCTGCCGGACGAGGAGGTCTAGAGCCGCGCACTCTCTCTGGACAGATTTGGGGGCTGGTGGCAGGGTGCGGCCATGCCACATGATCACGACCACCCGCATTCACACCTGCCATCGGACCCTGCGCTTCGGGTCAAGGCGTTGGAAACTTTGTTGACGGACAAAGGCTTGGTCGATCCGTCCGCCTTGGACGCCATCATCGATCTCTACCAAAACAAGATTGGCCCGCAGAACGGCGCGCAAGTGGTGGCGAAGATGTGGCGCGATCCGTCGTTTCACCGTCAGATGATCGAAGACCCGATGCCCACGCTTCAGGAGATGGGGCTCTATGGGCGGCAGGGCGAGCACATGGTGTTTGTCGAGAACACCGATGCGGTGCACAACATGGTCGTGTGCACGCTGTGCAGTTGTTATCCGTGGCCTTTGTTGGGCATTCCGCCAGGCTGGTACAAATCGGACGCCTATCGGGCGCGGGCGGTGCGCGAACCAAGGGCGGTTTTGGCGGAGTTTGGTGTGAGTCTGCCGGAGGGCAAGAAGGTACGGGTCTGGGACAGCACGGCCGAAGTGCGTTATCTGGTGGTGCCGCAGCGGCCAGCGGGCACAGAGGGGCTCAGCGAAGACGAACTTGCGGCCTTGGTCACGCGCGACAGCATGATTGGCACCGCATTGGCACAGGATCCTTTAACGGAGGAGCCAGGCGCATGAGCCGCATTCACGATATGGGTGGCCGTTTGGGCACCGGCGCTGTGGACCCGCAGGATGGCTATGACTTTGGGGAGGCCAAGGATTGGCACAAGCGGGCGCTGGCGCTCAATGTGGCTTGCGGTTTTTTGGGACAGTGGAACATTGATGCCTCCCGCCATGCGCGGGAGCTGCTGGACCCGCAGGATTACACGGCGTTCAGTTACTATGAAAAATGGATGGGCGGCCTCGCGGATCTGATGGTGGATCGCGGGGTGGTGACGGTTGAAGAGCTGGCCAGTGGACAGGCGGCGGGGGGGGCGCCGGTCTCTGAGCGGGCGGCCAAGCCGGAGACGGTTGAGGCGGTGCTGATGAATGGCAGTCCCTATACGCGGGAGGCAGCGGCGCCAGTGTTTGCAGTGGGGGCAAAGGTGAAGACCCGTCGCCCCGCGCGCAATGTGACGGTGCCGGGCGGGCACACGCGTTTGCCAGCCTATGCGGCGGGCGCCGTTGGCGAGGTTGTGTTGCAGCATGGTGCACATGTGTTTCCCGACAGCAACGCGCATTTCATAGGGGAAGCCGCCGAGCCGCTCTATGCGGTGCGGTTCACGGCGCAAGAGTTGTGGGGCGCAGAGGCCGATCCGCGCGATGAGGTCGTGCTGGACTTGTGGGAAAGTTATCTGGAGCCGGTGGCGTGATCTGGTGCGGCGACAAACCGGAACCGGCGTTTTCGGAGCCGTGGCATGCGCAGGTCTTTGCGATCACGGTGGCGCTTAACGAAGCGGGGCATTTTGAGTGGTCGGCCTGGGCGGAGCGGTTTGGGGCAACCTTCAAAGCCAATGGGCTGGCTAAGGAATTGGATGGCGGCGCAGATTATTTCAACGCGTGGCTGGAAACTCTTGAGGAGTTTCTGGCGGAGACCGGCATAGCCGCGACGGGCGCGCTTCAGCAGTTAAAAACGGCGTGGACAGAGGCCTATCTTTCCACGCCACATGGTCAGCCAGTCAATTTGGCAAAGCCGGTCTAACGCGAGGCGCCGAAGGCGCCGATGTGGGTGCTGCCCGAACCGCTGATCGCAAAGCTCGCCCCAACTTCTTCAGCGTTTGGGCCGTAGAAGCTGCCGGTTGCCGTACCGGAGCCTGCAGCGGAGGTAAGGTTCGCGTTGAAGCCCGCGTCATCAATTTGTCCGGTTCCGGAAAAATCTAGGGCGCTCGCGTCTTCGACGAACTGGTATGTGCCATCACTCAGTCTTTTGTGAGCTCCGTCAGTCCAGGTCGTATTTGAACTTTGAACCGAGATGGAACTGAAATCCGATGTTGTCACCGTCACGTCAAAGTTGGTGTCGCTGTGAATACCATCGTGATTTGCGATTCCGAGCCCTTTGCCGCGATAGGTCGCGGAGCTGCTTTGGGGCATAGCCGTTGCTCGGGTCGCCACGCCGTAATGTCCTGCGCCAGTTGTTGGGTTCTGACGGTCAAGATCATACCATGCGCCGTATACTAAGTGGTCAAGGCCACTTGAGTCGGTTTTTGAGAAGTAAGCGGCATCACCGTCGTCACGATTTTCCGCATCAGTGGAGTAATAGGTCGAATTTTCTCTGTAATAGATTTCGTCTCCATCCCGCGTATCAATGTCAAACTTGCTGTTTCCGGCTGAGCCTGAAATTGCGATTTGCTCGCCATTACTGAAAGTTATGGCAAGTGAACTGTCCTGAGGGCCGCTAGGGGTGTCATACGTGGTCGTGCCATCAGTCAAGTTTGTGGTGTAGGCAGCCGTATGAGCCTGTCCTTGCAGCTCAACAGCGCCGTCGGGGGGCAGCTCCGATGTGCTGGTGAAGGGGACTGGAGACGTTGATCCACCGCCGCAGGCGGACAAAGTCGTTACTAGGATTTGGAGAAGGGCTGCTTTTGGAAACTGCGCAAACATTGTGGTTCCGGAAATTTTCTAAATGTATGTGCGCTTATAGGGTGTATGGGTGGGGAGTTCCACACCTTATGGTGGTTTTTGCAAGTGCTGGGAAGGAGGGTTTTGCGGTGATTGAGGCCTGTTGGCGCTCTTTTGCGAGCCTACGCCTCGACGTCGTCCACATCCACTTGGCCGGTCAGCATGCGGCGCACGATGGACCAGCCGAGGCCAATGCCCAGCACAATAGAAAGCGCCAGGATGGCGAGCCAGATATTCACGGCGCCGTTGTCCAAGCTGAGCATGTCATAGTCGTGCAGAACCCAGGCGATGGCGGCGAGCACGGCGAGTACGACAGTCATGCCGAAGGCGCCGATGGAGCGCAGGGTGGCGCGGAGGTAGATCACATAGCCGATGAGCAGAAGCAGGCCCAGAAGCACGGTGAGCGGCAGTTCTTCGACGTAGTTGGCGCGGGCCCAGACGACATAGTTATAGTCGGTTGGGTTGTAGGTTGCTGCCAAAAGCAGAAAGGCGATCAGCCAGCGTAACAAGAGCCCCATCTCTGTCCCCTCAGATGTCTTGCCTGTCTTTTTCAGCAATCCTCGCGCAAAAAGGCGGGTTCTGTCCAGCCTGCGACAGCTTTTGTGGTTTCCCAAGCCAAACAACATGGCTACAAGGGCGCGGGTTTGAACTCTCTGCAAAGGACCGGATATGGCCAATGTTGTTGTTGTAGGCGCTCAGTGGGGCGACGAAGGTAAAGGCAAGATCGTTGACTGGCTCAGCGAACGTGCCGATGTCATCGCGCGTTTCCAAGGTGGGCATAACGCTGGCCACACGCTGGTGATCGACAGCAAGGTATACAAGCTGCACGCGCTGCCGTCCGGCGTTGTGCGTGGCGGCAAATTGTCCGTGATCGGCAACGGCGTTGTGCTGGACCCGTGGCATCTGGTGAAAGAGATTGCGACTGTGCGGGAGCAGGGCGTTGATATTTCGCCTGAGACGCTGATGATTGCGGAAAACACGCCGCTGATCATGCCATTCCACGGTGAGCTGGACCGGGCGCGGGAAGAAGCGGCCTCCAAAGGCACCAAGATTGGCACCACTGGGCGCGGCATTGGTCCGGCCTATGAGGACAAAGTGGGCCGTCGCGCGATCCGCGTGGCGGATCTGGCGGATGAGGCGACTCTGGAAGCCCGTGTGGACCGCGCACTGCAGCACCACGATCCGCTGCGCAAAGGTCTGGGCGTGGAGCCAATTGACCGCGACGCGTTGATTGTGCAGCTGAAAGAGATTGCCAAAGAAATCCTGCCTTATGCGGCGCCGGTTTGGAAAGTGCTGAACGAGAAGCGCAAAGCGGGCAAGCGGATTCTGTTTGAAGGCGCGCAAGGCGCGTTGCTGGACATCGATTTTGGCACCTATCCGTTTGTGACCTCCTCCAACGTGATTGCCGGGCAAGCCGCCACAGGCGTGGGCATTGGTCCGGGCTCCATCGATTATGTGCTGGGCATTGTGAAAGCCTACACCACCCGCGTGGGTGAGGGGCCGTTCCCAACTGAACTGCTGGATGCCGAGGGCAACCCGGATGCGGATGGCGAACGCCTTGGCACCCGTGGCCATGAGTTTGGCACCACCACTGGCCGTCAGCGTCGCTGTGGTTGGTTTGATGCCGCGCTGGTGCGTCAGACCTGCGCGACCTCCGGCATCAAAGGCATCTGCCTGACCAAGCTGGACGTACTGGACGGTTTTGAGACGCTGAAGATTTGCGTGGGCTATGAGCTGGACGGCGAAACGCTGGATTACCTGCCAACCGCAGCGGATCAGCAGGCGCGGTGTAAGCCGATCTATGAAGAGATTGATGGCTGGTCTGAGACCACCGAAGGCGCGCGCAGCTGGAACGATCTGCCAGCCAATGCTGTGAAATACGTGAAGCGCGTAGAAGAGCTGATCGAGTGCCCTGTGGCGCTGTTGTCGACCAGCCCGGAGCGGGAAGACACCATTCTGGTCACCGATCCATTTGCGGATTGATTGCGTAAGCCTCTGAAAGGAGACTGACATGGCGTTGAGTTACAAAGGCCGTCGCCGCATGGCGCTTCTGGTGCTGGTTGTGGGGCTGCCGATCTACATTCTGGTGGCCTCTGTGCTGGCAACCACCATAGCGCCGGATTCGGTGCTGGTGACGTTGTTGCTGTATGTCGGTTTGGGGATTGTGTGGATCCTGCCGTTTAAGTCGCTGTTCAAAGGCATTGGTCAGGAAGATCCAGACGCCACGCCGCGTCGGTTTGATGACGATCCCTAAGATGGCCTTGCAGAAAGATAGTGGGCGGCGGCACCTCGGTGTCGCCGTTTTGCGTTTTTGAGGGTGTGCGGATGTGGAGACTTGCGGCGGTGCATCGCGCGCGAGAAGGTTGGGCATGGCTGAGTTGACCTTACGTGCGCCTTATTCTTATCGGGACGATCCCGCAGTGCCGCCGTTTGACGACAGTGGACCAGTGACGGTGATGGATGGCGATTGTGCGCTGTGCAGTTTTGGCGCGCGGATGATTGCGCGGTTTGATCGGGATGAGGTGTTTCGGATTTGCCCGGGGCAGACCGCGTTGGGCACGGCTTTGTTGGGGCATTACGGGCTGAAACCTGATGATCCGGAAAGCTGGCTGCTGATTGTCGACGGGCAGGCCTACAGCTCGCTTGATGCCATTATCCGTGTCGGACAAACGGTTGGCGGCGTTGGGCATGGGCTGCGGGTGCTGCGGATTTTGCCACGCAGTGTGCAGGATTGGATTTACCGCCGGATTGCGCGCAATCGGTATGCGATGTTTGGCAAAGGGGATATGTGCGCCTTGCCCGACGAACGGCTGCGCAAACGGTTGCTGCAAAAATGAAAAGCCCGATCGGATGATCGGGCTTTTGTTTTGCGTATTTGGCAGGGCTTAACCGGCTTTGCTGTCCCGCGGCTTGAAGTTGATCGAGGCGTTGGCGGTAAAGCGCCCACCGGCCACCTTGTCGATCTTCTTGTCGCGCAGCAGCTGACCAAAGGCGCGCAGGCCCTCTTCGCGGGTGAACTGTGGAACGTTCACTTCGCGCGACATGCGCATCAGCATCGGACGGGAGAAGCGCTCCAGACCTTCAACAAAGGTCAGGTACGCGGCGGCCGCTTCGGTGCTTTCCGGCAGCTGGGTTGCCCCCATGCTGGCGGCGTAGTCAGCAAACCCGCTCAACGTTGTGCCTTTAGCGCTGACCGGGGCAGCGGACTTCGCAACTTCGTCGCGGTCCAGTTGGTCAGAAGACACCCGACGCGGACGAACAGGGACGCGACGGGGGGCTTTTTGTGCGGTTTCAGGCGCAGGCTGAGCGGGTTGTTCGGGGTTGGCTTCGGCTGTGGCGTCTACACGCTGTGCCGCAACCAGTTTCAGAGGCGCAGGGGCCGCTTTGGTGGATTTGGCCTCAGGGGATTTGCCACCAGGGACAGAGCGCACAACAGAGGCAAGATCCCCACGATAGGCCACCGTATCGTCTTTCTTCTTGGCGTCGGTGCCAGCGCGTTTTTCGGCACGGGTGGCGGCAACGGCGGCGCGCAGATGCGCGATGGCGCTGCGGCGGCCTTTGCCCTGTGGCTCTTCCATCTCGCTGTTGGCCTTGGCCATCAGGCGCGACAGATCCGGCTCCGGCGCAGGTTGACGGGCTTCTGCAGGTTTGGGCGCTTCTGGCTCCGTAGGCGTGTCGAGCACAACCGGCGCTTCGGCCTTGGGGGCGGGTGCTTCTGCTTTTGCCTCGGCCTCGGCCACATCAGATTGCTTCAGCTCCGCTTCCACCTGGGCCAGTTCGGCCAGCAAGTCAGCCTCGTCTTCCGGCGTCAGGCTGGTTGGCTTGGGTGCTTCTGGCGCAGGGGTTGCTTCGGCGGCGTCTTCGTTTTCCGGATCCGCTTCCAGTCGGCCAGAGGCTACGGCGTCCTCAAAGTCTGCCTTTTTCATACGCACCACACGGGCGCGCAGCGGGCGGACTTTTGGCTTTACCACTTCTGGTTCAGACTCGGCGGCAACCTCTTCGATCTCTTCGGCCTTGGCCTCGACCACTTCGGCGTCTTCCACGGCAGCAGGGGCTTCGACGATCTCCTCCACCAGTTCAGCGGCGGCTTCGATCTCGGCATCGTCTTCCAGGTTCACCGGGGTGAGGTCCATTGGCGCGAGGTCTTCGTCAAAGATGTTGGCTTCATCGGTGGCGGCGACGGTGGTCAGCTCTGGCTGATCGTCTTCGGCGTCCACCGCATCGGCCTCTGGCTCGGCTTCAACGCGGGCCACCACGGCGCGGATGCGCTCCAGCTTGGCGGCGATGGAGTTTTCTTCATACTCCGGTGCGTCGTCGGCGTCTTCCCAGTCGGCGGCTTCGGAGATGTCCTCAGCAACCTCTTCCACCACATCTTCGGCAAACGGGTCAGTGCTGTCCTCAACCGGTGCGTCGAGCACCAGCAGGTCGGCGTTGTCATTCTCGTCGTCGGTTTGCAGCTGATCGTCAGACAGGGCGTCGACAGCGGACACAGCGGCAGAGATGCCGGCCAGGTCCACTTCAGGCGCGTCCTCGGCAACCTCTTCTGCGGCTTCAACAGGGGCTTCTTCAGCCACGGCGTCTTCGACCACGTCCTCTACTGCTTTGGCAACAGGTGCCGCTTCAGGTTCAGGCAGGCTGTCTTCGGCAATGGCGGCCATCACGCTGTCGGCGATGGTGTCCTCTTCGGAGGCAGCTTCTTCAGCGGCTTCAACTTCGGCGGTTTCAGCAACCGGTTCAGCAGCGGCTTCTTCTGCTTCGGCAACCTCAACTGGTTCCGCTTCGACTTCGACAGAAGCGTCTTCCGCTGGAGTTTCTTCGGCCACAACCTCTTCGGCGGCGACTTCTACAGTTTCCTCGACAACAGGCGCCTCTTCGATCACGTCTTCCTCGGCAGTTTCAACCACGTCCGCAACAGCAGCTTCAACCGGGGTGTCTTCCACAACCGGCGCGGCAGACTCTTCCGCAGCCTCTTCGACCACAGGTGCCGCAACAGGCGCGGCTGCCACTGTAGCCGGTTGCGGCGCGGGCTCGGCCACGGCTTCCGGCTGCGCTGCTGGGGCGGTCTCGGCAACGGGCTGTGCTTCGGCATCGGGTTTGGGCTCACCGGCGCTCAAGACAATGGCGCCATGATCCAAACGCGCGCTGACGCGGCGGGCGATTTCTTTTTCTGCGATGCGGGCAAGCATCTCGGCATCCGGGGTCGGGGGCTCGGCACCGAAAT
Source organism: Shimia sp. (assembly GCF_022448905.1). Taxonomy (GTDB): domain Bacteria; phylum Pseudomonadota; class Alphaproteobacteria; order Rhodobacterales; family Rhodobacteraceae; genus Shimia. Next base: position 3,805 of record NZ_JAKVCW010000002.1, on the reverse strand, counting down.
ACCGGTCGTCCGCGGCCAGATCCCTGAAATACTCAGCGATTGCCTTCATTGTATCAAACGACTCCTCAAACCCTTCTAGGGTGCAGGAGAATGTCCCGTAAGACACCGTGAGCACTTTGTTATTGGTAACCATCTTCTGTGGGTCCTTTGCACTACTCGCCGATCAAACTACCACCAAAGGAAAGTCGAAACGTGACCGATTCTGTGGAAGACAGCGTATCATTTCTAGGCCAAATTGTGGCGAAACGCTTTTGAGAGGGGCGGAGAGGGGAGAAATGACGGCCATTGTTCACAGTTTGGAACCAATCACGCTAGTTGGTGCGGGATCGTTGAGTGATTCCGATATAGACGACTCATTGGCTTTGGCCCCGACATTGGTGGCCGCGGATGGCGGCGCGGCGCATTGTTTGGCCGCGGAGCACATGCCGGAGGCGGTGATTGGGGACATGGACAGCCTGGACATGGTGCAAGCGGCGGGCATTCCCTGGGAGCGGCTGCATGAGATCACCGAGCAGGACAGCACCGATTTTGACAAGGCGCTGCGCCACATTGAAACGCCGCTGGTGGTGGCCGTGGGCTTCACCGGCGCGCGGATGGATCACGAGTTGGCAGCCCACAACGTGTTGGTGCGACGGGCGGACCGGCGCTGTGTGCTGGTGGGGGAGACAGATGTGCTCTGTGTTGCGCCGCCGAGGCTAAAGCTGGACCTGCCGGTGGGGACGCGGGTGTCGCTGTTTCCGATGCGGGCCGTGACGGGGCGCTCAGAAGGGTTGAAGTGGCCGATTGACGACATCGCGTTTGCGCCGGATGGCCTGATTGGCACGTCCAATGCCGCCACCGGACCTGTGACTTTGGAGATGGATGGGCCGGGGATGCTGCTGATCCTGCCCAAAACGTTTTTACCGCTGTTGGTTAAGACGCTGCTTGCGACGCCTGAAGGCTGGCCCGCTCCCTGAACACCACATAAAGACCGGCGGCCATGGTCACGCATATGCCAAATGCGGCGAGGCCATTGGGCCAGTCGCCAAAGATCAGCCAGCCGATCAGCGCAGCGATGGGGATCTCCAGATATTGCATCGAGGCGAGGGTAGACGAGGGGGCGTAGCGCAGGCTCCAGGTCATCAGGAGATGCGCGGCGGTTCCGATGACGCCAATTGCCAGCAGTAGGCCCCAATAGTTATTGTCAGGACTTGCCAGCGACAGGGCGGGCCAGTTCAGCGATTGGCCGACGAAGAGCGCGACGGCAATGAAGACAGACCCAAGCACACCGCTGACTGCCTGAACGCCAATGGGATCGGTGTCTTTGGCAATCTGTCGGGTGACCAGCATGAAAAGCGCAAAGATTACCGCAACGCCCAAGGGCAACAGCGCTGGGGCGCCCACCTCAACGAAACTGGGCTGGATGACCATAAGCGTGCCGGCAAATCCCACAACGCAGGCCCAAAGGCGGCGCATGCCAACCTCTTCGTTGAGGACATATTTCCCCAGCACCAGCATGATGAACGGCATGACAAAGGCAATGGCAACCGCATCCGCCAACGGCAGGTAGCGTAGGGCGGTGAACATAAATGCAATGCCCGCGACATGCAGTAGGGTGCGCCAGACCACCAGTTTGAACACGCGGCGCGTCATGCGCCATGGGCGGCGGGTCAGGATCACAATGGGAATGAGGATCAGCGCCTGAATGGCAAAGCGGATGAAGACAAGCTGCCCCAGCGGTACCGCGCCAGAAAGAAGTTTGGCCACGGCATCGCCCAATGGGGCAAGCACGCAAAAGCCAAGCATCAATAGAATGCCGAGCAGGGGACGGTCTTGGTGCGCTGAATGTTCGTTCATTTGGGCACGCTAGGTGGGCGTGTTAACCAAGGCAACAGAAAGATTGTGCCGACACAATGCCTTGGGGTGTCAGAATTCGGTGATGCCGGCTTGAACTGGGCGCTCCAGTGAGGTCGAGAGCGCGACATAGGTTTTGGTGCTGACCACTTCGGGCATATCGTAGATGCGTTTGAGCAAGTCCTCCATGGCTTTGGAATCCTGCATCCGCACTTTCAACAACATGCAGGTGTTCCCGGTCACCGAGTGGATTTCCTCAACTTCGGGCAGGTCGCCAAGGCCGAGGATGGCGTCAGTTTTGCCCCAGCCGGAAGTGTTCACATGCAAAAAGGCCAGGAACGGCTTGCCGGTCATCTCCGGATTGAGCAGCGCAGAGACGCCAGAAATGCGGCCCGTCGCTTTGTAGCGTTTGACCCGTTCATGCACGGCCGGCGGGGACAGTCCCACTTTGTCCCCCAAAGTAGCGTAGCTTTGTTCGGCATCTGCGCTCAGAAGCCCTAATAGTTTTCGGTCAATGGCGTCCAAACCCTGTTTGTCTTTGAGTGACATCTGAACCTCATTCGGAATTTTTACCTATTTGCATTATGGCATACACAGTTTGTGTCGGATTGGCTATCCAGTCTCCAAAATACGGAGTCTGTGATGAAGCCAGTTTGGGTGTTGATGTGTGCCATTGCGGTGGTGGGGTCCAATTCCTTGGTGTTGAGCCCGATTGCCGCGGATGTGGCACTGGATTTTGCAGGCGCAAGCGCGCCTGATGTGATGTTGGCCTCTGCGATCTACGGCGGAAGCACGGCGGTGAGCGCCTTGTTTTTGGCACCGCGGGCCGATCAGATCGGATTAAAACGCGCGTTGGTTCTGGCGCTGATTGTTTTGGTTGTGGCTTTGCTGGCCAGCGCCCTGGCGCCATCCTTGGCTATTCTCAAACTGGCGCAAGGTCTGGCGGGGATTGGCGCGGGGCTTGCTTTGCCGGCCACCTACGGGTTGGCTGCGGATGTGTCTCCCAAGGGGCAGGAAAGCGCGACGCTTGGCAAAGTTCTGACTGGATGGACCCTGAGCCTTGTGGCAGGGGTGTCCTTTGCGGCGGTGCTGGCGGATGTGGTGCATTGGCGGGCGGTGTTTGGCCTGATGACTGCGCTGAGCGCGGGGCTGATTGTGTTGATTTGGCACATGCAGGTGCCATCCCGCCCTGCGGTGCAGCCAGTATCGCCGTTCAAGGCGTTTCGCGTGCCAGGATTGTTGCCGATCCTCGGGGCGGTCGTGGCGTTTATGAGCGCGTTTTACGGGCTTTACGCCTTCCTCGGGACTCATTTGACCACAGTTTTGGGGTTTTCCACCGGCATGGCCGGGCTTGGCGCGCTGACCTACGGCGTGGGCTTTGGTGTGGTGGCGCCGCTGGACCGGTTGATTGATCGCTTTGGCGCCACACAAGCCGCGCCGGTGGTCTTTGGCGCCTTGTTGCTGGTGTATTTGCTGATGGCGGCTTTGGCGGGGCAGGGGGTGGCGATCTTTGCGGTGTGCCTGCTGTGGGGCGCGGTGAACCATCTGGGGCTCAATATCCTGGTGGGACAGTTGAGCGCCCTGTCGCCAAGCCAGCGCGGGGCGATTTTGGGGCTCTATAGCGCGACCACCTATGTGGCGATGTTTGTCGGCACCGCCGTCTTTCGGCTGGTGTTTGAGGCGCAGGGGTTTGCGATGACGGCATTGGTGTCGGCGGTCTGCGTTGCGCCCGCGTTGATCGGTGCGATCTGGGCGCTGCGGCGGACAGGGCGCGTAGCGGTCCCGGCGGCGGAGTAAAAAAAGGGCCAGCACAAGGCTGGCCCGACAGGGAGTGAGCGCGGGCGATGGATCGACGCCCGCGATCGGGGAAAATCTTAGCGGTTCATGCGGTTCTCAATCAGATCGTCCACAACGCCGGGATCTGCCAGTGTGCTGGTATCCCCCAGGCTGCCGTAGTCGTTTTCGGCGATTT
>NZ_JAKVCW010000019.1 GCF_022448905.1 Shimia sp. | reverse complement strand
CTCGTCAGGCTCATAACCTGAAGGTCGCAGGTTCAAATCCTGCTCCCGCAACCAGGTCATCAAATAAAATCAAACACCCCGGTAAGACCAAAATTGGTCCAAATGACCAATGGCTTTAACGCCTCACAGCTTCAGACTCATAACATGAAACGGGGTGGGCCTTGCTGGTGAACTCGATGCCATTGTCAGAAACAATCGTTCCAGGCATCCCATGCAGTGACCCAGTTCATGGGCGCGACTTTTGGGGCGTTACGCTGTGTTGAACGGTGCGGATGCAACACTCTGCAGGTTCTACGCTTTGAGATGCGGAACCGGCTTCGCACATGCTCAATGCAGGCACGGCGGTGCATCGGGATTTACGGTTTCCCCGAGCTGCTTCTGACAATATCAGCTTGTCCAGAGTCAGCTCCGACACGACTCTTCGCAGCTGCTCATTCTCCTTCTGAAGCCGTTTGACTTCCTTCAGTCGCCAGGTCCCCCATCGGGACATCGCTTCGCGATACCCTGTCGGGCAATGCATACCTCCATATCGCTTACGCCAGCGACAAAAGGTCTGTTCCCTTTTCTGCATCTACCGGATTGCAGCAATGCGGGGCATTCCCTGGCCGCACGGCACCTCTGCTTGTCGTAATTTCGTGAAAACCTCTTCTGGCTTGGGGCGTTTGTGTCCCAACTTGGATCCTCCGTTTCCTAACTATAGGGCGTAGCACCTCAGTAGGGGAGGGTCACCAATGCCGGTTAATGTCTTGAACAATAAATCTGTAACACGCCATATTAAGATGAGTGGTTGTCAAAAGAGAAGATTGTAAGGATTAGAGACTTACACAACTCTGAAATAGACGCCCGATTGGACTCTTTCGAACTAGAAAGCGTGTAAAGACACGCAATGGTCACTTCGTGTTGTAAGATAAACAATTCTTCAGCGATATTGGGCGGCGGCAGTTTGCCAAATCTGCTGCGCATCATCAGCAGACGCTGGGCGATTTCCATACGGTGGCGGGTTTCCAGTTCGGTCAACTTATGGGAGCTGCTCATTGCCAGACGCAGCCGCCAGTTTGCCGGTGAATTCAGCTTCGGGTCCGACATCGTGCTCAAAAAGGCTTCGACATGTGTGTCCACATCTTCTGGCCCGGAGTCGGCCGGGATTTTTGCAATCAACCCATCCAAAGCTTCCAGTGTTTCGGTCAGCCAACGCCTGAAAAGTTCATAGTAGAGGGCCTCCTTATTGGGAAAGAACTGATAGATTGTTCCGACGCTGACCTGCGCACGAGCACTGATCTTGCGGGTGGTCACATCTTCGGCAGGCCCCTCACTCAACATTTGCAAAGTGGTTGTCAAAATGTGTTCCACCCGCTTTTGAGAGCGGATTTGCTGTGCCTTTCGGCGGCGCGCGACGCCTTCTTTGGTTTTTGCAGTATCGGAATTAGATGTCTGGCTCATCGGCTGAATACGTTATGGTTGTGGGCGATTGTAGAACTACATCGTATGGTTATGGTCCGTCCAGTAAGCGGCAATCATGCGTTTCTGTTTGGGATGGTTTTTGACGGGGGGCATTTTGCGAAAGGCTTCGGTTTGCAGATTATCAGCAGCGAACCAAAGGTAGGCGCCGGGATGGCGTGCAAGGGCCTCAACGGCGATGGCGGCCAAGCTGGAGCTCTTAGTGGGGCGCAGCCATGTGAGGCGCATGCCTTCTGGAACGTTGAAGTCATAGGTTTGGGCATCAGATCGATTTAGCAGCAGCACCTCGCCGCACACATTGGGTACGTGTTCCAAAATACGCGCTATTGCTGGATAGGCCGCTTCGTCTCCACAGATGACGAGGGTCTCGACATTTAGAACCCCGCCGCCTCCGGGACCAATCAAAGCAATCTTGTCGCCGCGTTTCAATCCTTGCGCCCATTCAAAGGCTCGGCCGCCGCTGTGATTGTAGATGTCGACAGTTGCAATGCCGCGCGTTTGATCAAAGTGGCGCACAGTATAGACAGGACGATGCAGGGCATCGTGACCTTGCGGCCATTGCACGGCTCCGTTGCGACCCATCGTTGGCCAAGTCGGATTGGGAGCCGCTGCATCCGGGATCAGAAACCGGAAGTGCAGCGCACGGTCGTCAAATAGATCAGGTTTGCTTAGCTTGAGGGACAGACGGTGAAAGTCCGCATTTAGAGGCTCTGAATTGACAACTTCGGAAAATTGGAAATTTGGCGGGTACTGCGTGGCCTCAAGGCTGTCAGACCAGGTCAATCCGTCTGCAACGTCTGGCAGGTAGTGGGCAAGGTGTTCGACAATGCCTTCGCGCACAACATGAAGATCGGTCAAAGTCGCCGCCGCCAGGCTGATCCGGACTCCCTTGTCGCGATCAGCAATGGAAAACCGACCAAATTCGCTTTCTATTTCCACACAGTCTGAGAGGTTTCGCAGAATAGGAAGCGCGTGTTCTGCCGCTTCAAACAGAACCATCTGGCGCATGGCCGCAAAGCTGAGGCCTTCCACATCCGCATGGGCATTAACAGTTGTCATGTTGGATTACCTCGCAATCACATGGGGCAGACCAGTGACCGGATCCGGCAGAATGGTGCTGTCCAAGCCAAAAATAGCCTGCATATTGTCGGCCGTAACCACCCCTTCGGGCGCGCCCTGAAGGAGGATTCCTCCATCTTTGACAGCGACAATGTGATCGGAATAGCGGGTGGCCAGATTGATGTCATGTAAGACCATGGCCACGGTGAGACCGCGTTCCTTCTGCAGCTTTTGGATCAGGTTCAGAATTTCAATCTGATGCGGCAGGTCCAGGAAGGTTGTTGGTTCGTCCAAGAGCAGAATATCCGTGTCCTGAGCCAAAACCATCGCGATCCAGGCGCGTTGACGCTGTCCGCCTGACAATTCGCCCAGCAAGCTATTTTGTTGCGAGCTTAACCCGACCTGCTCGCAGCACCATTCTACGATCTCTTGATCCTTTTGGGACCATTGGCGCAACGCAGATTGGTGCGGCGTGCGTCCGCGGATTACAAGATCCATCACGCGCATCGCGTCTGGAGCCTCAGAGGTTTGCGACAGTAGGGCGACCTTGCGGGCGACATCTCTTGAGCGCTGCTCCGTAATCGATACACCCTCAAGGGAAACGCCACCTTTCGTCGGCGTCAGCACCCGAGCGAGACAGCGCAGTAAGCTCGACTTGCCGCTGGCATTTGCTCCGACAATTGAAGTGATTTTTCCCTTTGGAAGGTCCAGCGAAATATCCTTCAATACCTCGGTCTTGCCATAGCTCAGATAGAGGTTTGATGCAGAAAGTGGCGCGGTCATTGAAGTCGCTTTCGTGTTTGCAAAAAGAGGGTCCAAATCAGCACGGGTGCGCCGACGAGAGCGGTGAAAATCCCTGCGGGTAGGCTGAGGCCGCCAGGCAGAGCATTTGCAGCTGTATCTGCCCCAAGTGTTACGAGCGCCCCAACAAGCGCTGCAGTCAACAAGGACGGACGCATGGTGCGGGTTAGGCCGTGAGCGATGGGGCCAGAGACAAAGGCAACAAACGGCAGAGGACCGACGGCGCCAACCGCCAGGGCGACAAGAAGCACGGCCAAGGCAAAGCCCCAAAGGCGCGTGCGGTCCACACGGATGCCGAGTGTCTGGGCGGTTTCATCACGCAAGGCCAATCGAGCAATTGAAAACTGCGCGTAGAAGCAGATCGGTGCCAATATCAGCAAACCGATCCAGACCAAGGTCACATCCTGCCAGCTACGGGCGTCCAATGACCCAACAAGCCATTTGGCGATGTCTGATGCGTCATTCACAGTGAAAGTCGTCATCAGCAGATCGTTCACTACGCTCAACGTCATGGTGATGCCGATCCCCATCAGCACAATTTGGCCCGGGCGGATGCCGCGGTTCCAAGCGAGGCCCAAGATGAGTACAGCGGCTAACGTACCTCCGGACAGAGCACCGAAAAGAATGGCAGCAGTGGACCCGGAGATCAGAACGGCGAGCACGGCGCCGACGCCAGCCCCGGCGGTGAAGCCAATGATGTCGGGCGAGGCCAGAGGGTTGCGTAGCTGGGTTTGGACAATTTCTCCAGCGAGGCCAAAAGCAAGTCCTACGCCGATTGCGACCAAAAGGCGGGTTAGGCGGTGATCGATGACAATCATGCGGGTCACCGCATCGCTGTCGCCCCGCAAAGCAGCCGTTAGATCCGCAAATGTGATCGGATAGGTTCCGCCTAAAAGGGCATTTGCTGCGAGGCAGGCGAGAACCACAACGAGCAGGATGTTCACGACCACGAGCCGGGTGGGCCACCGCCAAGACAGTGAAGCGATGCGAAGAGTTACAGAGCTCATAGCGCCACCTCCGTTCTTTGGCGAACCATGACCACCAAGGCGGGTCCGCCAATCAAGGCCATCATCACGCCGGCCTCAACGGGGCGGTCTGGCACAAGCAAACGCCCAGCCAAATCTGCCGTCAGTGCAAGTAGGCCACCCAATATTGCCGACCCCAGAGCGAGCGCGCCCACGTTCATGCGCACAAAAGGGCGGACCAAATGCGGAATAATCAACCCGACGAAGGCGATAGGACCAGCCAAGGACACTGTGGCGCCGCAGAGAATGACAATTGCAAATACTGTCACGGCGCGGGCAAGGCCCACACGTGCTCCGAGGCTTTTGGCCGTGTCTTCCCCTAATACGAGCGGGTCCAGCATCACAGCTGCGATCGCGGCCAGCACAAAGCCGATCCCAAACAGGGGGAGCATGGCAAAAAGCGAGGCTCGAGTGATTTGATGGAAACCACCCAGAGCCCAGAAGCGAAGTGTATCAAGCGCTTCTCGGCTCAGGATCAAAATTGCCCAGGACAAAGCTAGAAACAGAGCGCTAACCGCTGCCCCTGCCAAAATCAGGCGCAGGGGATCAGGTCCATTGCGGTGGCGTGCACCCCCCAATCCCAATACCAACAGCGCGGCGCATCCGGCGCCGACGAGTGCCGGAACAATTAGCCCGGTTTGGCTGCTAATCCCCAGGCCCCATGTGGCCAGCACGACGCCAAAAGCTGCGCCTCCGTTCACGCCGAGCAATCCGGGATCGGCCAAGGGATTGCGTGACATCACCTGCATCAACGCGCCCGCGAGCCCAAGGCTGGCCCCACCCAGCAGCGCGGCAAAGGTGCGGGGTAGCCTGAGATCGCGCACTACAATGTGCGCAGGATTTTCGCTGTCAAAGGTGGTGACCGCTGAGGCTACATCTATCCAACTTAAAGGCCAGACGCCCAAGCGCAGAGATAATACGGACAACGCCAACAGGCTTAGCGACACCAAAAGCGCGGCTTTGCGATGAAACAACGTGGTCATTGCGAGCTCACTTTTTTGTCTGAAGTCCATCCAGGAACAAGCGTGTTGGGATCACCGTCAAAAGCCGCGTCTAGCAGCGGGATCAATGTGTCCAGCGCGTAATTCAGAGACAAAGGACTGGAGTGGTTGAGTGCGGAGGTGAGATCAAAATCGGTGTAAACCTCTCGCCCGTCGCGATAGGCCTTCAGCGTTGGACGCAGTACGATGTCATCGAGAGCGGCATTGATGCTTGGCGCATGTACCCAAATCAAAACATCGGTGTCCAACGTGCCAATATTTTCTTGTTCAAGGCGGATGAAGTTGGCGTCAAAGCGTGCAATTTTTGCCAGTTCCGAAGGCAAGGAGAACCCAAGATCTTTCAGAAAACGGCCCCGCAAATCTGACGCACCATATGCGCTCAGGCGAGGGGCATATGCGGCCACAGCGGTTGCGTTTTGCCACTCTGGGTGGGCAGCGCGAATGTCGGCAAAACGCGTCTCAAGATCGTCGACGATGCGCTTGGCTTCGGTGTCTCGATCCAACGCGCGCCCCAACTGACGTGTCATTTGTTGCCACGAGGCACTGTAGGGACTTTCATCTTTCGGGTGCGCCAATGTCGGCGCGATTTGGGACAAAAGGGCATACTCCGCTTTCGTCATCCCCGACCATTGCCCTACAATCAGATCAGGCTCGAGCAAGGCAATCTGGTCAATGTCGATTCCGCCATATATTACAGTTGGTTCAGCATCTCCTAGGGCCTCCTGCGCCCAAGGCCAAACGCCAAAATCATGCGGCCCATACCAATGGCGCAACGCGATGGGTTTTACACCCAGAGCAAGCAGAAAATCGTGCCCAATATAAGAGAGGGAGACCACACGTTTGGGAGCCACATTGATTTCAGTAATGCCGTAGGCGTGTTCCACTTGCCGTGGAGACGCAGATGCACTGGCATTGATGGATAGCAATGCCAGTGCGACGAGTGTGTGCACAACACGCATGGATCAGAAGAACTTGCGCGCGGTCAGAGTGAATTCGCGACCCTCGCCATAGACACAGCCGCCGGAGACGGAGTCGAGCACCGCATTGCCGGTGAGCGTATTGCCGTGGCAGTAGCCCACGTACTCTTTGTCCGCTAGGTTGCGCGCGGCGAGCATGAACTGCCAGTCGTTCCAGTCATAGCGAATAGACGCGTCAAACAGCATGACCGACTTCATGTCATAGGTGTTTGCCACATCCGCGTAACGGGATCCGGTGTAGCGTGCACCTGCGCCAATCGTCAGGCCCGCGACCTGAGGCAGTTGATACTCTGCAAACAGCGCTGCCGCGATGTCTGGGACACGGGCCACTTTGTTGCCGCCATAGGTTGCGTCTTCGGTGATCTCTGCATCCGTATATGTTGCGCTGCCGAACAGGCTGAGACCATTCCCGAAATCATGCGTGACCTCAAGTTCGATACCTTGGGAGCGCACCTTGCCGACCTGGGTGTAGACAATTGGGCTGTTCGAACTTGGATCGTCAAACACCGCGTCGTTTTTCTCGATATTGAAGAGCGCCATGTTAAATGTGGTTTGACCGCTTGGTGCAGTATATTTCATCCCCAATTCGCCGGCGATGGCTTTCTCCACATCCAATGCATCGCCATTCGCTTTCATGCCCGCCAAAGGCAGGTTGAAAGAGTTCGACAATGACCCGTAAACCATTGTGCTGGGGGACACATTGTATCCAACAGAGAGGTTTGCGGACGGCAACGTGTCTTTCATGTCGTGATCAAAGTTGGTCACCGAGGTGTCCAGATTGGTCAAGTACCCCTTGGCGCCGTAGTTGACTCGATCAAGGCGCAATCCACCGTTGATGATCCACTGATCGCCAATGGATGCGTGACCGCTGGCATAAAGTCCAATCTGATCCAGATCTGTCTTGCGTTCAGTCGACAAGTTGGTCGGGAAGGACCCGGCCAGGAAGTTGGTTACAGCGCCGGTGACATAATTACGCTCGCCAGCGTAGCCAGAGGTGCTTTTGTAGTCGCTTTCCATCTTAAAGTAGTCGACGCCAAACGCCAGTTGGCCGCTTACGCGATCAGACTCGAATTTGTAGTGCAGCGCATTGTCGGCGTTGAAGGAATCCACTTCCTGATCCACATCCAACAGGCTCATGACCCCCGTGTCGACATCGCTTGGCAATCCAACGGGGGCGCCAAGCAGGTAACTCAGGTTCACAAAGGATGCAGCGTAGTTGGTCCGCATGTCCCATTCGTTTTGCGCATAACGGGCGCGGCTGACAAAGCTGAGCTGATTGTCGAACTCATGTTCCAGCTCGTAGCCGAGGTAGGATTGTTTTGTTTCGATGTCGTTGTAGTCGGGATTTGCCGTGTAAAGATCGGTTGACCATTGGCCGTTCCCATTTGGCTCCAGTGAGCCGTATTCAGGCACGTTGATGTAAACGTCGCCAACGTCGTCTTTCATGTACTGACCAAACACTGTGAAGGTTGTCTGATCGGTCGGGGTGTAGGTGAGAGACGGCGCGATGTAGACACGGCCGGTGTCGACGGCATCGTACTTAGTTCCAAACTTGTTGCCGAGCGCGATAAATCGATAGGCGACCGTATCAGAAAGTGGCCCGGTTACATCCACACCCATTTCCAAACCGCCATGGGAGCGGGTGGTGGCAATCGCTTCGCCCTGGAACGTGAACTGAGGTCGTTTGCTGACAACATTAAGAAGCCCGCCCGGCTGGTTTGCACCGTAGAGATCAGACGTTGGGCCACGCAGAATATTCACGCTGTCCACACCGAATGTTTCTGTGCGCCAAGCCGCGAAATCGACCAGACGCTGTGGCATGCCATCACGATAGATCCCGGAAGACTGAGATTCAAAACCGCGCAGGATGAACTCGTCATAGCGATCATCCTGCCCATAGGTGCCTGTAGAGATGCCCGGGCTATAGGCTACAGCTTCTTCGAGGTTGCGCGCGCCCTGAGCTTCAAACAGCTCTTTAGGTAGGGTGGTCACGGAGCGCGGAAGTTCCTGTGGGTTGATCGGCACGCGCGATCCAGCGGTATTGGCCGCTTCGACGTTGGTGGCATTTTCGCCACCATCCGTGATTGTCGAAATGACAATTTCGCCCAGGTAATATGTCTCATCGAGACCTTGATCCTGCGCCAACGCAGCAACAGGAACCAGCATCGTCGATGCCATAAGCATCGAGATAGGCGACGTAGATATGTTGCGCAACACAACCTCCGAAATTCATCTAAAGAACCACCTTTCGTGGCCCTGATTCGATTGTTATCGCTGCTGAGTTGCTTGCGCCGCCTGGCTTTGATCTTTGACTTTCGCGGTGAGTGCTAATGTGAACAATTGTTCGCGTCAATTAAAATGAACAAATGGTCACATTTTTTGTATGCGACTGTTTCACACGTCAATTCGTGGATTTTGTGCGAAAAACTTGTCCGACGCCGCATCTGTTGCGGGTATGTGGCTTGCTCCGTTCGTGACAGAAAGCTGTAAATCACGCCAACCCAAAAGACTTGAAAAAGAGTCTCCTGCCAAATGGTGGCCAAAAATGGCATGACCCAAACCGGTTTAAGCTGCCAGCGGTCTTACGCCGTTGCTTTCTAAACCGAGACGGCTTTGGGGGACGGCGATTGACCTCTCACGGCTTATTAGCCCCCGTTTTTCAGCGCCCAATGTTATAATTGCCGGGGTTCATGGAAAACGGTCGTTCGGATCAGCCCCACCTGACTGGTCCAGTTTGAGTGTTAGTGCATGACCGGCCTTGGGTCCATCGGGACGACGGTTTTCGGGGCCGGCGGGCGGTAGCCCAAAGCACTATGCGGTCGTTTGGTGTTGTAATGCTCTCTCCATTCTTCGATCAGGATTTACGCCTCACGCATGCTGTAGAAGACTTCGCCATTGAGCAGATCATCCCGGAACCGGGCGTTGAAGTTTTCACTGTGTCCGTTCTCCCAGGGGTTGTCCTGCAGAATGCAGGCGGTCTTGACAACGGCGGCTTTGATCGCGTGCAGAACCGCCTGAGCAATGAAGTGTGGGCTATTGTCAGAGCGGACATAGGAAGGCTCGACGCACAGGATGAGCAGCTCGCTCAAGGCGTCGATCACATCACCAGATGTTCAGCTTATGCTTCACCCTGATTGCGAGACATACCCGGCTGTGTTCGTCGAGGATGTTCAAGGTGTTATAAAAGCTAGCGTGTCGTTGGAACATTGAGCCTTCAGACAGGCCGAATTGGGCATTCTGTCCAAGCGGTTCTGTTTTAAGGGGGCCAAATAGTAGCGTAAGACGCGGATCTGAAACGTTTCAAGTAGTAAGAGAACGACACACTCCCAGATCAGTCGGGTTGCTCAAAGAAGACCGGGTTAAACCAGCGTTAATTAGTCAGTGGCCAAGGGCAAAGAAGTTGCGCTGAACCTCTGAAGGCAAAACACCCAAGTGTTTTTTGAACGCTGTGGCAAAACCTTCTGGAGAACGGTAACCTGCTATCTCCGCGGCGTCAGCGACGCTGACACCATTTTTTTCCAATGCCCAACGTGCTTGATCCAAACGCACAGCGCGAACATATTCAAAAACGGTCTTGTCGTGAGCACAACGAAACAAGCGGCGCATTGTCGATAGACTTACGCCGCCCGCATTGGCAATAGCCTGAAGCGTCGGCATCGGACCCGGTGTTTGTCGGATAAACTGTTCCATTCGATCAATTTTCCGCATGTCAGCAGCCTCCAATTGCTCTGGAGTTTCGGTTGTATCGTCCAGGTGTGCGAATGCGGAACACACCAGATTTAGAGCAGAAACCTCCATCTTCAGTTTGTTAAGGGCAGAAGGACGACCCGCAGTGCGTACAAGGCTCTCGATTGTCTCTTTCATTTCATTTGTGACATTCCATTCGTGACGGCGAAGATGCTGAAATGTGTCGCCCGATTTGAGATCAATGCCATTGCGTGCCAACCACTCGCGAGACATTTTTAAGTTGAGTTTGCGTGCATAGGTGCCCGGCTTAATACGGCGTAGGAAAGACACGGGTTCATTGATTGATGTCAAAACCATATGGGGAGGAGCACCGCGGCGACGGCTCAAGTCCAAAGGGCGGTCGTTCAGATAGGCTTCAGTACCGCCTTCAAGATAGCAATAAAGGGAGACGCTCGGGTTGAACGTGCCGATCCTGTCCATACGCTCCAAAGCTACAGAATCTGATGTGTGAATGGTCAGACCTGCTTGCAGCTCTTGCCAAAAACTACGCCCTTTGAAAGCGCGGTCCAGCAAGTTTTTTCGGTCCGAATGTCTCGGGGGATCCTTTGTGAACAGGTCGGTTTCACCTTCAACAGTGGCCTGTGAGAAAAGTGCCAAAGCTCTTCCTCCAAAAATTTGCAGAAATACACCTAAGGCTCGATTTGGTCCAATTTGGCGTTATGACGCAGATTTCTGACGCTCACGCTTTGGACGCTCACTGGCGGTATGTCGCGCCACTTTGTATCGCTCAGATGAACAAATCAATCTTTGAATCGGACAAAAAAAATGCGGAAAAGTAAATCGTTTTTGGTTGGAGGACTCTTCGCCAGTGTTTCTACTCTGAGTGTCTCAGCTGGATGGGCACAGGATGAGGAGAGCGACTTCTTGCTTGATGAAATCAGGATCAATTCTTCTGAATCACAAGATCTGCTAGGGAACACTCAGGTGACGGAAGAAGACCTGGAAGATCGTGCGCCGACCTCTATGGCGGATGTGTTCCGCGGCAAAAGTCAGGTTTCTACTGCCGGGGGCGCGGCTATTGCTCAAAAGGTTTTTGTTCAAGGGATTGAAGAAAGCCTGCTCAGTGTCACAATCGATGGGGCAAGGCAAAATAAAGGCGCGTTCCATCATGCCGGAAACGTTTTGCTTGATCCCGCTTTGCTGAAACAAGTCGATGTGAGCGCAGGGCTCGCACCAGCCGATTCCGGGCCGGGTGGACTTGGGGGGGCTATTGCCTATGAAACAAAAGATGCTGATGATCTGCTTGCCCCTGGCGACAATTTTGGTGGGTTTGCCTCAGTTTCAATCTCGGACAATGATGATGACTATCGCGGCACGCTAGCTCTTTATGGTCGACAACACCGGCTGGAATACATGTTGTCATCAACACGTCACACCTCTGACGACTATGCGGATGGTGATGGGAACATTGTTGAAGGCACCGGCGCAGAACTGGAAAGCTACCTTGGCAAGCTGGCTTACACCTTTGAGAACAATGGGCGGCTTGAGTTCTCGGCGTCCCATACTGAAGATACAGGCGTACGTTCTGCGCAAAGAGGTTTTATCCGTCCAGATTTTGGTGGGATTGTGGGGCTCCCAAACCAGGAATTTCAGGCAAAAGCGCAACGCAAGTCCTATTCATTGACATATTCCGCCAATCGTGAGGGCGAGGTTTTCTCACCGGAAGTCCAATTGGCTTGGAATGAACAATTTACGGATGCGGGGGATGGCGAAGGCACCAACATCAGCCTTAGTGGGGCCATCAAGAACGACTTTCAATTGGAGAACGGTGTCGTTACCGCTGGTCTCGATTTCTTTGACGACGAAGCAAAAGGTTCAAATCAAAGAACGGATCGGAGTACAGGAGACATAATCGTCAACGGTGGCCGTGAAACGGTGTCCAATATTGGCGTGTTTGCTCAGGCACGTCAAAATTTCGGTAGTAGGCTTTCGGCGTCCTACGGCGCTCGTGTGGATAGTCAAAGCTTTAAAGGCGTTGATGGAAGCCGTTTCTCTGCCACAGGTGTCAGTGCAAACGGGGCGTTGGACTACCTATTGACGGACTCGCTGACCTTTACCGCTGGACTTGCCACAACCTGGGGCGGGTATCAGTTAGGTGAAGCAGCGTTGATCAACTTCTCGCACCCTTGGACTTATGATGGCATGGTGCCATCTCGATCTTACAGCGGTCGGGTTGGTTTACGATACGAGCTAGGGGATTGGGATGTTCGTGGAGCATTGTTCCGTACCGATATCAAAGACCTTGCATCTGTTTTGCCAGTCCCTGGGGGCAGCAGCCGCGCAGAAATCCATGAGGTGGAAACAAGCGGACTCGATTTTTCCGCAGGATATACCGGCGCAAATGGATATGTCCGGCTGAACTACACTTATGCAGATGTAAAAGTGGATGACAGTAGTGCCGGGGGGATTGATTTCTACATTGGTCGCCCCGTAGGGCACCTGATTGGGATCGAAACAGCTTGGGATATCGACGATCAATTCCGTTTGGGCGGCGTCGCGGAAATTGCTCTGAAGAACAATGATACTCAAACACTTGGTCCTGTAGGTGGGGGTAATACGGGAGTCGTTCAAGAAAACCTCCCAAGTTACTCTGTGGTAAATGTTTTCTCAGAATACCGTCCTCGCAATCTCGACAATTTGGTTTTGCGTTTGGACATACGCAACTTGTTTGACGAGACTTATGTGCGGCGATCTGCAGATGGCAACGGTTACTACCGCGCAGTTGCTTTGAATGAGCCGGGTCGAACATTTGCGCTGACCGCGCGCGTCGAATTCTGACTTCATCGATATTCAGAAACTCCAGAGTGGCAAGGCCACTCTGGAAACGTTTCAGAAGACGACTTTCCTAACTGACTTCAACTCAGAGCCAAATGAATATGTCACGACGTCATGCGCTCATCGTTCTGATGGCCGTGTATCTTGAGGGCGCGCCGATGCTTTTGTCGCAAGAGGCGGGAGCCAAGCTGGAATTGAACCAAGCCTCCGAGGTTTATGCTGCTTTGCCAAATGATCCTGAGGGCCAAAAACTAGCGCAAGTGGTACATTTTGAAACACGCCCAGGATCTTACGTTGAAGGTGTTTTGGAAAGCGCAGGAGCCGCGCTGGAATTGTACCTAGAAGCACCGGGAGGGGCAGAGCAGCGCCGTCTGTTAACGGATGTCGTTTCGTCTCAAAGTTTCCGCTTTGTTGCAACAAGAGATCGTTACCAGTTGCGGTTGACATCGTCGACCAAGGGCGCAAGCGGCTCTATCAAACTACGACGAAATGTGCCGCAGGAAGAATTTTTAGAGCGGAAAAAGACCACACCTAATTGGGAACCTGTCAGTCCAACTCTAAAAAAGATGTTGGTTGCGGAAGATTCAGAAGGAGCGGTCGCATCCTTCTGGAAAAATCGGCTTGTCGAGGGCACGCCGATGGTTGAGGCGGACCCAGAGGGCGACCCAGAGATGCGCTTGGTTACTTTTTTGTGGAGAGGTGCATTAGAAAATGTTCTTTTGGTTGGCCCGCCTGCATCCGATCATGTTTGGATGCGGCCTTTAGGTGACACGGATATCTGGTTTGCTTCTTTCCGCGTTCGCAGAGATTTGCGGCTGAGTTATCAGCTTGCGCCGGATATTCCATTGATTCCTGGAAACGCCCGGGAGCAGCGCATGGCACTGCTTGCGACGGCTCAAGTCGATCCGCTGAATCTATACCCATTTTTGCCAAGTGCCACGGACAAATTTGATCAAATGAGTTATGCTGCACTTGATATGGCGCCTAAACAGCCGGGCTATCCGGTCCAGAATACAGATTACGATCTGGAGGAATTGTTTTTTGACAGCGCCATTTTAAAAAGCGGGCGTCGTATATGGATACAATCGCCGGCAGGTTTTGATCCGGAAAACCCTGACAATCTTCTGCTCGTTCTTTTTGATGGTGCGCGATACAGTCTGGAGAGTCCCACTGCAGGCATGCTCACAACCTTGCAAAAGGACGGGCTGTTGCCCCCAGTGGTGGTGGTTTATATCGACAGCTTGGATCCGAAACGGCGTATGCATGAACTTACATGTAATGAAGCATTCCAAGAGGCGGTGGCCACGGAAGTCGTGCCATTTGCTTTGGCGCATGTAGGTATGGTGCATAATCGAGACCGGACTGTAGTGGCTGGCTCGAGCCTTGGTGGTTTGGCATCGTCCTGCTTGGCCATTCGCCAACCTGAAGTGTTCGGAAATTTTATTTCGATGTCGGGATCTTATTGGTGGTCACCGAAAACCTTTCCGGCGGTGAATCTACCCTACATGACACATGTGGCTCATAGCATTGGAAGCCAGAACATTCGGGCCGTATTTGCCGCGGGTCGATTTGAAACCAGTCGCCACACAGATTCCGTTGGGATTTTCGAGGCTTCTAGGAGGTTGGCTGCGGCATTGCGAGACATAGGATACCCAGAAGTGCACTGGTTTCCATATGAAGGCGGTCACGACTACGCGATTTGGCGTGGGGCGCTGACTGAAGGGCTCATCGCATTGTTCGGAGACACGGGTAAGTAGCTCTGGGAGTGCGATAAGGGGTGTTTTCTCGTAGCTTGAGTTTGTAAGGAGACAGATGTCGATATGTGGGGCATCCGGCTCGAAGTCTTGCGGCGTGTAGAACCAGCCCCGACCTGTGTTGCCAAGAATGGCGCTTGCCAAAAAAATGGTCCTGAGAGGGCAGGGTGGATTGTGCAGAGTCGAGACAGTCCATCTTCGCCTTCAAGCGCTCCAAGAAGAGGCCCTCAGTAATGGCGTCGATGATGTGGGCGATGTCGCATTTGACTTGAGTCACTTCCCTGTTGGGCTTGGCTTCATCGGCAGATTTTTGAGCAGTCAGGCGGTTGTGCTCTTCCCGATTAGCTTTGCGGTATCCGAGCTGAGATCCGGGCCCAGAAGTTGGTCCTTGAGACCCGCTAGGTCACGGTCTTCCTGGTCGATGCGTTTGATGATCGTGATGCGGTTGGTGTAAGTGCCCTTGTTGTGGCGCCCGATGGCAAAATAACCTTTTCCAACCTGATTGACGCCGCCACGTGTGACGTCCTAGCGGGCTTTCACATCCGAATGAATCTCTCAGAGGTAATTCGGACGGTTTTCTCATACGGGAGTGGTAAACAGAGCTTTCGCACGCTTCAGCTCTTCAAATTTCGTTCCATTTTGGGTCTTCCAAAGCAAATGCGTGTTCTGTTTCCTGGAGGAATGCCAAATCACCTCCTTACTACTCCCCGGTGTAATTGACCCGTTAAAAACCTGCTGTTAGCGAATTTACAAAGCAAGCAAAAGATTCCACGCGCCCGGCGTTTCGGATAGCTCCAGCTCAGCCAAATTCATGACACTACAAGCTGTTCACCCCCAATTTGTGGGAATGCACGGCGTAATGGAAAGAAAGACAATGGCTCTTCGCATCAACGATACCGTTCCAAACTTGAATGTGACAACTGATCTAGGCAGCTTTGATCTGCACGATTGGATCGATGAAAGCTGGGCGATTTTGTTCAGCCACCCCAAAGACTTCACACCTGTATGCACCACCGAATTCTCCGCGGTGGCACAGCTTGCGGAAGAATGGGACAAGCGTGGCACTAAGGTGATTGGCGTGTCTGTAGACGGTGTGGAAGACCACAAGAAGTGGAAAGGCGACATCGAGAGCTATGGCGGCGCAGCGGCGGGCTTCCCGATCATTGCGGACGACGGTTTGGAGGTCTCCAAAGCTTTCGACATGCTGCCAGCAGAAGCCTATCTGCCGGATGGTCGCACCCCGGCAGACAGCGCAACCGTGCGCTCGGTCTTCATCATTGGGCCAGACAAGCAACTGAAATTGTCGATGACCTACCCGATGACCGTAGGCCGCAACTTTGCTGAAATCCTGCGTGTATTGGACGGTTTGCAGACCTCCGCCAGCAAGGGTGTTGCGACGCCGGCAAACTGGGTGCCGGGCGAGGACGTGATCATTCCGCCAACCGTCAGTAACGAAGACGCCAAAGAGAAGTTTGGTGCGTTTGAAGCGGTCCTGCCGTACCTGCGCAAGACCAAAGTACCTGCCTAAGCGTTTAGGTTCCTGAACATTTGAAAAACAACACGGGCGGCATCCTGCCGCCCGGTGGTGTCCTGTTGCCCAAAGGCATGCGAAAGCGATAGCCCATGTTAGACAGCCAATCAGACAATTCGGACCTGATCGTCGAAGGAAAACTTGCGGATAATGAACGCCTGAAGCGGGAAAGTAACTTCCTACGCGGCACCATTCAGCAAGACCTTCAGGACCGCATTACCGGCGGGTTCACCAAAGATAATTTTCAGCTGATCCGCTTCCACGGGATGTATCAGCAGGACGATCGCGACATCCGCGCCGAGCGCGCCAAGCAGAAGCTTGAGCCGCTGCACAATGTGATGCTGCGCGCGCGTATGCCCGGCGGGGTGATCCAGCCGGACCAATGGCTGGTGATCGACGACTT
The DNA here is from genome assembly GCF_022448905.1 of Shimia sp. Lineage (GTDB taxonomy): Bacteria > Pseudomonadota > Alphaproteobacteria > Rhodobacterales > Rhodobacteraceae > Shimia. The sequence goes on along the minus strand of NZ_JAKVCW010000019.1, from coordinate 59,563 downwards.
TGCGCGCGAGCACACGAGCTATGGCTCGATCCGCCTCACCACACGTCAGACATTCCAATTTCATGGTGTTCTGAAGCCTAACATCAAGCACATGCATCAGGTTTTGAGCTCTATCAACATTGACGGCATTGCCACGGCTGGCGATGTGAATCGAAACGTGCTGGCCTCTACCAACCCCGTTGAATCTGAGCTTCATGCGGAGGCTTATGAGTGGGCCAAGAAAATCTCAGAGCACCTTCTTCCGAAAACGCGGGCCTACTATGAAATCTGGCTGGATGAGGAAAAGGTGCACTCAACTGAGGAGCCCATCCTCGGGTCCAACTACCTGCCGCGCAAATTCAAGACCACCGTGACTGTACCGCCCAATAATGAAATGGACGTACACGCCAACGACTTGAACTTTGTTGCGATCGCGGAGGGGGGTAAGTTGGTTGGCTTCAATGTGCTCGTGGGCGGCGGTTTGGCCATGACCCATGGGGATACGTCGACTTATCCACGCAAGGCCGACGATTTTGGCTTTATCTCTTTGGAACATACGCTGAAGATCGCGGAGCATGTCGTGACAGTGCAGCGCGACTGGGGCAACCGCGTCAATCGAAAAAACGCAAAGACCAAATACACGCTGGACCGTGTTGGTACCGAGACATTCAAGGCGGAAGTAGAGCGACGCGCAGGCGTTCGTTTTGAACCATCCCGCCCCTATGAGTTTACGTCTCGCGGCGACCGGTTTGGCTGGGTTGATGGCATTGATGGCAAACAGCACCTGACACTCTACATCCTTTCGGGACGCATTCTCGATTACCCGAGTCGCCCGTTAAAAACTGGTTTGCGCAAGATAGCGGAAATCCATCAGGGCGACTTCCGGATGACTGCCAACCAGAACTTGGTGATTGCTGGCGTGCCGCCCGAGCAGAAGGAAGAGATTGAGCGCATTGCCCGCGAACACGGGCTGATCGACGACCTGATGACGCCACAACTCAAAAACTCGATGGCTTGTGTGGCGCTGCCCACCTGTCCGCTGGCGATGGCCGAAGCGGAACGCTTCCTGCCGGAACTGGTGTCTAACGTCGAGGGCCTTCTGGCCAAGCACGGTGTTCCTGACGATCACCTGATCCTGCGTGTTGTGGGCTGCCCGAACGGCTGTGGCCGCGCAATGCTGGCAGAGGCCGGTCTCGTCGGCAAAGGCCCAAACAAATACAACTTCTACCTTGGCGGTAATCGCAACGGCACTCGCGTACCCAAACTCTACAAGGAAAACGTCACACCAGACGTGATCTATTCCGAGCTTGATACGTTGATCGCCAGCTGGGTGGTTGAGCGTACCCCAAACGAAGGCTTTGGCGATTTCGTGATCCGTAAAGGCATTGTTGCCGAGGTCAAAGTCTCCAAAACAGACTTTCACGCGTGAATTTAGGACTGAGGGAAATTCCCATGACAGTTGCGACACAATTAGACGAGGATGCCTCTAAGGCGGTCAAAGGCCCAAAGGTCTTTACGGCGGCCAACGAATGGCTCCAAGAGCAGGATGCGGACACGCGTGTGGACTGGGCGTTGCACAATCTGCCGCGCGATCATGTTGTATCGTCCAGCTTTGGCATCCAGTCTGCCGTCATGCTGCATATGATGACGCAGCACGTGCCGGTCATTCCGGTGCTGCTGTTTGATACCGGCTACCTCTTTCCAGAAACCTATCGCTTTGTGGATGAGCTCAAAGAGCGCCTTGATCTGAACCTGAAGGTGTTCCGCGCGGACATGAGCCCCGCATGGCAAGAGGCGCGGTTTGGCCAGCTTTGGGATCAGGGCGAAGAGGGTTTGAAGAAATACAACAACTTAAACAAGGTGGAGCCTATGCAGCGGGCCATGAGCCAAGTGGGCGCTGGCACGTGGTATTCTGGTCTGCGCCGCTCCCAGGCAGAGAGCCGTTTAGATCGAAAGATTCTGGAATTTCAGCACGGGCGCGTGAAGTTCCACCCGATTGTCGATTGGAGCAACCGTGATGTGCATTTCTATCTGAAAGAACACGAGCTGCCATATCACCCGCTTTGGGAACAGGGATATGTCAGCGTTGGCGATACCCACACAACGCGCAAGCTGGAAGACGGCATGCGTGAAGAAGACACCCGTTTCAACGGTATGGGGCGCGAGTGCGGCCTGCATGTAGATCAGGATTGAACCGATGATCACCACGCAACTGCCACAAGGCATAAATCCGCTATCCCCTGAGCAGGCGCAACAATTTGCGCAGCTTGCCGGTACATTGTCCCCTATTCAGCAAGCCTGGATTAGCGGGTTTCTGGCGGCGACCGCTCAAGGCAGCGCATTGTCAGCGCCACTTTCTGCGCCGGTCGCCGAAGCGGCGCCATTGACCATTCTTTACGGATCCCAAACCGGCAACGCCAAACACGTTGCAGCGGACCTAGAGGCCGCCGCAAAAGGGCGTGGCATGGATGTGTGCCTGATTGATATGGCGGATTACAAACCGGCCAAACTCAAAGACGAAAAATTCCTGACCATTGTGGTTTCGACATATGGTGAAGGGGAACCACCCGAGCCGGCTGAAAAGCTGCACGCCTTCCTGGCTTCCAAGAAAGCGCCAAACCTGGAAAACACTCAGGTCGCTGTACTCGGTATCGGTGACTCCAGTTATGAGTATTTTTGCCAGACCGCGATCGACTTTGAGGACCGGCTGAGCAAACTGGGTGCCAAAGTTGTTGTTGAAGCAGCTCTATTGGATGTCGACTACGATGATCACACCGAAGGCTGGATTGGCGGGGCGCTCGACATATTTGAGCCGGAACTCAAGGCCTCAGCCTCCGCGCCCGGTGGCAATGTAGTGCCGCTGCCAGGTGTGGCTGTGGCCGCACCGGTCTCGCAATATTCTAAGAAAAATCCCTTCGCTGCCGAGATCAGCGTGGTGCAGAAAATCACTGGCCGCGACAGCAGCAAAGACGTGCGTCATATCGAAATATCGCTTGAGGGATCTGACCTGACTTATCAAGCAGGCGACGCTCTTGGCGTATACTTTCACAACGATGCAGCAGAAGTAGAGGAAGTGCTTGAGCTTTTGGGCATCGATGGCACATCGGAAGCCAAGCTGGGTGACGATACGAAACCTATCCGCGATCTGTTGATTGAGGATCTGGAGCTGACCCAATCCTATCCGACATTTGCTGAGAAATACGGCAATTTGGCGGGGGACGAGGCGCTGATCAAACTAGCGGAAGACAAAGTACTATTGCGTGACTTTCTTGAGCCACGCCAGATTTACGACATCCTGCGCGAACATCCTCAAAAAATTCAGCCGCAGCAGTTGGTGGATTGTCTACGCAAAATGCAACCGCGGCTCTATTCCATTGCTTCAAGCCAATCAGAGGTGGAAGACGAAGTACATCTGACAGTTGGGGTGGTGGAGTGGGATGGCTTTGAACGCAGCCATCTAGGCGGCTGCTCAGGCCATCTTGGACGTCGTGCTGAAGACGGCGACAGTCTGCGTGTGTTTGTTGAAAGCAATGACAATTTCCGTTTGCCTGCCAATGCGGATACGCCGATCATCATGGTTGGCCCAGGCACCGGCATTGCGCCGTTCCGTTCCTTCCTTCAGGAACGGGAAGCGCAGGAGGCCGAAGGCAAGAACTGGCTGTTCTTCGGAAATCCGCATTTCACGCAGGATTTCCTCTATCAGGTTGAGTTGCAGGGCTATTTGAAATCAGGCTTGCTCACGAAGCTTGATGTGGCCTTCAGCCGTGACCAGAAAGAGAAGATTTATGTGCAGGACCGCATCCGAGAGCAGGGGGCGGAGCTTTTCCAATGGCTTGAGAATGGCGCGCATTTCTACATCTGCGGGGATGCGAACCGCATGGCCAAGGACGTGTTCGCTGCGTTGATTGATGTTTGCAAAGAATATGGTGGCATGGATCAAGACGCTGCCGAGGGCTACATCGAAAATCTCAAAGACCAAAAACGCTATCAGCGGGATGTCTACTAAAGCGCAGCGGACGTAGAATGCCGCGCGTCATTGGCGTGTTGGTTGAGCTAAGTCTCTAGCGTGTTGGACTTTGCGGCATTGGTTGAAAAACTCGCGCGCTTGCAGAGATTTCCTCGCCGTTGACAGTAAAAGCAGAGTGGTCATGCGCATTCAGCGTCACGCGTATCTCATTGGTTCCAGGAGGCAGATCTGCAAGGTGAAAATGCGGACTGTATAGCCGCGCGAGTTTTTCCCCGTTCACATAAATATGCCCATGTCCTTCCCCCAAAATCGGTTCGCTGTTCACCCCGTTGGGGCGAAACTCAAAACCTTCAGTCTGCACTTCGACATTCCACCCGGACAGGGCGTCTTTTTGCACGTGTAGCGTCACCAATTGGGCGTTTTCGGCTGCAATTTCAAAAAGTCCATGAAACATGGAGTGATCATGGGTGAAATGCGTGGAGTGATCTATCTGAGCCGGAGTTTGAGGCGCGCCGCCAGGGGACAAAAGCATGCCGACAAAAATGGCGCAAACGGTCCAGTAAATCGCATAGATCACTGTGGGTCTTGGGAGCGGGTAACGTGCCCACAGCGCCAGTTTGTGCATAGTATGTCTCCAAAACGCTTACGGTGATCCGTGTCACGTCACAGCGCCGTTTGCAGGCACTATGACGTACTTGGCCTCAGCTTACTCTGCGGGAGCTGTTTTGACACTTTGGCTGCGCAACGTCGGGTTCTTGAGCTTAATTTTCTGCCCATATCCGAGAAGCAACAAAATCACGGCAGTCGCAATTATCGGCATGTGCCCAACCAGTTCCATCAGAGCATGATCATTCTGTCCGAACACAAGGAAAGTGATGTTGGATGCCAACATGAACACGGCCACCACCAGAATGTTCAGACGGGTCACAACGCCTAGAATGAGAATGGTCCCAAAGACCACTTCCATTGCGCCGGCTGACAGAACGAACAGCTGATCTGTATACCAGTCAAAGCCGAGCGCCGGCATGAAGTTCCATTGATAATTCGCGATGAAGGCTTGCCCCAACATAGCGCCAGCGAGCTTCTCCGTAATGCCCAACGTAACAAGCGCGACACCTGTGAAGATGCGCAACATATCAACCGAGTAGGGCTTCAGTTTAGCTCTCAACTCTTCATTCGGGACATAGTTGAAGTAGAGAAAGAGGGCGATACCAATAATGTTGACGTACTCCAACGCCTTCACAAAGCCGAAGTTAACCATAGTGCCGAGGTATAACAGGCCCATCAGGATTGCGGCGTGGTGAACCAGGTTGTTGGAAATCAACATGATCCCAATGACCGCCTCTAAGAACACCAATGCATAGCCGAACCCGTTAAACGCTTCCATGTGAGGCGCGATCAAAGCGCCTGTGTATGCTGTCAGCAGGAACGACATTCCCGTAAATATCCGCAAGAGCTCAATCGCATCATGCCTTAGCTTGCTTGGGATAATTGGGACACGCGGAAACCGTCCATCCAAAACAACCGCAGTGCAAATTAGCAAGCATCCAATTGCGATCCACGACAAAACGGCGGGATCGTTCCAGCTGTAGGTTGGAAATGTCTCAAGAGCGGGATCATTCGCGTCAACAAACCAACGCACATGGGCATGCGCCAAGGGAACGGCAAAAATTGAAGCAAAGCCTAGAGCCGCCAAAACCCTAGAGACTGGCCAAAGAACGGTTTGTCGAAAATCAGAATGCATAAAAGCCTCCGGTTATAATACTGAGAGGCACCAATCCTGGTTAGTGCCGGGTGCATCAAAGCTGGAGTGTGACCTAGCCCTTTTGGAGTAGCGCTGATGGCTCAACATTACAATAAGGGTTCGAGCCGCAGTCGAAGTACGTTTGTGTCCGGGGAGATCGGTCGGGGTAGAGGCGACCGCTACCTATTGGCTATTTGATCCTGCCTTGCAACCGGAGTTCCAGCTGTCAGGCGCGGACTATTTGCATGTGGGCTAAGTCTGATCGTCCTGAAAGGGGCAATGAAGGCAGTTACAGATCCGGGTTCACTCTTTGATAAATCACAAAGCTGATCATTGCCGCCAACAGCAACGCCATTGCGTACCAAGTCAATGCATAGCTTAAATGGTTGTTACGAAATGACACTTGGGTAAGCCCTCCCCGCGGCCATGTGGGTGAAACGTCCGTGTGGTCTGCGTCTACGAAGTAACTGGTACGGGCTGGTAAACCTATAGTGTGGTTCATGGCCTGTAGATCCGCCGAGAACCAACGTCCGGCGCCTGGATCATTCTTTTCGAGCCAAGTACCTTTGGACTTGGGCAGACGCAAAAGCCCTTCAACTCTCTGTGGTCCAGTGGGCTGCGTGATCCGTCCGCCATCCAAACCGGTAGGCAAAAACCCCCGGTTGACCCAGGTGATGTGTTCGCTTCCATCTAGCGGAGTGAGCAGCCAATACCCCGGCCCCAGGTCTGTGACGGCTTTGATCCGCAGGCTGTCGTCATGCAGATACGTCCCTTCGAGATAAACTCTTTGATATTCCAAAACAGCGCCCGTGTTTGGCGCCGCTACAGGTGGTGCAAAGGCGCGGGTCTCTACCGCCTCGATCAAATCGAGCTTCCACGTCAAGCGGCGCATTTGCCAATTTCCCAGCGCAACCAACGTCACGATGATGACTGCTGAGAGTGCCAACAGCACACAGTCGACCCAAACTGGACGTGCAGAAAACGTCGGTGACTGTGCGCTGTGCTCACTCATGGCAGGTTGCGAACCCGCTCGATTTGCTCATGAGCCGGCATCATATTCTCGTGCAGATGCACCATGACCCAGATCGAGCCTGCCAGGATGATCACCAGCAAAATAGCGGTGAACACCAGCGACATGGCTTGCCAGCCGTCCTCCGCGCCAACAGTGACGTGTAGGAAGTAGTGCACATGCACAAGGATCTGGATCGCGCCGAGGCCAAAAATGATCAGCAGAGCGATGCTCAAGCTGACCTTCACGTCTGCCATGACGATCCAGAACGGCACCACCGTCAGCAGAACCGATAAGGCGAAACCAATGATGTAGGATTTGTAAGAACCATGCGAGTCATGGCCGTGCTCTTGCGCGCTCATAGCAACACCCCGGTGAGATAGACAAAGGAGAAAACACCGATCCAGATCAGGTCGAGGAAGTGCCAAAACAGTGACAGGCACATGATCCGGCGTTTGTTTTCATGGGTCAGGCCGTGCATTTGCACCTGCACCAAAAGCACCACCAACCAGATGGAGCCGCATGTGACGTGCAGGCCGTGTGTGCCCACCAAGATCCAGAAAGACGAGAGGAACGCGCTTGCGCCTGGACCTGCGCCAAGATGCCAGAGGTGTTGGAATTCCAACACCTCCATCACCAGGAAGGCGCCACCAAACAGGCCCGTTACAATCAGCCAGAGCATCATGGCGCGCTGTTTGTCCTGTTGCATGTTGATCACGGCAAAGCCGTAGGTGATCGAAGAGAACAGCAGGAAGAAAGTCGACAATAGGATTTTGTCAATTTCAAACAGATCCGCAGGTGACGGGCCTGCGGCGTAGCTGGTGCCAAGCACTGCGTGAACGGCGAACAAGATACCAAAGATCAGGCAATCGCTCATCAGGTAGATCCAGAAACCCAGCCTGGTGCCGGTTTCATGGTGATGTTCGTCATGATCATCGTGACCCTCATGATGATGTGGGTCTTCGGTGACATAAAACTGGTAGCCGCCTTCCGGGGCCGGGCCTGCAAGTGAAGCTGTCATGGGATTACTCCGCTGCTGGGATAGAGGTGTTGCCCGCGGCCTCAATTGCGCGCACTTCTTCAGCGGGCACATAGTAGTCGCGGTTGTAATTGAAGGTGTGGGCGATGCCCCAGACCAGCGAAGCAAAGAAGGTCAGTGCGGCAAGCCACCAGACGTGCCAGATCAAAGCAAATCCCATCACGGTCATAAAGCCTGAGATGACAATGCCACTTGAGGTGTAGTGCGGCATGTGGATCGGGACGAAGCCTTTGGTTGGGCGCGCTGCGCCTTCTGTCTTCATGTGATGCCAGCTGTCGAGTTCATAGACACGCGGGCTGAAGGCAAAGTTATAGTAGGGCGGCGGAGAGGTAGTGGACCACTCCAAGGTGCGTCCGCCCCAAGGGTCGTCGCCCACTTTGAGCTCTTCGCGTTTCCAGATGCTGACCACGATTTGCATGACAAAGGCGAGCACGCCCACACCGATCATCAAAGCGCCGACGAGGGCAATCAGGAAGTAGATACCGTAGAAGGTGTCCTCAAACTGGCTCAGGCGGCGGGTGACGCCCATCAGACCGAGGATGTAGAGAGGCATAAAGGCAAACCAGAAGCCAACCACCCAGCCCCAGAAGCTGACAAGACCCCAGCCGCGGTGCAGTTTGAAGCCGAATGCTTTAGGCCACCAGTAGTTGATGCCCGCAAAGATGCCAAAGACAACACCGCCGATGATGACGTTGTGGAAATGCGCCACGAGGAACAGAGAGTTGTGCAGCACATAGTCGGCGGGCGGCACCGCCAGCAGCACGCCGGTCATTCCGCCAACCACAAAAGTCAGCATGAAGGCGACGGTCCACAGCATGGGCAATTCATAGTGAATGCGGCCCTTATACATGGTGAACAGCCAGTTGAAGAGCTTCGCCCCTGTCGGGATCGAGATGATCATCGTGGTGATGCCAAAGAATGAGTTCACATCAGCACCGGCGCCCATCGTAAAGAAGTGGTGCAGCCACACGATGTAGCTCAGGATCATGATCACGCAGGTCGCGTAGACCATGGATGTGTAACCAAACAGGCGCTTTTTGCAGAAGGTGGGCACAATCTCAGAGTAGATGCCAAAAATTGGCAAGGTCAGGATGTAGACTTCCGGGTGGCCCCAAATCCAGATGAGGTTCACATACATCATCGGGTTGCCGCCCATTTCATTGGTGAAGAAATGGGTGCCCAGATACCGATCTGCGGTGAGCAAAGCGAGCGTGGCGCTGAGAACAGGGAAAGTGGCCACAATCAGCACGTTGGTACAGAGCGTGGTCCAGCAGAACACAGGCATTTTCATCCAGGTCATGCCCGGCGCGCGCATTTTAACGAGGGTAACAACAAGGTTGATGCCGGAAAGTGTTGTCCCGATCCCGGCGATGTTGAGCGACCAGAGGTAGTAGTCCATGCCCACGCCCGGGCTGAAGGTGAGCCCAGACAGCGGGGGATAGGCCAGCCATCCTGTGGCGGCAAATTCGCCGACAAACAAGGAGATCATAATCAGCACGGCGCCAGAAACGGTCAGCCAGAAGCTGAAATTGTTGAGGAACGGGAATGCCACGTCACGCGCGCCGATTTGCAGTGGCATCACATAGTTCATGAAGCCAGTGACAAAGGGCATGGCCACGAAGAAAATCATGATCACGCCATGCACCGTGAAGACCTGATCATAGTGATAGGCAGGGAGGAAACCAACGTATCCGGCAGAGGCCAGCGCCTGATGCAAGCGCATGAGCAATGCATCGGCAAAGCCGCGCACCAGCATGATGACTCCAAGGATCATATACATGATGCCAATTTTCTTGTGGTCGATGGAGGTGAACCACTCTTTCCACAAATAGCCCCAAAGGCGGAAGTACGTGATTGCCCCAACAACGGCGACGCCGAGCAGGCAGGTGCCGATGAAGGTGCCCAAGATGATCGGGTCATAGAAGGGGAAGATGTCCCATCCCAGTTTGCCCCAGAACCAATGGGTTGTGTTCACAGCGTCTGCGCCATGGGCTGCGGTGGATGCGGTAGGGGATGCCATCAGTTTTGCGCCTCGGGCTGTGATTGTGCAAGAGGAAGTGCGGGGAGGTGGTTCACTGCGGAGAGGATCTCACCTTTGTGGGGGTCATGTTCCGGTTTCAACAACAGGAACAGGCTTTCTGGATCATCTGCAGAGCACAGTCCGCGGAACAATTCGCGGTTGTACAGACCATCCAAACCGCCGCCGCCCAGAGCGTCCACCATCTTCATGTCGTTTAGGCAAAGTTCGTTAGTGCCGGCGCACATGTTCAAAATTTTGTCCCAAATGCCGTCTTCGGTGGTGCCGAAATAGGTGACATCATGCGCCGTGGTGGGAACTTGCAGTTCGGTATAGCTGTGTTGATCCAGGGTATTTGGCGCGTCTTTGACTTCCTTCACCCAGGCTTCAAATCCAGCTTCATCCAATGCGTGAAAATCAAAACGCATGTCGGAGAATCCGTTGCCGGAATAGTTGGCGGAAAAGCCTTCGTAGACCCCCGGGGCATTGATCACCGCGTTCAACTCGGTTTGCATGCCAGCCATGGCGTAGATCATGCCGGCCATTTCAGGGATGTAGAAGGCATTCATCACGGTTGCGGACGTGATTTTCCATTCTACGGGCCGGTCCACAATTGCGGCGGCCTCATTCACGGTGGCGATGCCGAATTCTGGATACAAGAAGAGCCATTTCCAATCCATTGCCACCACCTGCACCTCTAGCGGGGTCACATTGGGGTCGATTTGTGTGTCTTCAGAAATCCTTTTGAGGTCATCATAAGGCTCGAGCCGATGGGTGGCGACCCAAGTGAGACCGGCGAGACAAATGATGATTGCCAGCGGCACAGCCCAGACCACGATTTCCAGGCTGACGGAGTGATCCCACTCCGGCTCATAAGCCGCGTCCTCGTTGGACTGTTTGTAGTGCAGGGCAAAAAAGATCGTCAGTGCCGTTACGGGAATGATGACGATCAACATCAATACCGTGGCATAGACGATCAAGTCGCCTTGCTGCGCAGCGATGTCTCCTGAGGGAGACAGAACCACCAAATTACAACCGGACAGACTGAAGAACAGGGCTAGAGATAGCCCAATGCGAAAGACCCACATGGCAAACCGTGCTTTATTGTTCAGGATTTTGCTGGGTAGGGCAGGTTGCTACTGAACCGATACCTCGCAGTTGCGGCATAAAGCCTGTGGACTTTGGACACAAGATGCTGCAATGCGACAATTGCCCTCGCCCACGATTTTTTGTCCCCTCAAAAAACGCAGCCAGGTATTCCCAAATGACAGGAGAATGCGACATGGCGAGTTCCAGCAGCCCAACGGTACAACACGTAACAATCGATGATGTGATCACCACTGTGGTGATGGCGCGGGTCACCGATTTCTTTGGCTTTTTTGTTTATGCCATTGCTTCGGCTTTGGTGTTCCCCACGGTGTTTTTCCCGCATCTTGATCCGGTGACAGGCACGCTCTGGTCGTTTGCGCTTTTCTCTTTGGCCTTCCTGGCACGTCCGATCGCCAGTCTTGCAAGCCGCTGGATTCAGAGAAAAATCGGGCGCCCGGCCAAGATTACTTTGGCGCTTATGGTGTTGGGGGTGTCCACCGTCGCGATTGGACTGCTGCCAGGGTATGGCGAGATTGGCCTGCTGGCCCCCATCAGTCTGGGCATTTTACGTTTCGTGCAAGGTCTCGGACTTGGCGGAGCCTGGGATGGAATCACGTTGCAGCTCAAATCTGCGGCGCCAAAGGGTAAAGAGGGTATCTATTCCATGGTGCCACAGCTTGGCGGACCCATTGGGTTTTGTGTGGCTGCGGCATTGTTTTATGTGCTCACTGGCTTTCTGACAGAAGAAGAATTCCTGAGCTACGGTTGGCGGTTTGCCTTCTTTGCGGTGCTTGCGGTCAATGTTGTGGCTCTTTTTGCACGCCTACGTCTTATGACCACCAATTTTGGCAGTGATGATGACACGCAACTGAAATCGGCACCGTTGAAGGGCCTTTTGCAGGATGAAGGCCGTACAATTGTTCTGTCAGCTTTGTTGCCATTGGCCAGCTATGCGCTGTTTCACATGGTTACGGTGTTCCCGCTCAGTTACACGCTGTTGCTTGGTAGTGGTGATGTGACCCACATTCTCATGCTGGAGTTGATCGGCGGCACAGTGGCTATTGGCGCGGTGATTCTGTCGGGCGTGCTTGCGGACAGGTTTTCCAATCGAGTTGTCCTCTGGATCAGCTGTGCAATGGTGCCGGTGCTTTGCGTTGGTATCACCTGGCTGAACACGCACCCTGCAATTTACATTCTTCTTGGCTTTGTTTTGCTGGGTTTGTCTTACGGCCAGTCCAGCTCAATCGTGCCAAACAGGTTTGCGCCGGAGTACCGCTATTCAGGCTCCGCCCTGGCCACAAACCTGTCTTGGATACTGGGGGCAGCCTTTGCGCCGTTGGTTGGCCTGTTCGCCGCTTGGAAATTTGGCCTTTGGGCCTCGGCTTTGTACCTGTTGTCCGCTGCGGTTGTGACCAGCGCAGCTCTAGTTTTCTTGCGCAAAGAGGGCATGGCAGCGGATCGACGCGAAGACGTCAAAGGGGAATGATCTGCGCTGCTGTCGGTGGAAGGCAAGTGCTGCGGCTGGCTAACGAAGACGTGTTCTTCTTTAGGCAGCTGAGGCTTGCTCCGGCCTTTTAACCAAGTATTATTGTCAGGATTCTTAAATTGTGCCATATGAGCGATTAAGACCGTTCACAGGTAGCGAGACCCGAAGATGCAAGCAATTCAGCTAGCAAATCCCGATGGTTTGACACCGACGCCCGTAAAACGGCTGCCGGAGCAATCACTTCTGTTGGTGAACTACCTACGAATGGTGGCTCGCCGAAGCCGGTCTGCGGCGCGAATGGACCTCAATGAAGCCTGTGGTTTGTTACTGGCTGACCCTGCAAATGCAGACATGCGTCATGCGGAGATCCTGATTCGAGGCTTTAAACAAGCCGTCGGCAAAAGGCCGGTCTTCTTTCAGCCAGACACCGATGACATATCATTTGATGAAGCATGGCTGGGGCGTTTGTTTGAGACACTCGCACGTGGAGACGAAGATAGTTTTGTGTTCCTGATTAAGTCACGAGTTCCGCTTTGGACGCAGCGGAATTTCGCCTTTTTGATACGGTCGATATCCGAGCAATTTTCTCAGACTTAGAATAATTCTAAAAAGTGGTTGGAATTCTCTCCCGATGCTATAAATAAGGGTAGCGGGCGGCGATTGTACGCCCAAAGGTTTCCAAGAACGGACGTATCGAGGTATTCAAAATGACCCAGACAGCTATTGATCTGACCACCGACTCCCGTGCGGCAATTGCAGACGCGTTGAACCAGTCTGTTGCCGAAACGGCCGTAACCACCATGCTGGCGCAAAACTTCCATTGGAACGTGACAGGTATGGCCTTCGGCCCGCTGCATGACCTGTTTCAGAAAATTTACGAAGACCATTTTGAAGCGCAAGATGACCTGGCCGAACGTGTCAAAGCGCTGGACGCGCATGCCGAAGGCACATTGGCTGGCATGTTGAAGCGCTCCAAAGTGAGCGAGCACGAAGGTGACGCGACCGATAAGGACATGATCAAAGCCATGCTTGAGGCGCAAGAAACGCTAGCCTCCACGCTGGCCGGTGCGGGTGAATTGGCAGCTGAGCACGGTGATACTCTGACAGAAGACCTGTGCATTAGCCGTGGTCAAGTGCATGAAAAGTTCGCCTGGTTCCTGCGTTCCCATCTGCGCTAACTATTTGGTTAGCGGGAAATTTACCCTGACCTTCTTTTTGTCGAGCTTCTTCCGATAGGCCGGTGCCCAATGTGTGTACCGGCCCATTTGTGCCTGCTGACACACCAAAAGTTGAACAAAGCCTTCTCGCTGATCTGGCTTCTTGATCGACTTGAAGAGCTTCTTTTGGCTCTTGGTCATCGAACACCCCAAGCAATGGCCTTCGCGACGGAACTTGCATACGTCGATGCAGGGGGAGGGGATTTTCTTGCTCATCACTGGACCTCTTAGGAAAAGCGCAGCGGATTGCTGGATGACAGGCTGTATGTAACCCTCTGATACGAATTGTCGATAGGCCGGCTCTCGCAAGCCTCGCTCGGGGCCGCATCTGTCGACATTATCATGACCGGCATAGTTTACCTGAGAGGGGGCTCGCGTCGATCGGGAGCTGGGCCAAACCGACTTCGAATGCGATCTTATTGGTGGACCAAATTGGCCGGGAGCGTGGGGTTCCGGATCGCCTTGAAGCCCTTGAGCAGGTGCGTAAAAGCGGTTGCGCTCGATCTTTCTGACCTCACTGACCTTGGCGGCTGGCCTTTTTCCAATGGTCGCGTTCGGGGGCACGCTTTGGGGGCGGGCGACGGCTGGTCTGATACGAGGCGGTCTCGGAGTTGCCATCGTGCTGGTGTTGTTTGCGGTGCCCTGGCTGTATCACGTGCTGCTGAAGTAACGCGGCAGCTATTTGGCCTCCACTTAAGCTGGATAAGCTGCAGGGCCCGGCTCAGTTGTGGAAACGAATGCTCAAAACCGCCTACAGCTGCACCCACTCCGCCGGCGGCTTGCCTTTGCCCGGATGCACCTCGCCACAGGACGGGCAGGTGCGGTTTTCAATGCTGTTGTGGAACCGGTCGTAGATTTTTGGCAGGGCGGTCACGATGCCTTCGGGGCCGTCCAGCGCAACTTCTTCCCGATGCACCAGCCCTTCGCAGTTGAAGCAGAACCACTCAAACCCTTCTTTCATGCCGGGCTGTCGCGGGGCCTCAACCACAATGCCAATAGAGCCTTCTTGTGGCCGTTGCGGGGCGTGGCGCACATGTGGGGGGAGCATAAAGACTTCGCCTTCGCGCACCGGCACATCATAGATTTTGCCGCCATCCGCGATTTTGAGCATCATGTCGCCCTTTTGCTGGAAAAACCACTCCTCCACCGGATCGTCATGGAAATCGACGCGGGTGTTGGGACCGCCCACCACCATCACAATCATGTCGCCTTCCTTGTGCAATAGCTGATTGCCAACCGGCGGGCGCAGTTTGTCCGCATTCTCCGCAACCCATTTTTTGAAGTTGAACGGTTTCAAGGTTGGATGTGTGGCCATGTGACCCTCCCTAAATGTCCGCGCGATGCCTGCGCCGCGCACGTGTTGGCAGCAGGCTAAGGGATTTTGCGGCAAGGAAATATGGAATTTGGGGAAAGTGGCTATCCGCTTTTGGAATATGCCTTAGGGCGCGAGCAGTAAGGCGGTGCCAATCATCGCCAGCACCATGGCGAGCAGCAACCGTGCAAGCGCCACGTTTTCTTGAGTTGGGCGCCACCGCATCAGCACGGCGGCAAACAGCACATCCACGGCGCCCAGCACGGCTACGGCGGCCACCGTGGTGTGTTTGAGCGCAAAGAACTGCAATATCTGCCCGGCACTGAGCGCAAAGGCGGTGATCCAATGCGCCGATGTCCGGTCGCCCGTGATGTGATGCCAGCCAGACAAACGGCCTTGCCGCAACACTGTTCCAGCGGCGACCCAGACAGCGGCCACCGACGCGCCAATGGCGGTGCCCAATGCTGCGTCTGGCAGATGCAACAATCCAAGGCCGCGCAGGGTATAGGCCATTGCATAGGCAAAGGCGGACAAGGTCCCAAGCATCACCCAGCCACCCAACGGCGTTTTGCTGGGGCGGAGATAGAACAGTACCCCCGCAAGGACAAATACACCGCCGAGCAGAACCTGTGAGCCGGGCGTTTGCCCCAGTACAACAAAGGCGCAGGGTAGGGCAAAGACCGGCACCAAGCGACGCAGCAGCCCTGCGTTGACCGCGCCCGCGACCTCGGTCACACGATACATGGTCTGACGGCCCAACACATTGGCGCAGAGCCCGGCGCAGGCAAATATCAGCAGCGCCATTCCGCCCGCGCCAGACACCAGCACGGCGCGAGGGGCGTCTGCGGTGAACAGCCAAAGCCCCCAAGAACAGACAGCTGTGACGATAATGGACAGAAAGATGCCGTTGTCGCCCTGCGCTTGCGGTTTTGCATGGACAATGGACACGCCCGCCACGCCGTAGGCGGCGGCTGCAAGCAGGGCCAGCGCTTCGCCTAACATCGCCGGTTCAGAGCTGTAGCCCGCAATCTTCAAACGCGGCGCTGGTGGCGGCCTTTTCGGCTTCACTCAGTTCCAACATCGGATGGCGCACCCGGCCGCCGACCTGTCCCAGCAATTCCTGCCAGTATTTGCCGTGGGCGGTGGGTTTGCCAGCGGGCTTGCTGTTGCGGATCGCAGCCCGCACCGGCTCCAGGCTGTCACGCACCCGGCGGGCCTGATCGAACTTCCCGGCGAAAGCCAACTCGGTGTATTCGTGCATCCGGCGGTCATTTTTGGTTTGCAACTGGTAGGGAGGGGACGAGCACAGATACAGCTGCCAGCCCAGCTCTTCGATGTTATCGAGCCAGTCGTCTTCCAGCGAGGTCGAGACAAGAATCTTGTCGCCCACCATCTTGGTCAACTGGGCATACATCTCGCGCGGCACCGAATATTTGATCGCCATGATATTGGGTAGGTCCGCAATCCGGGCGCAGGTTTCTGGCGCCATCAGGTAACCGCTGTCCGGATGGCTCCACATGGCGATGCCAATGTCGAGCCGGTCACAGAGGTATTTGTAATAGTTATACAAAACCTCGTCGCGGTCGTGGCAGAAACTCAGCATCGGGGCATGGACAACCACATAGTCCGCGCCGCAGTCCTGGGCATGTTGGCCAAGTTCCAGCACAGTCTGCACGCTCTGGTCGGAGATCGACATGATGGTGCCAGCCTTGTCGCCACATTCCTCCACCGCAATCGTCATGTTGCGCTTGCGCTCTTCCAGCGACATCGACCAGAACTCACCTTGTTTTCCGGCAATGAACAGCCCCTGAATGCCAAGGTCATCGATCCAATGGCGGATGTTGCGGCGCAAACCGGCTTCGTTCAGCGCCAAGGTCTCGTCAAACGGATTGAGCGCCGCCGCCCAAATGCCGCGCATGGTTTCACGGGAATAGGCTTTGGCTTCATGTTTGGCGTATTTCAAGGCGACACTCCGATCCGGCAAAGAGAGGGAGCCGGTTTTTGGGCTCTTTGCAGACCTGATAGGCCACGGATGCGGCCCCGCACCAGCCGCATCCCAAGAAACTGGTTATCCAAAATTCTGATAACAGAGAGGGCTCTCTTTCACTATATTGATGGAGTACTTGGAGAGACACATGAAAATCGGCATCATCGGGGAAGGCGCAATCGGGCGCTATGTGGCAGAGGCTTTGCAGCAACGCGGTTGGGGACCCCATGCGGTTCTGGCGCGGTCGGCACAGCCCAAGGACACGTCGCTGGCGGATGTGGTGCGCGTCACATCGGTGACGGAGTTGCCTGCCGAGATCGCTTTGGTGTTGGACTGCGGCGGCCACGCGGCATTGACGCAGCACGGGCCCGCGCTTTTGGCGCGGGGCACCGATGTGATCACCCTGTCTTTGGGGGCGTTGGCCGATGCCTCTTTGGCGGAAACACTTACGCAGGCCGCGCAGTCCGGCGGCGCACAGCTGCATCTGGCCAGTGGCGCCATCGGCGCCTTGGACAGTTTGCGGGCCGCCAAGGTCGGGGGGGTAAAAGAGGTCACCTACATTGGCCGAAAGCCGCCTCTTGGGTGGCAAGGCTCTCAGGCGGAGGCTCAACTGGACCTTGGCAGCCTATCCGCACCCACCGTGCACTTTGAGGGCACCGCACGTCAGGCGGCATTGTCGTATCCCAAAAACGCCAATGTTGCGGCTGCGGTGGCGTTGGCGGGCACAGGCTTTGACGAGACACGCGTCAAACTGGTGGCGGACCCGATGATCTCGGCCAACATTCACGAGGTGCAAGCAACCGGGGCCTTTGGGCAGTTCTCGTTCCGCATCGAAGGCAGCGCCTTGCCCGACAATCCCCGCAGTTCGGCTCTGGCCGCGATGAGCATGGTGGCCGCGGTCGAACGGCTTCTTTCCCCTATGTCGATGTGAGGACCTGCCATGGCCACCCGTCACACCCGAATTGTAGAGCGTGCTTTGACCCGCCTGAAGCTGCGGCAATTGCGATTGTTGGTCGCCGTTGGTCAGCATGGCAGCATACAAAGCGCCGCGCGGGATCTGAGCATCTCCCAACCGGCTGCCACCAAGATGATCCAGGATCTGGAGTTGGACTTTGAGGTGAAGCTGTTTGAGCGTACCAATCGGGGCGTGGTGCCCACCGTGTTTGGCGACTCTCTCATTCGGCACGGCAAGCTGATCTTTGCGCAGGTGTCTAATGCGGCGCAGGAGCTGGACGATTTGAACGAGGGCAACGCCGGTCGGGTGGTCGTCGGCACCTTATTGGCGGCGTCACCGTCTTTGCTGCCGATGGCAGTGGAGCAGCTGTTAAAAGACCGTCCCAAAGTGGCGATCAAGATTGTCGAAGGCACCAATGAAGTCCTGATGCCGGCGCTGTTGTCTGGCGAAATCGACATGGTGGTGGGGCGATTGCCGGATCATCGACACCGTCAACACACCAGTCAGGAGAAGTTCTTTGACGAACGGATTGTGGCTGTGGTGGGCACCCAGCATCCGCTGGCGGCGCTGCCCAACGTCACCTTCGACCAGCTTAAGCCCTATGGCTGGATCCTGCCGCCCATCGAAACCACCCTGCGTCGGCAATGTGACCAGTTCTTTGTACGTCAGGATCAATATGCGCCGGAGACGGCCATTGAATCCGTGTCCTACCTGGCCAACCGGTCTTTGCTGCGCTCTCACAACTTTATCGGCCTGATGCCGGCCCATGTGGCCGCTCTCGACATACAAAATGGTCTGCTGGCAGCGCTGGATTGGGTGGCCCCGTTTGGCGCAGGGCCGGTTGGCGTGTCCTATCGTGGCAGCCAAAGCCTGTCTCCGGCCAGTGCGGCCTTTCTGGAAGCGCTGCGCGCCGCCGCAGAGGAGATACAGGGGCGCATTGAGACGCTCTGATATTCGCCATTGTTATAGCTGGATTTGTTCAATTCTGTTGCGGCAGGGCGCTGGACGCAGGACTTATGGGGGCAAGTCAAGGAAGACAGCGAGGGCGGCATGCACACCTATCCAGACCTGCAACTTTTCATCAATGGACAGTGGCGCAACAGCGCAAAGACCCTTCCGGTTGTGAACCCTGCGACAGAAGCGGTACTGGGCCAGTTGCCCTGCGCCAGCCGTGCCGATTTGGAAGACGCCTTGCGGGCTGCCGAAGCAGGGTTTGAGGTCTGGCGCAAGACATCGCCCCGCGCGCGGGCGGACCTGATTGTGCGGGCCGCCGCCATCATGCGGGACCGTCAGGAAGAGATCGCACAGAGCATCACAGCGGAGCACGGCAAGCCTTTGGCGCAGGCCCGTCTGGAAGTCATCCGTGGAGCCGAGTTTTTTGAATGGGACGCTGGCGAAGCCATGCGCACCTATGGCCGGGTGATCCCCTCCGCCGCGGGGGGCAAAATTTCGGTGCACCACAGCCCCATTGGGGTGGTCGCGGCGTTTTCGCCGTGGAACTTCCCAATGAGCCAACCCGCCCGTAAAATTGCCGGGGCGCTGGCCTCTGGCTGCTCCGTCATTCTCAAGGCCGCCGAAGAAACGCCTGCCGGGGCGATCCACATCGTGCGGGCGTTTGAAGAGGCCGGCCTGCCTCCGGGCGTGCTGAATCTGGTGTTTGGCGTGCCGTCTGAGATTTCTGAATTTCTGATCCCGCAGCCCTCCGTGCGCCTCGTGGCGCTCACCGGCTCCACACAGGTCGGGCGGCATCTGACAGGTCTTGCTGCGCAGAGTGACACGCGGGTTCTGATGGAGCTGGGCGGCCATGCGCCAGTGATCGTTTGTGAAGACACCGACGTGGAACAGGCTGCAATCAGCGGCGCGGTGCGAAAAATGCGCAACGCCGGGCAGGTCTGTACTTCCCCCACGCGGTTTTTCATCCACGAAAGTATTTTTGATCGCTTTGTCGATACCTTTGTGGCCCGCGCCGCCGCCACGGTGGTGGGCAATGGGATCACTGACGGTGTGGAAATGGGGCCAACCGCCAACGCACGGCGCATCCCCGTGCTCAGCGCTTTGGTAGAAGACGCGGTGGCTCAGGGCGCAGAATTGAGCACAGGCGGCGGACGGCACGGTGACACCGGCTATTTCTTCCAGCCCACGGTGCTCACAAATGTTCCAAGTTCTGCGCGGATCATGCAGGAAGAGCCGTTTGGCCCGATTGCGGTGCTCAATCCGGTCGGCAGTCTAGATGAAGCAATTGCACAGGCCAACGCGGTGCCATACGGACTTGCGGGCTATGCCTTTACCAATCGTGCCGACTACATCGACCGTTTGATTGATGAGATCGAGGTGGGCAACTTCTCAATCAACACGCTGGAGGCGTCCCTGCCCGAAACCCCGTTTGGTGGCGTGAAGTCCAGCGGCTACGGCCGCGAAGGCGGCACCGAAGGGCTGAAGAGCTACTTGACTGTGAAAAACGTCTGGCACTCCGCTGAAATCGCCTAAACCTACATCTTCGCTACGCACTGCTGCGCCCAAATGAGCTGAAAACACCATGACTGATTTCTCCAAAACCCGCGCCATGTTCGACATCCCCGAAGGCATGATCTACCTCAACGGCAATTCGCTCGGTCCGATGCCGAAGGCGGCCCCTGACCGCATGCAACGTTTCCTGATGGATGAGTGGCGCACGGAGCTGATCCGGGGGTGGAACACCCGCAACTGGTTCATGCAGACCAACACATTGGGCGATCGGGTGGGGCGGCTGATCGGCGCGCCGGACGGCAGAACCGTGGTGGGCGACACGCTCTCGATCCGCGTGTTTCAGGCGGTGGCAGCGGGTCTGGCCTTGGTGCCAGAGCGCAAGGTGATCCTGTCAGACAACGGCAATTTCCCCACCGACCTCTATATGGTTGAAGGGCTGATGAAGCTCAAAGACGCGGGGTATGAGCTGCGCATCCCAAATCCAGAGGACGTACTGGATAACATCACTGACGAGGTTGCGGTGGTGATGGTCACGGAGGTGGATTACCGGACCGGACGGCGCCACGACATGCGCGCTATCATCGAGAAAGCCCACGCGCATGGTGCCGTGGTGGTTTGGGATCTGGCGCATTCTGCCGGTGCCATTCCGGTGGATGTTGCAGTGCTGGATGTGGATTTTGCCGTGGGCTGTACCTACAAATACCTCAACGCCGGCCCGGGCGCGCCGGCCTTCATCCACGTGGCACCACGCTTGTTGAGTGTGGTCGAAAGTGCGCTGTCGGGGTGGTATGCCCATGAGGCTCCGTTTGCCTTTGACACCGACTTCCGCCCGATGCCGGATGCGATTGAACGCATGCGCATTGGCACGCCTTCCATCGCATCCTTTGCGCTTTTGGACGCCGCGCTGGACGTGTGGGACACGGTGGACATGGAAGATCTGCACCAAAAGTCCATCGACCTGAGCGAGCTGTTTATCCGTGAAGTGGAGGCCCGTTGTCCGGGCGTGACGTTTGCCGGTCCAAGAGATCCGCAGGACCGGGGCAGCCATGTGTCCTTCCGGTTCGAGCACGGCTACGCCTGCATGCAGGCGCTGATTGCCAATCAGGTCATTGGCGATTTCCGCGCGCCGGATGTGATGCGCTTTGGGATCACGCCGTTGTTCATCGATCAGGCTGACATCCTGAAGGCCGTGGACATATTGGAAAGCATTCTGAAAAATGAAACCTGGCGCGAAGAGCGGTTCCAGGTACGTGCCAAAGTCACCTGACCCCTGCGAGGTTTGCCGTCGCTAGGCTGCTGTTCTGCCTGATGTGACTGCTGGAGGTACAAGACAGAGTGGCCTTTGGGGCCGCCCATTGAGACAGGCCTGCGCAAGGTCTGTTGTCGCCCCAATCGAGGCGTTAAAAAAATCCTTTGTGCCGATCTCACAGACCGGAAGGCTGACAAAACGCTCCATTTCTGCTATAAAAAACAAGTGATTTCTGGTTTTTTCAGCGATTAAAAGTGCTTGCCAGTTTTCCGTTTCAGTCGTCGCTCGACCGTAGGTGGGACCGCACTAAAACCGTTCAATTCTAGGGTATGTGATTTAACGCCTTTTCTGGCCAAAATTAACTTTTTTCACACTCCAAATACCCAGTCCAAGCCTGTCTTCCCGGTCGGGTCCATCATCTGCAACTGCGGATGCAGCATCCTCGGGGGAACGTCTTATGCCTGGCAACAACGGCAACAATCTCATCAATGGCAATGGGCTGTCCAATTTTCTCTATGGCGGCAATGGCCATGACACCATCAACGGAAATGGCGGCAATGACATCCTATTAGGCGGCAATGGGCGCGATCTGATTTCCGGAGGCGACGGGCACGACCTGCTCAAAGGCGGCAACGGTAAAGACACACTATTTGGCGACGCCGGCAATGACTGGCTGTTTGGTGGTCGGGGACGGGATGTGCTCTCAGGCGGGCAAGGCAACGATGTGCTCTTTGGCGGGCGCGGCAGGGACACCGCGGTGTTTGAGGACAGCATTCTCAACTTTACGTTCCACCAAGGCTGGTGCGGCCTGCGGGTGACCCACACGGATGTCCTCGGCACCGATTGGCTGTTCAGCATCGAACTCCTGCAATTTGACGACATCACCATCAACCTGCGTGCCGCCAACAATGCGCCTTTGGCAGTCGACGACACCCTCGCCGCGCAATCAGACGCCGCACTGACCGTCAGCGCCTCTGGCCTGGTGACCAATGATTTTGATTGGGAAGGTGACACGCTGGAGGTAGTGTCGGTGGATGGCACGGCCACCATCGGCATAATCACCCTGACCGCAGGGGGCGATCTGATCTACGACGCCAACGGCCAGTTCGACTATCTCGCCGCAGGTAGCACCGCCACCGATACCTTCACCTACACCATCACCGACGGCAACGGCGGCTACGACACCGCTACGGTGACGGTCACGGTCACAGGCTCTGGAACAGGTGGGAGTAACACGCCCCCCGTCGCCAACGATGACAGCACCAGCGCCAGCGACAACGGCGTGGCAGCCACCGGCAACGTGCTGACCAACGACACCGACGTGGACGCGGGCGACGTGCTTTCCGTCACCAACGCAGGCGTATTCGTCGGCGCCTACGGCACGCTGACGCTCAACGGAGACGGCAGCTACAGCTACCTCGTGACAGACGAGAGCATCGACGACGGCTTCAGCGACACGGACAGCTTTACGGTCGACATCACCGACGGCACGAGCGCAGATAGTTCCACCCTCACCATCAACGTCACCGGCGAGAACGATGCGCCAGTGGCCAATGACGACAGCACAAGCGCCAGCGACAACGGTGTGGCATCCACCGGCAACGTGCTGACCAACGACACCGACGTGGACGCGGGCGACGTGCTTTCCGTCACCAACGCAGGCGTATTCGTCGGCGCCTACGGCACGCTGACGCTCAACGGAGACGGCAGCTACAGCTACCTCGTGACAGACGAGAGCATCGACGACGGCTTCAATGATACCGACATCTTTGCCGTCGACATTACAGATGGCACCGCCAGCGACAGTTCGACCCTGACCATCAACGTCACCGGCGAAAACGATGCGCCAGTGACGGCGGACGATGTGGCCACCGCGGCTAAAAACAGCACGGTTAGCGGCAATGTCCTCATCAACGACAGTGACATCGACACTGGTGACAGCCTCAGCGTCGGACTGGTGGCCGGCGTGGCCCCTGGCACCGCCCTTGTGGTGACCTCTGCAGGCGGGCGCCAAGGCCTGCTGACCGTGCTGGCAGATGGCAGTTACACTTTTGATCCCCAAACCAATTTCCTTGATCTGAATCCGTCCGAAAATGACACCGTCACGGTGGCCATGGCGATCAGCGATGGCACAACCACCAGCCCAAGCTTGCTGGTGATCACCGTAGAAGGCGGCAACGCCCCGCCCGCTGCGGTCGACGACACCGCGGCCACGGATGAAGACACCGCCGTGCTCATCGACGTGACCAGTAACGACAGCGACCCGGATCTCGACAGTTTCGCGGTCACCATGATCGACGGCCAAGCGGTGGCGCTTGGCGGCTCTGTGGTGCTGACCGGCTCCGGCGCCACGGTCACGCTCAATCTGGACGGCACGCTCAGCTACGATCCCGCGGGTGTGTTTGACGCGCTGGCCGACGGCACCCCGGCCGTGGACAGCTTCAGCTATGAGATCACCGACGGCAACGGCGCCAGCGACACCGGGCAGGTGACAGTCAACCTGACCGGCGTCAACGATGCGCCCACCGTGGGCAACGTCAGCCTCAATGTGTTCGAAGGCATCGGCATCACCATCAGCGCCGTGGGCAATGGCAACCTGAAAAGTAACGCCTCCGATGTCGATGGCACTGTGGTCTCGGTGGTCGATGTGGATGGCCAGATCAATGGCACCACCGGTATCGTTGGGCTTTATGGCGTGCTGACATGGGACGCGCTGACCGGCGCCTACAGCTACACGGTGGATGACGACAACCCAACGGTGCATGGCCTTCTGTCCGGGGCCAGCCTGCAGGAAACCTTCACTTTCACCTTGATGGACGACTTTGGCGCCACCAATGCGGCCACCCTGACGGTGACCATCGACGGCGTGAACGATGGCCTCTTCACCGAGCTCAACGACGCCGTCAATCTCAGCGCCGCCGTGGCGGCCTTCCCAGATACGGCCTTTGAAAACAACTTCCTGGATGCCCTCGGCGGAGATGATGCCGTCACCTTGGTGTCCGGTTTGGAAGTGTCGGGCTATCTCAACGAATTTGACGGCGAGACGTTCTCGGGTGGTCTGGGCAATGACACCATCGGCGTGCTCACCGATTTCATGAATGTGGACGGCAACGGCGGCAGCGATTGGCTCGACCTCAGCGGCCTGTTGGCGGCGGGGTCTGCGGTGACGGCGAACCTCACCACGGGGGACATCGACATCGCCCGCAATGGCTCCGTGGATCTGACGGCCGTGAATTTTGAAAACATCCAGGGCACCGCCAACGCCGACAGCATCACCAGCAGCGCGGCGGACAACTGGATCTTGGCGGGCGACGGAAATGACACCATCGCCATCCAATCCGGCACTAGCTCGTTGGGCGACATCTATGTCGGGGGCGATGGCACCGCGGATTGGCTGCTCAACACCAGCGGCTCCAATCTGGTGTTTGACGCCTTTGATGCCACCGATGTGACCGAAACGGTCAGCGGCTCTGGCTTGGAGAATATGGCGATCGCAGGCCTGACCGTGCTTGGCACGGGGGGCAATGACCTGATGAACTTCCAAGGCCTGCGCCTGACCCAATTGGCCACCACCGTCTCGGCGCTGGACGTCTCCACCGGCGGCGGCGATGATACGGTGTTTGGCACCAACCTGACGGGCCAGCAGACCAACGGCGTCAATCAAAACCGCATCGACTATGACCTCGGCGCAGGCAACGACAGCTTTGTTGGGACAGGCGTCAACATCGATGTCGTGCTTGGCGGTACGGGCAGTGACACGGTGCTCGCGGGCGATGGCAATGACATGCTGCGCGGCAACGCGGGCGGCGATTTCCTCAACGGGCAGGGTGGCAACGACACTTTCACCGTGCTCGCAGGCGAAGACAGCGAGCTCGATACATTTATTGGCGGCGCAGGCACGGCTGACATCATCACCAACGGTGTCACCACCAACTTCACTTTCTCGGTGTTTGACTATGACGACGCCACCGAGACGGTGAACGGCTCCGGCGTCGAGATCCTGCAGCTCAACGGTTTCCGCATCAATGGCACCGGCGCCAACACGCTGTTTGACTTTGACGGTACGCGGTTCATTGGCCTGAACACCGTTCTGACCAATCTGGAGGTCACCACCGGCGCGGGCAATGACACGGTGATCGGCAGCGCGGCCACCGCGCAACAAACCAACGGCGTCAACCAGGCCCGGATCGACTATGACCTCGGCGCGGGACAGGATGACTTCACCGGCGCAGGGCTGATGAACGACGTGGTCTTTGGCCAAGGCGGCGATGACACCCTGCGCGGGATGCTGGGCGCAGATTCCCTGCTGGGCGGCGCAGACAACGACCTGCTGCAAGGCGGCGAGGGCAACGACACGCTGCAAGGCGACGCCGGTCTGGACCGGCTCGAGGGCGGCTTGGGCAACGACCATCTGGTGCTAACCGCGGGCTCCAACCACGAACTCGAAGAGTACCTCGGCGGCGCGGGCATCGACCGGCTGGTGAATGCCACCGGCGGCGACGTGACCCTGCAGCAGATCAACGCCTTTGATGGGCCCAACTTCAACGTGCTGGAGATCGAAGAACTGTCGCTGGCGGCGCATACGGTGCTGGGCGCCGGCAGCAACGACATCTTTGACCTCACCGGCGTGCGGTTTTTGACCATGAACACCGTGGTCAGCGACCTGGAGATCGCCACCGGCGGTGGCAATGACACGGTTGTGGGCTCTGACCAGACCGGGCAGCAGACCAACGGCGTCAACCAAAACCGCTACGATTATGACCTCGGCGCGGGCAACGACAGCTTCACCGGCGCGGGCGTGTCGGCGGATGTGGTCTTTGGCGGGCTGGGCAGCGATACGATTTTGGGTGGCGATGGCAATGACACGCTCGAAGGCGGCGCCGGCGGCGACCTGATTGATGGCGGCGACGGCAGCGATCTGATCTTCCTGCGCGCAGGCGATCAGTCCGAGCTCGACACCATTGTGGGCGGCGCAGGCTTTGACACGCTGCACAACCTGGCCGGGGCGAGTTTTGTGTTTGAGAGCTTTGACTTTGACGGCATCGGCAACGTCATGGGCGCAGGCGTGGAACGGCTGCAACTTGTGGGCGGCACGATGTTTGGCACCGGCAATGCCAACACCTACGACCTGCAGGGGCTGCAGCTTTACGGGCTTAACACCGTCGTCGCCACCGTGGACGTCTCCACCGGCGGCGGCGATGATACGGTGTTTGGCACCAACCTGACGGGCCAGCAGACCAACGGCGTCAATCAAAACCGCATCGACTATGACCTCGGCGCAGGCAACGACAGCTTTGTTGGGACAGGCGTCAACATCGATGTCGTGCTTGGCGGTACGGGCAGTGACACGGTGCTCGCGGGCGATGGCAATGACATGCTGCGCGGCAACGCGGGCGGCGATTTCCTCAACGGGCAGGGTGGCAACGACACTTTCACCGTGCTCGCAGGCGAAGACAGCGAGCTCGATACATTTATTGGCGGCGCAGGCACGGCTGACATCATCACCAACGGTGTCACCACCAACTTCACTTTCTCGGTGTTTGACTATGACGACGCCACCGAGACGGTGAACGGCTCCGGCGTCGAGATCCTGCAGCTCAACGGTTTCCGCATCAATGGCACCGGCGCCAACACGCTGTTTGACTTTGACGGTACGCGGTTCATTGGCCTGAACACCGTTCTGACCAATCTGGAGGTCACCACCGGCGCGGGCAATGACACGGTGATCGGCAGCGCGGCCACCGCGCAACAAACCAACGGCGTCAACCAGGCCCGGATCGACTATGACCTCGGCGCGGGACAGGATGACTTCACCGGCGCAGGGCTGATGAACGACGTGGTCTTTGGCCAAGGCGGCGATGACACCCTGCGCGGGATGCTGGGCGCAGATTCCCTGCTGGGCGGCGCAGACAACGACCTGCTGCAAGGCGGCGAGGGCAACGACACGCTGCAAGGCGACGCCGGTCTGGACCGGCTCGAGGGCGGCTTGGGCAACGACCATCTGGTGCTAACCGCGGGCTCCAACCACGAACTCGAAGAGTACCTCGGCGGCGCGGGCATCGACCGGCTGGTGAATGCCACCGGCGGCGACGTGACCCTGCAGCAGATCAACGCCTTTGATGGGCCCAACTTCAACGTGCTGGAGATCGAAGAACTGTCGCTGGCGGCGCATACGGTGCTGGGCGCCGGCAGCAACGACATCTTTGACCTCACCGGCGTGCGGTTTTTGACCATGAACACCGTGGTCAGCGACCTGGAGATCGCCACCGGCGGTGGCAATGACACGGTTGTGGGCTCTGACCAGACCGGGCAGCAGACCAACGGCGTCAACCAAAACCGCTACGATTATGACCTCGGCGCGGGCAACGACAGCTTCACCGGCGCGGGCGTGTCGGCGGATGTGGTCTTTGGCGGGCTGGGCAGCGATACGATTTTGGGTGGCGATGGCAATGACACGCTCGAAGGCGGCGCCGGCGGCGACCTGATTGATGGCGGCGACGGCAGCGATCTGATCTTCCTGCGCGCAGGCGATCAGTCCGAGCTCGACACCATTGTGGGCGGCGCAGGCTTTGACACGCTGCACAACCTGGCCGGGGCGAGTTTTGTGTTTGAGAGCTTTGACTTTGACGGCATCGGCAACGTCATGGGCGCAGGCGTGGAACGGCTGCAACTTGTGGGCGGCACGATGTTTGGCACCGGCAATGCCAACACCTACGACCTGCAGGGGCTGCAGCTTTACGGGCTTAACACCGTCGTCGCCAACGTGGACGTCTCCACCGGCGGCGGCGATGATACGGTGTTTGGCAACAACCTGACGGGCCAGCAGACCAACGGCGTCAATCAAAACCGCATCGATTACGACCTCGGCGCGGGCAACGACAGTTTCACCGGCACCGGCAATACCCTCGATGTGGTGCTTGGCGGCGACGGCAATGACACGCTCAACGGCGCCGGCGGCAGCGATACCCTCACCGGGGGCGCGGATGCGGACGTCTTTGTCTTTGCCAGCGGCGACGGCACCACCAATTTTGTGACCGACTATCAGGACGGAAGCGACCAAATCGACCTGTCCCTAGCCGCCGGGCTGAACAACATTGGCGATGTGCTGGCCAACCTCACACAGGTGGGCTTGGATGCGCAGATTGTCGAAGGCACCACAACCATCCGGTTGCTAAATGTGAATATCGCAGTGATCGACGCGACAGATTTCATTTTCTGATCGGGATTAGGCGGGGCCCAGGCAGGCTCTGTGACCAAAGTGGCCGCTAAAGTTGTGTGTTTGGATTTTCCGCGCGGCAAGGAACGCAGCCGGTTCACAGACTGCGCTTGTCCGCTGGGCGACAGGCTTAATTTGGCAGCAGTGCTGTCCTGTCTTGCAGCAAAAAACTCATTTGCAAACAAATAGATTGATCGAACGGTCAAAGTTGCCGAAGCTAGCCGCATTCAATCAGGGGGTTATCTATGAAGATCGTTGGGAAGATGTCTCGTCGGGTGCTGCTCGCATCGGCGTTGGGCGCAAGCGTTCTTGCGTCCGCAGGAATTGCCGCTGCTGAGGCTGTGAAAGTTGCTGCCATTTACACGCTGCCAGTGGAACAACAGTGGATCAGCCGCATCCATTTGGCGCTGAACACAGCGGCTGAGCGCGGCGACATTGAGTATGTGTTTTCCGAAAACGTGGCCAACACAGACTACGAACGCGTGATGCGCGAATATGCCGAACAGGGTATGCAATTGATAGTGGGCGAAGTTTTTGGCCTGGAACGCGCGGCGCGCAAAGTGGCCGGGGATTATCCGGAAACCGCCTTCCTCATGGGCTCGTCCTTTGGGGCGGTGGCGCCAAACTTCTCGGTGTTTGACAACTGGATTCACGAGCCATCCTATCTGTCGGGCATGGTGGCCGGTAAGGCAACCGAGTCCAATGTGATCGGCATGGTGGGCGGTTACGCTATTCCAGAGGTGAACCGCCTGATGCACGCCTTTATGGACGGTGCACGCGAGGTGAACCCGGATGTGAAGTTCATCGTCAACTTCATCGACAGCTGGTACGATCCACCCAAAGCCAAGGAAAGCGCCTTTGCGATGATGGATGCCGGTGCGGACATCATGTACGCGGAGCGCTTTGGCGTGTCTGACGCCGCTGTCGAACGCGGTGTAAAGGCGATTGGCAACGTGATTGACACCTCGGGCGACTACCCGGGCACCATTTTGGCGTCGGCTTTGTGGCACATGGAAGCCACCATCGACAAAGCCATCGAAAGCGTCGCCAGCGGCACCTTTGAAGCGGCGGACTACGGTCAGTACAGCTTCATGCAGTATGGCGGCGGCTCTCTCGTGCTGGATGACAAGCTGGTGCCAGCTGATGTGGTTGAGGCCGTGCGGGCCAAAGAGGCTGACATCATGGGTGGCATGTTCCGTGTGAACGTGAACGACGACCGTCCTGTCTCTGACAACTGATTTGGGGAAGGCCGATCCTCGGGGTCGGCCTTTTCACATTGTGACACAGAAAAAAGTCTTATCTTTGAACGGGCTGACCAAGCGGTTTGGCTCCGTTGTGGCGAATAACGCGGTGGATCTGACCTTGCACCGCGGCGAGGTGCTGGCGCTGTTGGGAGAAAACGGCGCTGGCAAAACCACATTGATGAACATGCTTTTTGGGCACTACATGCCCGATGACGGCACGGTGGATGTGGCTGACGAGTCCGGTGCTATGCGCCCGTTGATGCTTGGCCATCCGCAAGCGGCGCTGGCGGCGGGGATCGGCATGGTGCACCAGCACTTCACGCTGGCTGAGAACCTCAATGCGCTGGATAACATTGTGCTGGGTTCCGAGCCCTTGCGGATGCTCAAACGAGACCGTGCTGGTGCCCGCGCAAAGATCGCACGCATCATGGAGCACACCGGGCTTCAGGCACAGCTCGACGTGCCCGTGGGCAAGATGAGCGTGGGCGAACGGCAGCGGGTCGAAATTCTCAAGGCCTTATACCGCGATGTGCGCATTCTGGTGCTGGACGAACCCACCGCCGTATTGACGCCGCAAGAGGCTGACACGCTGTTTGACAGTATTGGCGCCATGACCCGCGAAGGGCTGTCGGTGATTTTCATCTCCCACAAGCTGCGCGAAGTTCTGGCCTTTTCCCACCGCATCGCTGTGTTGCGCCATGGCGAAAAGGTAGGTGAGATTGCCACTCAAGAAGCTGACGAGCGCGACATTGCGCGGATGATGGTCGGGGCGGACACACCCGAAACCCCACGCAGCGACCTGACACCCGGCGCGCCGGTGCTGCAATTGAAGAACCTGTCGGTGACAGGCCGCTCCAAGCGGGACTCGCTTGAGAATGTCACTCTGGCGGTGCACCAACATGAAATTTTGGGCATTGCAGGCGTGTCCGGCAACGGCCAAAGCGCGCTGGCGGGGGTGATCTCCGGTCTGAACCAGCCCACCAACGGAACGTTGAAGGTGGACGAAACGGTCATTGCACATCCAACCCCGCGCAAGATGATCCACGCCGGGGTGGGCCGCATTCCCGAGGACCGCCACCATGACGGCATCGTCGGGGCGATGAGCGTCGCTGAGAACATGGTGATCGAGCGGTTGGATGAACCGGAGGTGCAGGCCAAGGGCCTGTTAAAACGCGATGCCATTCGCGCCAACGCGGACCGGCTGGCAGCCGACTATGACGTGCGCGGCCCAGGTGTGACCGCCCGAGCGCGGCTTCTGTCCGGCGGCAACATCCAAAAGCTGATCCTGGCGCGGGTGTTTGAACAAAACCCCAAGCTGCTCCTGGCCAACCAACCGACGCGCGGCCTCGACATGGGGGCTGCTGCCGAAGTGGCGCGCCGCTTGCTGGAGGCCCGCACCCGTGGCGCAGGCATTGTGCTGATTTCCGAAGATCTCGACGAGGTGTTGAGCCTCGCGGACCGCATCATGGTGATCCACGACGGCGCCCTAATCGAAGCAAACAGCCGCGATCGCGAACACATTGGCCTAATGATGGCGGGAGAACTGACATGATCCGCATCGAACCCAGACAATCTTCCTCGCGCCTCATGACGTTGGGCATCCCGGTGCTCTCCGCCTTTGTGGCGCTGGCGCTGGCGGCTCTGCCGCTGGCCTTTGCCGGTGCCGATGTCACCACAGCCTATAAGGAAATGTTCAAAGGCGTGTTTGGCTCCACCTTTGCTTTCACCGAAATGCTGACCCGCGCCACGCCGCTGATCTTCACCGGTCTCGCCGCCGCGCTCGCTTTTCGGGCCAAGCTCTGGAACATCGGGGCCGAAGGCCAGCTCTACCTCGGCGCAATGGCTGCCGTGGCCATCGGGGCAGGGGCCATCGACGCGCCTTCCTTTGTGTTAATCCCGCTGATCGTGCTCTTTGGCTGCGCAGCAGGTGCCGTGGGCATGGCGGTGCCCACCGTGCTCAAATCCCGCTTCGGCGCGGATGAGGTGGTGACCACGCTCTTGCTGAACTTCGTGATCCTGATCTTCCTGCAAATGATGCTCGAAGGCCCGCTCAAAGACCCTATGGGCCTTGGCTGGCCGCAAAGCCCGCCCATTCTGGATCAAGGCATGTTGCCCCCTCTGATGGACCGGATGCGCGTACATTCCGGCCTGATCATCGCGCTGGTCTGCGCCGGTGTGGCACAGTTCATGCTGGCGCGGTCGGTTTGGGGCTTCAAGCTGCGCGCAGTGGGAGAAAACGCCGCCGCCGCCAAACACGCCGGCATCCGCGTAAACCGCTCGCTGATGAGCGTCGCCATTGTCTCCGGCGCTTTGGCCGGTATGGCCGGTGTGAGCGAAGTGGCAGGTCTCAAAGGTTATCTCACCGCCGACCTCAGCCCCGGCTTTGGCTACACCGGCATTGTGGTCGCCATGCTCGCAGGCCTCTCACCAGTTGGGGTGGTCATGTCCGCGCTCTTCATCGCCAGTGTGTTTGTTGGCGCCGACAGCATGAGCCGCGCCATGGGGGTGTCGTCTTACTTGGCAGATCTCGTGGTTTCCATGTCGCTGCTCTGCGTGCTGATTGGCGGCTTCTTTGCCCGCTACCGCATCGCTTTGGTAAAAACGCCCAAAGGAGAGCAGGCATGATGGACATTCTGCAAATCCTGCTCAGCGAAAGCTTCTGGGCCGCCTCGCTGCGCATCGCCACACCGCTGATCTTTGGCGTGCTCGGCGCGTTGCTCTGTGAGAAAACCGGCGTGCTCAATCTGGGTATCGAAGGCATCTTTGCCGCCGGGGCCATGGCCGGATGGATGGCGGTTTGGCTTGGCGCGGGCCTCTGGGGCGGCGTGTTGGTGGCCGCGCTCGCGGGGGCTTTCTTCGGTCTGATCCATGCTATCCTGACCGTGCCATTGGGGCTGTCTCAACACGTGTCCGGGCTTGGGGTGACCATGTTTGCCACCTCGGTCAGCTACTTCACCTATCGCACCGCGCTGCCCAACGTGTCCTCCCCGCCGCGCATTGAGCCGTTTCAGCCGCTGGATGTGCCACTGCTTTCGGAACTGCCATTTCTGGGGCCGGTGCTGTTTCAACAAACCGCGCTCACATGGCTGGCGATCCTGATGGTTGGGTTGGTCTGGTATGTACTCAACCGCACCCCGCTGGGCGTCGCCCTGCAAGCTGTGGGTGACAACCCTGACAGCGTCGATGCCCAAGGCCTCTCGGTCTACGGTCTGCGCATCGGGGCCGTGGTGGCGGGCTCTGCCCTGATGGCACTTGGTGGTGCCTTCCTGACAATGTCGGCCTTTGACGCCTTCTTCTTTGGCATGGTGAACGGACGCGGCTGGGTCTGCATCGCACTGGTGATTTTTGCCAGCTGGAAGCCGGGCAAAGCCCTGCTCGGCGCGCTCTTGTTTGGTGCCTTTGACGCGCTGCAAGTCCGCCTGCAAACCGAAGTGGGCGCTCTTGTGCCGGGGCAGGTCTTCCTGATGGCACCCTACATCCTGTCGATCATCGCGCTTGTGGTGGCCGCCCGAAAAGCCGACTATCCCCGCGCGCTTCTAACGCCGTGGTTCAAAGGCCAACGCTAGGATTTCTCATGTTTGATCTGATCATCAAAAACGCGACCCTTCCTGACGGGCGCAGCGGTGTCGACATTGCCTGCCAAGACGGCATTATCACCGCTGTTGAAGCTGGTATCACGGCTGAGGCCACCGAGGTTATCGACGCCAAAGGCTATCTCGTGTCGCCCCCCTTTGTGGACCCGCATTTTCACATGGACGCCACGCTGTCGCTGGGCACACCGCGCATGAATGTCTCCGGCACGTTGCTCGAAGGCATCGCGCTCTGGGGCGAACTCAAGCCTGTGCAAAGTGTCGATGACATCATCCAACGGGCCCTGCGCTATTGCGATCTGGCGGTTTCCATGGGGCTGGGCGCGATCCGCAGCCATGTCGATACCTGCGATGATGAACTCAAGGGCGTTGAGGCGCTCCTTGAGGTGCGGGACCAGGTCAAAGACTACATCGATCTGCAGTTGGTGGCCTTCCCGCAAGACGGTGTTCTGCGTGATCCAACCGCCATGGCCAACACCCTGCGCGCGCTGGATATGGGCGTCGATGTGGTTGGCGGCATCCCGCATTTTGAGCGCACCATGGCGGATGGCGCAGAGTCTGTGCGTCAGCTTTGCAAAATTGCTGCGGACAGAGGCCTGATGGTCGACATGCATTGTGATGAAAGTGACGATCCACACAGCCGCCACATCGAAACGCTCGCCTATGAAAC
The DNA here is from genome assembly GCF_022448905.1 of Shimia sp. Classification (GTDB taxonomy): domain Bacteria; phylum Pseudomonadota; class Alphaproteobacteria; order Rhodobacterales; family Rhodobacteraceae; genus Shimia. The sequence goes on along the minus strand of NZ_JAKVCW010000019.1, from coordinate 25,327 downwards.
CCAGCGTTTGGGTCTGCAAGGACGTGTCGCTGGCTCACACCTGACCTCCATGCACTCGATGGACAACTACTATGTTTCCAAGCTGATCCCGCTAATGGTCGAAGCAGGCGTGCACGCCATTCCCAACCCTCTGATCAACATCATGCTACAAGGGCGGCACGACACCTATCCCAAACGGCGTGGTCAAACCCGCGTGCGTGAGCTGCGGGACGCCGGCATCACTGTGGGCTTTGGCTCTGATTGCGTTATGGACCCGTGGTACTCCATGGGCACGGCTGACATGCTGGATGTGGCCTTCATGGGTCTGCATGTCGGGCAGCTGTCCAGTCGCGAGGACATGGCCTGGTGCTTTGACGCGGTCACGCAAAACTCGGCACACATCATGGGGCTGGGCGGCTATGGCGTTGCCAAAGGCTGCGCCGCCAATCTTGTGCTGCTGCAAGCGCGCGACAAGATCGAGACCATCCGCCTGCGCGCGGACCGCCTCGCCGTGATCCGCAAAGGCAAGGTGATCGCCCGCAAACAGCCTTCGGTCAGCAATCTGTCGCTTCCGGGGCGTCCGAAGAGCTTGGACCCGGCCGACTACGCGCCCAAGTCGCCCAGCTGACGCACGTTTTCGGCGCGGCGGTTTACCCCTGCCGCGCGCGAATGGCGTCCAGCTTTGGAATAGACTTCACCGCGCCGACTTTTTCCACGGAAAGAGACGCTGCCGCACAGGCAAACCGCGCCGCCTCCACCGCATCGGAGGTGCGCGCATATTCCGCCAGAAAACTGCCATCAAAGGTGTCGCCCGCGCCGGTCGCATCCACCAGCGCTGTCTTGCACGGTGCCACGGCCACTTGTCCGTTAGCATCTGCCACCACAGCGCCGTCCTCGCCAAGCGTCAGCACCACCAGCGCCGCGCCTTCCCCAAGGAAGCGAGCGCAAATGTCATCGACGCCAGACGTCCCAAACAGCGCTTCCGCATCCTCAAGGCTTGGGAACACGATATCGACCAGCGGCAGGATCTGTTTCAACGCCTGACGCGCGTCCTCTGCTGACCACAGGTTTAATCGCAGGTTGGTATCAAACGACACCCGCGCCCCCGCCGCGCGGGCGAGTTCTGCCGCACGCACCGTGGCCTCACAGGAGGAAGCGGAAATCGCCTGCGTGATCCCGCTGATATGCAGCACACCCACGCCCTCAAACATCTCAGGCGACAGGTCCTCCGGCCCCACCAAACTCGCCGCCGATCCAGCGCGCCGATAAGAAAACCGATGCCCGTCTGGGCCGTAGTCGATGAAGTACAGACCAGTCGGGGCTGTCTCCGATTGCATCACGCGGGAGGCATCAATGCCTTCATCCGTATAAAGCTGCAAAATGCGCTCCGCAAAATTGTCCGATCCCAAATGGGTCAACATGCCAGCCCGCGCTCCGGCCCGCGCGGCGGCAACGGCAGTGTTGGACACATCGCCACCAATGCCGGGACGAATGGTGTCCTCGTCCACAAACGAAAATTCAAACATAGGTTCGCCAAAGCACAGAATGTCGAGCGTTTTGGGGGCGGGATGGGACATGGTCAGGATCTAGTGTCTTTAGGTGCCGCGTCTTGCACAAGGGCAGTGTTGGCGGCGGCAAAGTGGTTTTGCATCGCAACGGTTGCGGCAGCCGCATCCCCGTTGGCAATGGCGTGTTGAATGCGGCGGTGGTCGGCCAGAATGCGCTGTTGATCCTGCGCTGTAGGCTGCGCCAGCCGACCGGCGCTCACCGAGGATTTGATCACCTCGCGCAGCGACTGCACGATGTAGGCATAAAGCGGGTTGCCCGTGGCCTCAGCCACCACAAGGTGAAAGCGATAGTCAAGCTCGGCAAAACTATCGGCGTCTTCCATGGCCCCCTGCATTTGATCACATAGCGCCGAAAGCCGGGCACAATCCGCGTCACTCCGGTTTTGGGCGGCTAAAGCGGCGGTGCTGGCCTCAATGCCATTGCGCACCTCCAAAGCCTGCAAAACGCTGAACTGTGCCGTGGCCAGCCCTTGGCTCAGTGAAGCGGTCAACACATTTGCGTCCAGCGACATCACCTGCGCCCGCCGCCCGTTGGAAATCTTGATCAACCCCGCACCGGCCAATTGTGCCAAAGCTCCGCGCACGACAACACGGCTCACACCGGCGCGCTCGCAGAGCTCCGCCTCAGACGGCAAGTCATCGCCCGGCACAAGCCCCGCATCCTTGATCATCGCGGCAATGCCCTCGGCCACCTGCGCGTACAGCGGGCGGCGGTCCAATGTGTCGAGCGGGCTCTGCATGATAATTACGGGTCTCGGCGGGCAACAGGAATCTCTAGGCTGTATACCTATAATACAGGTTGGAATTTCCTGCAAGTACATAGGCCGTTAAGCCCATACACTTGGTCACACGTGAACTGTCTGGACTACGTCTCTGCGACCAAGCCGCGCCACATCGCGAGCAGATCTTCCCGCGTGGATGCCTCACATATCGCCAATAGCAAGTTCCCTTGCCAGCTGACTTCGACGGCAAACATCTGTTCGGTCATGGAAAACAACGCCAAATGGGACCGATCTTGCCGGAACTGGTCCACTTGCCCCACAAAATCCCCGCGGGCTTTGGCCATATGGTGCAACGCCCGCAGCGCTGCCTCCGGGCCAGTTTTTTCGCCGGTCTCCACCTCAAGCCAGGCAACAGACAGCGCCTTCACATCCGCAAAAATGCCAGGCGCAACCGCGTTTTTGCGCGGCGCTTCCAGCGCCTCCAGCAAAGCCTGCCAAGACCATGACCGCGCCGTGCTCGGCATCTCAGACGTCCGCGTGGCGATGTCAAACCGCAGGCTTTTGGCGCAATCCAGCGCTCTCCCAATTGCAGCCACAACGTCGTGCGCATCGGTATCGCTGGCATTCAGAGAGATCCCCTCCAGCGCCACCAAATGCCGGTTGCTGATGGTCAGTAGCAGCGCGGCGTCACTGTTCCGCACCGACACAGCAATCCTCCGCGCCAGCACCACTTCGCCAATTTCGCCAATAACCGCCCGAACAGCCTCCGCCGCAGAGCCAAAGCTGCGCCACGCGCCATAGGCCTGCACCTCTGGCGTTGCCAAACGCTGCAATGCGACACGCGCGTCCGTCACCTCTGTGTCAGGAGCGGTCGGCATATCTTTGCGCGGCGCGATCACGCGTCCCCCGCCAATTGGCTCAGCGCCGCGACGCCTTTGGGAACAACCTCTTCCGGATCACTGTCCAAAGCGCAAAGCAGGCAAATGAAATCTGCACGGCCCTGCGCCCGCACATAGACCCGCATGTCCTGCGCGGTCATCACAATACTGTTTTGCGTGTCTGCCTTTGGATCGCCAGTGCCCTCAGTCATTGCAAAACAGCGTGCCGCCTCAGCGCAGAGACCATCCAGCTTCTCTCGCGGCACAGTTGCATCATGGGACGCCTTGAGGATCAGACGCGCGGCCACATCCCCGAAAGCTGCCACCTGGCAGCCAGGAATGTCGGATCGTAGGGCCTCAAGGCAGTCTGCAACCGTCACAGATCGCTGTCCTCCAACGTCACGCGACCTCCTCTGGCTTTCTGCCGCAAGGGGGAGATCACCTCAAATGTCGCCCCCACCGCCCAGGGCGCGTAGCGGCATGTCTTGCAACTCTTCACTCGAAGGCCGCACCGGATTGGGCGACTTCGGGCGCACCCGTCGCGGCACTACCTTCGGCCCATCGTCCTTAGCGCATGGCGCTTCAGATGAAGCTGCCACAGGCGTCTCCGCCTCGGGCGCGTGGTCTTGTGTTTCTTCTACGGCGGGCGCGTTAACATCCCCTTGCGCCGTGGCCATAGCCTCGGCCTCTCCCACCAACATCGCCACCATGCGTTCAATCAACGCCGCCCCGCCGCTGTTGCGCCAGGCGGTTTCGTCCATGCCCGCGTTGATCGCCTCCAACGTGGCAATCGGCACAATCGCATCAAAGGCGTCTCCCGCCTCCGCCTCAAGCCGCGCCAAAACCCGCGCGCGATCCCGCTCGGAGCGCAGTTTGTCAAACTGTGTGACCACCAGATGGTTTGGCCCTTTGATCTGTTGGGACACCTGCTCCCACAACGCAGCTTCGGATTGCCGCCAGGCCTGCGTGGCATGGGTGCACCAGATCACACAATCCACCTCTTCCATTAGCGACAACCAGGTCTCGTGCTTCAGGTTGGGGTCGGAAATTCCTGGAATATCAATCAGGTCGCACAGGTTGAGAATATCGGAGTCCATCGAAAACCGGATCAACTCACAGCCTGCCATCGGCGCTTCACTGATGTCCGCCCCGTCAAACGCCGCCTCGGTGCCGTCATCGCGCACCAAGGTTGCCCCGCGCGGCCCATGGCGCACCCAGACCGGTGGCACGCGGGTGGCCGTGATGCGCACCGGCATTGGGTCGCAGCCCAACAGCAGGTTCATCAAGGTGCTTTTTCCGGCGCTGAACTCCCCCATCAGGGCAATGCGCGGTTTGCGCGGTGCTTGTTGGGCCACAATTTCTACATCCTGTGCGGTCATTGGGAGCTCCCTCCTGCCTCAACCTTGGTGCTTTGCAATAGTGCATCGAACTGCGTGGTCAGCGCGTCCAGTTGCGCGCGCTTCTGGCCTTCCTCGCCACTTTGGAACAGCTTCTCGATATCCGCGCTTTGCGGCGTGGCACTGATGTCCTGCATGATCTCGTCGTGCTGATCAAAGAACTCGCGCAAACAGCTGGTTGCGAGCGCCCGAACCTGCTCGGTCTGAATGCCTTTGGATTGCAACATGAAGTCCTCGGTTTCCCGCGCAATCAGGTTCTGGAACCGCTTGGAGAAGGCGTTGAAGCCGCGAATGCGGTTCCACCAGGAAATCCACCAGCCATCGTTGAAATCCAGCGCGATGGTCTGTCCCAGCGCAATCGGGGCGGGCAGGTCAGGCAGGGCAGGGGGCGCCATCTGGATGCCCTCCACCGCGTGACCGTAGGTGTTGGCATAAAGCATCGCCACATCCGTCATCGCCGCCTCAAACCGCGCCTGCGCCAAGTTGCGCACCCGCGCGCCAAAGGCCGAATAGGCGGTGCGCAACAGCATACGCAGCCCCACCGGATCGTAGTCCCAGACAATGTCTTTGCCGTAGTTCTCTAAATGCGTCAGCAGTGACCGCAGCGCCCGATCTATGAACTTGGCGTGCGCCCGATCCGCGCGGGTATGATAGTCGGCAATGGCGGCCTCCAGCTCTTCTGCAAAGGCCTGCTGATGAAACGCCGCGATGCTGCGAAATTCCTTGAGCGCGTCATAGGTCGAGAGATTGGTACTGCCGCCTTGTTTGGCGCCGATCTGCACCATGCCTGCCGCCAGCTCGCTGGTCGCCACCGTCAGCGCCGCGTTGCTTGTCTTCTGCAAAAGCTGCTGGCCTTGCTCTTCAATGACCCGCTCCGACAGTGCCCGATAAAGATGGCCCATACCGGACAACTCCCACACCATTTCATGCGGCTGCATCTGCCCATGCTGCTGACCCAGTGCAATTTCCGCCCAATCAAACAAGGCTTTGCTGGCCACCTCTGGCATGCCTTCAATATTGCCGCTCAGCGCCTTGTTGGCCCAATAGGCGCTGCCAAACAGGATCTCCGCATCTTCCGGCCCTTGTTTGTTGTGCAAGGTCTGACGGATGCTGGCCTCAATCTCGGGCACCTGATTGGCCGGGTCTGGCAACTCATCAATCCGGTTCACAAAGATTAACACATTGCGCGACTTCAGGTTCGAAATCAGCCGGATCAAGCCCATGTCCACAGAGGTCAGCGCTTGCCCGGCCGACAGCACCACAACACAGATCTTACTGCTGCGCAGCGCCTGAATGGTTACCTGCTCGCGCATCATAAAGGTGTCGTTCACGCCGGGCGTGTCCCGCAGGCAGAGCGGCACCGGCACCGTGTCACAGTTCAGCGTCAGATCGGCAGAGGACAAAATATCGGCAAACCGACCCTGCTCGCTGTCGTCTTCGCCAAAATCATCGCCCAGAACGATGTAACGCTCCAACAGGTTCTTGTCGAAATAGCCGTAGTTGTGGGTCTCCCCCAGCAACAGGTCAAACTTCTTGCCCAGCCGTTTCTGCGCTTTGGCGCGCACCTTCTCGATCTGCTCGCCAATCTTGGCCAATTCGCTCTCCGCACCGGCACGGCTGGCCATTTCGCCAATCCGCCCGCCTTGGTTCAGCAACCGGTCCCAATTGTCCTCGGTCATAAACTGAAAACTCGCCCCGGTTTCCGCCGGACGTGATGCCGGTTTCAGGTGCAGCGAGGTCACAACCGAGGTCCAGGGGTTCACATCCGACGGCAGCAAATCCGCCCAGCCAGCCATGGCATTCACCAACGTGGTCTTGCCGGATTTCACCTGCCCCAAAACGGTGATGGTGGGTTCAAAATTCACCACATCCTTGCGCAGCCGCTCCACGGTTTTGGCCGAGTTCTTGCCCGCCACCTGCGACAGCTGCGCCAACAGATGATCCAACTTGTCAAGGTCTTGGCCCAGCTTGCCCAACCCCTCCAATCCCGTGCGCAGGTTGGAAATCCGCCGCGATGTGCGCACCTCGGGCTTGCTCTCTTGCCGAATTTGCATGTTCATGCCTGTGCCCTCGCGCCTATTTCTTTGCGGAGCTGTAACAACAGGATGATCCCATCCTCCGCCGCCGTTGGGCTCTGCTCGACCTGCAACAACATCAACGTGTCTTCCCCGTCGCGCGCGTCATCCAGCAAATCCGCCGCTGCCGGATCTTGTCCTGCTTCCGCATCAAGCACCGAGGTCAAGGCCCGCACAGCGTCGGCACAGCGCGACAACAACCCATCCGCATTGGGAATTTTGCCCGCATCAAGATCCGCTAGCATTTCCTGCGCTGCTGTTTGCAGCAGCGTCTGCAACTGATCCATCAGCGCGGTTTCATTCTCTAAAGCTGGCGCGCTCGACACAGGTTTTTGCTGCGGGGCAGGGGATACGCCGTCGCTTGCGGCCTCCACAACCTCTCCCAACTGCGCCAACAGCAACCGCGCCTGGTCCAAATCCGCCGCACGCCCCTGGCGCACTTGCGCCTCAACCGCCTCAACCAACTCCTGCCCACCGGACGCGGCCCACAACTCCTGTTGCGCCTCACCGCCCGCCCGCGCTTTGAGCGCGTGCAACGTGGCCACCGGATGCAGGCCCAAAAACGCCTCCTCTGCGGTCTCTTCCAGTGCGGCCAGCTGGTCTGCCAACCCGCCGGTCATAATGTGCCGGTCCGCCTTGGTCAGCGCCAGAAAACTGTGATCTTTGACCGCGTCCGGAACTACGGTCCAAATCGCGTGTTCCGAGGCGTCAAAACCTTCGCTGCACCAGACGAACACTTGGCCTTCTTGCAAGGCCGTTTGCATCAACGCCTGTTGCGCCGCGGGATCAGTGGGTTGCGTCACTTCCACAAACGCCAGTGTTTTCAAACTGTCCAGCGGCACCGCATAGGTAACCCGCGCTGCGCCTTGCGCCAGCCCCTCCAGCGCATGACCGGCAACTGTTTCCGTCGCCCCATCCGCCCAGGTCACTGTGGCCTGCGCACTTGCGCCATAGACCACCTCAACAATTGGCACGTCTTGCGGCGGTTGGATCACATCGCCACCCAGCATCATGTTTATCAGGCTGGTTTTCCCGCTTCCCGGACGCCCCAAAACCACAACACGCACCGCCTCCGTCAGGTGGGTGAGGATCTCTTCGCCAAAGGCTTTTTGCCGCCGTGGCACATGTCCGCTCTCCAATGCGGAGTGCAATTGCCCAACGATCTGCTCTGGTTGTGTCTGCATCACTTCCCGACCTTTCGCGTTAGGCTGACAATGGTGCGCACCGTACCGCGATGCGCCCGTCGATCGATTTGCACCACCTCGCCGGTGGCGGGGGAGGCTGCCGGTTGCGGCGTGGATACTGGCCTGGCCTCTTGTGTCTCCCCCCGATGCTCGGCTTTGATCACGCAGAGCGACAGGTTGTCCTGCTCCGGACAGCCCTCCGCGTGCACCGCAGCCAGCAATGCTGCGCCAATCTCCTGACCGGTAGCCTTCGCATGATCCTGCAAAACCTCCGCCACTCTTTCGTCAGCCAAGGTGTGCAGCCCGTCACTGGTCGCCAGCACAATATCCCCGGCTTGCAACGTCATCGGCTCCGCCCGGCAATCCACCTTGGCAATCTCCGCCCCCGCCAAAACCGAGATCAACGCACTGCGATCCGGGTGGTTCCGCGCCTCATCGGCGTCCATCAACCCACGCGCCTGCATCAAGTCGATCTGCGCCGCATAGGAGTGGTCTTCGTTCAACCGATACAGCCGCCCCGCGCGCCACAGATAGAGCGGTGAGTCCCCGACAGAGACCCAATAGAGCCGCGCCCCAAAAATCACCGGCGCCACCAACGTGGCCCCCATGCCCGACGCATCCGGGTTTTGCTGCTCGTACATTTGGATGCAGCCATTGGCCGCTTCCACAGCTTCTTGCAGCACAGGCCCGATGTTGCGCTCCATTTCCTCTGGCGCGCCGCTCAACAGCTTCAATTCGCTAAACAATTCCGTCGCCACGATGCCGCTGGCCACATCCCCGCAAGAATGCCCGCCCATGCCGTCCGACAGCACCGCAAAGCCCATCGGCGCGCCCAACGGGAAGTCGGCCACCACCGTGTCCTCTTGCCTCTCCCGCGCGCCCAAAGAGAGCGCGGTGGCCACATCAAAGCGCAGTTCAGCCAAGGTCGCCGCGCCCCGCGTCCGCGTCACCCCAGGCAAAGTCTTCGCCGCACAGGGCCACAAATCGCAAAGTGGTTTCCCCAATCCGAATGAGGCTGTTGCTGTCCAAATCCTCTGTGCTCAATACCGGACGGCCATTCAGCCGCACCAGATTGGCTTTGCCGCCATGTCCAAAGAAAAACCGCCGCTGCTCGCCGTCAAAGGCAATCGCCGCATGGTTTTCACGCGAAATCGTGGTGTCGCCAAAATCCAGCCGCACGGTCTGGCCTTCGCCGCGGCCAATCTGGGTCAACCCGTCGTGCAGCGAAAACGACGCGCCTTTGCCCGGTCCATCGACCACGACCAGCCAGCCCACAGGGAACTGTGCCTGCGCCGACACCGGCGCCTCTCGCGTTTGTGCCATAGGATCATGCGCGTGACTGGCAGGCGCGCTGAAACCCAGCAACCGGGTTTTTACGCGCCCTTTGGAACCACGCCCCGCCGCTGGTTTGGCCGCCGCCATATTGGCCTGCAACGCCGCCAGGTCCACTTCCGGCTCCGCAGGGGCAGGCGCCTCTCGCGCTGGCTCTGGCTGTGGTGGTGGCGCAACGGGTTCTGCCACAGGGGGCGGGGCTGCGACTTGTGGGGCAGGTGCCATTTCCGGCTCCGGCATCCGCGGCGCTTCAAGTGGGTGGTCTTCCAGTGTGTCTTCTTGCGCTTCCTCTGCAAACAGATTGCCAAAGGGATCGCTTGGGGCCTCTGGCTCGGGCATGTCGGGCTCGACAGGGGCCTCCACCGGCGCGGCGGTCAAAGCCGCTGAAATCGCGGACAGATCCACTGGCGCTTCTGCAGGTTCGGGTGGCTGCGGGGCCACAAGCGCAGCAGCGTCTGACGCAGGCTGGGCGGGTTCCGCCTCGATATGCACCGTTGGTGTCGGCTCCTCGGCCACATCCGCACGGTCCTGCTCTCGCAATCGCAGCGGATAGCGCAACGCCGCACCGTCAGCCTGACCAGCCGCTTGGGATTTCTCAGCAATAATGTCGCGAATGAACCGCATGGTATGTCCCTTCAGATTAGAAATAGACGGGTGTTGGGGTTGGACCGGTCACCCTTCAACCGGTCACGGAATTTGTGGAGGAGGCTCTCGCCATCCGGCTTGGCGGGCGCAGGCGCTTCCGGCAGCTCCGCGCTGGACCGGCGCAGGAAATCGCCCTGCTGCAACAGCCGCGTTGGTGTTCTGGCACGGGCCTTGCACAGCCGATCCTGTTCCTTGAGGTAGGCCTCAACGTCGTCAATCGGATCGCCAAAAATATCGACGTATTGCTTGGGTGGGGGGGGCGCCTGCCGCGCCTCTTCCAGCGCTTTGAGCGGCTTTTGCAAGGCCTTTGGCAACCCCGGTGTCAGCACCTTGTTGGTCTTGCTCACCAGCTCTTCGATCACACCAATCACCGCGGGATCAAACACCGCCAGCGGCTTGGGAATGGGCCCGTCCATCACCGCCAGCCAGTCATCTGCACAGCGCAGCCGGTCTTTGGGTTCCAGGGCCAGCGCCCGATCCGTGGCCAGTTTCAGGCGGAAATCAATTTCAAAATCCGTCGACTCCAGCGGCACATAGGGGTCCATCCTTCCCGCATCGACAGTTTCTAACCGGGTCTGCGCGTCCGGTGGCGCCTCGCCGGTAAAGACCAAATGACAGAGCGCTCCCAGCGAATACAAATCGCTATAGGCGCCTTGCACCCCTTCGGCGCAATAGAACTCTGGTGGCGAATATCCGTCTTTCACCGCCAACATGCGCTGGCTTTGCCCGCCCTCGGCGTCTCCCGAAGAATAGGCCGCGCCAAAATCAATCAGCGTCACATCTCCATTGGCGCTCAGGATCAGGTTGTCCGGCGCCACATCCCGGTGCAGCACGCCCCGGTCATGTAAATAGTTCAGTGCGTCCAAAACCTGCCGCAGCAGCTTGTCCACCAAAGTCGGCGTCAACCGCCCCGGCGCGTGGTCCACCAGCTCATGCAGGTCCACCCCTTCCACAAAATCCATCGCCGTATAGGCCGTGCCGTTTTCCGCAAACGTCTGATGCACGCCCACGATGCGCGGATGATCCAATCCGGCCAACTGATGCGCCTCGGCTTGAAACTGTTCCAAAACCGAGGCAAAAAACGGCGCGCTTTCCGGTCCGGACGGCACCACTTCTGCGCCCACACGGTGACAAATCTGCTCCGGAAAACACTCCTTGATCACCACCACACGGTTCAGGCTGTCGCGCGCGAGGTAAGTCAGGCCAAATCCCCCTTGGCCCAAACTGCGCGTGATCCGGTACTGCCCGCGCAAAAGCTCGGTGCCCGCAGGCAGCACAGTCACGTTTTCCTCAGCGCAATCCATCTACGCAGCTTCCTCTCTATCATGCGACCAGGAGGAAATGCGGCAGCAAGTTCTCACCTTCACGGCTAAGCTGTGGAGGAAATGTGTTCCAATCGTGGCAGCAACGCGCAAGCGGTGTGGCACTCCATTCAGGTTTGACGCGAATAAGCGGCGAACCTGAATCCTGACCCTGTGAAGGGTTTTGCGGTGTTTTGGGTGCGCCGGGCGTTCCCGTATTCTCGAAATAGATTTCTTTACAATGCGTTACGGAGGTGTTGACCGTGTGCCGTTCTCGGCCGCCGCCCGCGCAAGGCTTTAACAAAGAGTAAACAACCCAGCCCAACCCGGTTTAACTCGCTTTGCCCCGCTAAGCTGTTCTCAATCCACCCAAACCTGTGCAAAGGTAGGGGCAGACATCTTTGACGGATCTCCTGTTTCGCATGCGCAGCCATTTCAACGCGCACTCAAAAGGGCAGGGGCGGCCACCTATTGACGGACTTCCTAAGCACCTTGCGAAAGGACAGGCTTTGAAACGCTGGATTTTGAGACTTTTCACCGGGCTGATTGTGCTCAGTTTGGCGCTGGGCGTGCTAATCTGGGCCGCGCTGGCGACCCCCTTGTTCAGCGGCTTTCGCAAAGACTTTGTCGCGGATCTCTTGACCGAACAAATCGGCCAGCCCTTCCTGATTGACGGCGACGTGCGCGTTGTCCTTGCGGGCACCACCAAAGTGCACGTCTCCGGTGCCAGCATTCCTAGCGAGAACATCACCGACATAAACTTGGCCCGTCTGGACCTATTGGAGTGGGAACTGGATCTGCCCGCTTTGCTCGACCGCCGCATCGACATCGACAACCTCACCATTGACGGGCTGCAGGTGAACCTGGTCACCAAGGCTGACGGCACCACCAGCTGGACCAAATTTGAGCCAGAAGCCACGGTGGAAACAACAGACGCCGCCCCAACCGAAAACAGCGCCACCACAGACGATCTGCCCGACCCGTCCATCATCACCTTCCTCAGCGACCGTACCGTGTCTTTCACCAACATCGGCCTGACCTCGATCGATGAGGAAAGCGGCTTTGAATTCATCTTCGCGTTAGAAAAAATCCTGCTGGAGCAGCTTCAGGACGGCCAACTCGCCTCTGTCACTGGCGCAGGCACGCTCAACGGCGAAGCCTTCACGTGGGATGGCACATTCCCCGACAGCGCGCCGTTCACCAATCAGCTCGAATTTGGGGACATTTCATTGAGTTACAACGGCACCCGTTTGCCTGACAGCCCGCATGGTTATACCGCGCGGCTCGAGCTCACCACCGGCCAAATTGGCGATGTGTTCGAGGTGCTTGGCCTCGCCCGCAGCCTCGAAGGCGTCGGGTCTTTGTCGGTAGATGTCACCAACGCGCCGCAACTGCTGACCCTGGAAAACCTGCAAACCACGCTGGACCTGAGCAAAGGTCAAAACGTGACGGTCACCGGTGATGTTGACAACCTCTTCACCCGCGCGGGCTTTGACTTCCACATGGACGCGCGCCTTCATCCCGAAGGCCAACCGCCCGCCGATGCTAACAGCCTGAAAGACCTCAAACTCACTGAAATCCACGCCCATGTGGTCAACACGGGGGAGCGGCTGACCTTTGAGGAACTGCTGATCCAGACCAATGCCTTTGAACAAGGCCTCGACCGCGTAGGTCCCATCTCCATCGGCAATGTCTACCGATCAGAGCAGAAAACCCTCGGCCTGCGCGACATCACGCTTCAAGCCGGCCCAGAAGACGCGCCTTACCTGACCGCCGAAGGCGACATTGGCGATGTGTTCAACCTCGCACTGGTCGATTTAACCGGCCATTTACAAGGCACGGCGGACCTTTTGCTGAAGAACCTGCCCTCCGAGGAGGTCGTCAAATTTGGCGGTGTGGAAGCGGATTTTGTCATCAATGACAACGACGGTGAGCTCAGCTTGCGCGAACTCAAGGCCCAAACCGTGGACACCGACCTATGGACATTAAACGCAGATGTGGTGGTCGCCAGCATTGAAGAACTCGCAGGCATGAAGCTGGACCTGCAATTTGGCGTCGCGGACACCGCGCCTTTCCTGACGGCGCTGGGTCTGAAACCTGTAGGCGTTTCCAAACTGTCTACCGGCCTCACCCTCGAAGTTGCAGCAAAAGAAGCCAAGCTTGGCTTTGATTTTCGGGCCGACGGCACCGACTTGACCTCCGATCTCACCTTTGATCTCAGCGAAGACATCAACGTGATCCGCGGGGCGATCCTCAGCAATCGTATGCGCCTTGTGGACCTGCGCGAAGGTGGCAAGATCCTGGTGCAACTCAACAAACGCGCCAAGGCCGCCAAAGCGGCCAAGGAGGCCGAAGCCAAAGAGGCGGACGATGGCCGCCCGCCGATTCAGCCTCTTGTGCTGGAAAAGGAAAGCAACGTCTTTAGCCTCAAACGCATCCTCACCGAAACGGACCTGGCGATCACCTTGGAACTGGCGGAATTTGTCGGCGACGCCGGCACCTCCTCGATGAGCAGCGAGTTGATCGCCAAGGAGGGCCAGATTCAGGCGGGTCCGATCGAGCTCTACTACGGTCCCGGTTTCTTCAAGGTCACCGCCTCTATGGACGCCATTGAAAACCCCGACCGGGCTCGCATTCAGGGCAGCACCAGCGGCTGGGACTTTGGTGAAATTCTCAAGGCCCTTGAGGTCAATATCCCTGCGCGAGGTAAACTGTCGGCCAATGTTGATGTGACCGGCAACATCACTTCCGGCAAGGCCTTCATGAACTCCATGGCAGGCAGTGCCTCGCTCAACATGCGCGACGGGGCCATCGCCACCAGCCTGTTGGAACTTGCAGGCCTCGGGATTTTCCCCTGGCTGTTTTCGCAGGAGTTCGCCGCAGGCCAAACCGAGATTGTCTGCGTAAAAGCGCCGGTAAAAATCAACGCGGGCAATGTCACCTTCACGCGGGTGGTGGCCGAAACCCGCAGCGTGCAAATGGTGGTGCGCGGCATGGTGGATTGGGTGAAAGACGCCATCGCCGTCCGCGCCGAACCGCGCCGCGTCGGCCAACCTCTGGCGCGCAGCGCCTGGCCGTTTGAGGTCAATGGCAAACTGTCCGATCCGCAATTCAAACTGCAAGTTGGTGGCTCGCGCAGCCGTCGCGCCGACGGGGCGGACCAAATGCCTGCCAACCGCAAACCCTGCACCCCCGATATCTTCCAACTTGAACAAGCTTCGGAGTGACACATGACCCGCCTCTGGCTTTGCCTCTCCCTCCTGCTGCCCTCGGCAACTTTCGCGCAAACCCATCCGGAGTTTGCCACCGTGGGCGATTGGACCGTCCGCACCAATCCCGCCAATGGCAACGGCTGCTACATGGAGAAAACCTTCGCCAGCGGAACGCTGGTGCAAATTGGCGTGGTGCCGGATCAGCAGGGTGCGTTTTTTGCCGCCTACAACGCTGCTTTTGACGGCGTGGAAGAAGGCGCAGAAGGCAGCGTTCTGTTCGACTTCGGTGACAGCCGCTTTCAGGGCGCCGCCAAAGGCGCATTCCACAACGGCCTGCCTGGAGGCTACGCGTTTTTTGACAACCCGGAGTTTGCCAAGGAGTTTGGCAAGCGTACCAAGGTCCTGGTGCAAGGCGGGGCCGGGAACTCCGAGGAAATCGACCTCACCGGCAGTATGAAAGGCCTACGCAGCGTTCAGGCCTGCCGGGATGAGTATGAAGGCGATTAATTAAGTCGCAAAATACAACCCTTTGACTTCTTGATCCGAACACAGCTTGAAGGATAGCGTGGCGTCCACCGGTAGGTAACCAATTGCCCTGACGTTTTAGGTGTTACTTGTGACTCGACTTACTTCCGCGGTGTTTTTTGCGGTACTGCTTCTGACTTTCGGGTACGGCGTTTCGTTCCCGCTTCTGTCCATTTTGCTAGAGCAAAGCGGCGTGGGTGCCGCCCGGATAGGTCTTAACGCTGCCATGCCTGCCCTGGGCTGGCTGTTGGTCACGCCGTTCCTGCCTGTGCTGCACCGGGTCTTCACCACCCAACAGTTGCTCTTGGCTTTCCTTGTCCTCTCTCTCATGGGCCTGGCCTGTCTCGCGCTCACCACCCGCTTCGATCTCTGGTTGTTGGGTCGCTTTGCCTTTGGTGGCGGCCTGGGCGTGCTGTTCCGCGTTCTGGAATACTGGCTCAACGCCACCAGCCGCTCCGCCACCCGCGGTCGTACCATCGGGCTCTATGCCTTTTTCTTCCTGCTTGGCATCGCCATAGGCAGCCTGTCGCAGCCGCAGTTTGGCACCGCTGGTCTTACGGCCTTTGCCGCTGTCGGTGTACCGATCTTACTCGGGGGTGCCCTGCTGGTCCGCTTGCCGCTCAATCGGCCGCCGTCCGCCGCGCCAACAGACGAGGCCCCGATACGCACAACATTTGCCGCAGCGCCTTTGGCGATGGCGGCGGTGATCTGCTACGGGCTTTTTGAGGACGTGCCGGCTTATCTGCTCTCGGTCTATACCCTGCGCGTAGGGCTTGGCGAAAACCTCGCCGCTTATACGCTCACCGCCTTTGCGCTTGGCAATTTGCTGGGGGCCGTGCCTCTCGGGGTGATGTCAGATCGCTTGGGCCGCACACCGGTTCTGATCGGCTGCGCCACGGTGGCGTTGGGCGTGGCCGTGACCCTGCCTGTGGCCGCAGCCACGCCACAACCGTACCTGCTGTCGATTGCGCTTTGGGGAGCTTGCGCCGGCGAGCTCTATGTGGTTGGACTCGCCACACTGGGCGACCATTTTAGCGGCCCTGCGCTGATCTCGGCCAATGCCCTGTTTGGTACGATCTACGCCGCGGCCGCACTGCTTGGCCCCTTGATTAACGGCTCGGCAATGCAAGTTTGGGATCCGCATGGCTTGCTTGTGTCCTGTGCGCTGATCTTTAGCGGCTTCCTGCTGATCACCTCAATGCTTGCGTTGCACCGTCGCGTTCCAAACACAGTCAACTAGCGGACAAACGGATGAATTTCGACCTGATTGGACAATTGGCAGAGGACTTGAAGCAGACCAAGAATGGCGAAACGCTCTGGCTGAGGTGCTTGACCGCTTTTGACAAATTAGGGGTGGATGGTGTCGGTTATGGGGTTATCCCATGGTGGGGCTGGCAACCCCCGGTAAAATGACTGAGGCCACCTTCTTCCGCCATACCTATTCTGCCGAGTGGGAAGAGGCGGTGGGCAAAGATCGCCTGCTGGACGAGGACATCAGTACCGAATTGTTGCTGCGCGGTCAGGAAGAGATTTTTTGGAATGACGATCCAGACTCTTATGACGCGTCGCCTGCCAACCGCCGTTTGCATCAGTTGGAAAACGACTTGGGTATGATTTGGGGCCAAACGCTTCTATTGTCCCACCACTCTCGTAACCCCGTGTCGTCCGGCATCGGTTTGCACATCGGTCATGTCAGGTCAGACACCGAGTTTTTCCGCTATTGGAAAGAGCACGAAACATCGTTGCGCGCTGTGGCAGAAATGCTCAACAGCGGCATGTTGCAACAGCATAAAGACGGCGTCGTGCGGCTCTCTGGGCGGGAGAAAGACTACATCTACTGGTCCGCCCTTGGACTTGATCGCGTGCAGATTGCGGATCGCCTGTGTATCAGCGCCAACACCTTGAACAAACCCATCGCCAGCGCCAAGGCAAAACTCAAGGCACGCAACACCTCACAAGCGGTGGCCAAAGCTGTCCTGCTAGGGCTTGTAGAACTCTGAAACTGGCAATTGTTTGCCACTTGTTTGTGACCCGTGAGATTTGCGAAAATGGGTCATCACAAAGGCAAGGAGATGTTTAGAAAATTTCGGCCGTCTTAGAGGGAAGCGCTGCGGTGGTGACGCTTTCGTCTGGCTTCGACTGTTCCGGTGACATCTAGTGAGTGGTGGCGTGGTGATATTCGAGGAGGCTGCTTTTAGGCCCCCAAGGCCAAAGGCATCTGGAGATTTTCTGCTTTTGTGAACTGAGACCAGGAGCGGTTCGGCACCGAAGGCGCAGCAATTGATCTGTTGCACTTTCTCCGTCGAGTGTTTTGCCACCTCTGGTGTCTGGATTTTGACGGTACTTTTTAATGACCAAGAACGAAGGGGTCTTTGGGCCCCTTCCCTTTGTCCTCTGCTACTCGATTGGTGTTGCGCCGTCGGCGTGCAAAAATTTTGTGCGTTAAGAAAATGCGCACCTCCGCAAAACAGTCGCGATACCGACAAAATACCGACGTGATTTCGCCCCCGCCAATTGCAGTCCTTACCCCATCGTAACGGTGCCGTTGCCAAATGTTTCGCTCTGATATGCAACGGGTCGCAACCCTGCGACGAGAGACCGGAATTGCGCGGTTTGATCTGGTTTATAATATTGAAACTAAAAACCTATTTTAGTTTCGTCAGGTGCTCGCGCCTTGCAAGAAACGACTTTTGCAACAGCCACCGCGCGGTACGTTTGAACCATATGCAGTCCAAGGCACTATACCAGTTTTCCTACACGGTCTTTTCCCACCGACGCCCCAAAAACCAACTGCGCCAGAATTTTAGGCAACCACCAAATACAACCGCCGTCCAAGTCAGCACGGAATAGAAAACATTTGCCGAAACCGGTTTCGGAGCAAATCGTGAATGTATGAACGCGATTCGAAACTTCACGAAACAGTCCGACGGCACCGGGTCATCCCCGCGTCGGGGCAGGGTCACAATCAATGACCTGGCACAGCGGCTTGGCATGTCCAAGAGCACGGTTTCGCGCGCGCTCAACGGCTATCCAGACATCTCCGAGGCCACCCGGCTACGTGTGTCCAACATGGCAAAAAAGATTGGCTATCAGCCGCTGAGCCATGCGCAGGCGATCCGTACTGGACGGGTCCGGGCCTTGGCTTTGGTGCTGCAAACCGATGAGCCGGATCGCCACAACCCGTTCTTGCAGGACTTCCTTATGGGCGCCTGCGAAACCGCCAGCGCTCACGGCTGGACCGTCACCATCGCCACGGCAACCTCGGACGCCGACACGCTGACGGTGCTGGACCG
This sequence comes from Shimia sp., assembly GCF_022448905.1. Lineage (GTDB taxonomy): Bacteria > Pseudomonadota > Alphaproteobacteria > Rhodobacterales > Rhodobacteraceae > Shimia. The sequence goes on along the minus strand of NZ_JAKVCW010000019.1, from coordinate 7,216 downwards.
GCTGATCGACGAGCATAAGGCGGATGGATTTATCCTGCCACGCACCGAAGTCCAGGACGCGCGGGTTGACCTATTACGTTCTAAATCAGTGCCTTACATCATGTACGGCCGCACCAGCCACGGTGTCCCACCGGCACAACAGGAAGGCTCCTGGGTCGATATCTTGGGCGAGGCCGCCATGTGCAGCGCCGTCACCCGATTGGCTGGCCTCGGCCACGAACGCATCGCCTATGTCGGCAGCACATCCAATTTTAATTACAGTCACTTACGCCGCGACGGCTTCAAAGCTGGCCTTGCCGCCGCGGGTCTGGACTATGACCCCGACCTGATCAAATCCGGCGCCCGCACCCGCGAAGAGGGCGCCGCCCAAGCCAGGCAACTCCTGCTGCATCCAGAGCCACCCACAGGCATCGTCTTTGCCACCGACATGGCTGCTCTGGGCGCTTACAGCGCGGTCGCTGACCTGGGCCTGGAGGTGGGGAGCGACGTCGCCATCATCGGCTATGACGGCGTACCAGAGGCCGAATACGCGCGTCCTGGTCTAACCACCTATTGGGTCGACACCCAACGCGCCGGTGGCCGACTCGCCGAGCTACTCATTCGACAAATACGGGGGGAAGCGGCCGAAACTTTGCGCGAAGTTTCGGAAGCCAAACTCATCGAACGCCAGTCCGATGGCCCCCCGGCGCAGACCTCTGCGCAACTCGCGCTCAAAATCAAAAACCGTGATCCGATATAGGGGAGGACTATCATGTCACGTCACATCTCAACGAAACTACTGATGAGCACCGCGCTCACTGTTTGCCTGGCGGCAGCAGCCCAAGCGGACACCATCCGCTTTTGGACAACCGAGGAACAGCCAGAACGCCTTGCAAAACAACAAGAAATGGCGGAGCAGTTCAAAGCGTCGAACGGCGTCACTGTCGAAGTCATTCCGGTCAGCGAAAGCGATCTCGGCACCCGCGCCACCGCGGCGTTTGCGGCCGGTGATCTGCCAGACGTGATCTATCACACCCTGCAATACGCCCTGCCTTGGGCGGAAGCGGGCATTCTGGACACGGAAGCCGCGACCGAGATTGTTCAGGAACTCGGTGAAAAGACCTTTGCGCCAGGTGCCGTGGCGATGGCGGATTTCAACGGCGAAACCGCATCTGTTCCGGTCGATGGCTGGACACAAATGGTGGTTTACCGCAAGGATCTCTTTGAAGCCAACGGCTTAGAAGCGCCCAACAGCTTCGACAACGTGTTGGCAGCATTGGAAAAACTGCACAACCCGCCAGAGATGTATGGTTTTGTTGCCGCCACCAAGGTGGATGAAAACTTCATGAGCCAGGTGCTGGAGCACGTCTTCCTAGCGAACGGCGTAAGCCCGGTTGGTCCAGATGGGTTCCAGCCGCTGGATGAGGCAGCCACCACCGAAGTTCTCAACTTCTACAAAGCTATCTCCAAAGCATCACCTCCTGGTGAATTGTATTGGAAGCAGTCGCGCGAGCTGTACTTTGCAGGCCAGGCGGCCATGATCATCTGGTCACCGTTCATCCTCGACGAACTGGCCGGCCTGCGCGACAGCGCTCCGCCCACTATTAACGATGATCCAACCTCTGGTGAACTGGCGTCTTTGACAGGCATCGTGACCAACTTCTCCGGCCCATCCAACCCAGATGGCGCCGCTTGGGGCGACGTTCGCTACTTCGGCATCACCTCGGATGCGGACACCGATGCGGCCATGGACTTCGTGAAGTTCGCGATGGATGACGGTTACACCCAGACACTGTCCATTGCGCCGGAAGGCAAGTTCCCTGTCCGTCGCGGCACCTTGGAAAATGCTTCGGCCTTCTCCGATGCATGGTCCAAACTGCCAGTTGGCGTGGATCGCAAAGCGCCTCTGGGCGACCTCTATGAGCAGGCGATGATTGATGAAATTGTCGGTGGTCTGGACGTTGCAAAACGCTGGGGTGTGACCGAAGGACAGCTGTCTCTGGCGTCCAAGATGATCAACAGCCAAGCCATTAACCGTGTCGTGCGTCAGTACATCGATGACGAAATCGATGCCGCCGCCGCCGTAGCTGCAATGAACGACGAACTGTCTAAAATTCAGTAACTTGGCTCGACGGTTGCGACCTGCTCATCGTGCGGGCGGGTCGCACTGCACTCCACGTCTTAGAGGTTTCTCATGTCTACGGCTCACCCGCCGACCGGCACGGGGGCTCTGGCCAAACGCGAAGCGCGTTTGGCTTGGGGGCTCCTTGCGCCGACCGTGATCAGTGTCGCGCTGGTCGTGGTTCTGCCTTTGCTTGCGGTCATCTGGATCAGTTTCAAACCGTTCACCCTGTCGGACATGCGCCCGCCAGCCCCAATTGTGCGCGAAAGCTTGCGTGGATCCGGGGATGACCTGCGCATCGAATACCGCATTCGCAACTCGTCTCAGGAAGAGGCCATTAGTGGGGTCACCCTCGCAGATCGCATTCCCGACACGGTCACCTTGCGCGAGGCTGTTCCGGCGCCGTGTACTTTGACGGGCCGCGAGTTATTTTGCGATTTTGGCGACATGGAAGGCGGCGCACGAGAGCGTTTGCGTTTGCCTGTGGATATTTCGGATGATCCTGACGCTGTGGAGGCCGCAGTGGAAGACAGCGAGCCAGACGTCACCGGCGGCGGCAAGTCTGTCCTCACCAGCGGTGGCTTGAGCCTGAAGAACTACGCGCAGCTGTTTGACGGCGGGGAGTTCTGGACCGTCCTTTGGGTGACGCTGTTCTACACAGTATTCGGCACAATTGGTGCGCTGCTGATGGGGCTGTTTGCGGCGCTGTTGCTCAACAAATCCTTTCTCGGCCAAGGCTTCATACGCGGGTTGTACCTCTTTCCCTATGTGGCTCCGGTCATTGCCGTTGCCTTCACATGGGTCACGCTTTTCGATCCGTTTTCCGGCTCTGCCAACGCATTGCTTTTGCAAATGGGCGTGACCAACGAGGCCATCAATTTCTTTGGCGAAAGACCACTCGCCCTAATCATGGTCACGGTCTTTGAAATCTGGCGCTACTTCCCGCTCTCGTTCCTATTCATTCTGGCGCGCATGCAGTCGATTGACAGTTCGATGTACGAAGCTGCTGACATGGACGGGGCCTCGCCGTTTCAGAAGTTCTGGCTGCTGAGCCTGCCGCAGCTCCTAGGCATCCTGTCCGTGCTCTTCCTGCTCCGCTTCATTTGGACGTTTAACAAGTTTGACGACATCTTCCTTCTGACAGGCGGCAATGCAGGTACGCGGACCCTGACTGTCAACGTCTACGAACAGGCCTTTGCCATTTCTAACATCGGTGCTGGTGCGGCGGTGGCTGTGGTCATCCTTGTCTGCTTGCTTTGCTTCTCTGTCTTCTTCTTCAAATTCATCAGCCGCGAGGAGGGCCTGTGATGCGCAATGGTTTTGTCATTGGTCCAATTCTGGGCGCGCTGTGGATGATGGTGATGGCAACGACGATTGCCGTGGCCATGAGCTTTGCGACTGGTTCTGCCTTTAGGCCACAAATTCTTTGGTGTCTGGTGTGGGGGGCGGCCGCAGGTGTTGCCTACGTCCGCATGCCAAAGCTTGGCCCGCAAATTGGCGTGGCCGCTTTGGTCGCAGTGATTTGCCTCTCGCCGGTTGGTGTGATGCGGATTGGCGAAGGCGTGTCTGGCTCGGCAGAAGCGGTGGCTCTGCTATTGCTTGCATCGGGCGTGCACTTCGGTCTGACCAAGATCCTGAAAGAGCTGCCTTTTGGCGCGCTCACCCGGCACGAATATGAAGAGGCCATCATCCGGTTCCTGACGGGATTTGGCTACATCTTCTTCACTGCGATTGTGGTGATCCCGTTCTATGTCATGGTGATGACCAGCCTGAAGTCGCAACAGGCTTTGCTGCAAAACCCGCTCGATTTTTCGATTGAGATCAGCAAGGGCTTTGGACTGTTCCGCAGCTATGTGGAACTGTTCCGTGACTTCAATTTTGGCACCTATATGTGGACGTCGTTCTTCGTATCCGTGCTGACGGTCTTCATTACGTTGGCATTCAGCGTCCCCGGGGCCTATGCCGTCGCTCGGTTCCGGTTCAAAGGACAGAAGGCGTTTTCGCGTTCTATCCTGCTGATTTATATGGTGCCAATGATCGTTCTGGCGCTACCGATCTACATTGCGTTTTCGATGACAGGTCTGCGCAACTCGATCCTTGGCATCGTGTTGATTTATCCGGTCACGACCATTCCGGTGGCGCTTTACATGTTGCAGGGCTACTTCCGTGGGCTTCCGACTGAAGTCGAAGAAGCCGGGCTTATGGATGGGCTGTCGCGGCTGGCGGTGATCTGGAAAATCACCTTGCCGCTCAGCCTCCCGGCATTGGCCTCGGTGTCGCTCTACGTCTTCATGATCGCCTGGAACGAATTCTTGCTCGCTTTCATGCTGCTCGATGACCCGTCAAAATTCACGCTCACCCGTGGGGTGGCGATGCTCAACTCTTCTGAAATTCCAAGGCAACACCTGATGGCAGGCGCGGTGATCGCGACGGTACCGATCATGGTGCTGTTCCTTGGACTTGAACGTTTCATGACCAAAGGCCTGACAGCAGGCTCCGTCAAAGGATAAGAAAATGACATCTTCTCAAGTTATTAGCGCAGAGGCCAAACAGGTTCTGATCACCAATGATCGAGGCGGCTACACCGTCCCGACGGAGGGGCTGTACCCTTACCAGTGGAACTGGGACAGCGCCGTGGCAGCACTTGGGTTTGCGCAGTTTGATGTGGACCGCGCGTGGGTTGAGATCGAGACCTTGTTCCAAGGTCAATGGGATGATGGCATGGTGCCGCATATCTTGTTCCACAAAAGTGATCCCGGCTATTTCCCTGGACCAGACGTTTGGGGATGTTTGGGTCCAATACCCTCGTCCGGGATCATTCAGCCGCCAATTGCCGCCACGATGGCGCGCCTGATTTGGGCGCAGGATGAAGAAGCTGGCCGCGCGCGGATTGCTGCGCTCTATCCCAAAATGCTGAAATGGCACAGCTGGATCATGCGCTGGCGTTTGCATCGAGGCGCAGTCTGTACCACGCACCCGTGGGAAACGGGCCGGGACAATGCGCCCGATTGGGACAACACCATGCAGCGCATGGACGCCTCTGATGTGGGCGAATACACTCGCCGTGACACACAACATGTGGACAGCGCCGACCGTCCGACCAAGTTTGACTATGACCGCTATGTCAAATTGGTGCAGATTGGCCGTCGGTTGAAGTGGGATCAGGCCGCGATGCTGGCCGAGAGCCCTTTCCGTGTTGCTGATCCTACCATGACTTTCACGACGTTGCGTGCCGCCCGAGACCTGCGCACGGTGGGGCAAGCTTTGGGTGCGGATACCGCAATACTTGAGGCGGACATCAAGCGGCTGGAAGCAGGGGCGGCGACTCTATGGAATCCAGCGCTGGGCAGCTATGACAGCCGGGATGTGTTGAGTGGGGAATGGGCTGGATGTGTGTCCAATGCCTCCTACCTGTGTTGGTTTGCGGGCGTTGAAAATAAGGACATGTTGGCGCGGTTGCGGGCGGTGATGGAGCGGGTGACATACCCTGTGCCGAGCAATGATACTGGGGCTGAATCCTTTGACGCACGGCGCTATTGGCGTGGTCCGACATGGGCAATTGTGAACATGCTGATCGGCATGGGACTGGCGGATATGGGCCACGTTGATGAGGCCAATACACTGGCAAAGAAGACCGGCGATTTGATCGCCGAACACGGATTTGCTGAATATTTTGATCCATTTACCGGCAGCGCGGCGGGCGGGGGGACCTTCACTTGGACCGCAGCTGTGTGGCTGGCTTGGGCGGGAGGAAACTGATGGGGGCGATATCACTCAAGGCGGTTGAGAAGTGGTTTGGCAATGCGCAGGTCATCAAGGGTGTGGACCTTGATATACAGGACGGCGAGTTTGTTGTCTTTGTTGGGCCGTCCGGCTGTGGCAAGTCGACTTTGCTGCGCATGATTGGTGGTTTGGAAGACATTTCTCGCGGTGCGATTGAGATCGATGGCAACGACGTCACCGACCATCCGCCAAGCAAACGTGGGTTGACGATGGTGTTCCAATCCTACGCACTGTATCCGCATTTGACAGTGGCGGAGAATATGGGTTTTTCCCTGAAAGTAGCGGGGGTTAAGAAAGACGAGATTGACCGGCAGGTGGCGCAGGCGGCGGAGGTTTTGAAGCTCACCGAGTATCTGGATCGGCGGCCAAAAGATCTGTCGGGTGGGCAGCGGCAGCGGGTGGCGATTGGACGCTCGATTGTGCGCGATCCGACGGCGTTTTTGTTTGATGAACCGCTGTCTAATCTGGACGCCGCGCTGCGGGTAGAAACCCGCTATGAGATCGCCAAACTGCATCAGGATCTGAAACGCACGATGATCTATGTGACGCATGATCAGGTCGAGGCGATGACGCTGGCGGATCGGATTGTGGTGCTGGAATTTGGCACCATTGCGCAGGTGGGGACGCCTCGGCAACTCTATGAAAAACCAGCGAATTTATTTGTGGCGCAGTTCATTGGCAGTCCGAAGATGAACATCTTGGATTGTGATGCCAACGCGGGTGATGCGCAGTATCAATTAAGCGTTGGGGGCAATGGGGCCTTTGGGCTCAATGGCGTTGCCAGCAAGGTTGGGGTGCGGCCGGAACATATCCGGACGTGCGCGGTTGGCGCGGGGCAGTGTGACGGAAAAATCGAGGTTATTGAGTACCTTGGCGCGGATACCTTCCTGATTGTCGATGTTGGTCAGGACGACAAGGTTGTGGTGCGTGTGGACGGGGATCAGGAGGCCTTCTCCGAAGGTGAGACCGTGGGTTTGGCCTTCCCTGAAGAGCGCGCACATTTCTTTGACAAAGACGGGCTGCGGCTTGGAGGTTAACGGGTAACCTTTGGCAATTTTGCACGTCGGTATTCTGTCGGTATTGCGACTGTTTCGCGGAGGTGCGTGTTTTTGTTAACCTATGTCTTAACAAGGCCCGCAGCAGGGAGTGCTGCGGGCCTTGTGGGTGTCAGGCAAAGGCGCGTTTGGGCTCAAACAGCGCGGCGGTGTCGCGCGACAGGTCGCGGCGTTTGAGGAACCTTCGGGCGGTGGGGCCATAGGTGGCCGCGCCTGTGCCGGTCAGTGTCTGACGTCAGCACCTATGGGTCCAATTAGGGTGATTTGATAAGGGAGA
>NZ_JAKVCW010000018.1 GCF_022448905.1 Shimia sp. | reverse complement strand
AAATCGCCGAAAACGACTACGGCAGCCTGGGGGATACCAGCACACTGGCAGATCCGTCGGTGGTTGATGAACTCATCGAAAATCGCATGAACCGGGGCTGATTGGATATGCAAGGCGATACTGCAACTCTCACCCGCACTGTTAATGTCATCTTGCTTGGCCCTCCCGGGGCCGGCAAAGGCACTCAGGCGGAACTGCTGGTCAAAAATCACGGTTTGGTGCAGCTCTCTACCGGAGACATGCTACGCGAGGCCAAAGCCAGCGGATCTGAGCTTGGTCAACGTGTGGCCGACGTTATGGAACGCGGGGAATTGGTCACCGATGACATCGTGATTGGCCTGATTAAGGAAAAGCTCTCCAACACTGACGCCAAAGGTTTCATCTTTGATGGCTTCCCCCGCACGCTGGCGCAGGCAGATGCCTTGGGCCAACTGCTGGAAGAGTTTGACATCAAGCTGGACGCTGCCATCGAGCTCAAGGTCGATGACAAGGTTTTGGTACAGCGCATCTTGCACCGTGCCGAACAGGCCAAGGCTGCCGGACAGCCAGTGCGCGCCGATGATAATGAGGAAACATTGGTGCAGCGCCTGGAGGCTTACCACGCACAAACCGCACCATTGATTGCCTACTACGAGGGCAAAGGAGTGCTGAAATCTGTGGATGCAATGGGCGTGATTGACGCCATTGCCAAAGAGCTGAGCGTGATCGTTTCCTAATCGATCGCATGAGGGAAAGCACCCGCCAGCCACAGAGCCAGCGGGTGTGGAGGAAAGAACCGAGAGGGAGGAGACATATATGTCCGAAAACTCATCCAACGACGCGTATTGGAAAGCCAATGTGCGTATCATTTTGATCAGCCTCGTCATCTGGGCGCTGGTCTCTTTTGGGTTTGGCATCCTGCTGCGCCCAATGCTTGCGGGAATCTCCGTGGGCGGGTCTGACCTGGGCTTCTGGTTTGCCCAGCAAGGATCGATCCTGGTCTTCCTGGCGCTGATCTTCAACTACGCCTGGCAGATGAACAAACTCGACATCGCCCACGGCGTTGACGAAGAATAAAAAGGATCTGAGGGACAATGAGCCAATTCGCAATCAACCTGCTGTTTGTGGGCGCGTCATTCGCGCTATACATCGGCATCGCGATCTGGGCCCGCGCCGGGTCCACGTCTGAATTCTACGCTGCGGGTCGCGGCGTTCACCCGGTCACCAATGGTATGGCGACAGCGGCGGACTGGATGTCCGCGGCCTCGTTTATCTCCATGGCTGGCCTCATCGCCTTTACCGGCTATGACAACTCTTCCTTCCTGATGGGCTGGACCGGTGGCTACGTGCTGCTGGCGCTGCTGCTTGCGCCATACCTGCGTAAGTTTGGCAAGTTCACCGTGTCGGAATTCATCGGCGATCGTTTCTACAGCCCAACCGCCCGTATTGTGGCTGTGGTCTGCTTGATCGTTGCCTCCACCACCTACGTGATTGGTCAGATGACCGGTGTGGGCGTGGCCTTTGGCCGCTTCCTGGAAGTGTCCAACACCGCTGGCCTGCTGATCGGTGCCTGTGTTGTGTTTGCCTATGCTGTGTTTGGCGGCATGAAAGGTGTGACCTACACCCAGGTGGCGCAGTACTGTGTTCTGATCACCGCCTACACGATTCCAGCGGTTTTCATCTCGCTGCAGTTGACCGGCACGCCAATTCCGGCGCTGGGTCTGTTTGGGGATCACGTAGCTTCCGGTGAGCCTCTGCTGGCGAAACTGGATGCGGTTGTGACCGACCTTGGCTTCAAGGAATACACCGCCCACCACGCCGACACGCTGAACATGGTGCTCTTCACCCTGTCTCTGATGATCGGTACCGCAGGTCTGCCACACGTCATCATGCGCTTCTTCACCGTGCCAAAAGTTTCGGACGCCCGTTGGTCCGCAGGCTGGACGCTGGTGTTTATCGCGCTGCTGTATCTGACGGCGCCTGCTGTTGGTGCGATGGCCCGCCTGAACATTTCCGAGCTGATGTGGCCAAATGGCGGCATCTCCGGTGAAGCAGTGACCACCGAGCAGATCGCAAACGATCCTGAGTACGACTGGATGGCCACTTGGCAGAAAACCGGTCTGCTGGATTGGGAAGACAAAAACGGCGACGGCAAGATCCAGTTCTACAACGACAAGAACGAAGATCTTCAGGCAATGGCCGCGGAAAAAGGCTGGGAAGGCAACGAGCTGACCAAGTTCAACCGTGACATCCTGGTGCTGGCGAACCCTGAAATCGCAAACCTGCCGTCTTGGGTGATTGGTCTTGTGGCTGCGGGTGGTCTGGCAGCGGCGCTCTCTACTGCTGCGGGTCTGTTGCTGGCGATCTCCTCCGCCGTGTCTCACGACCTGATCAAAGGTGCGATCAACCCGAACATCTCCGAAAAGGGCGAACTGCTGTCCGCACGGATCGCGATGGCGGTGGCAATTGCTGTGGCAACGTGGCTGGGTCTGAACCCTCCAGGCTTTGCGGCGCAAACCGTGGCCTTGGCCTTCGGTCTGGCAGCGGCGTCCATCTTCCCGGCGTTGATGATGGGGATCTTCTCCACCAAGATCAACAACACCGGTGCGGTGGCTGGCATGCTGGCAGGTCTGACTGTGACGCTAATCTACATCTTCCTGCACAAAGGCTGGCTGTTCATTCCGGGCACCAACTCCTTCACCGATGCTGACCCGCTTCTGGGCACGATCAAATCGACCAGCTTCGGTGCCATTGGTGCAGCGGTGAACTTTGCGGTGGCCTACATTGTGGCAGGTATGACCAAAGAGACACCAGCGGACATCAAGGCGCTTGTGGAAAGCGTTCGAGTTCCCCGCGGCGCAGGTGCAGCTCAGGATCACTGAGCCCTTGCGTCCCTTGACGGCGGGTGGCCCCCCAATCCGCCGTCACTTTAATGCCGTTGCCTCCGATCCTGTCGGGGGCAACTTTTCCCTTCCAAGACTGACGGTTGGCTTGGGAGTGATTGCTGCGGCAGCGCGTCCGCTTGCCGCTTACGTCCCCCACATGACAAGGTGCCCCCATGTCACTAACTCATGATCAAATCACCCGTTTTTTGCGTTCCGTTCATCCCTATGACAGCCTGTCTGACGAGGCGTTGCAGGAACTGGGCGCCTTTTTTGAAGTTCAAGTTCTAGAAACCGATACGCAGATTTACCGCCTCGGACAAAAGCTTGATGGCCTGTATCTGATTTATAGCGGCACCGTTGAGGTGACCGATGAAAATGGCGCGGTGGTGTCCCATTTGGGATTGCGCAATTCCTTTGGTGAAAGGGGGCTGCTGCGCGATGGCGTGGCGGTGACCAGCGCCCGATGCGAAAGCGACACAACCTTGTTGATGTTACCTGTGAGTGCGTTCCAGAAAGTGCGCACCACAGAAGGTGCTGTGCAGCGGTTCTTTGATCGTGCCCGGCCAGTGGGGCGAAAGACGCCTACCAGCGATCTGGCCTCCACCGAAGTGGCCACCATTATGGCGCGAACACCGATCACGCTGGCGCCGGAAGACACTGTCAAAGCTGCGGCCCAGAAGATGCACGCCGCTGGGATTTCGTCGCTGTGCATCACCGAAGGAGACGCGCTTTTGGGGATCATCACCACCGGCGATCTGGTCGGGAAGGTGTTGGCCGAGGATCGCACGCCGGAAACTGCGCTGGCAGAGATCATGACCCGCGCGCCCAGAACACTGCCGTCTACGGCGATTGGCTCGGACGTGCTGCACATGATGATGGAACATGGCATTGGGCACATTCCGATTGTCGATAAAAACAAGCTCGTAGGCATTGTCACACAGACCGATCTGACCCGTTTTCAGGCAGTCACCAGTGCCGAGATGGTGCGCGAGATTGCCAAGGCGGACAGTGCAGAAGAAATGGCCAAAGTCACCGCCCGCATTCCACAGCTGTTGGCGCAGCTTGTCGGGGCGGGGCACCGGCATGACATTGTCACGCGCTTGATCACTGATGTGGCAGATACCGCCACGCGGCGGCTTTTGGCGTTGGCTGAGAACAAGCTTGGCCCGCCGCCTGTGCCGTATGTTTGGCTGGCCTGTGGCTCTCAGGGACGGCAGGAACAGACCGGCGTGAGCGATCAGGACAACTGTCTGATCCTAGATGATGCGGCCACGGAAGAGATGCGTACAGGCTACTTTGCACAGCTGGCGCAGTTTGTTTGCGACGGGCTCAATACTTGTGGTTATGTCTATTGCCCTGGCGACATGATGGCGACGGCGGATCGCTGGCGGCAACCGCTGCGGGTTTGGCGGGAATACTTCGTGGGCTGGATCACGACGCCCAACCCTGAAGCGCAGATGTTGGCCAGCGTGATGTTTGATCTGCGGCCGATTGGCGGCAAGCTGGATTGCTTTGCGCGGCTTCAGAATGAGACCTTGGCGGCGGCGTCCCATAACTCGATCTTTGTCGCCCATATGGTTGGGAATGCGCTCAAGCACCATCCGCCGCTTGGCGTGTTGCGCGGGTTGGCGACCATTCGCTCTGGCGAGCACAAGAACCAGATTGATATGAAACACAACGGGGTTGTGCCGGTGGTCGATTTGGGGCGGTTGTGTGCCTTGCAGGGGCGGCTGACACCGGCAAATACACGGGCACGATTGCGCGCGGCCAGTGATGGATCGGCGGGGATTTCAAGCGCGGGAGCGGCGGACTTGTTGAGTGCTTATGACTTGATTGCGGAGATGCGGCTGGACCATCAGCTGCGCCAGATCCATGCAGGGCAGGCGCCGGACAACTATTTGTCACCGGCGGATTTGTCGGACTTTGAACGCAGCCATCTGCGCGACGCTTTTGTGGTTGTAAAATCGCTTCAATCTGCGATTGGCCACGGGCGCGGCGCGTTGAGCTAACGAAAGAAGAGGGGGGCGAGATGTTTCTGGAACTGATCGCGGTGATTTTTGCAGGCATGGGGGGCGCCGGGCTGATGGCGCTCATTCGGATGGCGACAGGTGGCCGGTTGCCGAAATGGCTGACGCCGGTGGCCGCAGGAGGCGCTATGATCGCCGCCACTGTGAGCTCGGAATACAGCTGGTACAGCCGTACGACCGCGACTTTGCCGGAAGGCTTTGAAGTGGTGGAGATTGTTGAAACCAACGCGGTTTATCGCCCTTGGACCTATGTGGTGCCGTTGACCGAACGGTTTGTGGCGCTGGACACGGCCTCAGTGCAAACCAACTCTGCGCAACCTGATTTACGATTGGCACAGGTGTATTTCTATGGCCGCTGGTCGCCGCTGAACCGCCTGAATGTGGCAGCAGATTGCGGGACAGGGCGCCGTGCCGCGCTGACCGATGGGATCAGCTTTGACGATGCCGGTTCCATTGAGGGCGCGCAGTGGGTGACCGCGCCGGAAGATGATGCGCTTTTGAATGCGGTGTGTGAGGTGTCGTGATGGGACAGCGGGCGATTTTGGCGGGGTTGTCTTTGCGGTTACGCATCTTGCTGTTCTTCGCCCTGTTGGCCTTTGGCGGCGTGGCGGTGATGTTTGGCGCGCTTTGGGCGGGCTATCGCAGCGCGTTGACGGACGGGGTGGCGAGCGGATTTATCCTTGCGGGGATCATTGGCGGCTTTGGCTTTCTGGCGTTGGCCGTGGGCATCTGGCTGTTGTTTGATGAGAACGTCGCCAAGCCCATTCAGGCTTTGTCCACCACATTGCGCGCGCGGGCGCATTCCGGTGTGAATGCCACTGTGGACACGCACTCGGCGCGCTACTTGGGAGATTTGGCACCTGCCGTCGAAGCGGTGTCGACGCGGTTGAGCAATGCCACCATTGATATAGCCCAAACCGTAGCCCAAGAGACCGAGACGCTGACCTCGGATCGAGAACAGCTCACCGCGCTGCTGACCGAGATCCCGGTGGCAATCCTGTTGGTTGGTCCGGATCATCGGATTGTGCTCTATGACGGGCAGGCGGCAGGGACCTTGGCGCAGATTGCGCCGCCGCGGTTGAATGCGTCAATCTTTGACTATCTCTCTAAAGAGCGGGTTCTGGATGCGCACGAGCGGCTTCTGCAAGAAGGTGTCGAGGTGGCGTTTGAGGCAACTTGTCCGGATGGGCGAGTATCGTTTGATGCACGGCTTAAGCCTTTGCGCGGCACGCACAGCTATATGATCCTGATCGATGATGCCCACTTGGAGATTGCGCCTGACGCGGAGCGTCCCCTGACGTTTGATTTTGAACTGCTCGGGGATCAACCAATTTCCGATCTGGCTGCGCGGCGGCTCGATCAGATCCCCTTTGTGGTGTTTGATTGTGAAACCACTGGCTTGCTGCCGCACAAAGACGAGTTGGTGCAGCTGGGCGCGGTGCGGGTCTTGCGGGGCGAGATTGTATATGGCGAGGCGATGGACCGCTATATTCATCCAGGCCGTCCCATTCCGCCAGCCTCCACCAAAGTGCACCACATTACCGATGCGATGGTGGCTTCTGCGCCGCCGCCAAAATCGGTGGTGGCAGAGTTTCATCACTTTGCGCGGGACGCTGTGATCGTGGCCCACAATGCGCCGTTTGATATGGCGTTTATGCATCGACACGGCAATGAGATGGAGATCGACTGGCCGCAGCCCATTCTGGATACGGTGCTGCTCTCAGCGGTGCTATTTGGTACCACGGAGAAGCACACGCTGGACGCGCTTTGTGAGCGCTTGGGTGTGGTGATCCCCGAGCATCTGCGCCACACGGCGCTGGGGGATGCGCAGGCGACAGCCGAGGTGCTGTGTCATATGCTCCCTATGTTGGCGGCGCGAGGGCATACCACCCTTGGAGATGTGTTGGAGCAGACCCGCAAGCATGGGCGCTTGTTGGATGACATGAACTGAGGCGACTTGGCCTAATTGGGCAAAATCGGGACCATGGTGCCGGTCATCAGCGCGATCTGCGTGCGTTTCGTGCCTTCGATTGCAAAGACTTCGGCCTGCACGATCACCAACCGCTTGCCGGGCTTAATGACTTTGCCGACAGCTTCCAGGCGCTCGCCTTGAGCGGGGGCGAGCAGGTGAATCTTCATTTCGCTGGTGAGAACTTCGGCTTCCAAAGGCATGACAGACAAAGCGGAATAGCCTGCGGCGCTGTCGCCCAGACCAAAGGTCAAAGCGGCGTGGCCAAAACCGTGTTGCTGCTGACAGCTTTCCAGAACGGGGCCAGCCAAGGTCACGCTGCCGTCCGACACATCGGCGACTGTTGCGCCCATGGTTTGCATTATAGATTGCTCGGCAAAGCTGGCGCGGATTTTGGCGTCGATTTCTGGTGACATGCTGCGTTGCTCTCCTTTGGACGCTTGTATCCTGAAGGGGGCAGCACGTGATGGTCAATCACTGACGTTGCGGATTTCTTTAAGGTTCATAGAGCGCTGGTGCGCGCGCTTAACGTGGCATGGGCAGTTGTCGTGGGGTTTGTCCGGTGATGATCGCCATGGCCTCAGGGCGCATTAGCGCAGCCAAGGCGGTGTCGTCGGAGCGCAAGCCACCTGTGTAGGTGCCATAGGCAGGCAGAATGACCCGGTTGCTGTCAAACAGGAAGGCCGGGCGCGAGATGCTGCGCAGGCGGGTTTTTACACGAACTTTCGGGTGATAGTGGCCTGAGACCTCACCACTTTTTCCGTTCTGGGCGATGTGGCGAAAGGTCAGCGGTGGCACAGGCAGCTCGGCCAGATGTGCGCCACCAAGGTCGATGGGGCCGGGGTCATGGTTGCCTTCGATCCAGACCCAGCGGCGTCCGGCCTGAAGGCGGGAAATCCAAAGGCGATCCGCCTCTGGAAGCGTCTTGGCAGCTTCTATATCGTCAAAGCTGTCGCCCAGGCAAATCACTGTGGCCGCATTGCTGGCCTGGAGGTCATTTTCCAATCTTATCAATGTGTCACGGGTCTCATACGGCGGCATTGCTGGGCCGCCACGACGTAGGGCGCGCTCGGTTTTACCGAGGTGCAGGTCGGACACGATCAACATGCGCCGATCCTCCCACCAGAGAGCGCCAGAGCCCAATGCGGTGAGGGTTGTCCCAGCCAGTGAAAAGGAAACTCCGTTCATGGTATGTTCGTATCCTGTGTCCCCAAATGGATCAAGGGGGCAGTTTCACCCCTTGCAGAATTCGAACATTTTTCCGGATTTTACGCTGCTTTGAGCGTGCCAGCGTGCACAACCTAAACTTTTGCGAGCCCGCTGTCGTTCATAAGCGCTTCGGTTTCTTCCGCGAGCAGCCGTTCCTCCGCGCTGCCGCTTTGCACGGGCACTTTGCCAACTTCCAACAACAGCGGCGCGGCCAGTGGCGTGACATGCGGCGCGACGACGTGGTCTATCCGGTCTTCGACACTTTTGAGCAACGCTTCGATCCGAGAAAAATCGACCAGACCGCGCAACGCCTCTTCGCGGGTGATTTGCATCAAGACGTGATCAGGATCGTATTTGAGCAGGGTATCGTAAAGAATGTCTGAACTAGACGTTGCCTGCCGCCCCGACTTGCGCGCACTTGGAGTGTTGCGCTCGATCAGGCCAGCAATGGTGGCGGCGCCCCGGAAGGTTTTCTTCATCAGCGCATTGCCCGCCAGCCAGCCGTCCAAGCCGTCTTTCAATGTCTTTAGGTCAAATAGCGGGCGCGGGTCGGTCACTTCGTCCAGCCCCCAAATCAGCGTGGCATAGTCTGAGGACACAAACCCCATCGGGGCGAGGTCCATGTCTTCCATGCGTTTGGTCAGCAATAGGCCGAGGGTTTGCTGCGCATTGCGCCCGGCAAAGCCGTAGACGCACATATTTTGCCGTCCGTCGCGCTCGAAGGTTTCCACCAACAATCGATCTGGTTCCGGCAATCGGGACATGCTGCGCTGGAGGTGCAGCCAGTTTGCCGTGTGGGCGGGCAGGTCGGGCCAGTTGTCCGCTTGCAAGTAGCGCAAGGTGCGCTGCGATAGTTGTGTGGATGTGGAGAATTTGGTGCCGGAAAACACGGCCACGCGGGGTTTGCGGGTGGCGTTGCGTGAGACTTGTACGGTCATGTCGCGCAGGCCTTCGTAGCGCACAATCTGCCCGCCAATCAGGAAGGTGTCGCCTGCAGAAAGCGTTGCAGCAAAGGCCTCTTCGACTTCCCCCAATGGTTTGCCGCCGAGGTTGCGTTTCAATTGTACCTTCAGGGTGTCACTGTCCTGAATGGTGCCCGCGTTCATGCGCAGGCGGGCGGCGGCGCGGGGATCGCGCAGCTGCCATTGGCCGTCGGGACGCCGTTGCAGGCGTTGCCAGCGGTCATAGGCCTTTAGGGCGTAGCCGCCGGTGGCGCAGAACTCTAAGCAGGTGTCAAAGGCATCGCGGGACAGGTCCACATAGGCGCCCGCACTGGTCATTTCGGTGTAGAGGTCGTCCGCATCAAACGAGCCGGAGGCGGCGCGCAGCAGGATATGCTGGCACAGTACGTCGCGGGGGCCGGGGCCGCGCGGGTCGCCGTCCAGATCGCCCTCCTGCACTGCTTGCAACGCGTTGATGCATTCCACGACTTCCCATCGGTTGGCGGGCACCAGCAGTGCTTTGGAGGGGGCATTGTAGCGGTGGTTGGCGCGGCCGATGCGTTGCACCAGGCGCTTGACGTTTTTGGGGGCCCCGACCTGAATGACAAGGTCCACATCGCCCCAGTCAATGCCGAGATCCAGGCTGCCAGTGCAGACAATGGCGCGCAGGTCGCCCCGCACCATGGCGGCCTCGACTTTCTCGCGCTGTTCGCGGTCCAAGCTGCCGTGGTGGATGCCAATCGGCAGGGCGTCGTCATTGGCAAGCCACAGATTGTGAAAGAATATTTCCGCCTGCGCGCGGGTGTTGTGGAAGATCAGTGTGGTTTTGTGCGCCTTGACCTGCTCCAGAACCGCAGGGATGGCGTAGGCCGCGCCGCCGCCGAGCCAGGGTGGGGCTTCTTCGGTTTCCAGCATGGCAATATCGGGTGCCGGACCGGGATCGGCGTAGAGGATTTCACAGGGATCGGGATTGCGTGCGAGCAGCTTGGCGATGTCTTCGGGGTGGTCGACTGTCGCGGAGAGGCCGACGCGTTTGAGATCGGGGCAGAGGGATTGCAGCCGGGCGAGCGCGAGGAAGAGTTGGTCGCCCCGTTTGCTTTCCGCTAGCGCGTGGATTTCGTCCACCACCACACGTTTGAGGCCTTTGAAGATGCGGGGGGCGTCTTCGTAAGAGGTTAAAAGCGCGAGACTTTCTGGTGTCGTGAGCAGGATGTGCGGCGGGTCTACACGCTGGCGTTTCTTGACGGTTTGCGAGGTGTCGCCGGTGCGATCCTCGATGCGGATGTCGAGGCCGATCTCTTCCACTGGCGCGCGCAAGTTGCGTTTGATGTCGGCCGCCAACGCCTTGAGCGGGGAAACGTAGAGCGTGTGCAGGCCGTCATGCGGCGTGGTGGCGAGGTCGGCCAAGGTCGGCAAGAAACCGGCAAGGGTCTTGCCGCCACCGGTGGGGGCGATCAGCAGGGTGCAGGGATCCTCGGCGCGGGCCAGCATGTCGCGCTGATGCGGGTGCGGCTGCCAGTTTCGTTTGGCAAACCAGGCTTCGATGTTTTGCGGTAGCGCCGTTGTGTCCGGCAAGGCTCAGGTCGCGTCAGGCGCGCAAAAAAGGTTATACAACAGAGAGATAACCTGAGAGGTGTTGTCGTCCGCCAGACTGTAAAAGATGGTTTTTCCATCCCGCCGTGTGGTGACCAAGCCCTCTTCGCGCAGGCGGGCGAGCATCTGGCTCACGGCGGCTTGGCGCAGGTCCAACAGCGCTTCCAGTTCCGACACCGATTTTTCACCAGACCCGAGGTGGCACAGGATCATCAAACGGCCCGAATGCGCCAGCGTTTTAAGGTAAGCGGCGGCGGCTTCGGCGTTTTTCTCCATCTCGGAGGGCGGTGCTGGTGGGGTTTGGATATTCACGGTATTGGGCCCAGTTACTCCTGACTGCGCCTGATATAACATCGACCGCCTCGGTTTTCGAGGTGTGTTAGGATTTTGGTGGCGCTCCACCGGCAAAAGAGTTGCCGTTTACGTAGTCACAAGGCGCGTCCTGCATTTGCAAGTGCAGGCCGTTGCCGTCAAATTTATGTTGTCTGGCAAGGGTTTCGTTGACCTCTATGCCCAGTCCGGGGGTGGTTGGTGGCGTGACAAAACCATTTTCGACCTTGATGGAGGATGCGATGAGGGCGTCGTGGAACTCGGTCTCGATGGTCTCGATCATCAGAAGGTTGGGGATTGAGGCCGCGAGGTGGATGTTGGCGGCCCACTCAACGGGGCCGGCATAGAGATGTGGGGCCATTTGGGCGTTGTAACACTCTGCAATTGCAGCGACTTTTTTCATTTCCCAGATGCCGCCTGCACGTCCTAAGGCGGGTTGCAGGATTTCGGCGGCACCGGCGCGCAGGACGGCGGCAAATTCGGATTTGGTGGTCAGGCGTTCGCCGGTAGCCACTGGAATCCTTACGTTTTTCGCAACGCGGGCCATGTCTTCGAGGTTGTCTGGCGGGGTCGGCTCTTCGAACCAGAGGGGGCTATAAGGCTCCAAGGCTTGTCCAAGGCGGATGGCACCTGCAGTGTTGAATTGACCGTGGGTTCCGAAGAGTAAATCTGCTTTGTTTCCAACGGCTTCGCGGATGGCAGCGCAGAAGGCGACGGACATGGAGATGTCGCTCATGGCGGGCATGTGGCCGCCGCGCATGGTGTAGGGGCCTGCAGGGTCGAATTTCACCGCTGTGTAGCCTTTGTCCACCATCGCCAGCGCGCTTTCGGCGGCCATTTCCGGAGACGTCCAGAAGTCGGAAATGTTGTGGTGCTCAAGGGGATAGAGGTAGGTGTAGGCGCGCAGGCGTTCGTTCATCAATCCGCCTAGAAGGGCGTAAACAGGGCGGTCGCGATCTTTGCCCAAGATGTCCCAACAGGCGATTTCGAGGCCGGAGAAGGCGCCCATAACCGTTAAATCAGGGCGTTGCGTAAATCCCGAAGAGTAAGTGCGGCGGAACAAACGTTCAATGTTTTCAGGGTTTTCGCCCTCAAAATACCGTTCAAAAACATCACGAATCACCGCTTCCATGGCGACGGGGCCAACGGAGGAGGCGTAACATTCGCCCCAGCCCGTGATGCCGATATCCGTTTGAAGTTTCACCAAAATCCAGTAGCGCCCGCCCCAACCGGGGGCGGGGGGCGCGGTGACGATGATATCCAGATCGGTGAGCTTCATCGGCGTGGTCCTTACAACAGCGTTCGGTGAAGTAAGGGGCCTTTTTGACCTCAAAATCAACGTCGGTATTTTGTCGGTATCACGACTGTTTTGCGGTGGTGCGTATTTGCCCGTTGCGTTTGTTAACTTGAAGACACGTTAAGATGTGCGTCCACCACGCGCTGTACCATCGGGGCAAAATGCCAGAAGTCCGGCGTGACCATGTCAGCGCGTTTGCCGGCCTCGTCGAGGTAGCGGACCTGAATGATCTTCTCCAGATTTGGGTTGGCCTCAAAAGTGGCGACCTCGTCGTCCGACATCGGGCCGCCTTGCAGCTCCAAAGTGTGCACAGAGGCGGCGGAGAGCCGTTTGAAATACTCCGGTTTGGTGGCGCAGAGGTAGCGTTTGGCGGCGACGTGGTAGAGCACACAGTCGGTGACCACCGAGGGGAAGAAGGGGGCAAGCACTTCGGCGCCCGCGTCTTCGTGGTGGCGGTCCTCGGTGTCGTCGGGGTGGTAGGTGCCAAACTCCGACGTGAAATGGCCGATGTCATGCAGCAGCGCGGCGACAATCACGTCTTCGGGCATGCCGTTTTGTTCGGCAATGGTGGCACCTTGCAGCATGTGTTCAGCCATGGTGACCGGTTCGCCAAGGTATTCCTCGCCGCCGCGGCGGTCAAAGATGTCGCCTAAGAAGGCCACGATGTTGTCTCGCGTCAGTGTGGAGAAATCCGGGTTCATGCAGTTGCCTCCAGCGCTGCGAGGGTGGAGAGCAGCCCGTCTTTGTCCGCGTAGCAACCCTGCAGCCAGCGTTTGCCAGCGCCGGAATAGCCTTTGCGGGCGTGCAACACGCGGGTGTTGTCGACAATGAAGGCCTCGCCGGGAGCCAGTTTGAAGCGGACTTCTGATGCCGGGTCGTCGATGATGTCGGACAGCTGGCGCAGCGCTGCGTAGTAGGCGGGCATTTTGTCAAACGGCACGTCGACCGGCGCGGCAGCGGAGCGGGCGTTGAACCGGATGTTTTGTAACGTGCCTTCGGGAGAGAGGCCAATCACAGGGCGGCGGGAGGTGAGGCGTACGCCCGCTTCGCCTGCGTATTCAAAACGCGCGGAATGGCTGTGCAAGAGTGCAAAGCCTTCAGGGTTGATCTCGCGCAGCTTTTGCGCGGCTGCAAAGCCGTCGACCACCATGTTGTCGCCACCTTCGGCGGAATTCTCAAGGCAGGACAGGACTTGCAGGGTTGGCACCGGATCGCGATAGGGGTTGTCGGTATGGGCTTGCAGCCCGAGGCCGGTGAAGGCGAGGTTGGTTGGGTTGACCTCCGTGCGGACCTCAAAATGGCGGCCGTAGTTGGTCTCACGGACGTAGCCGAAGAGGTTGACCACTTTGAACAGAGCGCCGGATTCCGTGGGCAGGCCGGTGACTTTGGCAAAGCCGTAGCGGCGGATGGCGGCAAGCCATCCGCGTTTTGCGTCCGGGTTGCTCGTGAGGTCAGGGTAGTGGCCAGTGGGCACGTCTTCGTTAAGGGCTTCACCCCAAGTCTCGGCGTGCTCTGGCAGGTGGCCCAACGTGGTGTCTTGCTGGCGGTCATAAGCATTGCTGAGAAGCCAAGCGACCGGGAAGGTGACGGTTTTCTTGTCTTCGGCAAAGGTAACAGTGACGGTGTCGTCGGTGACTTCTGCCTTAGACAAGGCGCAAGTGTCGGGAAGGTTGGCCAGTGTGATTAGTCGTTGGCCGTTGCCGGGATCGCGGGTGTCGGCATCCAGCGCGTTGTGCCGGAGCCAGACGCCGTGGTAGCGAAAAGTGTCAGAGGGCGTAGTAAGCGTTAGGACCTGATTGTCGGGGGAGAGCTGCACCTGGGTCATGAGATGTCCTTGGGTTAGGCGAGGGCGTTAGGGCTTGTGATGTCTTGTCGACAAACTGGGGATGCGCAGGCATAAACTCAAGTTATCCTTTTTCATCCTGAGGGACGGTTTTGATAATGGATAAGGCTGGGTTTGATCATCTGCCACTAGAGTGGGTGCGGGCGTTTGAGGCGGCGGCGCGGTTGGGCAGTTTTACAGCGGCGGCGCAGGAAACCGGGTTGACGCAATCGGCGATCAGCCAGCGCATTGGCAATCTGGAGGCGCGGCTGGGGACGCAGCTGTTTGTGCGGCAAGCGCGGCGGATCATCTTGACAGTGGATGGCGAGGCCTGGCTGCCACATGTGCAGGCGGCGCTGGTGGGGTTGCGTGACAGCACGGAGGCGCTGTTTGGCGTGTCGCGGAATCGGCTGACGATTTCGGCAAGCGCGTCGGTGAATGAGCTGTGGCTGGTGCCGCGTTTGGGGCGGTTGGCGGAGGTCAGCGGGGCGCAGATCACGCTGAGCACAATGGTGGTGGCCTCCGGTGATGCCAAAGATGACGCGGCGGTGCGCATCCGCTATGGCAGTGGAGATTGGCCGGTGGCCTATGCGGTGCCGCTTTATGAAGAGCGGTTGAGCCCGGTGGTGGCGCCTGAGCTGCTGGCGCAAGGGGATTGGCGGGTGTTGCCGCGCCTGTCAGTGTCCGGGCCGCGGCCAAGCTGGCGGCGGTGGTGTGCACAGACAGACACGCCGACAACGCCGGTGGCGCATCTGCGGTTTGACAGTTTTTGTGCGGGGCTGGCGGCGGGGCGGGCCGGGCAGGGGGTGCTGCTGGCGTCTTTGCCCTTGGTGCAGGCGGAGTTGGATTCAGGGCGGTTGGTGCAGGTCACAGATGAGGTGCTGCGTCACCACGAGACTTATTGGCTGCTCGGTGCCAAGGAACGGCTGTCGCGGCGGCAGTGGCGGCAGTTGTCGGACTGTTTGGTGGACGGCGCGGCGTAGTTACGTGCCGATGGCCTCGGCAAAGGCTTCGAGTTCGCGCTCGATTTCACTAATCGCGGCTTGGGTGCTGAAGAAATAGAGGTCCGGGGCGTCGACGTCGTCCATGAAGGCTTCGATTTCCATCAAGATGGGCTGACCGTCAAAGTCGGCTGTGATCTTCCAACGTTTTGTATCTTCAACCGGGATGTCGCCCACGGCGGTGCCGATGGACCTGGCAATGTCTTCCGGGAAGGCAAAGCGGCTGTTGTTGGCCAGTTGCGTGAGGAAAGGCGCCACTTCTAGGCTGTCGAAGTTCATCGAGGTTTCCGACGTGATGGGCAGCGGCGCCTTGGGGGCGTTGGGTTTGAACAGCTCGGTGACAAACTTGAGCACGGGGGCCTCCGGGAGCGATTGGGACGTTAGCTGTCAAATACAATCACATTGCGCTTTGCGCTACCGGTTTTGGTGTCGGCGATGGCCTCGTTGATCTGATCCAGCGTCCAGCGGCCGGAGATGAGCTCGTCGAGTTTCAGGCGGCCTTGCTCATAGAGGTCAACCATCCATGGGATGTCGCGTTTGATCACGACGTCGCCCATTTTGGAGCCCTGCATGCCCTGACCGATGGCGGCGAGGATGACAGGCTCGTAGGTGGATTTGGCGCCGGAGTGCGGCATGCCGACCATGATGACCTTGCCGCCCGGTGCGAGGTAGCGGGGGGCGTCGTCATAGGCGGGGATGGCGCCTACGGTGACGATCACCGCGTCCGCGCCCCGGCCCATGGCGCGCATGGCTTTGATGAAGGGTTTTTTGTCGGTGGCGAGCACGCCGTCTGTGGCGCCGAATTCTTTGGCGATTTCAAGTTTCTCTTTGCTCATGTCGACAGCGACGATGCGACGCGCACCGGCGATGCGTGCGCCTTGGATGGCGTTGAGGCCGACGCCGCCTGCGCCAATCACCACCACGTCCTGACCGGCGCGGATTTGGGCGGCGTTCACCACTGCGCCAACGCCGGTGATGACGCCACAAGCAATCAGGCTGGCGGCGTCCATTGGGATGTCTTCAGAGATTTTCACCACCTGAGATTGGTCCACCACGACCTTTTCAGCAAAGGCGCCGCAGGCCATGGCCTGGTGCAGTTTGCCGCCGTCCACAGTGGCCAGCGGGCCTTTGTCGCCATCATACGGCGTGCCGCAGATCACGGGTTTGCCCTCAGAACAGGTCGGGCAGGTGCCGCAGGCGCGGATCAGGGTGACCACAACGGGGTCGCCTTCGGCCAGGCCAACCACGCCGTCGCCCACAGAGGTGATGTGACCCGCGGCTTCGTGGCCGTAGACCGCGGGCAAGCTGCCGCCCCAGGCACCGTCGGCAAAAGAGATGTCAGAGTGGCAGATGGCGACGGCGGAGAGTTTGACCTCGATCTCACCCATTTGCGGTGCGCGCAGGGTGACGTCCTCAACAACAAGGGGCTGACCAAATTCATGGCAGACGGCGGCTTTGATGGTGCTCATGGGCGGGTCCCTTGTGTTTGGTGTCACATCCAGTTTTGGCCAGCTTAGGCCCGCACGGATGGTTCAATCCAGACAAAGGGTGTCGTTTTTGGCCTAAGTGGCGCGACGTGACTTTGCAAAAACCACTATTGCAAAGACAATTAGGACGGCGGAGAGCAGGAAAGGTGCGCCAGGCAGGTAGAGGATCGCGTGGTCGTCGGAGAAGTAGGCAAATGTTTGTGTCATCACCAAAGGCGCGAGGATGTGGGCGAGGGAGGTCAAGGAGGAGGACAGGCCTTGCAGCTCACCCTGCGCGTCATCGGACACGCGGCGGGACATGATGCCTTGCAGCGCTGGCAGGCCAATGGTGGAAAGCGCGGCAACGGGAATGCCTATGAACAACAGCAGGCCAGTATTGATGAACCCGAGATAGACCAGCGCGACGACCTCCAGAGCGAGCCCGAGGGTCACAGTGCGGCGGTTGCCCATCCATTTCACGGTCGGGCCGATGAGTGTGGCTTGCACGATGGCGTAACACAGGCCGTAGGCGGTGAGGCTGAGGCCGATCATGCCTTCGGACCAGCCGAACCTCTCGATGATGAAGTAAGGCCAGATTGCCGGATAGACGGCGGCGGCAACCTGATAGAGGAAAAACACCACCAGAAGTTTGCTCATATTGGGCAAGGTGTTGAGTGCAGCTAGGGCCCCAAGCGGGTTGGAGCGACGCCATTCAAACACGCGTCGGTTGGCCTCGGTCACGGTTTCTTTCAGGACAAACCACCCTAGAAGGGCATTGCCGCCTGCCAGCACGGCGGCCGCCCAGAAAGGCGCGCGGGTGCCAAATTGGGCGAGCAAACCGCCGAGCGCGGGACCAAGGACAAAACCCACGCCGATGCCTGCGCCGACAAGGCCAAAGGCTTTGGCCTTTTCCTCAGGTTTCGAAATGTCCGCCATATAGGCCATGGCGGTGGCGTAGGTGGCGGCGGTGATCCCGGCGACAATGCGACCGATCACCAGAATCCAGATGTTCTGTGCCAGCGCCACAATCACATAGTCCGCTGACATCACGGCAAGCGACACCAACAATACGGGGCGGCGGCCAAAGCGGTCCGAAAGATTGCCAAGAAGCGGACCGCAAAGGAATTGCATGAAGGCAAAGACGGTTGAGAGAATGCCGCCCCAAATCGCCGCTGCGCCAAGGTCGCCGCCGGTTACCTCCTGAATGAGGTCTGGCATCACCGGGATGATCAGGCCGATGCCCATGGCATCGATGATCACTGTGGCGAGAATAACAAATATTGGCAGGCGGTTGCGCATGATAATGACTTTAACTCTATGGCTGTATCAGGGCAGGAATTCGCGAGGGGGTCAACTGATTACTAAGGCAGGGGCCCACAGTCTACCGGTGGCAGAAGGAGGGCTTAAACGTGTTGTGCAAACTGGTGTTGCCTCTAGGAGGCTGCAAGCCTGCCGTGACGGCAAGCAGGGTTTAGGCAGCGGACGCCATGAGTAGCAAGGACAGGCTGCTGAGCGCGATTTGCGGCAGATACAGCGCCTCGCTGGCGGCATCTGATGTTTCCTGAAATAGCGCGTTGAGACCCAAAAGCTGGGCATGCAGGGCGGCGTTGGCAGGAGTTGCCGGCGCAGTGTTTGCAGTGGTGTCACCTGCCAGCGTGAGCCAGTTGGCAATGGTGCGGATAGGCGCGCGGGCGTCTTGGGGTGCGCCGAGTTTGAGGGCCTCGCCAATGGCGGTGCCGATCTCCGGCGCATCGGTGAAAGCGACCCGCAAACAGGTGTCGCGGATCATCGGCAGATCAGCCAACAATGTGGTGCGGGCGTCGCTGTCGGGCAGGGTTTTCAGCGCGGTCTCGGCTTGTGTTAGAAGCTGGCGCAGGCGCAGCATCAGCGCGGTGTCGGCAACGTCTTGCGGATTGGTGTTGTGCAGGATGTGTTTGCTGTGCTCCGGCGCTTCCATCGCTTTGTCGAAGGCAGCGACCAAAGCCGGAATGTAGCTGCCATCCTGGGCAACGCCCTCGGCCAGTCCTGCCGGATCAATCTGCACCTCCATCGAACTGCGGTGGATGAAAAAGGCGCTGTCTTCGGGGATCTCGTCGCGTTCGGTCTGCACCTTGGCCAGCGTGCCCAGCACCAGCAAAGCGGCGCGGATTTCGGCGCTGTGGGTGAACAAGCGACCTGCTTCGCCCACCGGGTAAAGCTTGGTGAACATCGGGCTGTCAAAAACAGAGGCGGTCATAGGCGCGATCTTTCTGTCGTCAGTCTTTCAGGATTTGGTCGATCAGGGCGGCAAGGCCCTCTGGATCGGCAAAGAAGGGGGAGTGGCTGGTGGACATCTCGTAGACGTCTGTGGCGGGCCAGTCTTTGGTCATTGTGGCCTGAAATTCTGGCGGGATGGTTTGGTCATCGCTGCAGCGGATGTAGCTGCGTGGGGTTTGGCGGTGGCCGTCCCCCAGCGCGATTTTGGTCTCTTGGGCAGCGATGGATTGTGGCGTGAGATACGTCAGCGCGAAGTCGGCAGTGCCTTCGGGGCAGTCGTGATAGAACGCGTCGCGCACTTGGGAAGGATCGATAGTGTAGCTGAGGCCGTCAGCGGATCTCTCCACGGCTTTCATCAGCGGCTGACGGGGTGCGGCGCGGCGCATTTCGGCCAGTGAGTAGCCATCCCAGGGCGCATAGGCACAGAGATAGATCAGGCGGGCGATTTTGCTTTGGCTGGTTTCATGCGCCATGTCCGCGGCGCGGGTGATCGGGAAGCCGCCCCAGCTGTGGCCTAGGACAACGGTATTTTCCCCCAAAGCGTCGACGATGGACTGGGCGCAGCTGTCGAGTGTGACGTCTTCAACAGGGGTGGTGTCGTTGCCATGCGACGGCATGTCGATGGCGCGGGCGGTATGGCCGAGGGCTTCAAGTGCGGGGATCAGGTCGCGGAAGCACCAGGCGCCGTGGCAAGTGCCGTGCACCAGTAGAATGTCAGACATGGCCGGTTTCTTTCATGAAGGTTGTGAGCAGCGCGGCGTAGTCTTCTGGCTTTTCCACGCAGGGTAGGTGGCCGGTGCGGCGCAGCAGTTCCAGGCGCGCGCCGGGGATCAGCTCGACGGTCTCGCGCACCAGATCGGGGGGCGTGGCGCCGTCCTCGGATCCGGCAATGCCCAGCGTGGGCAGACGCAGACCGGAGGTGGGCGTGTAGAAATCGGTGCCTTGGATGGCGGCGCAACATCCGGCGTAGCCCTCGGTTGGGGTGCTTTCCAGCATGGCTTTCCAGTGGGCCAATTCCGGGCGGCTATGGAAATCGCGTGAGAACCAGCGCTGCATGATGTCAGCGGACATGGCGGGCAGGCCCTTGGTGGTGACCATGTCGATGCGGTCTTGCCACATCTTAGGAGAGCCGATTTTGGCGGCGGTGTTGGAGAGCACCATGGCGCGCACCAGATCGAGGCGTTTGACAGCGAGGCCCTGCGCGACCATGCCGCCAATCGACAGGCCGACCACCAGCGCGTCTTTGATGTTAAGATGCTCCAGCAGCGCTTCTGCGTCTTTCACCAATGTGCCCATTGAGTAGGGGGCAGGCGGCACCTCCGTTTCGCCATGTCCACGCATGTCATAGCAGACGATGCGCAGGCCCTCGGGCAGATATGGCAGGATCGGGTCCCAGAGGTGCAGCGTGGTGCCGAGCGAGTTGATGAACAGCACCGGCGCACCGTTGGGGTCGCCTTCGTCGCGGTAGTGGATGTCGAGTTGGTTGAGCGTGGCGGTTGGCATGGTCAGTCTTGGTCGTCGGTTCTAAGGCGCATGTGGGCCATGATTTGCCCGTGGTCAGAGGCAAGCTTGTTATAGGGCGCTTCGGCGTGGCTGCCATCGGTGAGATGGTCGTTGAATACGCTGAAGTATTCCATCTCGCCGAGGCGGTCCGGGTTGTCCGGGTGGAAGTGCTGGCTGAGATAGATTTGATCGATGCTTTCGTAAACCCCTCCAAAGGCGGTGGTGTAGACCATGTCGCGCAGGGATTTGCGGGTGAACAAGGCCTCGGCAGAGGTCAGGCGGACAGAGGTGACGGCCTGTTGGATGGCGTCGTTTTCTTTTCGGGTGTAGCGGTCATTGGCGTGTTTGGCGTCGTGGCGCAGCATCCAGCTGTAGTTGCGGAAGGGCACTTCGCCGGAGATGATTTCGGAGCTGACCGCGTGCTCGCCGTCATTAAAATCGCCCAGCACCATGACCGGGCGGCCTTGGTTGAGTTCGTCCACGATGGCGCGGCGCAGGACCCAGGCTTCGGCCATGCGGCGCAGGGCGGCGCGCATGGCGCCCATGGCGCGGCCCAGTGGGTCGTAGTTGGTGAGATCGGCCTCGGTGGCGTTGCCGTTTTCGTCGCGGGTGAATTCGCCCAATTTGGATTTAAGGTGGCAGTTGAAGACGGTGATGACTTGATCGCCCACAGGGATGCGCGCCTTCAAGATCGGGCGGGAGGTGCGGCGCAGGACAAAGGCGCCGCTGTCGTCGCCGTCCAGGCCCTGGAAGGGGATTTCGACAGGAGTTTCAAGCTCTTGGATGATCTCGGGAGGCTCGGCAAAGCCGTAGCGCGACAGGATGGCGACGCCGGGGCGGCGTTTGCCCGGCTCGCCGGTGTCGTTTACGTTGGGCGCCACAAACAGGCCGCCGTCGCCATAAGGCGTATAGCCCAGTTTGCGAAAGATCGCTTTGCGGTGGTAGCGCTTGGATTTGTCCGGGATCACCGCGGCGTTGGACTCTTCTCCAATGCGGTCGGCCTCTGCGATGACAGCTTGTAGAGAGCGTTCGTCAAAGATCTCCTGAAAGCCGACGATGTCGGCGTCCATGGAGAAGAGCTGGGAGGCGGTCCAGTCCTCTTTCCAGGCGTGTTCTTCGGGGGTGTAGGATTGGAAGGTGTAGTATTCCTGATCCGGCCCGATCAGGTTTTTCACGTTGAAAGAGGCGATGGTGAAATTGGTCATAACATAAGCCTAAAGCACTGAAGCCGAGGCGCAGCGCGTCTCGGATCGCGCCCGACCCCGCCCCCCAAGGGCGGGCGCGATGTTGCAACGGAGGCCACAGCGTGTGGCGGTGTGAGCGGGGCATTGAGGTGTCATGTTGAGAGCCGCCCTTCGGTGTCGGGCGCGATCCTTTTTTAGGGGAACCTTTTAAGAGCATCGGCAAAGACATCGGTGTCGACATTGCCGCCGGTGCAGACAGCGACAACGGCGTCGCCTTCGATTTTGTCGCCATTAAACAGAGCGGCGGCAAGGGCACAGGCGCCGCCGGGTTCCACAACGATTTTCAGGCGTTTGAAGGCGAGCGACATGGCGTGCAGGGCTTCGTCCTCGGTGACCACAAGGCCGGGACCTGCAAGACGTTGCAGGATCGGAAAGGTGAGGTCGCCGGGTTCGCGGGTGATGATGGCATCACAGAGCGAGCCGGTTTCGGTGGGGTTGCGTTGTTTGTGGCCGGTGGCGAGAGAGCGGGCGGTGTCGTCAAAACCTTCGGGTTCGGCGGGGCGCACGCGCATGTTGGGCGCTTCGGCTTCGAGCGCCAGCGCAATGCCCGACGTCAACCCGCCGCCGCCGCAACAGGCGATGACGTCACCGGAGGTCACGCCCAGCGCGGTGGCTTGGGTGGCGATCTCAAGGCCGGTGGTGCCTTGGCCCGCGATCACTTGCGGCTCGTCATAGGGGCGGATCAGGGTCAGGCCGCGGTCCTCGGCGATTTTGCCACCAACCTCCTCGCGGCTTTCGCCGCCAGCGCGGTCATAAAGCACCACTTCCGCCCCGAGCGCCCGGGTGTTGTCGATTTTCAGCTTGGGGGCGTTTTCTGGCATGACGATTACGGCGGGGGCGCCATGGGCGGCAGCGGCGGCGGCGACGCCTTGGGCGTGATTGCCGGAAGAATAGGCGATGATGCCGCGTTTGCGGGTGGCGTCATCCATGGCGGACACCGCCGACCAGCCACCGCGAAACTTAAAAGAACCAGTGTGTTGCAGGTTTTCGGCTTTGACCAACACGCGGCGACCCGCAATCTCGTCCAGGAACGGCGAGGTCAGCATGGGGGTGACACGGGCGTGGCCCCTGATGCGCAAGGCGGCGGCGCGGATCATGTCGATGTTCATGCGGGCTCTCCGTTCGGCAATTGCGCGATCCATTGGTGCAGGACGTTGAGGCACTCTGGTTCGTCAAGGAAGGGCACATGGGCGCGGTCTTTGACCTCGGCGGCCAGCATGGGCGCGCGGGACTGCATTTCGGTGTAGGTCTCTTGGCTCAGAATGTCGGAGTTCTCACCACGCAGGACGGCGAGGGGGCGACCACTGAGCTTGTCAAACTGAGGCCATAGGTCGCCTGCGGGGGCTTTGGGATCAAATTCGGCCAGCACGGCGTTGCGCAGTTTTGGGTCGTAGTTGATGTTGAGGCCATCGTCAGTTTCGACAAAGTGGTGTGCGGCTTCTTCTGCCCAACGGCTTGAGGACACGTTGTGAAAGCCGGGCAGACGGGTGGCGAGGGCCTCGGCGGCCTCCGCGCGGGTGGTCCAGACGGGTTTGCGGCCGATGAAGACAAGGATGACTTCCAGGCCGTCAGTTTCGATCACCGGTCCCACGTCGTTGAAACAGACACCGGTGAGGCGGTCTGGGGCCATTTCCATCAGCGTGAGCGCAATGAGGCCGCCGCGTGAGGTGCCAAGGATGGCGGTTTTGTCGATGCCAAGGTGATCGAGCAGCTCAAGCGCGTCTTGGGCTTCGCGTGCGAGATTGTAGGTGTTGAAGTCTTCGGCCCATTCGGACTGGCCGCGACCGCGGTAGTCCATGCGGATCACACGGGCGTCTTTCAAATGCGGCCGCACATAGTCAAAATCACTGGCGTTGCGGGTCAGGCCGGAGAGGCAGAGCACAATCGGGCCGGGCCCGCCGGTGTCATCATAATAGAGCGACAGGCCATCAGAGGTGGTGAAATGGGGCATCAGGAACTCGTGAGATCGGGAATGCTGGTGAGGTCAGATAGAATGTGAGTGGGTGTCCATGGCAGGCGGTCGACGGGCTCACCTGCGCGGTTCACCCACGCGGTGGTGAAGCCGTAGCCGGTGGCGCAGCCCGCGTCCCAGCCGTTGGAGGAGACAAACAAGACATCGTCTTTGGCGCAGTTGAAGCGTTTCCCAACAAGGTCATAGACCACGGCGGCGGGTTTGAAGATCTGCACGTCTTCGACGCTGAGCACATCATCGAGGAACTCTTGCACACCTGCGGAGTCCACCGCGCCGGTGAGCATGTCGGGTGAGCCGTTGGACAGGATCGCGGTGTTCATGCCAGCCGCCTTAAGATTGGCGAGCATGTCGGGCACCTCGGGGTAGGCGGAGAGCTCCCAGTAAAGTGACAGCAGGCGTTCGCGCAGTTCCGGGTCACCTTGCAGGCCGGAGGCTTCCAGCGCCCAGTCGAGGCCGTTTTGCGTGACCTCCCAGAAGTCGGTGTGGGCGTCAGCCACGGCGCGCAGCCAGGTGTATTGCAGCTGTTTCAGGCGCCAATCGTCGGCCACCTTTTGCCAATGTTGGGCAAAGGCCTCGCGGCCCGGCTCTGAGGCGGCTTCGCGGGCTGCGGCGGCAACATCAAACAGCGTGCCGTAGGCGTCAAAAATGCAGGTGGTGATGGCCATGGTGTCCTCCCGTGTCGCCGGCAGAGTGGCAGGTTTGGCGCGAGGCGAAAAGGCCTGTTTTACAAATAGACGCGAGGGCTATAGGGTGCGCGCCTCAAGCCGGCCGGAGGGGTCGGACAAAGCTGACAGATGGGACATTTTATGACCGCAGCAAAATCGGGCGACACCGTCCGCATCCACTACACCGGCACCCTGAGCGATGGCTCTGTTTTTGACAGCTCCGAGGGCCGCGATCCGCTGGAGTTCACCTTGGGCAGCGGTCAGGTGATCCCGGGCTTTGACACCGCCGTTGACGGCATGAGCGTGGGTGAGAAGAAAGTGGCGGAGATCCCGGCGGATCAGGCCTATGGCCCACGCCACGAGGAAGCGATTCAGGATGTGCCACGCGAGCAGATCCCGGCAGAGATCCCGCTGGAAATTGGTCTGCAGCTGCAGATGCAGTCCCCAACCGGTCAGGTTGTGCCTGTGACCGTGGTGGAAATCACCGAGGAAGTTGTGAAGCTGGACGCAAACCACATGCTGGCGGGCAAAGATCTGACCTTTGCGATCGAACTGGTGTCGATCAACTGATCCATTGGATTTTTTGAGATTTTTTTGGGCTCACCGCGTTCGCGGTGAGCTTTTTATTTCGGGCGCGAGTGCGAGATTTGGTTGGTGACCCTGCGTGATCCTAACAGAGCTGTCTGGATTGGGCTTGTGCGAGACATCTTTGCGCCAGTTCCGCGATTGGCCCGGATGATGGTGCCGCCAAGGCAGGAGTTCCCGTCGGCCCGATGGAAGTGGCTGTCTGGAGCGCCAAAAACACAAACATCACGCTGATAACCGCCAGGATAGGTTCCATGCGTTTTAGCAATGGCCGACCATGAAAGGTATTGGTCGCCAGTAGGACCAATAGGGCCATGCCAAACGTGGCAAAAATGAGCGAAATGGCCGGCATGTGCACGCAGATCCAAAAACGTAAGTGTCGTAGGGTAACTTCGTATTGCACAAGCGTGTTGATTATCAAAAATGTTTTTTAAATGGCTATACAAGTTTTGCGTGAGTATCTCCAGGGGGTGTAAGTTAAGAGTCTGATATGTGAAGAAAAATATTATAATTGGGGGCGTGCATCTGCTGGGAATTCATGCCGTTGCCGGCGTGTTTTGGCTTTTGTGCGCTTGTCGGACGTTGGATTTGTCTGCGTGAGCGGGGCGCTTGTCTGTCAAAACGCGGTGGTTTTGGACAAGGCTGTTTGAGCTATACAGCCCGCTAGATTGGCGGGGTATCGGTGGCATCGGCTATTGGGATTTGACAAAGGTGTCCACGATCAGATCGTCGCGGTGACAGTAGGCAAAGCCATTTGTGTAGGACACCGCGCCGCCCAGATGGTTTGCGCAGTGTTTCTCAAAATAGAGATCGTGCAACATCGATTTTGATGGGCTCTGCAAGTCCGTCTGCGCACTGTCTGTCACAGTGGTTTGTAACGCCCAAAAGATCGCCACCAAGCTCACAACAACAAGCAGCGGCTCCGCGCGGTTCAGGCGTGGCTTCGCCGCGGTAGAGACGCTGGAGAGATAGAGCAGAAGCAGCACGCCTAGACCGGCGATCAAGAGAGCGACGAAGTGCATAGTGCGAAGTCCACAGAGAGTCGGGGGAGTGATTGGGCGGTTCATAGGGGGGATTGTGCAGTGTTTCCAAGCGGTAATTTTGGGCGGTATGCGCCTACTTTTTGAGCGTCGGCAGTGAGACAGACCCTTAGCTCTTGATTTAATTTGCGTATTTGGCGCGGCAGCCGTTGATCCATGGATGAAAAATGTGTCCTGTGCGTAGTTTTCGGCACTTTTCTTTTGTCGAAGCTGCGCTAGCCTGCGCGGTGGGAGGCCGTTTTTTATGAATTTAAGTGCAGTTTTGCGACTCAGTTGGCCGCTGTTGCAGGCACCAATGGCAGGGGTGTCGACGCCTCAGATGGCAGCGGCAGTGAGCAATGCCGGTGGTTTGGGGGCGCTGGGCCTTGGCGCGGCGGGCGTGGACGGTGCGCGGGAAATGGTGCGCGCAACGCGGGGGCTGACCGATCGACCGTTTAATGCCAATGTGTTTTGCCACGCGCCTGCGCTGCGGGATGCGGATGTGGAGGCCGACTGGCTGGCCGCCCTGACGCCGACGTTTGCGCGGTTTGGGGCGAAGCCGCCTGAGGCGTTGCACGAGATTTACACCAGCTTTGTGGTGGATCGGACGATGTGTGACATGTTGATCGAGGAGGCGCCGGGGGTGGTGAGCCTGCACTTTGGCCTGCCGGACAAGGCGTGGATTGCGGAATTGCAGGCCGCGGGCAATCTGGTGTTTGCCAGTGCGACCAATGTGGATGAGGCACAGGGCTGTGAGCTGGCTGGTGTGGATGCGATTGTGGCGCAGGGCATTGAGGCGGGCGGCCATCGGGGGACCTTTGATCCTGATGTCGAGGTTGAAGCGCTGCCGACGTTGGCCTTGGTGGAGCGGCTGGTGGCGGCCTGTGAGCTGCCGGTGATTGCCGCAGGCGGTTTGATGGATGGCGCGGATGTGGCGCGGGCCTTGGCGCGGGGGGCTGCGGCGGCGCAGCTGGGCACGGCGTTTCTGGATTGCGCGGAGTCGGCGGCGGATGCGGCGTATCGCGCGGCGTTGCGGGACCCGGAGCAGGGGCCGCCGGTACTGACCACATCTATTTCCGGGCGTGCGGCCCGCTGTTTGCGGAATGATTTTGTGAAGCTGGGGCAGGGCTTGCACGCCAAAGTGCCGGACTACCCAGTGACCTATGATGCGGGCAAGGCACTGAATGCGGCGGCGAAGGCGGCAGGGGAGACGGGCTTTGGCGCGCAATGGGCGGGCACCGGCGTGGCGCGGGTGCGGTCTGGCGGCGCGGCAGAGATTTTGGAAGCCATTGGCGCGGAGCTCAACGCGGCGCAAGCCTGACCCCAGAAATGCGAAATGCCCCGCGAGGGGGCATCTCTGAAAGCTTGCTTAAAGGGACTGTGCTTAGCCGCGGTATTTGGACAGCAGCATCGAACCGTTGGTGCCACCAAAGCCAAAGCTGTTGGTCATCACTGTGTCCAGACCGGCGTTTTCCACCAGATCGGTCGCGACTTCGCCCGGGTTGATCGCCGGGTCCATGTTGTCCACGTTGATCGAGGGTGTGATGAAATCGCCATCCAGCATCAGCAGGCAGAAGATCGCTTCCAATGCGCCCGCCGCGCCCTGAGCGTGGCCGGTCATGGATTTGGTGGAAGAGATCGGTGGTGTGGTGCCTTCGCCAAAGACGCGGCGCACGGCCTCAACTTCGCCAACATCGCCAACCGGCGTGGAAGTGCCGTGGGCGTTGATGTAGCTGACTTTGCGGTCTTCTGGCAGCGTGGCAGTGGCCAAACGCATGGCGCGTTCGCCGCCTTCACCGGATGGGGCGACCATGTCGTGACCGTCAGATGTTGCGGCAAAGCCGGTGACCTCGGCGTAGATTTTGGCACCACGGGCCAGCGCGTGCTCGAGGTCTTCCAGAACCACAATGCCACCGCCGCCGGAGATGACGAAGCCGTCGCGGTCCGCGTCAAAGGCGCGAGAGGCTTTTTCCGGGGTGTCGTTGTATTTGCTGCTCATCGCGCCCATGGCGTCAAACAGGCAAGAAAGCGTCCAGTCGAGTTCTTCGCCGCCACCGGCAAACATCACGTCCTGCTTGCCCATCATGATCTGCTCTGCGGCGTTGCCGATGCAGTGCAGGGAGGTGGAGCAGGCGGAGGTGATCGAATAGTTGATGCCTTTGATCTTAAAGGCGGTGGCCAAGTTGGCGGAGATGGTCGAGCTCATGCATTTTGGCACCGCAAACGGCCCAATGCGCTTGGTCGCGCCGGTTTTGGCAACCGTCTGGTGCGCGGTCAGCATGGCAGAGGTGGACGGGCCGCCGGAGCCAGCGACAAGGCCGGTGCGCTCGTTGACAACCTGATCCTCAGACAGACCCGCGTCGGCGATGGCCTGCTGCATGGCGATGTGGGCGTAGGCCGCGCCGGGGCCCATGAAGCGCAGGGTGCGTTTGTCGACCAACTCTTTGATGTCGATGTCGATGTGGCCGGCGATTTGACTGCGGAAGCCGTGCTCCGCCATTTCAGCGCTGGCGGAAATGCCGGATTTGCCCGCTTTTAGCGAGGCGGTGACTTCTTCGGCATTGTTGCCAATCGAGGATACGATACCCAGTCCGGTAACGACGACGCGACGCATGTGCGCTCTCCCATAGTTTGTTGAGCACTATGTAGGGGATGAAGGGGGGGCGGCGCAAGGTGGCTTGGAATTGAGAGGTGGCCGGGGGGGACTTGTATGCGTTTGCGAATACTGAAGAGATTGGAACGTCTTGGGAGAGGTACTGCAAGAAGTGTTTTAGCTGCGGCAATTTGGCGGGTGTTAGACACTTTTAGGATGAGATGAAGTGAACACTGATAGACTCATCTAACAGCGCGGATAGGTGTGATGACCCATTGGTCTGATTTTTTCCCTCTCGTCTTCTTTCCTTTTAAAATCATCGTCTTGGGAATAGGCGCGTATTTTGCCATCAAATGGCACTACGACAAGGACAACAAGATACGCAAAGAGGCCATGGAACAGCAAAACGCATCCAAAGCGTCCGAGTAGGGCAGCGGCCTGTCCGGGGACGGACAGCCATTCTCATGTTGCGCAAACGGCCTGCTGCAAAAGCGAAAATTGAAGCCAAAAGGGGAAGCGATTACCCTGGCATTTTGTCAAACGCCGGAATGTTGTCCTCTAAGATGGTCGCTCCAAGTTTGCTGGATACGTAGACATTGGCCTTTGGGGCAAATTCAGTGTGTTCGTTGATGTTGCCAGCGCGGATGCCCAGCATGCCTTCGCGGGCGGAGTTTTGCGTGAACAAGGGTGTGCCGCAGGTGCTGCAGAAGTGCTTGGTCATCGTGGTGCCCGCATCTGAGCCGTGAGAGAAGGTTTTGGGCGTGCCGGTGATTTTGATGTCGTCCTGTTTCATGAACATCAGCGTGGCATAAGCGCTGCCGGTGGAATGGCGGCAAGCGGTGCAGTGGCAGTTGGCCATGACTGGCACGTCGCCGTCCGCTTCAAATGAGATTTCGCCGCAGAGGCATTGACCTGTGAGATGTGTCATGGGCTGTCCCTTGTCTGTTCGCGGTTTTGTGCGGCGAGACTACGGGTGTAGCGGAATGTGGATCAAGTGTTGGGGCGCGACGTCACCAAAACGTGTTTTGCGGGAGTCCAGTGTGCGCCGGCGCAGCAACAAAGAAAGAGGCCCGGGGGCCTCTTTCTTTTTATTCAGACTGTTGATGTGGTCTTATTCTGCTGCCAGACCAACTTTCATGTCTTTCACCTCATAGATCTCTTCGCCGTCAGCAAAGACTTTGCCGTTGGCCACGCCCAGCTTCAGCTTGCGGTCGATGATGCGGGTGAAGTCTACGTGGTAGGTGAGCATCTTGCGGTCCGGTTTGACCATGCCTTTGAGCTTCACTTCGCCCACGCCCATCGCCATGCCTTTGCCGGGCATGCCGCGCCAGCCGAGGTTGAAGCCGGTCAGCTGCCACAGGCCGTCGAGACCCAAGCAGCCTGGCATGATTGGGTTGCCGGGGAAGTGGCATTCAAAGAACCACAGGTCCGGGGTGATATCGAACTCAGCAACCACGTGGCCTTTGCCAAACTCACCGCGGTCGGCGGAGATGTCGGTGATGCGGTCCATCATCAGCATGGGCGGGGCGGGCAGTTGCGCGTTGCCGGGACCAAACAATTCGCCACGGGCGCATTTCAGCAGGTCGTCTTTGTCAAAGCTCGTGGGATAGTCGGCCATTCTGGGTGGTCCCTTGTCATTCTGGGGTTGGTTTTGCCTGCTTTATCACCTGCCAGCCCGTCCCTGCAAGGCAAGTGTCAGCAGATGGGCGACGGGGTAGAGAATTGTTTGCGACTCATTTTCATTTGAACTCCGGCGCGGTTTTGCGCTAAATATGCAACTGACGCACAGGAATAGACAGATGACCACTGAGGCACTTCGCAACGGCACCCAATGGCTCGCATCGGCTGGACTGCGCCCAACACGACAACGTGTGGCGCTGGCCGCTTTGCTGGTAGGCGACGGAAACGACCGGCATGTAACGGCGGAAAGCCTGTTTGCCTCCGTGCGCGAGCATGGTGACAGCGTGTCTTTGGCCACGGTCTACAACACGCTGCGGGCGTTTTGTGACGCGGGGCTGATGCAGGAAATCACGGTGGATGGTGCGAAAAGCTATTTTGACACCAACACCGGCGACCATCCGCATTTCTTCTGGGAAGACGATCGGGTGCTGACAGATGCGCCAGCCGAAGAGCTGGAGATTGCCCGGCTGCCTGGTGCGCCTGAGGGTGCGGAGATTTCCAAGATCGACGTGGTGATCCGCCTGCGCCGGACCTGAGCGCGACGCTGGGTCAAACTTTCTGAGAGCAATTGTCCTTGATTTGGGCCTGTGACAGCATGGGCGCCAAGCAGGGAGGATGTGTCATGAAAGCAGTGACGTGGCGGGGCTTTGGACCCGCGCGGGATGTGTTGAAGGTTGAGGAATTGGCAACGCCGAAAGCGGGGGCGGTCGAGGTGTTGGTGCGCGTGGCCTATTCCGGCGTGAATCCGTCAGATTGCAAGGCGCGCAGTGGATCTCGGCCAGGCGTGACCAAGCCATCGTTTGAGGTGATTGTGCCGCACAGCGATGGGGCTGGCGTGATTGAGGCGGTGGGCGACGGTGTGGATGCTGCGCGTGTCGGCGAGCGTGTTTGGCTCTGGAATGGGCAATGGCAGCGGCCGTTTGGCACCTGCGCGGAGTATATCGCCGTGCCAGCGGAGCAGGCGGTGGCCTTGCAGGTTGGTGTAACGCTCGAGGATGGCGCGGTGATGGGCATTCCGGGGCTGACAGCGGCGCAAACGGTGTTTGGCGGCGGCGATGTGGCGGGTCAAACGGTGCTGGTGTCCGGTGGTGGCGGCTCGGTTGGGTTTTTGGCGGTGCAACTGGCGGCTTGGGGCGGGGCGACTGTGATTGCGACCTGCGGGGCGCGGGATGTGGCACGCGTGAAAGCAGCGGGCGCGACACATGTGTTTGATTATGCCAGCCCGACATTGGTGGCGGACATATTGGACGTGTGTGACGGTGTGGATCGCGCCGTTGAGGTCGAGCTGGGGCCAAACTTGCCGTTGCTGACCGAGGTGATGAAACCGCTGGGCACCATTGCGGCCTATGGCTCTGCCAAGGACATGGCACCGGAAATGCCGTTTGGGCCGATGCTGTTTAAGGCCTTAAAGCTGGATATCTCGTTGATCTACATTCTACCGTTGAAGGAGCGTATGGCGGCGATTGCGCGGTTGCATGGGGCTTTTGCGGATGGGGCTTTGAAGCTGGATGCGCCCAATGTGTTTGCTCTGGAAGAGGCTGCGGCGGCCCATGAGATGGTGGAGGCCGGCGGGCGCACAGGGGCCGTGTTGGTAAAGTGCTGACGCGCAGCGTTTCGAGAAAAGTGGGACCGCAAATACCTTGCCGCGCTTCGCGCTCTCAGGACATTTGCGATGCTGCTGTCTTAATCATTTATCGAAACGCTCTAAGTTAGGCCTTCGAGACCAAACCACTGGGGTAACACCGACATGAAGCGCCGCCAGAGACCTGCGTCCGGGTCTTTGGTGACCACGGTGGGGGCGACTGATTTGGGCTGGTGTGTCCACTGCAAACCGGCGTCCTCGACAGTGAACTTGTAGGCGAAGTCCGCGAGGTTTTTGTCGAGGTTGGTCAGGATGCTGCGGGCATAAGCCGGGCTTTCCACCAAGAGGCCGATTTCCGCGTTCGTTTTGATTGAACGCGGGTCGAGATTGAGGGAGCCGACCAGCACGGAGGTGTCGTCGATCACCGCGAGTTTGGTGTGCAGCGTGATGTGTGGCGGGTTTTCTATGTCGGCTAGGTTGAGCGCTTCGATGGCGTCATGGCGCAGCTCGTAAAGCTCCACACCTGCGGCTAAAAGATCGGCGCGGTGACGGGCGTAGCCGCCGTGAACATAGGCGTGGTTGGTGGAGGCCAGCGAGTTGGTCACGATCCGCAGCTTGACGCCAGATCGGGCCAGATTGGCGTAGAAGCGCGCGCCGTAGTCTTCGGGCACAAAATACGGGCTAATTAGGGTGACGTGGGATTTGGCCTCACCAATGGCGGCAAAAAAGGCTTCGCCCAAGATGTGCGGGCCTTTGCCATCAGGATTGCGCAGTTTTTGCGGGGTGTCGGCAATGATACGCGAGGTGCCTCGGTATGGAGCCACCTTGCGGTTGGCAATGTCTTGCAAATAGCGCGCATTGATCGCTTTGGTGTAGGCGGCGACTTCGGGGCTGTCGGGATCATAGGCCCAGTCGGAGAGCGCAATTTGGGGCGGTTTTGGCGCGGATTTGGCGCGCAGATTGGCAACTGGGATGGCGTAGGTGTCGTTCCAGTAGGTGTCAAAAATCGGGTTGATCTCGGCCGCCTCGGGGCCAAAGACCGCAAGGTCGTAGTCGGCAAAGACTTCGGTGGGTTTGAGTTCATAGTACTCATCCGCAAAGTTGCGGCCGCCAATGATCGCCATGTCGTTGTCGACCACAAAGGTCTTGATGTGCATGCGCCGGTTGACGCGTTTGAAATCCCAGAGAAACCCCATCGCCTTTGGCGCGTTGCGCGAGCTGGGGTTAAAAATGCGGATTTCAATGTTGGGATGGGTGTCGAGGACAGCGAGGTCGGTGTCATCGGCTGTGGTGAAGACGTCATCCACCAGAAGCCGCACGCGCACGCCGCGGTTGGCGGCGTCAAACAGCCGGTGGGTTAGGATGCCGCTGGCGGTGTCCGGTTTGATCAGGAAAGTGGCGATGTCGATGCTGTGCTGCGCACTTTCGATCATGCGCAGGCGGGCGCCAAGAGCGTCGGTGCCGTTGGCGAGTTCGAAATAGGCGGATTGCGCGCCGGTTTGGGCGGAGACTGCGCGGCTGACCGCGTCGGACGAGGCGTCGGCTGGGAGCGCATAAGACGGCGTGCGCGGGGCGTCAAACGGGACTTTGGCGCAGGCGGTGAGAGCGGTTGCGACCGCCAGAAGCGCTGCGAGGCGTCTGGTCGGTTTGCTTAGAACCACTGGCCGGGTTCCATCAGGCCGAGATCCAGAAGCTGGCGCGAGTGCCAGTCAAACCGTACCGAGTTGTGCCAGGCGAACTGGTGAATGTCGAAAGTTGAGCCGGGGTTGGCCTTGAGTGCTTTGGCGGTGCGGAAGGAACAAACAGCTGCGGTTAGGTTGTTGTGCCACGGGCAGGCGAAGGTGTTGTATTCTTCGTCCGTGAAGGTGAAATCATCGCGCAATTGAAGGCCCGGTTTGGCGCGGAAAATCGAGATCCGGTCGATCTTACGTTTGTTGGCCGGGATGTGCTCCTCAAACCGCCAGCGTAAGCCCCCAAAAAAGTCCAGCTGGCGCTCCTTGGGGTGGTCGTGGTTGTCGGCGTCTCGCCGCGCCAAAGCATAGTAGCCGGAGCGGTCGAGTTGCGCGTTTTCCAGCGACACGGCATTGGGCGTGACGCTCAGGTCTGGCGCATAGAGGTCGATCACATAGGTGAGCATCGCGTCGCGCTGTTCTTCGGTGTGAAAGGCCAGCATCTCGCCGATGCCACGGGTCTCACAAAACGGGAAGAACAGGTATTCGGCGTTGAAACAATAATAGAGCCAAAGGGTTGGCGCGGCTTCGATGATTTTGTTGACCGCGTCGATCATCGGTTGGCCGCGCGGCGCATCCATGGTGATGCGCGGACACAGCTCTGCCAATTCGTCCGACAGCGGGAAAGCGGCGGGCATAAACACAATGACCTTTTTGAAGCCAAGGTCGAGGTGATGGTAGAGCGTGCTTTCGATCTCGATGTTGTCTTCGACAAAGATCAGGGCAACCGGGCCTTTGACCAGTTCTGCCGTGCCATCGCGCAGAAACTGCTCCACCGAGTCATATGTCATGCGCGCCTCATGTTTGTATTTTTGTCCTTGTTGCGCTCAAAATCCGCTAAAAGTGATCGCATTGCAAGCGCCCCCGGATTTCTGTAGGGAGGCGCCTTGAAACCGCTACAGGATACATCCCATGGCCGAGAACACCACCGCTGAGAAAAAGAAGCTCTTCATCAAGACCTACGGGTGCCAGATGAATGTCTATGACAGTGAACGCATGGCAGAGGCCATGGGTGGAGCAGGCTACGAGACCACAAACTCGCCGGATGATGCGGATATGATCCTGCTCAACACCTGCCACATTCGCGAGAAGGCCGCTGAGAAGGTCTATTCCGAGTTGGGGCGGTTCAAGGGGTTGAAGGCGGACAAGCCGGACCTGAAGATTGGCGTGGCCGGGTGCGTGGCGCAGGCTGAGGGCGAAGAGATCATGCGGCGTCAGCCGATGGTCGATCTGGTGGTGGGGCCGCAGGCCTATCACCGCTTGCCGGAGATGGAGGCCAAAACGCAGGAAGGCGTGAAGGCGCTGGACACGGATTTCCCGGAAGAAGACAAGTTTGAGAAGCTCAAGGGGCGTTCCAAGGCAAAGCGCCCACCGGCAGCGTTTTTGACCGTGCAGGAAGGCTGCGATAAGTTCTGTGCCTTCTGCGTGGTGCCGTATACGCGCGGAGCAGAGGTGTCGCGTCCGGTGGATCGCGTGCTGACAGAAGCGCGGGATTTGGTGGAACGCGGCGTGCGTGAAATCACTCTGCTGGGCCAGAACGTGAATGCGTATCATGGCGCGCATGGCGGCGGCGACATGACCCTGGCGGGTTTGATCTGGGAACTCGACAAAATCGACGGGCTGGAGCGTATCCGTTTCACAACCAGCCACCCCAATGACATGATGGACGACCTGATCGAGGCACATGGCACCTGTTCCAAGCTGATGCCCTATCTGCATCTGCCGGTGCAGTCTGGTTCCAACAAAATCCTCAAGCGCATGAACCGCAGCCACACGCGTGACAGCTACATCAAGCTGATCGAGCGCATTCGCGCGGCGCGGCCGGATTTGATGTTGTCCGGTGACTTCATTGTGGGCTTCCCAGAAGAGACCGAAGAGGATTTTCAAGACACGATGGACCTGATCCGCGAGGTCACATACGGACAGGCCTATAGCTTCAAATATTCCACCCGCCCGGGCACACCGGCAGCGGAGCGGCCATTGGTGGATGCGGCGGAGGCGGACGACCGGTTGCAGCGTTTGCAAGCCCTGTTGGGGCAGCAGCAGAGAGAAATTCAGGACAGCATGGTCGGCAAGGAAGTCAATGTGCTGTATGAGAAGCCCGGACGTTTGGACGGGCAGATGGTGGGCAAGTCTGATTACCTGCACGCGGTCTATGTGGCTGATCCGGCGGGGCAAATTGGCGACATCAAGCGGGTGAGAATCGTGGAGAGCTCCGCCAACTCCCTGGGTGGCGTTCTGATCTGAGATTGACCCAACGTCGGAAACAATCTTGGTTAATTTGAGAATATTGATGCGCGCGTTCTGCTTGGAGTAGGGCGCGCGTGACACATTTTGGACATATTTTAGGTCTCGCCCCACGCGAATTAAGGATTTCTTCTTCACATGAGAGGCAACTCGGTGCATCTTGAGGGGATATAGAAAGCTTTGATTTAGAACACTGTTTCAAGAAAATGGCTTTCGGGGGATAGGAGAGGTACTCGCTGTGGCTATCAAAACCAAAAAAATGGCGCGGGCGGCGCTTGGAGGTGCGGCGGCTGCCTGTGTTGCACTTCTGGCAATTGCTCAGCCTGCTGCGGCCCAAAACCAACGCACTGTTCTGGGCCAACCGTATGTTCCAACTGTCTGGGTCGATCCGGATGGCTGTGAGCACTGGGTGATGGACGACGGTGTCGAAGGCTATATGACGCCGCACGTAAACCGTCAGGGTATTCCAGTATGCCGTCGCGGCAATGTCTGTGGTGTGATGAACTCCGATCAGTTCTTTGCCACCGACAAATACGCGATCAACTCGGCCAACCGTCAGCGTCTTGCGGAGTTCTTTAACAGCTCCACTGCGTCAGCCTTCATCATTGCCGGTCACACTGACAGCCGCGCAAGCGACGACTACAACATGCGCCTGAGCTACAACCGCGCCAATGCGGTGGCCAAAGTGGCGCGCAGCACCGGCGCCCGTGTGGCGGATGTGCGCGGCTATGGCGAGCGTATGCCCCGTGCGACCAACCGCACCGCGGCTGGCATGGCGGAGAACCGCCGTGTTGAAATCATCTGTCTGCGCTAAGGGAGAGGCGATATGAAACTGACCAAAAGCGTTCTGCTTCTCGGTGCCGCAGTCAGCCTGTCTGCCTGCATCGACAACAAAGTCGACAAGACCGTGGACAACTTCACCGATGATGGCCACCTCAGCAACTTGATTGCCGGTGTCTGGGTCGATCCAAACGGCTGTGACCACTGGATCATCGACGACGGCGTCGAGGGTTACCTGTCCCAGCGTTTGGATCCCTACGGCAAGCCAGTGTGCTCCGGTGCAGCCCCTCCCGGCGTGGCCACCGGCCCGTTCAAACAGGGTGCGGGCATCGGCGACTGGATCTGATCCACATCGCCTGAGAATTTTGGGAAGGTCGCCAGAGGTTTTCGGCGACCTTTTTCTTTGCATCGAGGGTTTTGCCGTGTGCCCGTCACGGAAAATTCACGCCCTCACGCTTGCGACTCCCGGCGCAACTTGGCACCATGGGTGCTATAACCTTCTTCACAGGAGATGTGATTGCCCACTGGCACCATGACCCCACCGCCTTCATCCGATGCGCCGAAAAAGACCTCGGTGGAATTTCCGGACAACCGACTGCTGATTGAGCTTTGCGGCGAATATGATCGCAACCTCGCGGATATAGAGCAGAAACTGGGGGTGCAGATCCTGCGACGGGGAAACCTGCTCGACATTCACGGCGAAGAGGCGGCCCAGACCGAGGCGGCCGACGTGCTGACTGCGCTCTACACGCGGCTGGAAAGTGGCAAGTCGGTGGAGGGGGGCGACATTGATCGTGAGATTCGCATGGGGGGCTCTGAGGAGGACACCGGCGTGCGGGACGGCGATCAGATGGAGATGTTCAAAGGCGGCACGGTTGAGATCAAGACCCGCAAAAAGCTGGTCGAGCCGCGCACCGATGCCCAGAAGGCTTACGTGCTGTCGCTGTTTGACAATGAGCTGGCCTTTGGCATTGGCCCTGCGGGCACTGGTAAGACTTATCTGGCTGTGGCGGTGGGCGTTTCGATGTTCATCTCTGGCCAAGTGGATCGGATCATCTTGTCGCGGCCAGCCGTAGAGGCGGGTGAGAAGCTGGGCTATCTGCCGGGCGACATGAAAGACAAGGTCGATCCGTACATGCAGCCGCTTTATGATGCGCTGAACGATTTTCTGCCTGCCAAGCAGCTGGGCAAGCTGATCGAAGAGAAAAAGATCGAGATTGCGCCGCTGGCCTTTATGCGCGGGCGTACGTTGTCCAATGCCTTTGTGGTGCTGGATGAGGCGCAGAACGCCACCACCATGCAGATGAAGATGTTCCTGACCCGCTTAGGTGAAGGCTCGCGTATGGTGATCACCGGCGACCGCAGCCAGATCGACCTGCCGCGCGGCGTGCCCTCGGGTTTGAA
Source organism: Shimia sp. (assembly GCF_022448905.1). Classification (GTDB taxonomy): domain Bacteria; phylum Pseudomonadota; class Alphaproteobacteria; order Rhodobacterales; family Rhodobacteraceae; genus Shimia. Next base: position 41,272 of record NZ_JAKVCW010000018.1, on the reverse strand, counting down.
AGATGCGGAACGGCTGTTGAGCAACATTCCCAACATCAGCTTCAATTACTTCACAGCGGACGATGTGGTGCGTCACCCGCTGGTGGCGGCGATCATCAAAGCCTATGATGCCGATGCCGCGCGGGCGTTGAAGGGTCGGGATACAAAATCCTGAAGCTTCTTCTTACCACAAATATCCACGGGGGTGTGGGGGCCGGCAGCCCCCCCCCCGCGCCGGGGCAAAGGGGGCCGCGAACAATATTTAAGAAGCCCCCGGGGGCGCGGGGGGGGTTTGGGGACAGGCCCCAACCCCCCCGCGCGCCGGGGGGGGGGGGGGGGGGGGCGCCGCCCCAAAAAAAACCCCCCCCCCCCCCCCCCCCCCCACCCCCGGGGGGGGGGGGGGCCCCCCCCCCCCCCCCCCCGCAGCGCAGGGACAATGCTGACCGATACCATTATTGAAGACGACCGCTGGAGCGCGGTGGCGTTTGAGGAACTGGCCGAAACCGCAGCGCAGGCGGTGTTGGCCCATCTTGGCATGGCTTGCGAGACCTTCGAAATTGCTGTGCTGGCCTGTGATGACACGCGTATTGCCGAGCTGAATGCGGATTTTCGCGACAAGGACAAAGCCACCAACGTGTTGAGTTGGCCGAGCGAGGAGCGCGGCGTTGAAGTCGATGGGGACGTGCCCGCGCTGCCGGAGCAGAGTTTTCCGGGGATGCCGGAAGAGCTTGGCGACATCGCAATTTCTTATGACACCTGCGCGCGGGAGGCCGAAGCGGCGAGCAAACCAATGTCCGAGCACGTCACCCATTTGATGGTGCATGGCACTTTGCATTTGCTGGGATACGATCATGTGCGTGACAAAGATGCCACTTTGATGGAAGGTTTAGAGACCACCATACTTGGCAAAATGGGTCTGGCAGACCCATATGAGATCAAATAGCGGTCAAGATACCGCAAGAAACCTTGGAAAGGGCCAATGGGCGACAGTGCAGACGGGTCTTCTAACGCAGCGCCAAGCGCGCAGCCGGAAGGCCAGATAAGTAAACCGAAGGGCTGGATGAGCCGCCTGTTTGGTATGAGTGACACCCCGGAAACTGTGGCAGAGCGCCCGGTGGCCGCAACCACCCCGGTGCCGCAGGCGCATGGCATGATGAACCTGCGCCGGATGCGGGTTGAGGATGTGGCGGTGCCCAAGGCCGATATTCAATCGGTGCCCACCACCATCACAAAGACGGAGCTGGTGCAGCTGTTTCGTGACAGCGGCCTAACCCGCTTGCCGGTGTATGAGAACACTTTGGACACGCCGGTGGGCTTTGTGCACCTGAAGGACTTTGCGCTGCGCCATGGGTTTAATGGTGACAATGCCAAGGATTTTGACATCACCCGCGTGCTGCGGCCGCTGTTGTTTGTGCCGCCCAGCATGTCGATTGGCGTTTTGCTGACCAAGATGCAGGCCGAGCGGCGGCATATGGCTTTGGTGATTGATGAATATGGCGGCGTGGATGGCTTGGTGACCATCGAAGACCTGATTGAACAGGTCATCGGGGAAATCGAAGACGAACACGACGTGGAAGAGGCTGATCTCTTTGTCGAGGAGAAGCCGGGCTGTTATCTGGCGCTGGCCAAAACCCCGCTGGATGAGTTTGAAGCCGCAGTGGGCCGCTCTTTGAGCCACCACGAAGAGGTGGACCCGGAAGAGATCGATACGCTGGGCGGTCTGGTCTTTATGCTCGCGGGGCATGTGCCGGCGCGTGGTGAGGTGGTCGAAAGCCCGGATGGCGTCGAGTTTGAGGTGGTGGACGCCGATCCCCGCCGGATCAAGCGCCTGCGGGTGTTTCTGCCAAGTCCCACTGTGGTGGTGCAGGATGGCTGACGGCGCTTTGCGCCGCCGGTTGCGGGCCATTCCCTGGAAGACGTTTTGCACAGGCGGCGCGGTCGGCTTAATCGCCGCGCTGGGCCATCCGCCGTTTGATCTCTGGTTTCTCTCGCTCTTTGGCTTTGCTGCGGCCTTTGCAATGTTGCGGCTCACGGCCAGCGGCTTTTCGGACGCGGTGTTTGGGCTGGGCTTTGGCACCGGCTATTTTGCGCTGTCCCTGAGCTGGATTGTGGAGCCGTTTCTTGTGGACCCACTGGTACACGGCTGGATGGCGCCCTTTGCGATCCTGTTTCTGTCCATGGGCTTGGCGCTGTTCTGGGCGTTGGCGTTTTGGGGCGCAAAACGACTCAGCACAACCGGCTGGGCCGTGATCCTGACGCTGACCTTGGCGGAGCTGGTGCGGGCCTATGTGTTCACTGGGTTTCCCTGGGCCATGCCATCTTATGTGCTGGTCAACAAGCTGGTGGCGCAAAGCGCGGCTGTGGTTGGGCCTCATGGGTTGAATTTGGTTTTGTTCATTACGGCCTGGCTTTTGGCACAGGCCTTAGTGTTTGGCGGCCGTATTGGTTTTAAAATCAGTGCTGCGGTGCTGGGCTTCGTGGTGTTAGCGATGCCTCTGAGTGGGGCCGATCCGCAGGCGCAGGCGGATCGCCCGGTTGTGCGCCTGATCCAGCCCAATGCGCCGCAGCATCAGAAGTGGGACCCGCAATATGCTGGGCTGTTCTTTGAGCGGTTGGTACAGTTCACCCGCGCTGGAGATGACCGCCCTGATCTGATTGTCTGGCCTGAAACCGCTGTGCCGGTGTGGCTGCATAATGCGGCCAATACTCTGAACATCATTTCCGGTGCTGCAGGCGATGTGCCGGTGGTGCTTGGTATCAATCGCGCGGAAGGGCTCCGCATTTTTAACGCGGCGGTGTTGATGGATAAAGACGGCCGCGTCACGCAGACCTATGACAAGCATCATCTGGTGCCCTTTGGGGAATACATCCCGCTTGGCGATCTTCTAAGCAAGATTGGCATTCAAGGGTTGGCCAGCCGCAATGGCGACGGGTTTTCCCCCGGCGCAGGCGCAGTTGTGTTGGATCTGGGGGCGCTGGGCAAAGCCTTGGTGTTGATCTGCTACGAGGCCGTGTTCCCACAAGATGTGCGGGCTGCACCAGAGCGCCCCAGTTTCATCCTGCATCTGACAAATGACGCCTGGTTTGGCAATTTCTCCGGACCCTATCAGCATCTGGATCAAGCGCGGATGCGCGCGATTGAGAGCGGGTTGCCGGTGCTGCGCTCGGCCAACACTGGGGTGAGCGCGGTGATTGATGCGCGGGGCAGGGTGCTGGATGCCTTGGCGCTGAATACCGAAGGCTATCTGGATGCGGTGCTGCCAGAAGCGCGGGCCAAGACACTCTATGCCAAAACCGGTGATCTACCGCTCACCATTGTGGTTGTGCTGCTGCTATTAACGGCGCTTTTACTGCGTCGGCGCGAAACGCATTGACCCTTCGGTGACGGAGGCGTAAGGCAGACTGGAAATTATCGCCACAACGGCTTCCTGACGTGGCGATCGACTTTTAATGGAGCACTTCATGACACGACAGAACTACACGTTTACTTCCGAAAGTGTTTCGGAAGGCCACCCAGATAAGGTCTGTGACCGCATCTCGGACGCCGTTTTGGATGCCTTTTTGGCAGAGGAACCAGAGGCACGTGTGGCGGCGGAAACGTTTGCCACGACGAACCGGGTGGTGATTGGCGGCGAGGTTGGTCTGTCAGATCAGGACAAGCTGCATGATTACATGGACCGCATCGACGAGATCGCGCGCGCCTGTATCAAAGACATCGGCTATGAGCAGGACAAGTTCCACCACGAGACCGTGGAGATCACCAACCTGCTCCATGAGCAGTCCGCGCATATTGCACAGGGCGTAGATGCGGCAGCCGACAAAGATGAAGGCGCGGGTGATCAGGGCATCATGTTTGGCTATGCCACCACTGAAACCGAGGCGTTGATGCCAGCGCCAATCCAGTACAGCCACGCCATTCTGCGACGTCTGGCCGAGGTGCGCAAATCCGGTCAGGAGCCGACGCTTGGCCCGGATGCGAAGTCGCAGCTGTCTGTGGTCTATGAAGGCGGCAAGCCGGTGGGCGTGAGCTCCATCGTGTTGTCGACACAGCACCTGGACGAGGCCATGACCAGCGCCGACGTGCGCGCCGTGGTGGAGCCCTACATTCGCGAGACCCTGCCAGAGGGCTGGATCACCGATGCCACCGCATGGCACGTGAACCCAACCGGCAAGTTTGTGATTGGCGGCCCGGATGGCGATGCGGGTCTGACCGGTCGTAAGATCATCGTGGACACCTATGGCGGCGCAGCCCCACATGGCGGCGGTGCCTTCTCTGGCAAAGACCCAACCAAGGTCGACCGTTCTGCAGCTTATGCAGCACGTTACCTGGCGAAAAACGTTGTGGCCGCTGGCATGGCGGAGCGCTGCACCATTCAGCTGTCTTACGCGATTGGCGTGTCTGAGCCGCTGTCGGTTTATGCGGATACGCATGGCACCGGCGAAGTGGCACCTGCGGACATCGAGAAAGCTGTGCGCAGTGTGATGAGCCTGACGCCGCGGGGTATTCGCGAGAAGCTTCAGCTCAACAAGCCGATCTATCAGCGCACTGCGGCCTACGGCCACTTTGGCCGGACGCCAACCGAGGACGGTGGCTTCAGCTGGGAGCGCACGGATCTGGTTGAGGATCTGAAAAAAGCCATCTGAGCTGCGCTATAGCACAAGATTTGGAAAGCCCGTCGCATTGGTCGGCGGGCTTTTTTTGTGCCTAGTGCATGTCATGTAAGAGCTGCCCCAACGGAAGTCTTTGGCTTCATGGCGCTCCTGTGCCACGGTCAGTCCGGGAATTGGGAGGAATGCGCGATGTTGATCGATGTGGCTTTGCCGCTGTCGTTGGCGATTATTATGTTTTCACTGGGGTTTGGGCTGACCTTCGCCGATTTTGGCAGGGTGCTGACCATGCCGCGCGCGGTGATCGTGGGCGTGGCGATGCAAGTGGTCGCGGTGCCGGCGGTGGCGTTTTTGTTGGTGTCCTTCACAAGCTTGCCGCCAGCGATGGCCTTTGGCGTGATGCTGCTGTCATTTTGCCCCGGGGGCGTGACGTCCAACATTCTGACCAAATTGGCAGGGGGCACGGTGGCCTTGTCGATAACATTGACAGCGGTGGTGAGCCTGTTGTCCGTGCTGACCGTGCCCGCGCTGACCGGCTGGGCGGCGACCACGTTTCTGGGCGGCGATGCGCCGGTGATCAATGTGACCGCAATTGGCATCAGCATGTTTGTGATCACCGCCGTGCCGGTGGCGATTGGCGTGTTGCTTCGGTTTGTGGCGCCGACGTTTGCGGACAACAATGAAGGCCGGGTGTCGACCTTGGCGCTGGTGCTGTTTGTGGTGATTGTCGCGGCGGCGCTGGCGACCAATTGGACGATGTTCATGGAGAACATTGGCGGATTGGGGCCGGTGCTGATGGCGCTGAATGTGGTGTTGCTGATTGCCGGGGTTGTGGTGGCGCGTGTGCTGGGGCTCTCGGGGCCGGACGGGCTGTGTATCTCTGTGGAGATGGGGGTGCAGAATGCGACACTCGGCATTGCGGTGGCGGGCATTATTGTGCAAACCGGAGGGATTCCGGAATATGCTGTGCCGGCAGCGGTCTATGGGATCACGATGTATATTGTGACCATTCCGGGCATGTTCATTCTGCGCAAGATTTTTGGCTGAACTTGACCTTTGCTGCGGGTTTGGGCAAAGGCAGGCCCGCAGCATAAGGTATTTTGGCATGTCCGACGACAAACACCCCGGCAAAGATTCTGGCAGACACGCAAGCGGTGCGCCGTGGCGCAACTTCTATGGCCGTTTCAAAGGCAAGGGCCTGCGCGCCAGCCAGGAGGTCTATCTGGACGAAGATCTGGCGGCACTGTCGCCGGGCAAAGTGAGCTGGGAAGAGAACCCGGAGCGCGAGAACCTTGACCTGGAAGCGCTGTTTGGCGGCAAAGATGTCTGGCTCGAAGTCGGCTTTGGCGGCGGCGAGCACATGGTGCATCAGGCGGTGCAAAACCCGGATGTGGGCATCATTGGCTGTGAGCCCTATATCAACGGGGTTGCCATGCTGCTGGGCAAAATCCGTGAGGCTGGGGCGGAGAACATCAAAGTGCATCCCGGTGACGCGCGCGACATGTTTGACGTGCTGCCCGATCAAAGCCTGAGCCGGGCGTTTTTGCTCTATCCAGATCCCTGGCCAAAGAAACGCCACCACCGTCGTCGGTTTGTGACGCCGGAACATCTGGAGCCGCTGTCGCGCAAGCTGAAGCCGGGGGCGATTTTCCGCGTGGCGACGGACATCGAGGATTATGTGCGCCAGACGCTGGAGCAAGTGCCGCGCCATGGGTTTGAGTGGCTGGCGGAGAAGCCGGAGGATTGGCGTGAGCCGTGGGGCGATTGGATTTCCACACGCTATGAGCAGAAGGCCTTCCGCGAAGGGCGCACGCCGCATTATCTGACGTTTCGGAAGACGTAACGGGTAGAGCGCCTTTGGGATGACCCGCGTCAAAACGGGTCATTTGCTGACCTTGATTTTTATGGGGAGATTGCCGCAGGCTGATCTTGTTTTCAAAGCAAGGTCATTTTCCCATGGAACCCATCCAAATCACCAATTGTCATGTGCACACGTTTACGCAAGCGCATGTGCCCCGCGACTTTCCCTACAAATGGACCCGCCTGTTTCAGCGGGTGCCGATCCTGATCAAAGGCATTGCTTGGGTAGTGCGGCTGCTGGGGCAAGAGGACATCGCTGAAAAGCTTGATCGCCTTTACCGGTTTCAACAGGAGGCCCAGCACGATGAGCAAGCTACTGTTCTCAACAACGTCAAGAAGCACTACCCGAGCAACACGCGCTATGTGGTGTTGCCGATGGACATGACGGGGATTGGCTACGGTCCGGTCGAAGAAGACCTGCGCACGCAGCATGACAAGCTGCATGAGATGGCACAGGCGGCGGAACCCAAAGGCTCGGTCATACCGTTCGCCACGGTCAACCCGCTGAGCGAAGGCAGTGCGCAAGAGGGGCTGCGGGCGATCAAGGAGTTGCAGTTTCAAGGGCTGAAAATCTATCCGCGCATGGGGTTTGCGCCAGACCATCCGGTGCTGATGGAGACGGTGTATCCAGAGATTAATGCGCGGAAAATGCCGGTCATGACCCACTGCTCGCGGGGCGGTGTGCAGGGACGTGAGGTGTTCGATTACACTGCGGATCGGTTCACGGAACCAAAGGCCTACCGGCCGGTGATGCGGGCGTTTCCCGACATGCGGATTTGTCTGGCGCATTTTGGCGGGCAGAAGGACTGGCACGCCTATGCCAACGGAGAAGCGCCGCGGGGTGATGAGAACTGGCAGGTGCAAATCCGCGACATGATCGGTTCGGGAGACTGGCCGCAGCTGTGGACCGACATCAGCTACACGCTGTTTCACTTTGACGACTACATCCCGTTTTTGCGGCTGTTTTTGCTGGATGAGACCGAGGCGGGCGACCGGTTGCGCAGCCGGGTGCTGTTTGGCTCGGATTTCTACATGACGCGGCAGGAGAAGCTGAGCGAGAAGGCAGTGTGTTTTCGGTTGCGCAATGCGCTGGGCGAAGAGGTGTTTCGGCAAATTGCCCAGGACAATCCTGAGGTGTGGCTGCGTGGTACGGGCAACGCGGGGGTAAATTTTGCAACCGGGTAATTTGTCGCCGCAGGTCGGCATGGACGCGGGCCATTTGTTGCGCTAACAGCAGGGCTGAACGCAAGAAGGATACTGCTCTATGTTCGGCCACGGCACCCCGATCCCGATGACCTCTTCCCCCTGCGGCCCGCTGAAGGGCGAGGCGCATGTGCCTGGTGACAAATCTATCAGCCACCGCAGCCTGATCTTTGGCGCGATGGCCGTGGGGGAGACCAAAATCTCCGGTTTGCTTGAAGGTGAAGATGTGCTGGACACCGGCAAGGCGATGGCAGCCTTTGGCGCAGAGGTGATCAACCACGGCGAAGGCAATTGGTCGGTGCATGGTGTTGGCGTCGGTGGCTTTGCGGAGCCGGACACAGTGATTGACTGCGGCAACTCTGGCACCGGTGTGCGGCTGATCATGGGCGCGATGGCGACCAGTGACATCACCGTGACCTTCACCGGTGACGCCAGCCTGAATGGCCGTCCGATGGCACGAGTCACCGATCCGATTGCACTGTTTGGCGCGACCTCTGTGGGGCGGTCCGGTGGGCGGTTGCCGATGACCATTGTCGGCGCAAAAGACCCGGTGCCGGTGCGCTACGAAGTGCCGATGCCATCGGCGCAGGTGAAATCTGCCGTGCTGTTGGCGGGTTTGAACGCGCCGGGGCAGACCGTGGTGATCGAGAAAGAAGCCACGCGGGATCACACCGAGCGTATGCTGGCGGGCTTTGGTGCAGAGATTTCGGTGGCAGAGACCGATGAAGGCCGTGTGATCACCCTGACGGGTCAGCCGGAGCTGAAGCCGCAGACGATTGTGGTGCCGCGCGATCCAAGCTCGGCAGCTTTCCCGGTATGTGCGGCGATCATCACGCCGGGTTCTGACGTGTTGGTGCCAAATATCGGGCTGAACCCAACCCGCGCAGGTCTGTTTTATGCGCTTCAGGCAATGAACGCAGACCTGACGTTTGAGAATGAACGTGAAGAGGGCGGGGAGCCCGTGGCGGATCTGCGGGCACGGTTCTCGCCCAACCTCAAGGGCGCAGAGATCGATCCGGCGGGTGCAGCCAGCATGATTGATGAATACCCTGTGCTGTCGGTTGTGGCGGCCTTTGCAGAAGGTGACACCGTGATGCGCGGCGTAAAAGAACTGCGGGTGAAAGAAAGCGACCGGATCGACGCCATGGCCAAAGGTCTGCGCGCCAATGGGGTTGAGGTTGATGAGGGTGACGATTGGTGGATCGTAAAAGGTCTCGGCCATGGCAATGTGCCTGGTGGTGCGATCTGCGAGAGCTTCCTGGATCACCGCATAGCCATGAGTTTTATGGTGATGGGCATGGCCACGCAGCAGCCTGTGAGCGTGGACGATGGCGGCCCAATTGCCACGTCGTTCCCGATTTTTGAGCCACTGATGCACGGCTTGGGCGCGAAGATCACCCGGACTTAAGCGGCCAGTCGCGGCCTTTGGCGCACGTTTTTGTTGATTTTGGCGAAGCCTCGGTCATGATCGGGGCTTACGTCATTTGTGGGCCTTTTGCATGAGCTATATTCAACGGGTTTTCTGGATCAGTTTTACCGCCGCCACCGCCATTTATCTGGTGATGGTGTTCTGGACCATGCCGACGATCAGTGCTGCCGCCGGAGGCTTGGCGCCCTTTGACATGCGGCCCTTTGGCTACACGCCGCAGGAGGCGCGCGGGTTCTTATCGGCGCTGACAGCGGAAGGGCGGGACTTTTACATCACCGTGCAGCAACGGCTTGATCTGGTGTATCCGGCGCTGCTGGGGATTATGTTGATTGTTGGGTTTCAGAGCCTGTTCCAGCGGCCCTGGAGTATGGTGTTTTCCTTTGTGGCGCTGATTATGGTGTCAGCGGATTATCTGGAAAACTACATGGTGGCCACCATGCTGCACATTGGTCCGGATGCGGTGGAAGACAACCTTGTGGCCTTTGCCAGCTTTTGGACGCGCTGCAAGTCGGCCGCGGCCACAGTGGCCTTTGTCGGGCTCATGGCAGGCGCGGTGATGCAGATGCGCCGCCGTTGGGCGTAAACCGGCCAAGGAATGTGGCTGTGCCTTGCGTTGCCATGCTTGGCTCGGTAGAGCGGCTGGGATTTGAGAAAAGGCAGGGCAAGACATGCGGTTTACCATAGCGATTGACGGACCAGCGGCGGCCGGCAAGGGCACAATTTCTAAAGCTGTGGCAGCGCATTACGGCTTTGCCCATCTGGACACGGGGTTGCTGTATCGCGCGGTTGGCGCACGGACGCTGGATGGGACGGACCCTATTGAGGCAGCCAAGGCCCTGACCGCCGAAGATCTGAACGCGGACAACCTGCGTACGCCAGAGGTTGCGCAGGCGGCCAGCAAAGTGGCCGTGATTGGCGAAGTACGGGCTGCGCTGGTGGATTTCCAACGCGCTTTTGCGCGGCGCGCCGGTGGGGCTGTGCTGGACGGACGTGACATTGGCACCGTGATTTGTCCCAATGCTGAAGCCAAGCTGTTTGTCACCGCCAGTGCCGAGGTGCGGGCCGAGCGTCGGTATCTGGAGCTTGTTGGCAAAGGCACCGAGATAGATCGTGAAACCGTGCTGGCGGATGTAAAAGAGCGCGATGCGCGGGATATGGAACGGGCGGAGGCGCCATTGAAGCCGGCAGAGGACGCGGTGTTGATCGACACCTCCGATCTGGCGATTGAGGAAGCCATCGCGGCGGCCGTGGCGGCGATTGACAAGCTGCGTCCGGCGGAGTGAGTCATCACCTTTCTGTGAGGTGATCCCGACAATTTGAACCAAATTCTCCCAAGCCTGCGTAAGCGGCTGAAATACTGGGAGGATAGTTCATGTCTTTACAAGCGTTGTTTCCGGCGGTGGACAGCAGTCTGCCAATTGCCGGTGGTACCCTGTCCGCTGTGGCGGATTTTGAGATTTTGGCTCGGGCTTTGGATGCGGCGGGCCTCTCGGCCACCGTGGGTGGGCTCAGTGACTTCACCTTGTTTGCCCCAACAGACGCAGCTTTTGCCGATCTGGCGGTCACTTTGGGGTTCACCGGCGACACAGATGATCCCGACGCAGTGTTTGGCGCGATTGCTGGGGCCCTGTCGGGGTTGGCGCCGGATGGTGATCCGATCCCGCTGTTGACCGACATTCTGCTCTATCATGTCAGTGGCGCCGAAAGTGACGCGGCGGGCCTAAACGCAGACGGGCCGGTGGATACGTTGCTAACAGACGCCTCGGTTGAGGTGACGGGCAATACCGTGGTTGATGGCGATCCGAATTTTCAGAACGCAGACATTGTCAGCCCCGATGTGGATGCGGGCACGGGAACCATTCAGGTGATCGACCAGGTGCTGCTGCCGCTGGACACACCGGCGGAGAGTGATCCGGGCACCCTATTGGACGTACTCAAAGAAAGCGGAGGCAGTTTCGATGATGACAATACTGATTTTGACATGCTTCTGGCGGCGCTACAGGCGACGGGGCTAGACGACGCGGCGGATGATCCTGAGGCTGAGCTGACGGTGTTTGCGCCCAATGATGCGGCCTTTATCTCGCTCGCGCAGAGCCTTGGCTATGAGGGTGATGATGAGGAGGGCGCGTTTCAGGCAATTGTTGATGCGGCAGGTGTGTTGCGCCCAGAAGACCCGCTGTCGTTTGTCAGTGATGTCCTAACCTATCACATCAGTCCGGGGGAACAGGACAGCGGCGCTGTTCTGGGCTCTGAGAGCATCGACACACTGCTTGGCGAAGGGCTTGGAGTGGATGGGACCATGTTGGTGGATGCCGATCCGGATGCGGAGAATGCCGAGATCATCGGCACGGATATTGCCGCAAGTAACGGCGTGGCTCATGTGATTGATGAGGTGCTGTTGCCGCTCGACTTGCCGATGGTGGACCAGACGCCGGAGGAAGCATCTGAGGACAGCTCTGAGGATCCCGAAGAGCCAGAAGGTGATGACGACAGTTTTGGGTGGGTCGAAGGACTTGGGATTGCCGGGCTTTTTCTGGCGCTGTTCTTCCTCGCGTGACGTTGATGCCTCAGGCGGACTTCTTTTCGTCCGCCTGCAGGTCAAACTCTGCGCGGGCTTCGTCGATGTTGGGCAGGTTGTCCAGTGCCCAAGTTCCGAGCGCTTTCACGGGTTCGTAAAAGGAATACCCCAAGTCTGTAAGGGCGTATTCTACCTTTGGCGGGATCGTCGGGTGGTAGGTGCGGTTGACCAGCCCGTCTCGTTCCAGTTCGCGCAGTTTCAAGGACAACATGCGCTGGGAGATGCCCAGATGGCGCTTCAACTCGTTGAAGCGCAGCACTTTGTATTGTGCCAGAGAAATAACGATCAGCACCGACCAGCGATCACCGACGCGTCCTAAGACCTCATTGATGCGGGAGCATTCGGGGCATTGACCATCCTTTTCAACAAAGCACATGGCGGTTCCTTTCGTGTAACCGGGTCTCAGAAATGTGCCTTCTTGTGGCGATTTCCAGTGCCACTTATATCGCGGGTATCGAAAGTATACCACCCTCGGTTCCGGTGATGTTCATCGGCCCGCAAGAAGGATCATGTGAGAATGACAAGTCTGAAAGACCTGATGACCTGGCGCTATGCCACCAAGAAGATGGACCCTGCGAAAGTGGTTCCGGAAGAGAAGGTGGAGGCGATCCTGGAAGCGATCCGTATGGCGCCGACATCTAGCGGCACGCAGCCGTTTGAGGTGTTTGTCATCACCAACGACGAGATGCGTGAAAAAATCCGCAAGGTGGGTTGGGATCAGAGCCAGATCACCGAAGGCAGCCACCTGCTGGTGTTTGCGGCTTGGGACAACTACTCGGCGGAGCGCATTGATGCAGTGCGCGCGCATATGGAAGAGCTGCGCGGCGCAAACGAGATGCTGACGCAGTATTTCGAGAACCTCAAAAACGTGTACCTGCCGCGCGATGAGACCGTGAACCACGACCACGCGGCGCGTCAGGCCTATATCGCGCTGGGCTTTGCTATGCTGGCAGCGGCGGAACTGGGCGTGGACACCTGCCCGATGGAAGGGTTTGATCCAGACGCCGTGGATGAGATCATGGGGCTGAAAGAGTTGGGGCTGAAATCCGTGACCTTGTTGCCGCTGGGCTATCGTCAGGAAAGCGCGGACTGGTTGCTGCCCATGGCGAAGGTGCGCAAGTCGCGTGAGACTCTGGTGAAAGAGATCAGCTAAGGACCTCTGGACGAGATCAGTATTGGAAGGCGCTCTGGAATGGGGCGCCTTTTGTGTCTTCGTTGGGGTTGAAATCCGCTGTGATAGTTATGTAATAACATAACTAAATGAATCTGTCGGATATGAACGTACCCATGGGACGGAATATCAAAACCAATCTGCGAGGGCGACGCAGGCAAGGCAATGTCATGCAGGCTTATGATGCATTGCCGCCTGAGTTGCGCCAGTGGCTGCATACGGCTGCCTTGCCTTGGAGCCCGGCCTCCGCGCGCGGGATATGGCGTAAGGCAGGGGGGGCGAAGGATCCCAAGGCAGCACTTGAGCGGTTGGATGCAGTTGAGGCAGCGACGTTGCGCCGGGATGGTTTGTTGCAGGGAATCGGCTTGCCGAACTAGGGGTTTAGGGCTATATCGCCCCTGTCTATAAGGCGCAAATGCCATAAAACAACGGGACGAGCAGGGTCGGAATCGCCGGCCCTCTTTGTTTTTTGTGTGTTTTTCCAGTTGTTTGGCGCGTCAAAGACCAAATCGATCTGCCAGAATGGCAGGCGCTAACCAAGACCGGCGGAGACAACCGCACGGCCAGAAAAAACGTTTGATAAAGGAAATGACGCCGCATGGCTAACGCAACCATGGAGGAATTCGAAGCCCTCCTTAATGAAAGCTTCGAAATGGACACACCGAACGAGGGTTCGGTTGTCAAAGGCAAAGTCATCGCTATTGAAGCAGGCCAAGCCATCATCGACGTAGGCTACAAAATGGAAGGCCGCGTTGAGCTCAAAGAATTCGCAAACCCAGGTGAAGCTCCTGAAATCGCCGTTGGCGACGAAGTGGAAGTCTACCTGCGCGCGGCTGAAAACGCCCGTGGCGAAGCTGTTATCTCCCGTGAGATGGCGCGCCGCGAAGAAGCGTGGGATCGCCTCGAAAAAGCATACGCAGACGATGCGCGCGTTGAAGGCGCGATCTTCGGCCGCGTTAAAGGTGGCTTCACCGTTGATCTCGGCGGCGCCGTGGCCTTCCTGCCAGGTTCCCAGGTTGACGTACGCCCAGTGCGTGACGCAGGCCCACTGATGGGTCTGAAGCAGCCGTTCCAGATTCTGAAGATGGACCGTCGTCGTGGCAACATCGTTGTCTCCCGTCGTGCGATCCTCGAAGAGTCCCGCGCCGAGCAGCGCGCAGAAGTCATCGGCAACCTGTCCGAAGGTCAGGCAGTCGACGGTGTGGTCAAGAACATCACCGAATACGGTGCGTTTGTTGACCTCGGCGGTGTTGACGGCCTGCTGCACGTCACCGACATGGCATGGCGCCGTGTGAACCACCCATCTGAGATCCTGACCATCGGTGAGACCGTTAAGGTTCAGGTGATCAAGATCAACAAAGAAACCCACCGCATCAGCCTGGGTATGAAGCAGCTGCAGGAAGATCCATGGGATCTGGTTGCTGCGAAGTACCCACTGTCCTCCGTACACAAAGGCCGCGTGACCAACATCACCGATTACGGTGCCTTTGTTGAGTTGGAGCCAGGTGTTGAAGGTTTGGTTCACGTCTCCGAGATGTCCTGGACCAAGAAAAACGTACACCCAGGCAAGATCGTTTCCACCTCTCAGGAAGTGGACGTCATGGTGCTGGAAATCGACGGCTCCAAGCGTCGTGTTTCCCTTGGTCTTAAGCAGACCATGCGCAACCCATGGGAAGTTTTCGCGGAAACGCACCCAGAGGGCACCGAGGTCGAAGGCGAAGTCAAGAACATCACCGAATTCGGTCTGTTCATCGGCCTGCCAGGCGAGATCGACGGCATGGTTCACCTCTCCGACCTGTCCTGGGACGAGCGTGGCGAAGATGCGATCCAGAACTACCGCAAAGGCGACATGGTTTCGGCCGTTGTCTCCGAAGTGGACGTTGAAAAAGAGCGTATCTCCCTGTCCATCAAAGCACTCGGCGGCGACAAGTTCGCGGACGCAGTGGGCGGCGTGAAGCGCGGCTCCATCGTGACCGTAGAAGTGACCGCGATCGAAGACGGTGGCATCGAAGTGGAATACGAAGGCATGAAGTCCTTCATCCGCCGCTCCGACCTGTCCCGCGACCGTGCAGAGCAGCGCCCAGAGCGTTTCTCCACCGGCGACAAGATCGACGTGCGCGTCACCAACATCGACAGCAAGACCCGTCGTCTGGGTCTGTCGATCAAGGCACGCGAGATCGCAGAAGAGAAAGAAGCCGTGGAGCAGTACGGTTCTTCCGACTCCGGTGCGTCCCTCGGCGATATCCTTGGCGCAGCGCTGAAGACCGGCGACGAGTAAGATCGCACGATCTTTCGTATGAGACTTTGGAAACCCCGCCAGGATTGGCGGGGTTTTCTGCTTACTGGTACAGGCGCTCTGCTTGTTCCGTCAGGGCTTTCATGGCGGCCCGGTAGGGGGCAGGGCCAAAGCTGATGCGGGAAACACCCGTTGCCGCCAGTGGCGCCACGTCGGCGGTGACATCCAGGCACATGGCGTTTACCGGGAGAGAGACCGCCGCGCAGATTGTGCGGATCATTTCTGGGTCAGAAAGGCCGGGAATGAAGAAGCCACTGGCACCAGCCTCGGCATAGGCTTTGCCACGGGTGATGGCAGCCTCGACATGTTGGCCGTGATCCTCTGGTTTGGACTGCAAAAACAGATCGGTGCGGGCGTTGATGTAGAGCGGCACATCGTGGGCGTCGGCTTCAGCGCGAATGGCGGCGATGCGCGCGGTTTGTGTGTTGATGTCGTGCAGGCCTTCACCTTGCACCACGCGGTCCTCAAAGTTGATGCCAATCACGCCTGCCGCCAACACACCCGCGATGTTTTTGCGCAGCGCATCGGTATCAACGGCGTAGCCGCCTTCAAAGTCGAGTGAAACCGGCACGTCGCAGGTTGCGGTGATGCGTGTGGCGATCTGCAGGAGGGTGTCCAGCGGCAGGGCTTCACCATCCGCATAGCCTTGGGCGGCGGCTACGGACCAGCTGCCGGTCGCCAGCGCGGGGGCGCCACCTTTGGCGATGGCTGCGCCGCTGCCAGCGTCCCAGCAGTTGTACAGCACAAGGGGCGATCCGGGGTGGTGCAGCGCGGCAAAGGTGCGGGCGCGATCAGCTTGGGTCATGGGCGTGTCCTTTTTGGTATTGGCGTTCGATTTCGATGAGTTTCTGTTTGCGCCATAAACCGCCGCCATAGCCGGTGAGCGCACCGTCTGCGCCAAGCACACGGTGACAGGGCACCAGCAGGGCAATCTGGTTGGCGCCGTTCGCGCGGGCCACGGCACGGATGGCCGAGGGGCGGCCAATGGTTCTGGCAAGTTCAGAGTAGGTGCGGGTTTCCCCGGCAGGGATGTCGCAGAGCGCGTGCCAGACGTCTTTGGTGAAGGCCGAGCCGTGGAAGGCCAGCGGCGTTTCAAAGCTTGGGTTTTGGCCTGAATAGAAAGCGGTCAGTTCTGCTTCGACCTGATCGGTGGGGCTATAACGACCGAGACCCAAATCGCCTTTGGCAAACTCACGTAAGCGAGACAACTCGCGAGGTAGAGCCTTGTGTTCGACAAACTCCAGCAAATGCAGATGCGAGGCGCTGGAGACGGCGATCATGTCACCCAAGGGCGAAGTGATCCAATCCGCGCGCAGAAAGCCGCCTTTGCGTAGATCAGCCGGGGCACTGCCGAGAGGGCGGGCAAAGGCGGCGCGGAAGGCGGAGGGGCTGTCAAAGCTGGCGCTGTGCTGCGCGTCGATGACCTTGTCGCCCTGACTGAGGACTTCGAAGCCCTCTCGCAGGCGGCGTTGGCGGGCCATTTCGAGGAATGTCATGCCAAACTGACGTTTGAACGACCGGCGCACGGTGGAAAGGTCAAAGCCCATTTGGGCTATGTGGCGTTCCGACCAGCGGATGTCGGGGCGCTCGTCCAGCGCGGCCAGGAGCGCGGCGATTGCGGGGTCCGCTTCGGCGGCAGGGGCCAAGGGATGGCAGCGTTTGCAGGCGCGGTAGCCGGCTTCGATGCATTCACCGATGGAGGCAAAGAAAGTGCAGTTTTCTGATTTGGGTTTACGGGCAGGGCAGGTCAGGCGGCAGAAGACACCAGTGGAGGACACGCAGACATAAGCGCGTCCGTCATAGGCAGGGTCGCGCGCGAGCAGGGCTTTGTAGAGTGCGTCGTGGTTGGGCAAATCAAACATCATGAGGGCACCCTAGCAGCGACTAACAGCGCTGCAGCCGAAAATCGGGCGTGTATTTCAGAAAGCTGGTCAGGAATGCGTGACTGGAAGTTGACCTTAGGGCAGGCTTAAGCTCAGGCAGTATGTGTGAGGGTAATGATGGCAGAGAACAGTTTGTATTCAGATCCGGCGTTGATTTCGGTCTATGACGCGCTCAATGCAGGGCGCGAGGACATCGACTATTACCTGTCGCAGTTGCCCAATATGCCGCAGCGGGTTTTGGACATTGGCTGTGGCACCGGACGATTTGCGCTTGAGTTAGCCGCCCGAGGCCATGATGTCTGTGGCGTTGATCCGGCCCCCGGGATGGTGGCATTTGCGCGCGAGAAACCCGGTGCGGACCTGATCGAATGGTACGTTGGGCGGTGCTGTGTCGTGCCCAAGTCGCGGCCGTTTGATTTCATCTTTATGACCGGGCACGCGTTTCAGTGTCTATTGAGTGATCAGGACATATCGCGCCTCTATGCGGAGGTTGTGGCGCGGCTGGCGCCGGACGGGGTGTTTTTTGCCGAGAGCCGCAATCCGGCTGTGAAGGCTTGGGAGCGGTGGTGCCCGCAGAACGCGGGGCCGCCGGTGGCCTTGGCAGAGGGGCGCTCGGTGCAGGTTACCCATGAGGTGACATCGGTGCGGGACGAGCTGGTGCGGTTTGTGGAGACGTACCGGTTTGCTCCCGAGGGCACGGAGCTGTGCTCGGAGAGTTGTTTACGGTTTAGCGCGAAAGATCAGCTGGAGGCGTTGGCGCAGCAGGTTGGGCTGGGCGTTCGGCACCTGAGCGGGGGCTGGGATGGTCAGGTCTTTGAGGAGGCCAGCAGTCCCGAGATTATCTTAGGGTTGCAGTTCCAGAACTAAAAAGGCCCGCCGGAGGGGCGGGCCTTTGTGTTTTTGTGGGGTGCCTTACCGTCCGCGGATGCGTGGGTCGAGCGCGTCACGCAGACCGTCGCCGAGGTAGTTCACCGACAGTACGGTCAGCGAGATTGCCAGACCGGGCCAGAACACGCGTTCCGGGTAGTCCTGCAGGTACTGTACCGCGTCGTTCAGCAGGCGGCCCCAGGTTGGGAAGTCTGGCGGGAAGCCAAGACCCAGGAAGGACAGCGCCGATTCCGTGATGATCGCGTTGGCGATGCCCAGGGTTGCCGACACCATGATGGGCGACAGCACGTTGGGCAGGATATGACGTGTAATCATGTTCTTGTTGGAGGTCCCGATAGACCGGGCCGCCAGCACAAATTCACGCTCTTTCAGCGCCAGCACATCGCCGCGCACGATCCGCGCGGTGGGCATCCAGGAGGTGATGCCGATGGCGATCACGATCAGGATAAAGATGCCACGCTCTGGACCCACGGCCGCAGACAGCGGTTCGCGGAAGAGCATCATCATCACCAGCAGCAGAGGCAGGATCGGAAGCGCCAGGAACAGGTCGGTCAGGCGCATCAGCGGGCCGTCGAGTTTCTTGAAGAACCCGGCGATGATGCCGACAAAGCTGCCCAGCCCCAATGCCAGCAACATGGCGGTCAGGCCCACGGCGATGGAGGTCTGGCCCCCGGCCATCATTCGCGCCAGCAAGTCACGGCCCAGTTGGTCGGTGCCAAATGGGTGCGCCAGGCTAGGCCCTTGGTTGCGCGAGCGGATGTCGATGTAGGTGGCGTCATAGGGCCACAGCAGCGGACCGATGAAGACCCCGAAGACAATGACCAGGAAGACGATGCCACCGAGCAAAGCGCCTTTGTGCGCTTTGAACTGGTGCCACACATCGTACCACTGGCTGCGTGGTGGGGTGGATGGCTCGGTGTTGGTGGTATCAGTCATAGCGGATCCTCGGATCAAGAATGCCGTAGAGCACGTCTGCGATCAGGTTGAAGAAGACGATCAGGAAGGCGAACATAAAGGTCAGCGTCTGCACGGTGGGCAGGTCGTTGGCCTGAATGGCCCCGATCAGCTGTGCGCCGATGCCGTTCACGGAGAACACCTGCTCGGTGATGATCGCGCCGCCGAAGATGGCTGGCAGACCCAGCGCAATCACGGTCACAACCGGGATCATCGAGTTACGCAGGACGTGTACCATCACAACCACACGTTCGCTCAGGCCTTTGGCACGCGCGGTGCGCACGTAGTCCTGGTTGAGGTTGTCCAGCATGGAAGCGCGCATGTAGCGGCTGATCTGGGCGGTGGTTTGCAGGGCAAGCACCATCACTGGCATGATCATCTGACGCAGCTGATACACAAAGCTGTCCCAATCCACGACCTCATGGGTGGTGTCGTAGATGAAGGGGAACCAGCCGAGGTTCACCGAGAAGATCACAATCACCAGCGGGCCGGTGAAGAACGGCGGAATGGAGTAGCCGATCATGGTGATGAAGGTACCGGCCTGATCGAAGATCGAATACTGCTTGTAAGCAGAATAGATGCCGATAGGCAGGGCGATCAGGATGCCAACGATGTAGGACATGCCCACAACCCACAGGGTCTGCGGCAGGCGCTCTACAACCACGTCCATCACTGGACCGCGGTGCTGCCAGCTGATGATGCGCAGCTTACCTTCGGAGAAGGTGGTGCCAAACATGTGGTCAAACAGCACCTGGGGTTCCACCCAGAAGAACTGGACCAGCCATTTGTAGAATCTGATGTAGCCAGGTTCGCCAAGGCCAAGGGCCAAGCGCATTTTTTCTTTGACCTCTGGCGGAACGGTCAAGGGAACTTGTGCCATCGGGTCGCCCGGCGCGAGCTCGAGCAGGAGGAAGATGACAAGTGAGATAAAGAGCAACGTCGGGATCGCGAGGATCAGACGGCGTATGGTGAAGGTCAGCATGGAAGCGCCTTTGTGCGTCGTTTTTGTTGTTTAGCCCCGCGCAGCGACCTGACTGGGCGGGGCTTAATAGAGTTGGGGCGAGCTTTGAAGCTCGCCCCGCGTCGGTGAATTACTTCACACGATGCCAGTCTGCAACATTCCACAGCTCGGAGTCCCAAACGTTCAGGACAACGCCGCCCAGAGTGTTGGAGTGTGCCGAGACGCGGCCACGGTGCACGAGAGGCACGATGGTGTAGCTGTCTTTGGTCAGCATGTTGTTCATCTTCTTGGCAATTTCGCCACGCTTCTCGATGTCACCGGTGCGTGCCAGTTCGTCGATCAGAGCGTCGTATGCCGGATCACAGAAGCGGTTGATGTTCTCACCCTGCCACTGGGAAGATGGCTTTGGCTCGCCGCCACAACGGTACGCTGCGAGGTACTGCTGAGGGTCGGTGCCGTTGAAGGTGTTCGCATACATTTCTACGTCTGCGTAGAACTTCTGGAAGGTGTCAGGGGAGCCTGGGTCACCACCGAAGAATACGGATGCGGACAGGTTGCGCAGTTCGGTTTCAACACCGATCTCGCTCCACCACTGTTTGATCAGAGCCTGGAAGTCCTGACGTACGGCGTTTGTGGAGGTCTGGTACAGGATGGACAGTTTTACGCCGTCTTTGGCGCGGATGCCGTCGGCACCTTTCACCCAGCCAGCTTCGTCCAGCAGCGCGTTCGCGCCGGCGATGTCCTGAGTGGCACAGTAGTCGTTGCCAGCTGCGTAGTTCGCAGGCACAGGCACCAGGTCACAGGTTACTTTACCTGCTTTACCGTAACCGATTTCAACCAGCAGTTCGCGGTCGATCGCCATGGACAGTGCCTTACGCACGTTCATGTCGGACAGGAATGGGTGTGGGTGAGCAACAGTCGCACGCTCGCCTTCCGGCAGATCGGCGGACGGGTTGGTCATGTTCATTTCCAGGCGCTCAACCAGCGGGCCGAAGCCTGCGATCGCTTTACCTTTGCCGCCTTCTTCCATCTTCGCGATGACGTCGGGTGCCAGCTGCAGGTTCCAAGCGTAGTCAAACTCGCCGGTTTCCAGTACCGCACGGCCTGCACCGGTTGCGTCTCCGCCACCTTTGAAGGTTACGGTTGCGAAGGCTGGTTTCGCTGGATCACGGTAGTTCGGGTTGGCTTCGTACTGGATCACGTCGTTGGTTTTGAAGTCAGTCACAACGAACGGGCCGGTGCCGATTGGGCCAAAGTTCTCAGCAGTACACTCAGGCGCTTTGGCACCGGTGCAGTTCTCGAACTGAGCTTTCTGGATGATTGGCGACTGACCGCCAACGAATGGGCCATAAGGATTTGGCTTTGGCTGGTTGAAGGTCACTTTGACGGTTTTTTCGTCCAGTGCTTCAATGTTTTCCACGCCGTCAAAGAATGCTGCCTGTGCGCAGCCGCCTTCTGGGTGCATGCAGTATTCACCGGTGAATACAACGTCAGCGGAGGTCACTGCGGTGCCATCGGACCAAACCATGCCGTCAGCGATGGTCCAGGTGATGGTGGTCAGGTCCTCAGATACGCCGCCGTTTGCCACGGTTGGGATCTCTGCTGCCAGGTAAGGAACCATTTTGCCGGTTTCGTCGTAACGTGCCAGCGGCTCCAGGGTGAGGGAGGCGGATTCAACGTCCTTGGTACCGGAAGACAGGTACGGGTTCAGGATGGATGGCGCCTGCCAATATATAATGTTCACGTGGCCGTCCGAACCGCGCTCTGCCATGGCTGCTGGGGCCATCACAAATGCTGCTGCGGCGCCAAGCATCAAAGTCTTTGCTTTCATGTCTCACTCCATGTTGGTGCACGCAGGTCGCGTGCTTTTAGGTGAATTGTCTCCACCCGGTTTTTGCTTGTCTAGAGAGGGCGCAAATGAGCTCATTTGCGGTTTCACAAAGTGAAAAAGTCGTACTCCCCTCAGACTGCAGGCATCACAGACCAGTGAGGGTAAAAATGCAAGGGGCCAAATTGAATAAATGTTCATTCAGGGCCTGAATCTGGGCTGTCTTGGTTTGACCATTGCATTTATGGGCGATAGCTTCGCCGCGAGGGACAACAAAAACAAAAGTTAAGGGGAGTCACCTTCATGTTGGACAACGCCATTGCGTCGATCGAGAATCTGCGAGTCGAGTTCCAGACCAAGGACGGGCCCGTGGTGGGCGTGGAGGATGTTTCCTTCAAGGTGAACCCTGGCGAAACCGTTTGTATCGTTGGAGAATCCGGCTCCGGTAAATCGGTGTCTTCGCTGTCTCTTATGCGTCTGGTGGAGTTTGGTGGCGGTGATATTGCCGGTGGCAAACTGCTGTTTGATCGCAAAGACGCGGATGATGTGGACCTGTCCAAGGCGGATCAGGACCTGATGCGGACGATTCGCGGCAACGAGATCGGCATGATCTTCCAGGAGCCGATGACCGCACTGAACCCGGTGTTCACCGTGGGGCGTCAGTTGACTGAAGGTCTGCGTTTGCACAAAAAACTGTCAAAAGCGGACGCTGAAGCGCGCGCACTGGAGTTGCTGCGTCAGGTACGTATCCCTGAGCCGGAGCGCCGTCTAAAGCAGTATCCACACGAACTGTCCGGCGGGATGCGCCAGCGAGTTGTGATCGCGATGGCGATGGCCTGTGAGCCGCGCTTGCTGATCGCGGACGAGCCGACCACCGCACTTGATGTGACCATTCAGGCAGAAATTCTTGCGCTGATGGATCGTCTGAAACGTGAAACCGGCACTGCGGTGATGTTCATCACCCACGACATGGCGGTTGTGGCGCAGATGGCCGACCGCGTGGTGGTGATGTTCCGCGGCAATAAGGTGGAAGAGGGCACCGTCGAAGAGATCTTCGAGAACCCGACCCACGACTATACCAAGGCATTGCTGGCGGCCGTGCCAAAGCTGGGCGAGATGCGTGGCACCGATGTGCCGTCTCCAATGAAGCTGTTTGGCGACACCACCCACAACACCGATCCGATCCCGGGCACCGATGAGGTGATCCTGGAGGTGAAGAACCTCGTGACCCGTTTCCCGGTGAAAGGCGGCCTGATGCGCCGCACCGTGGCCAACGTGCACGCGGTAGAAGATGTGTCCTTCACTGTGAACAAGGGCCAGACCCTGTCGCTGGTGGGTGAATCCGGCTGTGGTAAGTCGACTGCCGGTCGCTCGCTTTTGCGGTTGGTGGAACCAACCAGTGGGCATGTGACCTTTGATGGTCAGGATGTGATTGGCTTGGACCACAAGCAAATGCACGCGGCGCGCCAGCAGATGCAGATGATCTTCCAGGACCCGTTTGCCTCGCTGAACCCGCAGATGATGTTGCAGGATCAAGTCTCTGAGCCGATGCGCAACTACGGCACGCACTCCGGGGCTGAGCTGCAAAAACGCGTGGAGATGTTGTTTGACCGGGTGGAACTGCCGCGCAGCTTCATGCGCCGCTATCCACACGAGATGTCCGGTGGTCAGCGTCAGCGGATCGCGATCGCCCGTGCGTTGGCTTTGAACCCGAAACTGATCGTCGCGGACGAGGCCGTGTCTGCGTTGGACGTTTCGGTACAAGCGCAGGTTCTGAACCTGATGATGGAGCTGCAGGCCGAGATGGGCATTTCTTATGTGTTCATCAGCCACGACATGGCCGTGGTGGAACGTGTGAGCCACCATGTGGGCGTGATGTATCTGGGCCGGATTGTAGAGATTGGCCCCCGTCGCGCAGTGTTTGAGAACCCGCAGCACCCCTATACGCAGGCGCTCATGAAGGCGGTTCCGATTGCCGATCCACGTCAGCGCAAGTCTGAGAAAGACCTGAACTTCAAGCCGATCCCGTCGCCGATCCACCCTGTGGGTTATGAGGCCGCGCCGTCGGAGTACAAAGAAGTGGCGCCAGGCCACAAGGTTCTGATCACCGACAGCGGGTACTAAGCCGATGGCGGAGCGTCTGAGCCCGCGGGCCATTTTGGACAAGCTGGTGTCGTTTCCGACTGTGTCGAACGACACCAATCTGCCGCTGATCGAATGGGTGCAGGAGTATCTGGCGAGCCACGGCATTGTCGCGCATCAGCACCCACATGAGACCGATCCGGCGAAGGCGGGGTTGTTTGCGCATGTTGGACCTGACGTTGAGGGCGCGATTGTGCTCTCCGGCCATACGGATGTGGTGCCTGTTGAAGGCCAGCCGTGGTCAACCGATCCGTTTGAGGTGGTTGAAAAAGACGGCAAGCTGTTTGGGCGTGGCACCTGTGACATGAAGGGCTTTGATGCGTTGGCGGTCTGGGCCATTGTTGAGGGGCACTACAGTGACCTCAAACGTCCGCTGCAATTGGCTTTGTCTTATGACGAGGAAATTGGCTGCACCGGCGCAGCGCCGCTGATTGAGAGCATCAACAAGTATTTCCCCAAGGGCTCGGCCACCATTGTGGGCGAACCGTCGATGATGGGCGCAGTGACCGGCCACAAGGGCGGTCAGGGCTTCAACGTGCATGTGCGCGGCTTTGAGGTGCACAGCTCGCTGATGCACACCGGTGTGAATGCGATCATGTATGGTGCCAAGCTGATCGAATGGGCCAACGAGATGAACGCTGAGAACCGCGCCAAAGAGGCAGGGCCGGTGGCGGCGACGTTTGAGCCGCCTTGGACCACGGTGCATGTCGGCGTGATTGAGGGCGGCACCGCCCACAATATCACGGCGCTCGATTGCCGCTTTGGTCTCGACTTCCGCATTGTGCCGGATGAGAACCGCGACGACTGGATTGCCCGTTTCAAAGCCAAGGTGGCTGAGGTTGAGGCGGAGATGCAGGCGGTTGTGCCGGAGAGCCATATTGCGCTGCAGGAGAAGTTCTATGTGCCGGGCCTGATGCCGGAAGAGGCGGGCGAGGCGGAGGCCTTGGTACGGCAGTTGACCGGGGACAATGCGCCCCGTGTGGTCAGCTATGGCACTGAGGGCGGGCATTTCCAGGATGCAGGCTACTCGACCGTGATCTGCGGCCCGGGTGACATTGCCCAGGCGCATCAGCCGGATGAGTTCCTGTCCGTGGCGCAGTTTGAGGCTGGGCAGGGCTTTATGCAGAAGCTGATTGTCGCCTGTTCCTGAGATCTTACCAAAGGGTCACGAAATTAACCGAAATCAACGGTTAATGCCTGTCAAATTTTAACCATGGCTCCAGAAACCCGCCGATTACCCCATTCGGGGGGCTTGGCGGGTTAATAACCTGTTGATAACGTCGAGGCGATCTCAGGTGTTGGAGTGCCATGCGTCATAGTCTTCCGATAGTCCCGCAGTTTTATGTGACCGCCCCACAGCCGTGCCCCTATCTGGACGGACGGATGGAGCGCAAGCTGTTCACGGCGCTGCAAGGGGACAACGCGACGGCCTTGAATGACGCGCTGTCGCAGCAAGGCTTCCGCCGCTCGCAAAACGTGCTGTATAGGCCGTCTTGCACCGACTGCAACGCCTGTATGTCCGCGCGGATTGATGTCTCCAAGTTCACCGCCACTAAAAGCCAACGGCGGGCTGCACGCCGCAACGCACATCTACAGCGCCGGGCGACTTCGCCATGGGCCACTGAAGAACAGTTTGACCTGTTCCGCCGCTATCTGGACAGCCGTCACGCAGACGGCGGTATGGCGGATATGGATGTGTTCGAGTTTGCCGCAATGATTGAGGAAACCCCGATCCGCAGCCGCGTGGTGGAGTATTCCGATCAGGACAGCGGCCAGCTGACAGGCGTGTGTTTGACCGACGTGCTCGAAGACGGCGTGAGCATGGTGTATTCGTTCTATGATCCGGAGATGAGCCGCACCTCTTTGGGCACGTTCCTGATCCTGGATCATATCGAAATCGCCCGCGAGGCGGGGTTGCCTTATGTCTATCTGGGCTATTGGGTGCCGGGCAGCCAGAAGATGGGCTACAAAGCCAAGTTCTCTGGCCTTGAGGTTTTTGTCGGCGGCAAGTGGCAAGAGATGCGCGATCCCGAGGACTTCTCGGAAGATCACCATCCGTTGTCCTCTCCACCCATTGCCGAGCAAGTGGCGAATATCTCCTTGCCTGAGGTGCGTGGCCGCAAAGTTTAACCGACTTCCCTCTAAAGTTGACTAAATTTGATGGTTGCGTCAACTTTGGGCTTGTTTTTGTTGGGGAGGTTAACGTGAATTCAAATGAACTTCAGAAGGCTTGGGCCTATCATGATGCCGCAGATCAACTGCTAAATGGGCGCATTCAATCATTCCTGATTGCTCAGGCGTTCTTGGTGGTTGGCTATGCTCAAATTTTGACAGCTGCTGCGTTTCCCGAGCGGTTGGATCTCAAGGTCTTTTTGGTGGGGGTTTCATTGCTGGCGATGTTCCTGACACTTGTTATGAAATCGTTATCTTCGCAGTTGTCGCGCGGAATCCGCGCACTGAAGAGAGATTACCTTTTGCATGAGAGCCACGGGGATGAGGTGTATAAGAGTTACTTCTCAGCGGTGCGTGGTGACGGAGTAGAACCCACATTGGACGGATTCGCTCGTGGTTGGACGAAGGTTATGCCGATCAGTTTCCTGGTGTTCTGGGCGGCCGCAGCTGGGTACGCGCTTTATTCAATTTCTATGACTTTGAGTGCCTAAGTAACGCCTTGGCCGAGGCAAAACGCGGCACCGGACAGTGCCGCGTTTCCTAATTGTTGCGCTCCGCTCACAAGCGACAGAGCACATGAAGCAGGCGTACCTTAGTTGGTTGCGCTCATGCCCATGGCGCGCTTGGACATAAGCTCAATCGCGTTGCCTGCTGCGCGAGTGTAGGGCGGCCAGAACATGCTCTCCTCAAAGAAGTCCGGGTTGGCCTCGATCAGAGGGTTTGTGTCCACCAAACCGGAGGAGGCGACCATACCGAGGCTTTCCACCACGCGGGTCTGAACCTCTTTGCCGATAAAGTAGTTGGCAAAAATCTCCGCCGCTTCCAGCTTGTCGCCTTCCAGATGTTTGGCAAAGTTGATGGTATCGAGCCAAACGGTGTTGCCCTCTTCAAATGGCACCAGACCCCAGTTGCCGCCCGCTGCGATGGCTGCGGAGGCACCTACGCCATAAGAGGCCACCAGATCGTATTCGCCGGTGAAAGGTGGGGAGGCGCTCCAGAAGTGGCCCACCTGGCCGTAGAGCGCATTCACGGTCTGTTGCAGCTCGCTGTCCGGGGCGGCGAGGGCGCCCAAGGCGGCACGGTCGCCGGACACATCGTTCACTTCAAAGGCGGAGCGACCAAGCGCCAGCAACGCCAGAGACACGTTTGGATGCACCTGACCATCGGTCAGTGACAGGCGGCCTTTCCACTCCGGTTCCAGCATGGCGTTCACAGAGGTCGGCATGTCCTGCACCGTGTCGAGATTGGCCCAGATGCCATAGGCACCGCCGCCCCATGGAATATAGAGGTGCTGATCGCCTTTCATGCCCATCGGAATGTCGGTCAGCGCCTTGGACAAGTGCTGGTAGTTTTCCAGACGGGGAGAGGTCACATTGATTGGCTGCAACATGTTGGCAGAGGGGCTGCCTTCCATGTGGATGTAGTTCAGCGTCAGGAAAGACACATCCACATCGCCGGAGCGCAGCATGTCAAACATCTGCTGGGGGCCTTCGGCCACGGTCTCCAGCAGGTTGACCTCTACGTCGTAGCCTTGCTCCTTCAGCAGCGCGTTCACCGCCGTAATTTCGGCTTCGGTGACGTAGCCGTCCCATGTGAAAATATTGAGCTGTTCAGTGGCCTGCGCCATGCTTGCGCTTGCCGCCAAAATACATCCCATCAAAGCGTGTTTCATCTAGGCACCCCAGTTGTTGAAATTAGTGTTTGCGCGACCGGGCAAATGCGCCCCGATCGGCTTGAGGGCACGATTGCGCGCCAACCCCTAACAACCTGTGAATGAGTACCTTCTGGGTTGTGTATTTCCCTGGGGTATGTCGCGCGAAGTTGAAAGGCACTTGATTTCAATTGTGTCCAGTCCTGTGCGCACAAAAAAAACGCGGCGCCCGGAGGCACCGCGTTCTCACATTCCGCAGATGCGGTGACGTGATTATTCTTCGGCTGCGGCTTCTTCGCCTTCAGCTTCGCCGTCTTCGTCGTCACCAGCGGAGCGCAGGCCGGATGGTGCGGACAGGTTCGCGATCACGAAGTCACGGTCGATGGTTGGCTTTGCACCTTCAGGCAGGTCGATCTGGCTGATGGTGATGGTGTCGCCGATGTCCTTGCCGGTCAGATCTACAACCAGACGCTCAGGGATGTCGCCTGCGGTTACGTTCAGCTCAACTTCTGGACGGACAACGGTCAGAACGCCGCCCTTCTTGATGCCTGGTGCCGCTTCTTCGTTTTCAAAATCAACGTGGATGAACAGGTTGATTTTGGAGGTGCGACGCAGACGCAGCAGGTCGATGTGGGTTGGCAGGTCTTTTACGGTGTCACGCTGAACGCCGCGGCAGATCACGCGTACGTCTTCTTGACCTTCCACTTTCAGGTTGAACAGTGTGGACAGGAAGCGACCGTCTTTCAGTTTCTTGAACAGAACGTTGAAAGGGATCTGGATTGCCAGTGGATCTGCTTCGCCACCGTATACAACACCAGGAACGAAGCCGTCACGACGTGCTTGACGAGCGGCGCCCTTGCCTGTCCCCGTGCGTGCTTCGGCGATAAGATCAGGAATTTGACCAGCCATTTTGAATTCTCCATATACATAGGCAGGGATCCTCCAAGGCTGTATCCCCACGTGAAGACGCGCCTATAGCGCGGATTTGTCAGAATGCAAAGGGGATTCGCGCACTAGGAGCTGTGAAATTCCCGCAAAACGCCCCCAGCGGCCACAACCCGGTCATAGAGCGCAAAATCCGCTGGCCGCGCGGCGCGAAATGCAGCCTCCACGTCAGGGGATAAAACCGCCTCCACCTTTGGGGAAACATTCTTTGGCTGGGGCTCGACCCGATGTCCAAAGCGTGCCTCGATGAAGTCCTGAAGCAGGTCTTGGCGCTCATAGGCAAAGAGATGGTCCACCGGCACGTCGCCCACTTCCAAGGACAGGAAGGACGCCTGCGACCCGATGCCGGCGGCTTTGGATGGGCGTGGGCTGATGGCGTCCAGCACATACTCGTCAAAGCTGACACCGCCGTGGCACGTTGAGGCTTTCGGGTCCATGCGTTGCGGGCTGCGGTATTTGTACCAACTCCGGGCATGGTCAATTGGATCGCGGATTACCGCAAAACGCTCCGGAGTGAGCCCGTAGGTGTCTTTCAGAAAGGGCGCAAACTTGGCGTGGTATTTGCCAACGGTCATGTGTTTCACGCCTTTGGTGAAAGCAATGTCCGCCCGTTTGCGCAGCGCCAGCGCATAGGCTGTCGAGCCGGTTTTTGGCACCGACAGAAATGCCAGATTTGGTTTGAAAAAGACCAACATACGCGCGATACCTCTTGCCCGAAGCGTTTATGGCGCGCCGGACAAGAGCTTGTCAAAGCAATTGCTTAGCCCTGCCAGCGGCCTTCGAAGTTTTCCGGCACCAGCAGGATGTCGCGGTCCAGTTCTTCAATGGTGCGGCGGCCACAAAGCGCCATGGACACATCCAACTCCTTGTGGATCACCTCCAGCGCTTTGGTCACGCCCGCTTCGCCCATCGCCCCCAGGCCGTAGATAAAGGCGCGCCCGATGTAGGTGCCCTTGGCGCCCAGAGCCAGCGCTTTGAGCACGGCCTGGCCGGAGCGGATGCCGCTGTCCAGATGCACCTCGACCTCATCGCCAACGGCTTCCATGATCGAAGGCAGGGCGCGAATGGCGCTGAGCGCGCCGTCCAGCTGGCGACCGCCGTGGTTGGAGACGATGATGGCGTCGGCTCCAACTTTAAGCGCCATTTTGGCGTCATCGGCATCCAGAATGCCTTTCAGGATGACCTTGCCGCCCCATTTTTCTTTGATCTTGGCCACCTTGTCCCAGTCGAGGGTGAGGTCAAAGCTCTGTGCCGTCCACGCGCCCAGATCGGCGGTGTCGGTGATGCCTTCGACATGGCCCACGATGTTGCCAAAGTTGCGCCGCTTCGCGCCCAGCATCTCAATGCCCCAACGCCATTTGGTCATCAGGTTGGCAATGGTGGAGGGGGTCAGTTTGGGTGGAGCAGACAGGCCGTTTTTCAGGTCTTTGTGACGCTGGCCCAGGATTTGCAGATCCAGCGTGATGACAAGCGCGGAACAGTTGGCGTCTTTGGCGCGCTGGATCAGGCGGTCGACGAAGTCTTCGTCGGTCATGGTGTAGAGCTGAAACCAAAACGGCTTGGTGGTGGCCTCGGCCACATCCTCAATCGAGTTGATCGACATGGTGGACAGGGTGAAAGGCACGCCAAATTTCTCGGCAGCGCGGGCGGCTTTGATCTCACCATCAGCACATTGCATGCCGGTAAGGCCCACCGGCGCAAGCGCCACCGGCATCGCGACATCCTGCCCGATCATCTGGCTGGCGGTAGAGCGGCCAGACATGTCGACGGCGACCCGCTGACGCAGATAGATGTCGGCAAAGTCCGATGTGTTCTCCACAAAGGTCTTTTCTGTCCAGCTGCCGGTCTCGGCATAGTCGTAAAACATCCGGGGCGCGCGGCGTTGGTAGAGGCGCTTGAGGTCCTCGATGCAGGTGATGACAGGCATAAACTCACTCTCAGGTCGCTTTTTGGTAAATCTTCTTTACCAATGCGGAGTGGTTTGCGCAATCCCCCTAGTCGGTTAACAAGATGTTTACTCTTTGCTCTCATAATTTCTTGTTGTAATTGTACGAGTGACGCGGAGGACCGCATGAAAGGCATTGTTTTTGTCGAATTGATCCGAATGGCCGAGTCTGTGATGGGCGAAGAGGCGGTGGATGATATCCTGGACAAGGTGGAGTTGGAGAACGACGGCGCGTTCAGCGCGGTTGGCAATTATCCTTGTCGCGAGCTTTTGCAGATTGTGGACGCTGTTGGCGCAGAGCTCGGCGCGCCAGTGGAAGCCTTGCACAAGCAGTTTGGCCATTGGATGTTTGGCCGGTTTGTGGAGGGCTATCCAGAATTTTTTGAGAATAAGACAGACGGCTTTGACATGTTGGAGTCGATCGAGAACGAAGTGCATGTTGAAGTGCGCAAGCTCTATCCCGAAGTGGAACTGCCGACCTTTGCCACCGAGAGGCTGGCGGATGGGCGCTTTAAAATGGTTTATTCCAGCGAGCGTCCCCTGCATCACTTCTGTCACGGGCTGGTTGAGGCGTGTTTGCAGCATTTCAAACATGACGCGTCCATCGAAATGGCAGAGCGCAAGGAGGGCGAAAAATTCTGCGCTGAGTTTGTGATGCAGAAAGCGGCCTAATGTATTTACGCGAGGCCATAGCGCCCTCAAAGGATGCGGTGTCCCGGCGACGATACATGCGCGAACGCGTCGCACGGGAGGAGGCGGAAACGCTTCTGGAAGGCAAAAGCCGGGAGCTTTATGAGGCCAATCAGCGGTTGCAGAAGTTGCTGGGCACCATGGAGCAGGCGGTGCAGGACCGTACGCGGGAGCTGGACGAGGCACGGGTGGCGGCGGAGTCGGCCAATGAGGCCAAATCGGTGTTTTTGGCCTCGATGAGCCACGAAATTCGAACGCCGCTCAATGGGATTCTCGGCATGGCCCAGGCGCTGGATGACAGTGGGTTGAGCGAGGAACAGACCAAATTGGTGACCATTCTGGGGGACAGTGGCCGGCTGTTGCTGGCGATCATCAATGATGTGCTCGACATCTCCAAGATCGAGGCGGGGAAGCTGGAGTTCGAGATCATTCCCTACCGGCTCACCGATCTCGTGGATGCTATGCGCCACCATTATCAGTTTCGGGCACAGGAAAAGGGGCTCGCTTTTAAGACCGTGATGTCTCAGGCGGCGCGCTGCTCGGTGAAGACAGACCCGGTGCGTTTGCAGCAGGTGGTTGGCAATCTTCTTTCCAATGCGATCAAGTTCACTGAAACCGGCTCTGTCGAATTGCTTGTGGAATTGCTGCCGCATCGATCGGGCAAGGCCGTTCTGAGCATTAAAGTCAAAGACTCCGGGCTGGGCATTCCTAAGGCACAGCAACTGCGGCTTTTTGAGCGTTTCAGCCAGGCGAATGCCAGCGTGATCCGTATGCATGGTGGCAGTGGGCTGGGATTGGCAATTTCGCGGCATATCTGTGAGTTGATGGGGGGCGAGATTTCGCTGCGCTCCAGTCCTGGAGAAGGGGCGGAGTTTCATGCCAAGGTGATGGTCGAAGTGTCTGACGACAGGCCTGCTCATACGGGAGCGCGTTCGGCCGCAGATGCTGGGCGCAGCCTATCTGGCCTGCGGGTGTTGGCAGCAGAAGACAACCGCACCAATCAGATTGTGCTCAAACATATGTTGAAGAAAGTGGGGCTCGCACTGGACATTGTCGACAACGGCGAAAAGGCGGTGCAAGCGTTGGAAAAGACCCGCTACGATATGGTGCTGATGGACATCAATATGCCGGTCATGGACGGGTTGGAGGCCACGCGGCGCATTCGCGAAATCGAAAGCCGCAACATGCAGGAGCCAACGCCGATTCTGGCCGTCAGTGCCAACGCCATGGTGCATCAAGTGGCCGGTTACTTGTCCGAAGGCATGAGCGGTCATGTGCCCAAACCCATCAGTCGTGACAGTCTCGTGCAAGCCATGGCTTCCGCGCTGGAGACCGAGGGGCGCTGGCCGGATTAGTCTGCGGCATACAATGGCCTGGGGTCAGATGGTTTCCACCTTACCGGAGTAGACCTCAACGATGTGTTTGTCTGCCGCTGCCGCCAGGGCCGCGATCTCGGCATTTTGGATGTCAGACAAAAAGCCCTGCTCCGGCGCCTCAGCAATGGCCCTTAATGCGTGGTCCTGCGCGACGCCAAAGGCGGTGCGCCGGCCGCTGGCCTCATAATCGTCGCGACCAATGCGTTGGAAAATCTCGGGCGTGTGCTGATCGCGACAGCCCGCCACCGTGTGGTCGCTGTCCAGGAAATGACCGCCCACGGGTACTTTAAGCATCTCGTCAAAGTTCAAGGCCGCGTCATCTATCTCCGGCACCCGCAGAAACCGCCGCGCCATGCCGCCTAACTCATTGTCCAAGACCGCCTGGACCGGGCAATACACGGTGGCGCATTCCAACTGGCCGATCCCGCCGAGAATGTCGGCGCCAGAAAGGGACACGGTTTGCATCAGCAGCGCGCGTTCCGCCATCGATTGATGATCCGAATCCGGCGTGTCCGAGCCGGAGCCATAGGTGTGGGCCATAAGGCCAAAGCCGTGTTTCACGAGCTGGATCGACAGAGAAGCCGCTTGCATGGCCTCCACGGAAGATTGCAGCGCGCTTCCGGTGCGCATGTCGAGTGCAAACATCAAGGGCGTGGCGATCACGGGCAGGCCGGGGGACAGCACATGCGACATGGTCACCATGCCCACCACCTCGGCGACCGCCATCACCGCAAGTGCAGCGGGCGACAGGGGCGCGGTGCCACCCGCGCTGGGCAAGGAACAGGCATGCACCGGCACGCCGTATTTACCACAGGCAATGATCACCTCGGTGTCCATGTATTTGAACTCCAGCGGTGAGAAAGAGCAGGTGATGGTGCTGGTCGACGGGTTGGCGCGCAACGCATCCTCGCTCCCCGCCGAGATGGCAGCAATCTTGAGCAGGTAGTCGATGTTTTCCTTTTGGTACGGCTGCATCCAAACATGTTTTTGCGTGTTGGCGGAAATAGCCGCAAAGCTGTGGATGTCGGCGGTCACCTCCGGCACGCCGTGCACAAAAGGATGCGCGATGAAGCCCACTTGATCCAGCGTGTTGGCCACGGCAGCAATTTCGCGCGCCGCTGTCAGGTCCATGTTGCGGTAGCTGGCATCGCGGGGATCTACATAACCATGCCCGCCGGTGCCCGTGCGCAGGATAAACCCGCCGTCCAGCCGCGGCACCTGCATGTCAAATTTGCGATCCCGCCCCGCAAGCCGACAGCTTTTGGGGGTGGCCTCCAAAGCCTCTTGCACCATCGCGCGGGGCATCTTCAAACGGCCGGCCTCCGCGCCTTCGATTGCGCCAGCTTTCAGAAGCGCCGCCTTGGCTTCGGGATGCACAATCATCACGCCGTAGTCCGCCAGCAGGTCCAACACGCGTGTTTTGAGCGTGGTCATACGGTCGCTGTCGAGAAAGCCAAACTGGGCACGTGGCCCTATTACATGCTCAAGCGCAAAGGCATCCGCGGAGGCCCGGCTGACCGGCGGGGACTTGCGTCCACGACGTTTGCGAGGGGCTGTAGAGGGGGATTGGTCGGTGGCCATGATGTGCGCTCCTTGTCAGAAGGGATAGGGCACACACCGATTATGCTCACTGCCTGCCGACTTGAGCGCGCAAAGGATAACATGGCGCGGTGTTCCGCGCCAAATGCTTGTTGGGATCAGGCGCGGTGAGCACCATCTGCCAGAGATTTCACAAAGGCCAGAACGTCGTCGACGGATTGACCCTCCGCGATTTGGCTGACGATGGCGGAGCCGACAACGGCACCATCCGCCACGGAGGCGATGTTTTCAGCTTTTTCCGGCGTGTTGATGCCAAAGCCAACAATCACAGGCAGGTCTGTATTGGATTTGATGCGCGCAACTTCTGGGCCCACATTGGTGGCCTCTGCCTCGGCGGAGCCAGTGATCCCGGTGATCGACACATAGTAAACAAAGCCCGAGGTGTTCTGCAGCACTTTTGGCAGGCGTTTGTCATCCGTTGTGGGGGTGGCAAGGCGGACGAAGTTCAAACCAGCCTTCTGCGCGGGAATACACAGTTCGTCGTCTTCTTCCGGTGGCAGGTCCACAACAATCAACCCGTCAATGCCGGCAAGCTTTGCATCGATCAAAAACTTGTCGACGCCGCGTGAGTAGATCGGATTGTAATAGCCCATCAACACAATTGGGGTCGTGTCATCTACGCGCCGAAACTCGGTGGCGAGATCCAGAGTACGCTCGAGTGTCATTCCACCATCAAGCGCCCGCTGGCCGGCCAGTTGAATGGTTGGACCATCAGCCATTGGGTCGGTGAAAGGTAGGCCGAGCTCGATGATGTCGACGCCAGCTGCGGGCAGGCCTTTGACAATCTCAAGCGAGGTTTCATAGTCCGGGTCTCCAGCCATGACGTAAGATACGAAGGCTTTTTTTCCAGCAGCATTCAGTTCGGCGAATTTGGCGTCGATGCGAGTCATGAAGATCCCTCAGAGTTTTCTAGCAGCAGATGTGCCGAAAACTTTGCGGGAAATCAATCCTTGCTGACCTCACGTGCTGCTTAGCTCGTTTCATCCGCAACCATAATCATCCAATGGGTGCCAAACTTATCTTTGCACATGCCAAACCCAGCAGAGAAGAATTGCTTTTCAAACGGCATAATCACCATGCCGCCATCGCACAGTTTGTCATAGCACGCCTTGGCCTCTTCGACAGACTTGGCATGATGGGCGACCGACACGCCGGCTTGTGGTTGATATGGCATGCCTTCGGCCATGTCGTTGGACATCAAGAGCCAATCACCTTTCTTGATATGGCTGTACATAATCTTGTCGCTCTGCTCCATGCCGATGTCTGGTGGCGCCTCTTTGAAACGCATTTTGACAACCTCGTCGGCGTCAAAGGTCTCCGCGTAGAAATCCATCGCGGCTTCGCTGGAGCCATCAAAGTAGAGATAGGGGATAAACGTCATACCAAAACTCCTTGTTTAATAGGGCGATCCTAACACGTGGCTTGCGCCGCGCCCAAACTCAGCATAAGTGCGAGACAAACCAGAGACAGGAGACCGGACATGGGTTTCAAAATGGGCATCGTCGGATTGCCAAACGTTGGCAAATCCACGCTCTTTAACGCGCTGACCAAAACCGCTGCGGCGCAGGCGGCGAACTTCCCGTTCTGCACCATTGAGCCGAATGTGGGCGAGGTGGGCGTACCGGACGCACGGTTGGACAAGCTGGCCGCGATTGCGCAATCCAAGCAGATCATCCCGACCCGCATGACCTTTGTGGACATCGCCGGTCTGGTGAAAGGCGCGTCCAAAGGTGAAGGTTTGGGAAACCAGTTCCTAGCCAACATTCGCGAGACCGATGCAATTGCCCATGTGCTGCGCTGTTTTGAAGATGGCGACGTGACCCATGTGGACGGTCGCGTTGATCCGGTGGCAGATGCGGAGACCATCGAGACCGAGCTGATGCTGGCGGATCTGGAAAGCATCGAGAAGCGCCTTCAAGGCATCGTGCGCAAGGTGCGTGGCGGTGACAAAGAGGCTGTTCAGCAGGAGCGTCTGTTGAAAGCGGCACAAGAGATGCTGGAAGATGGCAAACCTGCGCGTCTGGTCGAGGTTGACGAGGAAGATGCCAAGGCCTGGAAACTGCTGCAGCTTCTGAGCACCAAGCCGGTTTTGTATGTCTGTAACGTGGGCGAGGCCGAGGCTGCAGACGGCAATGAACACTCTGCTGCCGTGGCTGAGATGGCCGCAAAACAGGGCAACAGCCATGTGATCATCTCCGCACAGATCGAAGAAGAGATCAGCCAGCTGGAAGATGAAGAAGCGGAAATGTTCCTCGGTGAGATGGGCCTGGAAGAAGCCGGTTTGGACCGTCTGATCCGTGCGGGATACGAGCTGTTGCATCTGGAAACCTACTTCACGGTTGGCCCCAAAGAGGCCCGCGCCTGGACCATCCGTCAGGGCACCATGGCGCCTCAGGCGGCTGGAGTGATCCACGGTGACTTCGAAAAAGGCTTCATCCGCGCCGAAACCATTGCCTATGACGACTACATCGCCTGCAACGGTGAAAGTGGCGCCAAGGAAGCAGGCAAAATGCGGGCTGAGGGCAAAGGCTATGAGGTGCAGGACGGCGACGTGATGCACTTCCTGTTCAACACCTAAGTCGATTTTTGATCAGTGCCGGCCCCGTTGGGGGCCAGCACGTCGTGTCCGCAAAATGGCTGGGATCAAGAGCTGATCAGATGACAGCCAGCAGCATCTTCACCAGAGTCGCCAAAGTTAAAGCCGTTCCAATATTCATCTGGAATGGCCCGAAGCGCGTCTGACATGAACGGGTTGGCAACTTCGATGCAAGTCCGCGCGCTGTCGTTCACCTTTGCCTTAGCCTCGGCGATGGTTGGCGCTGCCTCAAACAGAGCTTGAAAAGAGCCATCCTCCATTGCGATGGTCAGGCCACGTTCGATGGCTTGTGCCAGTTCTTCTTGAGACGGATCAACGTACATCAGGAACGCAAGGCGATAGCGGATCAGGATGGAATCGTCCACCATGAGGTTCGGCAGTTCGGCGGCATGGCCTTCGACTTCCGCGTACGGTTCAAAAACGGCGCGTGTGTAGGCGTCGCAGCGTTTGGCATGGGTCATTTTGAAGAGGTTTTCGTAATTTGATTTCACCATGTTGAAGCCAGCGGCTTCGAGAATATTGGTGTCTCCCCAGCCCAGCCCCTGGCATATAGAAAGAGCCATGAATTCGTTGTGGGTGTCGATCTCGTCAAAGCGGTCTGCGTTGTCTTTGTGGATGATGGCGATGCGGTTGCCCAACAGTCCCCGATAAAGGGGGAAGTAAATGGGCCGCAGGTTGTCCTCATAAAACGGGTCGGCCCCAAAGAAGCCCACGGTCCAGTCGCCCTTTTCTTTCATCAAAGTGGCCATGCGTTGGTGGGACGCGGGCTCTGGTTTGGGAGCCAAAGTGTAGTCAAGCCCCGCTTTGGTCAGGGCGAGTTCCAAGACGTCCAATGGATAGTCATAGCGACGGTCGTTGTCCGCAAGTTGCGGGTATGTGACGGTGATCGGCTCTGCAGCAACAATGGTTGCGGCCACTGATAGGCCCAGTGCACATAGGGTTTTCCGAATGATAGTAATTTAGTTTTCTCCTCAAATTAAATCGGCCCTATCAAGCACGCCGGTGTCTAATAAAAGGTGAAAGCATGTTGCTGCAGAGGTGCGTCAATCTGCGAGGAATAGTTCAAATTTGACTGAGCTTGTTAATCTACTTCAGTGCCCGTGCCAGAAATGCCTGGGTATCGGGGTGCTTTGGTGTGACAAACAGAGCGCTAGGCGCACCTTCTTCGACCACTTTGCCGTTCTTCAGGAAACAGACTTTATCTGCCGCCTCCCGGGCAAAGCCCATTTCATGGGTCGCCAGCACCATGGTCATGCCGCTTTCTTTCAATAGGCGCAGCACGTCGAGCACTTCTCCGACCAGTTGCGGGTCCAGCGCGGAGGTGATCTCGTCAAACAACATCACTTCCGGTTTCATCGCCAAAGCGCGCACAATGGCGACCCGTTGTTGTTGTCCACCGGAAAGCTGGTCCGGGTAATGGTCCATGCGGTCGGCAAGGCCAAAGCGCTCAAACAGCTCGGTGACCTCGGGGCGCAGCGCGGCGCGGGATTTTTTGTAGACCCGCCGAGGCGCGAGCATCACGTTTTCCGCCGCGGTCATATGTGGAAAGAGATTGTAGCTCTGAAACACCATGCCAATGCGGCGGCGCACCGGTTGAGGATCCAGGCCGGGCAGGGAAATGTCCTCGCCATCGAGCAGAATTTCCCCGTCCTCAATGGTCTCCAACAGGTTGATGCAACGCAGCAGCGTGGACTTGCCCGCCCCAGACGCGCCGATCAGACAGACCAACTGGCCTTCCTCTACTTCCAAGTCGATGCCATCGCACACGGTGTTGTCGCCAAAGCGTTTCTCAACCGCTTTCAGGGTGATCTTCGCCATCAGCTGCGCTCCCGGTTTTGCTTGGCCATGAGGTAGTCGGCATAGCGGGTGGCTGGGATTGTGACTGCGAGGAAGATCACGGCGGCGCCCACATAAGGGGTGAAGTTCGCGAGCAGCGATTTGAAAACACCGGCCTGGCGGAAGATTTCCACCGGTCCAATGAAGCTCAACAATGCAACGTCTTTTTGCAGGGCGATGAACATGTTCATCTGCGCTGGGATCACGCGGCGGATGGCTTGGGGCAGGATCACAAACCGCATGCTGTCTGCATCCGATAAGCCGAGCGACGCAGCGGCGGCCCGTTGGCTGGTGTGCACGCTTTCGATGCCAGAGCGGAAAATTTCCGCCACATAAGCCGAATAGGTCAGGATCAACGCCAAGGAGCCCCAGATGTAGGGCGAATTCCATGGGCGGGGCAGGCCGAGGCCAGGAATGCCAAAGCCGATCAGATAGACGGTTAGCACTACAGGCACGCCGCGGAAGATGTCGGTGTAGGCCGCGCCTAAAATGCGCAATGGAAACAATGCCGGATTGCGGGTGTCGCGTGCCAAAGCGACCAACAGGCCAAGGATGACAATGGCCGGTGCGCTCCACAAGAAGATCGCCACGTCGAGCTTGAAGGCCTCAAGCAGCTTAGGGAAGGTTTTGGCAAAGACCTCCCAATTGAAAAAGCTGGCCTTGACCCGGTCCCATCCCGGTGCCATCGGCACAAGGATCACAACGGCCAAAAACACCGCCAACGTGCTGCCGCCCGCGATCAGCATAGAGCGGCGGCGCAGGCGGTCTTCGTAAATCTGGCGGCGGGTTTTGCCCGCCGCGTTGGTCTTGGTCATGGTCTTTGATCAGCTTATTTGATCAGCGGCACACCGGTGGTTTCCTGAAGCCATTCTGCTTCAATCGCGGCCAGTTTCCCGCTCTCGGTCAGGGCTGCGATAGCCTCATCGACACAGGCTTTCAAGGCGTTGCCTTCTTCCAGCAGCAGACCAAAGCGGTCCGGGTTGTCGGTGCGGTCGGCAGGGAACTGGCCAATCACGGAGGAGCCTTCGACGACAACGGCGCTCAGGTACAGCGCGGTTGGCAGGTCAAACAGCGCGGCGTCGATCTGACCAGCCTGCATCGCAGCAGTCACATCTGCGTTGTCGCCGTACAGCAGCGGCATGTCATCTGGCCCAATGGTGTCCATCAGCACAGGCACGGCGGTGGTGCCGCCCATCGCGCCCCATTTCAATGCTTTGAGCGCGTCCACTGTGGCAGCGGTGTCTTTGGCCTCCGCAGAGGCCAGGATCGCCATCGGTGCGGCGTAGTAGGCAGACGAGAAGTCGACCATTTTCTCGCGTTCTTCGGTGATGGAGAACTGCTGCAAGTTGAAGTCAAAGTCTTTTGGCCCCGGCTGGATCGCCTGGTCAAAGGAAGAGCGCACCCAGGTCACCTTGTCCGCGCCAAAGCCCATTTCTTCAGCCACGGCATAAGCCACAGCCGCCTCAAACCCTTTGCCGCTTTCTGGCGCATCATCCATGATCCAAGGATAGTAGGCCGGGTTGCCGGTGGCGATGGTCAGAGTGCCCTCGGTCAGGGTCTTGCCGTCGGCACAATGGCCTGCGGCAAAAGCGGCGGAGGTGGTCAGCGCGGTGAGCGCGGTGGCGGCAATAACTTTGTGAAACACGGTGAATTCTTCCCTTTTGAACTGTTTGGTCAAAACATGCTTGGGAAGGGCCGTGTTGTCCAGCGGAACTCTTTGACACAATCGAAGTGCACGTGATTAACCAGTACCAATGTGTACAAATCAGGCATTCATTAGGGGGTGATGGCGGAGACGAAGGGACAAACACGTTCCAACAAATTCAATTACTTAAACCGGCGAACCAGCCAAGAACTGCGCAATATCGCGTCAAAACAAATTTCCGA
Source organism: Shimia sp. (assembly GCF_022448905.1). Taxonomy (GTDB): domain Bacteria; phylum Pseudomonadota; class Alphaproteobacteria; order Rhodobacterales; family Rhodobacteraceae; genus Shimia. The sequence goes on along the minus strand of NZ_JAKVCW010000018.1, from coordinate 795 downwards.
GTTGGTGAACCTTTCACCTCGGAAAATTTCCTGCCAAAAGACTGCATCTGCACCGAGTGCTCACCAGGAGTTTTTCCTATGAGCAGGAAGGTAAAAAAGCAGTTTCCAGGCACAAGTTCCTATCTCGATCGGCATGGAAAACGTCGTTGGAGATATCGGAAAAAAGGTCTCTCAGTTGAGCTCGGGACCAACTATGCGTCCAAGGACTTTCTTCGACGTTATGAGGACGCTGTTTCCGATGTCGAGAGGCCGAAATCAGAACGCCGCGTTCTAAAGCACAGCTTCTATTCGCTGTCCGAGAAATATTATCAATCATCTGCTTATGAAAAACTGGCGGCTTCGACCCGGAAAAAATATCGGCGCACGCTCGAGAGCTTTCTTGCCGAATATGGTGAGAAGTCTGCCGCTACGATCAAGTTACGGCACGTTCGAAAGATTCTAAATGACCTTCACAATACCCCGAGTGTTGCCAATCAGTTGCGTCTGCTGCTGCAGTGTCTGTTTGAACTCGCAATGGACTATGAATGGAGAAATGATAACCCTGCAGACAAGACTAAGCCTTTGGCGGAAAAAAAGGAGAACATCCATACGTGGAGCGAAGCTGAAATTGCCAAGTTTGAGGCGCGACACCCGGCTGGAACACTGGCCAACACGGCGATGAACCTCATGCTCTACACAGGAGCAGCCCGGGTCGACGTCGTTAAATTGGGCCCCCAGAACGTTGTGGAAGGACGTCTTCGGTTGTCTGACGTCAGCACCTATGGGTCCAATTAGGGTGATTTGATAAGGGAGAGT
>NZ_JAKVCW010000017.1 GCF_022448905.1 Shimia sp. | reverse complement strand
TCGGTATCATGGCGGTATCGCGACTGTTTCACGGAGGTGCAGAGAAAGAAGGACAGAAAAGGTGACATTTCCAATAAGTGAATAGACAGGGCGCGCAATCAAGATTTACAGCAACGGTCTCCCCTACCCTTTGTACTTGCGCACCTTGGCGCCGGTCAGCGTATAGCCCACTTCGGCCAGCCCTGTTGCAGTGGCGGCAGTGCCAAACTCACCGGTGACTTCCACAGGCTCATAAAGATCGGTGAGCGCATAGGGCTTCTTGGCTGCAACCAATACCAACTGATTGGCGGGCGGGGGCGGGACGTGGATGCAGGCGCCCACAAAAGGCGCGAGAATGAAGTCTTTCACGCCATCCGCGCCAAAGTCCAACGGCACCACAAACCCCGGCAAGCGCACGGTTTGGCCGTTGAAGGCTTCGGTGACAGCTTTGGCCTCTTCTTGTGAAAAGCCGGTGGTGAGCTGGCCGTGCTCGACCACACCGATGCCACGCAGTTGCTCCAGCAGTTTGCCAGTGTCACCTTCGGGCACGAGGTCTTTCCAATCCAGATCGACCACACCGGCAAACGCAGGTAGTGCGCTAACCGAGGAGAGGGCCGCGAGACTGGCCAAGATGCGGCGACGTGTGGGCATGAAGACCTCCCTTAATGGCGGCGCTAATGTTTCACTTGCATCCCGTCGGCCAGCGACAGGAAGTAGGCGCGGATCGCGGGCAGAAGGCTGACTGCAATGCCGGCGAGGATCACACATCCCAGGACCAGCCATTCGCGGGGGCTGGGCGCGGTAATCTCGATATAGAGACCAAATGCGGCATCGATGCGGGCGCGCGCAAGCCACAATCCCGTGTACAGCAGGCCAATGCCAAGGGTCACGGCGGTCAGGCTCATAAGCGCAGCCTCAGTGGTGAGCAGTAAGAGGATGGTCCAAGGCCGTGCCCCAATGGCACGCAAGAGCGCCATTTCGCGGCGACGTTCATTGAGGCCAGAAAAGATCATCGCCGCCATGCCCAGCAAGGCGGTGATCACCACCATCACCGAGACGGCAATCAGGGCGGTTTCGGCCACGCCAATCAGGCTCCAGAGTTCGCTGAGCGCCACACCGGGCAGGATCGCCAGAAGTGGCTCCTGAGGGTATTCGTTGATCCAACGTTGTAGGCCAAAGATTTTCAGGCGTGAGGTGGTGCCGACCATTGCCGCCGTGACAGCTTTGGGGGTGAGCTGCATCTGGCGGACCTGATCCGCGCTGATGGTGTTTTGCGAGCGGCCACCGCCCTGCCAATCAATGTGAATGGCTTCGATGGCCTCAAGGCTGACAAAGACGGTGCGGTCCACCGGCGTGCCGGTCTTTTCCAGAACGCCGGAAATCCGGAAAGGTTTGTCGTCGTGATCGGTGAACGAGGCCACGCCATGGCTGACGACAATGCTGTCTTGTAGATCATAGCCAAGCGCGGCGGCCACATCCGCCCCCACCACAGCGTCAAACAGATCCTCAAAGGCTGCCCCTTGGGTGAAGGTGACAGACCGCCCGCCCCGGTATTTGTAACGCTCAAAGAATGCGGGCGTGGTGCCCAGCACGCGGTAGCCCTTGTGGCTGTCGCCCAGTGACAGCGGCACAATCCAATCGACTTCGGGGCGGCTGGCGATGTCCTGATAGCTTTGCCAGGTAACGTTGTTGGTGGCGTTGCCGACGCGGAAGACGGAATAGAGCAGAAGCTGCACGCCGCCGGAGCGCGCGCCGACAATCAGGTCGGTGCCGGAAATGGTGTCGGCAAAGCTGGCCTTGGCCCCGGTGCGCAGTTTTTCCACGCCCAGAAACAGCGCCACAGAGAGCGCGATGGCAAAGATGGTCAGGCTGACGGTGACCGCGCGACTAAACAGGGATTTGAGGGCGAGGCGCAACAGGATCATGCCACGCGCCTTTCTGCGCGCGCGATGTCGGCGAGATCCAGCGTGCGGTCAAAGCTTTGTGCCAGCCGGGCGTCGTGGCTGACCATCAAAAGCGTCGCACCCGCCTCATCACATTGCTGCATCAGCAGGTCGAGAAAGGCGGCCTGACTGTTGGCGTCCAGCGAAGATGTGGGTTCATCCGCCACAATAAGCCTGGGGCGACCAATCAAGGCGCGGGCAGCGGCCACGCGCTGTTGCTGGCCAATGCTAAGTTCGGTGGTTTGGGCGTTGAGCACCAGATCCCGATCCAGCCCCAGTGCCGTGGTCAGTCGCAGCGCTTCCTCCTGTGGATTGCCCAGACGTTTGCGACGGGCGGGCGCGAAGGATAGTTGCAGCAGGATGTTTTCCAACGGCGAAGCATAGGGCAGCAGATTGAACATCTGAAAGATCACGCCAATGCGTTCGGCCCGAAACCTGTCCCGCGCGGAGGGGCGCAGCGTGGAGAGGTCCACGCCATCCACCGCGATGGTTCCGCTTTGAGGGTGGGTGATGCCGCAAATCAAGCTGAGCAAAGTGGACTTGCCTGACCCGCTCTGCCCAAACAGGAACAGTTTCTCGCCCTCGGGGACGGTGAGGTTTGGCACGGTCAGGGTGAATTGCGTCCGACCTTGCCAGGTGAAGGCCACATCATTGAGATCTATTGCGGCCTTCATCACTGTCTTGGACCCTAGGGTTTAGTTGAGCGTGACAACCGGTGCGTCAGCTGTGGCCTCTACCTTAGTGGCGCCTGCGTCGGTCACAAGCTGAACTTCCAGCTCTTCGGCATTTGGGAACTGCGCGAAGTAGGTCAGAGACAGGCTGGTCAAGTCGGCTGGATTGGCACAGGTCACCGCATATTCAGCGTGGAACTCACTGTGAGTGGCTTCATCGCCGTGATCATGCGTGTCATGATCGTGGTCATCGTGATCCGCATGCTCTTCTTTGTCGTGGTCATGCTCGTCGTGATCTGCGTGTTCTTTCTCATGTTCCTCGTGATCATGATCGCCATGCTCGGCATGCTCTTTGTCATGATCGTGATCGTCGTGCTTGTCACCATGATCGTCATGGTCGTCGTGCGCGTGATCGTCGTGTTCATCCTCATGATGCTCGTCTTCGCTGTGCAGTTCTGCCTCGGCAGAGGTCACAGAGCAATTGGCCGCAGCAGGCACACCAAAGAGGCTCAAAGGATCAGACAGCTTGGCAAGACCAGCTTCGACGGCGGCTTTATCCGCATCGGACTCGGCTGCGTGCTCAAACCCCACGATATCAAAGCCAGGCGCGATGAGTTCCAGCGCCAGTGTTTCACCATCCAAGGCAATGTTCAGCGCGCCGTGGCCGTGCATGTGGGCGTCAAGCTCGCGCTTTTCTTCGCCAAACGCAGGGGCAGCGGCCATCAGAGTGGAACACAGCAAAGCTTTTTTGAGGGTCATGGGGTGTCTCCGGTCAATACGCAAAAGCAACGCTTGATCGTTATGTTATTATGTATCAACTGGCAAGAGGCGGGACTGCCGATTGGCAGAAATCTCAGGACGCCACCCCATATGGCGTCCTGAAAGAGATGGAGCTTAGACGGTCTGTTCCGCGACCACCTCGGCAAACTTGCTAAAGAATTTGCCTGAGAGCTTTTTGGCGGTGCCCTGGATCAAGCGGCTGCCGAGTTGCGCGATTTTGCCGCCAACGTCGGCTTTGGCCTCGTAGCTGAGCAGGGTTTCGCCATCCTCTTCGGTCAGGGTCACCTGTGCACCGCCTTTGGCAAAGCCCGCCGCGCCGCCTTTGCCTTCGCCGGTGAGGGAAAAGCTTTCCGGGGCGGCGCTGTTGTCGAGCGTGACTTCGCCCGCGAATTTGGCTTTCACCGGACCGATTTTCAGCACCACTTTGGCGGCGAGATGTTCCGGGCTGAGCTGTTCCAGCTCTTCGCAGCCAGGGATGCATTGGCGCAGTACCTCCGGATCATTGAGCGCGCGGTGGACAACGTCGCGAGGGGCCGGGATGCGGATTTCGTCTTTGAGTTCCATGGTGGTTCCTTGAGTGGTGGACTGTCAGGCTGCGCTCAGCAGCATTTCGGGAAGGACCGGAGCGCCACTTCTGCGGCTTCTTCCGGTGTCAGGTCGGTGCGCGGGGCCCAAAAGCGCCGCCATGTGTCATGCAGTTTTTTCATCTCGGGCCTCCTCCGGGTTGGCTTTGCTGTCGGCGTGGCGCCACTGCACGATCTCTGCGAGGATCGAGAGGGCAATTTCGTGCGGATCGATGGCACCGATGTCCAAACCGGCGGGCGACTTGAGCCGTGCCACACGGTCCTCTGCCAAACCTGCCGCGATGAGTTTGTCACACAGCACCTGCGCCTTGCGGTGGCTCGCCACCATCGAGACGCGCTTGGCCGAAGTTTCGAGCGCCGAGCGCAAGGCGTCGGCATCCCCCTGCCCCTGGCTGGCAACCAAAACAAAATCGCGCGGCTCGATCTGTTCGACGCACCCGGGGCCTTGGCAGACACGGAACCCGGCCAAGGTGGCATGCGCGGCGACCGCCTGCGCAATGGGTGTATCGCCAAATATCACCAATCGGTGGGCGGGACGATAGGGCTCGATCAGCACATCCACGGTGCCACCAGAAGGGCAGCCGCTTTTGAAGGTCTGCACACCGTCAGGATCGAGCAGGGTCACCACTTTGTCAGAGGGCTTGATGCGGATCATGCGGGGCGTGCCTTCGGCCAGCGCCTCCTCAGAAGCAGTTTTCACCGCGCGTTTCACACAGCCTCCGCCAAGATGGCCAAGTATGTCGCCCTCTTCCGTGACCGCCGCTTTGGCGCCGGCTTTGGCAGAGGTCACATCCGCCGTACGCACCACCGTGGCGACACAGAACGGCGCGCCGCTTTCGCGCAGAGAGGCCATCGTGTCAAAAATATCAAAATCCGTCATAGGTCTCTCCGTCACAGTTTTGCAAATTCCTGCTCCAGCGCGGCAAGCGCTTGCAGGGTGTTGGCGGGCAGATGGGCGTCCAGATGGGGCTCTGCCGCGCGGATCGCGGCGGCCACAGGCGCGTAATCCTGCCAGCCTTTCAAAGGATTCAGCCAGACCACACGCCGGGAGCGTTTCTTCAAACGCGCCAACTGATCGCCCAGCACGGTGGCATCTGACGTGCAGTAGCCGTCAGATAAGATGATCACGACAGTGCGCCCGTTGAGCGCCTTGGCGCCATAGCTGTTCAAAAACGTCTCCAGCGATCCGGCAATATCGGTGCCGCCGCCAAACCCTTCGGCCATAAGCGAGAGCCGCCCAGCAGCCCGCAGCGTGTCGTGATCACGCATCGCATCGGTGACCCGCATCAAACGCGTGTGAAACAGATAGGCATCGGTACGGGTGTCGCTGTTGACCAAGCCTTTCAGGAAGGCGAGGAACACCCGGGAATAGACTGTCATGGAGCCGCTCACGTCACAGAGCGCCACAATTTGCAGCGGGCGTGGTGGGCGGGCTTTGCGGTGCAACTCCAAGGGTTCGCCGCCCCGCGCCAAGGACGCCCGTTGAATGCGGCGCATGTCGAGTTCGCGGCCGCGCAACGCCTGCTTGCTGCGACGGGAGCGGCGGTCCCGCATGGCGCGGGCTAAGCGCGTTGCCGCCGCCTCGGCTTCACGCAGACTGTCTTCATCCATCAACTCGCGCAGATCGCGACGGGTGAGATTGTCGGTTTTGGTGGCCATCAGACGGCCATCCTGTCCTTCCGCTTCGCCATCACCGGTGTCTGGCGTCAAGGCATCTTCACCGGCACTGTCCTCTTGTCCCGCCGACGCATCCTCAAAATGCTCCTGCCACATCAGCGGGCGGGCGGATTGCACTTTCACATGGGTGCTGTTGGCCACGCCCTGACGCTGCTTGCCGGCGTTGAACCAATAGGCGTCAAAGAGCTCATCAAACTTGCGCCAGCTGTCTGCGTCTCCAGTGAGCAGAACACTGAGCGCTTCGCGCGCTTCCAATATGTCACAGGCCTCCACCTCGGACAGCGCGGCCAAGGCATCGCCGGTTTCCCGCACCCCGACCGACAGGCCGTTCATGCGCAAATGCGCCATGAAACCGGCCATACGGTCTGCCAAGCCTTCGGCGCGGGAGGGAAACCGGGTGATCTGCATCAGGCCACCTTTCCAATCAGGCGGTCCATGACCTCACGCGGGGCCGCATCATAGTCCGCGGCGGTTTTGAGCAGGCACACCAAGGTGGACTGAACCGCCTCCGGGCTTTGCGCAATATCGTTCACCCCCAAACCGGACAGCGCCGCTGCCCAATCCAGCATCTCGGCAATGCCCGGCGATTTCTCCAACTCTTCGCGGCGCAGCGCCTGCACCACGCCCACAATCTGCCGCGCCAATAGACCTTCCACGGCAGGCATCCGTGCCCGCAGAATTGCCAGTTCGGTCTCGCGATCCGGGTAGTCGACATAGGCATAAAGACAGCGACGGCGCAGCGCGTCCGACAGTTCGCGCGTGCCATTGGCGGTCAGGATCACCATGGGGCGCGAGGCTGCCGTGATGGTGCCCATTTCGGGAATGGTGATCTGAAAGTCCGACAAAATCTCCAACAGGTAGGCTTCAAATTCCTCATCCGCGCGGTCGATCTCATCGATCAACAGCACCGGTGGCTGGTCTTGGCGGATCGCCTCCAGCAGGGGACGTTTCAGCAGGTAATCTTCACTAAACAACGCCGCCTCGCTGGTGCCGCCCTGCGCCTCAGAGGCGCGGATCGCCAGCAATTGGCGTTGGTAGTTCCATTCATAGATTGCGTGACTGGCGTCCAGCCCTTCGTAACACTGCAGGCGAATGAGCTTGGTGTCATGGATCGCCGCCATGGCCTTGGCCACTTCGGTTTTGCCCACACCCGCAGGCCCTTCGAGCAACAAGGGCCGCCCCAGCGTGTTTGCCAGATGCAGCGCCATGGACAGGCGACCGCCTGCCACATAGCCCTCTTCTGCCAGTGCCGATTGCACCTCACTCACGCCCATCGCGCGCCCCTCACATTCTCATTCTCAAAATATCCTCGCCGAAGGCAGCCGCCCGCAGCGCGGGCGGCCCCCGAAACGGCGTCACCCGTGCAGGCCCAGATCATTGGCGGTCTTCCAAATGCGCCAGTGATCGTGCGGCATATGGGTCTGCGTCAGCCCAAAAGGACGGAAGGCGTCGTGCACCGCGTTGGAGAAGCAGGGCACACCCCCCACGTTCGGGCTCTCGCCCACGCCTTTGGCACCAATCGGGTGGTGCGGGCTTGGGGTTGTGGTGTGATCGGTGATGTAATTCGGCGTCTCCCAGGCCGTTGGGATGAAGAAGTCCATCAGCGTGCCGGTTTTCACGTTACCCATCTCGTCATAGGCAATCTCCTGCCCCATCGCGATGGCCAGCGCTTCGGTCAGACCGCCGTGCACCTGCCCTTCGATGATCATCGGGTTGATGCGTGTGCCACAGTCATCCAGCGCATAGAAGCTGCGGATGTCTGCCTCACCGGTGTCCACATCGATGTCGAGCACACAGATGTAGGCGCCAAACGGATATGTCATGTTGGGCGGATCATAGTAGCTCACCGCCTCCAGACCCGGCTCCAGCCCCGGAATGGCCTGGTTATAGGCCGCAAAGGCGATTTCCTTCATGGTCTTGAACCGCTCTGGCGCACCTTTCACTGCAAAACGATCAATGTCCCATTCCACGTCATCGTCGTGCACTTCCAAGAGATAGGCCGCGATCATCTGCGCCTTGGCGCGGATTTTGCGGGCCGCCATGGCTGTCGCTGCCCCGGCCACCGGCGTAGACCGCGAGCCATAGGTGCCAAGACCGTAAGGCGCCGTATCTGTGTCGCCTTCTTCCAGCGTGATGTCATCGGCCGGCAGGCCAATCTCGGATGCAATGATCTGCGCAAACGTGGTCGCGTGGCCTTGACCTTGAGAGATTGTGCCAAGCCGTGCAATCGCGGACCCTGTCGGGTGGATGCGGATTTCGCAGCTGTCAAACATGCCCAGCCCCAGAATATCACAATTCTTCACCGGCCCCGCGCCGACGATCTCTGTGAAATGGGTCAGACCGATGCCCATCAGCTTGCGCGTTTTGCCCGCCTTGAAGTCCTCGATCTGTTGGGCTTGTTCGACGCGCAGTTTGTCGTAGCCGACGCTCTCAAGTGCTTTGTCCCACGCGGTGTGGTAGTCGCCGCTGTCGTATTCCCAGCCCAGCGCGGACTGATAGGGGAATTGGTCTTTCTTGATGAAGTTGATCCGGCGCAGTTCAGCCGCGTCCATGTTCAACTTGATCGCCAAAACCTCAATCATCCGCTCGATGAAGTAGGCCGCTTCGGTCACACGGAAGGAACAGCGATAGGCCACGCCCCCCGGAGCTTTGTTGGTGTAAACCCCTTCCACAGCCAGATAGGCGGTTGGGATGTCGTAAGACCCGGTGCAGATGTTCATGAAGCCGGCCGGGAATTTGGTTGGGTCGGCACAGGCATCAAAACCGCCGTGATCCGCCGTGGTGTGACACCACAAGCCAGTGATTTTGCCATCCTTTGTGGCCGCAATCTTGCCCTTCATCCAGTAGTCCCGCGCAAAGGCGGTGGACATGAGGTTCTCCATACGGTCCTCGACCCACTTCACCGGCTTGCCAGTGACAATGGAGGCCACAACGGAGCAGACATAGCCGGCATAGGCGCCCACTTTGTTGCCAAAGCCGCCGCCTATGTCTGGCGAGATCACGCGGATGTTGTGCTCCGCAATGCCGGAGATCAGCGAGACCACAGTGCGGATGGCGTGTGGTGCTTGGAAGGTCCCCCAGAGCGTCAGCTTGCCGGTGACTTTGTCCATGCTTGCCACCGAGCCGCAGGTTTCCAGCGGGCACGGGTGGGTGCGGTGGTAGTAGACCATCTCCTCGGCCACCACGTCCGCCTCGGACAAAACAGCTTCGGTCGCTTCTTTCTCGCCCTGTTCCCAGGTGAAAATGTGGTTGGGATGGTTGCGCGGGCCGTGCGCGCCCTCGGTGGCATTGCCGTTTTCATCCACCGTGTCTTCGCGCAGAACCACATCGGATTTCAGCGCCTCAAACGGATCAACAACAACTGGCAGTTCTTCGTAGTCGACTTCCACCAGCTCTGCGGCGTCTGCTGCAGCATAACGGTCTTCGGCCACCACAAAGGCCACCTCTTGGCCTTGGAACAGCACTTTGCCGTCCGCCAGAACCATTTGTTTGTCGCCCGCGAGGGTTGGCATCCAGTGCAGGCCCAGCGGTGCGAGGTCTTCGGCGGTCAGAACTGCGACCACACCCGGCACCTTCATGGCCTCTTCGGTGTTGATGCTCACCACCCGTGCATGGGCATAAGGCGAGCGCACGAAGTCGCCAAACAACATGCCATCGAGCTTGATGTCATCGACGTAGTTGCCTTTGCCTTGGGTGAAGCGCACGTCTTCAACACGTTTGCGCGAGCTGCCCATGCCTTTGAGATTGGCGGCGCGCTGTTCGGGGGTCAGAGTTTGCTCGTTCATTCTGCCGCCTCCTTCTGAGCGTTCAGCGTGTCAGCCGCTGCCGCGATGGATTTCACGATGTTCTGATAGCCGGTGCAGCGGCACAGGTTGCCCGCCATGCCAAAGCGGATTTCCTCTTCGGTTGGGTTCGGGTTTTCTTGCAGCAAACGGTGCGCGCGGGTGATCATACCCGGCGTGCAAAAGCCGCACTGCAGGCCATGGTGTTCGCGGAACATCTCTTGAATGACGCCGAGGCTGCCATCCTCATTCACCAGACCTTCGACAGTGGTGACGTCTTTGCCCTGCGCCTGCGCGACAAAGACGGTGCAGGATTTTACGGATTTGCCATCCATATCCACCGTGCAAGCGCCACAGTGGGAGGTTTCGCAGCCAATATGCGGCCCGGTGATGTTCAGGTTTTCCCGCAGGAAGTGGATAAGCAGCGTGCGCGGCTCAGCAAGGCCTTCGACCTCTTTGCCGTTCACGTTCATTTTCACATGCATTTTTGACATGGTGTTCTCCCTCAGCTGGCGCGGCTTGCGGCGCGGTCGATCGCGCGGCGCAAAATCACGCTGGCCACATGTTTCTTGAATTCGACGGGGCCACGGTTGTCCGCCACCGGATCTGTGGCCTCAATTGCGGCGCTCACAGCGTCGCCAATCGCGGCATCGTCCAATGCGCGACCGTAGAGTGCGGCACTAGCGGCTTCGGCGAACACAGGCGTATCCGCCAGATTGGTCATGGCAATGCTGGCTTCGGCGCACACGCCATCCACCACGCGCAGCATCACGGCGCTCGCCGCGGTCGCGTAGTCGCCAATTTTGCGCTTTTGCTTTTCATACGCGTAGCCGGTGCCGGCCGCCGGTACAGGGATGTGGATGCGCGTCAGGATTTCTTCATCGTCGCGCGCGGTGAAATAGGCCGCCTCGTAGAATTCCCGCGCCGCCACCGTGCGCGTACCGTCCGGACCGCTCAGCTCATAAGACGCGTTCAGGCATTGCATCAACCCTGGCATGTCGTTGCCCGGATCGCCGTTGGCGACATTGCCCCCCACGGTGCCGACATAGCGCACCTGTGGATCGGCAATCAGCAGCGCCGCTTCTTTGATGATTGGCACGGCGTTGGCCAAGGTCGCGCTGGTGATCAACTCATGCTGTGTGACCATGGCCCCAATGGTGACGGTATCGCCCATCAGCGAAATGCCTTTGAGCGCGTCGATGTCCTGAAGATCGATCAGGTGGCCCATGTCGGCCATGCGCAGTTTCATCATCGGGATCAGGCTGTGCCCGCCCGCGATCACCCGCGCTTCATCTCCGTGTTCCTGTAAAATTGAAACCGCCGACGCAATGTCGGACGGACGGTGGTATTCGAACCCCGCTGGTATCATCTGGCTTGTCCTCCCTCGCCCGCGACATGCGAGCCTCAGGAGTCATCCCGCCAAAGGCAGCCGCTGCCACGCGAGCCTTTAAAAACAGGCCGCGCGGTTCGGTGCACGAAATGCGAATGGGCTGCACGAGTTGCGAACCACGTAAGAGAGACTGAGGTTTCCCTCGATCATTGCCACTTGTGCGGAGCAAGAGCCTGCCTGGACCACAGATGCCTCAGCACGCAGGTTTGCGCCCCTGATTACGCTGCCAGAGAATGCGTCCTTTTGCACCCGCGCGCCTTCAGTGCATCAAGTGTCTTGCGCCTAGAGAGCACGGGCAGAGCTATGTCTTTTGTCAGCCCCGAGCCAAGTGATCCACCCAAACTTTCTGAGAGATGCATCATCTGCTGCACATCTAGATTGGAAAGGATTTGTGCCCCTAAGAAGAGGCTCTCGGATGCCACAGCATTAGCGAAGGCAACCTGATGATTTGCGCAATAAAAGTGGTGCCACTGCATCGACCGTTTTCCCGCCATATGACGAATACCCGGCAACCCAACAAGCGCCTTGGCGGGCACAAAAGCTGCTGTAGGAAAGGCGTCTTCGAGTTGACCACATATTCCAACGGCAATGCGATGTTGCCCGGACACAATCAAGTCGCGGTTCGGAACACCAGGTGCCAGAGAGTTCTTCCCGAGCAACACTGGCTTCTGGTGTAATGCGACATCGTCAAGAGGTTGGTTCCCAGACCAAACCCACAGAACAGGCACGGTCTGCTGATCTAGCGTCACGACCAAATCACCAGCCTTTAAATCCTCAACCAATTTGAAGCCATCAGGTGTCGAGATCCGTGATCCAGGTGCGTAACACGCCGGAATGACGTCTTTGTTGGTGTCATACTGTTGATAGTAAGTCGCCCCGCCATCATCAGACTGTAGCGAACTGCCCCCATCGGACGCGGTGCCAACATCTGTACTGGTCATACCGGCGGCGGGGCCCTCAACGGCAGTTACTGTGTTGCCCCAATAAGAGATGAACTGAACAACCGCTCCGGTGTCATCGACAAGGGCCAAAGCATCATCAGAATACATTTCGCCAGCCCCAGACATGGAGCTAAACCCAGCCGTATCACTGTCAATGACATAGACATCCTGGTTCCCAAACGTGCCTTGAGAATAGCCCAGCGCATAGCTTTCTACAATTGTGCCATTCCCTTGGTACAGCACCACAGAATAAGTAGAGACATCTGTCCCAGTCGGCACCGCGACTTCGATGAACTCCTCATTAGAAAGACCGTAATATCTGAATTCCGAGATGTACCCAGGCATGTCATAGCTCCCACAAACCACTTCCAGCAATCGGCTCAGAAGAGTTTGCATTCGCTTAACTGCGCACCAGAGAGTGCAACCAATTTTGTTTAAACTTGAATGCCATTGGACAGAGGCGAGCAAGCGGAAACTCTAAGCCTCTATTTTATAAAAGCTTACAACCCAAGCGCTTCTCGCAGCGGCGCCATTCGCGAGCGGCTCACCGGCACTTTGGGCAGACTGTCTACGCCGTCAAAATACAGGGTCCCGTTGTCTTTGTTGCGTTCAAAGCTGCTGACGTGGGTTGGGTTGATCAGATAGCTGCGGTGGGCGCGTAGGAAGCCTGCGGCTTCCAGACGGTTGGCGGCTTCGGTGATCGACCACGGGCAAAACAGCTTTTCCGCGTCTTGATAGAGCACCGTGTAGTGGCCTTCTGCACGGATAGCGGCGACGTGGTTGGGGTCGGCAAAGAAGGTCTGGCCTTCGCGTTCAAACGGCACGCCTGCGGTGGGCGGCGCAACTACGGGAGCGGGGTCGACTGTGGTAAGCGGCTCGGGAGTTGGGACAGCAGCGGCCTCCTCAGCAGTTTCTGGCGCGCCAACAAAGGTAATGCCGGTCAATAGGAAGGCGCCACAGATCAGGAACACCGCCAAGGTCACGCCCATCGCCAGCACCTGATTGTCCATCGCAGGTCCGGCGGCATTGGCCACGTCGCTGACCTCAAACCCGGTGAGCAGGATGGCGACAAAATGCATGGAGAACACCGCGATTCCAAAACAGACAGTGCCAAGCACGATGTTGCGTTGGGTGCGGGCATCATAGGCGACCCAGATGGCGAGGATCGACAGCGCCACGGAGGCCACGGTAGAGATCACCACGTCCAGAGCGCCATAGACCGGTTTACAGAGCTGCATACCCGCCATGCCGACGTAATGCATGACGACAATGCCAAGGCCAACAATCACCCCGGCGGCGACAATCACCTGCGGTGAGCGGGCGCGGAAGTGCAAAAGAAGCAGCGCGAGACCAACCATCAGAATGGCAACCAGTGCCGAAATCAGGGTGATCAGCGCGTCGTAGTAAAACAGGATCGGCAGTTGCAGGCCCAGCATGGCGACGAAGTGCATAGACCAGATGCCACCGCCCAACACCACCGCCGCCAGTGCCACCACAATCTTGCGGCGCGCGTCGGGCAAGGCGCTGGCTCCACGGGTAAGGGACAAGCCGGTGAAGCCTGCCATCAATGCCACAGCCAACGACGTGGCCACAAGCCACGGGTTGTGCGTAAAGTCCAACACCCGCTGCAATCCTCCCCTATCGCTGCCGTTTTGGTCGCTGGCGCGACGCTAGCAAACACCGAAGCACACTGCAATTTTTCCGTGGCAATAATTGTGGTTAGGGCGTTGCCAGAGACCCGTTCCGGGAAGAAATTGCAGTGTGCGAAGGCCCCGAACCGCTTACCCCAAAAGGTGATCGATCATGGCACGGAACTGATCCACAACAATCGGCAAGAGCGCGTCGGGGAAATCATAATCTGGGTTGTGCAGTTGCGGTGTGTTTTCACCGGAGCCGACATAGAGCATGGCAGCCTTGGCCCCGTCATCGCCAATGCGGCCAAAGTCCTCTGACCAGCGCATGGGCGAGGGCATCTCGTGGATTGTGTGCCCCAGTGTTTGAGCAGCATTGCGGGCAACATCGGTGGCCTCGGCGTCATTCACCACCGCACGGAAGACATCATGCCATTGGATGTCGACTTTCAATGGCCCCGCGGCATCCGCCACAATCCCCGTTGCCGTTTGTATCAGCTGATCCATGCGGGCGTTGGTCATGGAGCGTAGGGTCACGCGCAACTCGCCGTCCCCAGGAGCGATGCCAAAGGTGGGTTCACCCAGTTTGGCATGGGTAAGCGTGGCCAGCGCAAAGTGCTCCTCGGCGATGTTGCCCTGGCTCAGGCTGGGCAGCGCGGTCATCAGCTTGGCCATGGTCTCCCCCGGGGACACACCGTCTTCGGGGGCGGCAGCGTGCGAGCTTTTGCCTTCCAGCACAATCTGCATTCCTTGCGAGGCACAGTTGCCCGGCCCACTGCGCAGGCCAATCTCGCCCAATGGACGGCCGGGGACATTATGATAGGCGAAGGCATAGTCTGGACGGATGTCACCCCACCGTGGGTCCTCCACCACCGCCTTGGCCCCTGCCCCGGTTTCTTCGGCCGGTTGGAACAACAGGATCACACGCCCTGTTGCGGGCCGCACCGCCAGTGACATGCCCACGCCAAGCATGGACACCATATGGCCATCATGGCCGCAGAGATGGCCTTTGCCGTCCACTTCGGAGCGATAGGGCAACATGGAAATCTCACGAATGGGCAGGCCATCCAATTCGCAGCGCAACAGCACGGTTGGGCCTTCTGCCGCGCCGGTGAACTCCGCCGCAACACCATGACCACCAAGGCCGCGCCAGATGCGATCCGCGCCCAACGCCTCCAGCTCCATCACGATACGGGCCGCAGTCTGCTCCTCTTCCCCGGACACTTCGGGGCGGCGGTGGAGGTCATGACGCAGGGCGGTGAGAGCGCTGAGTTGGTCTGACGACAGAATGGGCATGGCGGGGTCCTTAGAAAATCTCGATCAATCCGGCAGCCCCTTGTCCGCCACCGACGCACATCAACACAACATCTCAATTTGCGCCGAGGTTTAGGTTCCACCCACAATAACCGTCGTCCGCGTATCCGGCAGGAAATACTTCGTGTGCAGCCAAAACAGTTCAGCCCCACAAAAAACCGAGCGACCCCGTGAAGGCGCCGCTCGGTCCGGTTTTGTACCTTTGAAAGGTCTGTTACGTCAGACCTTTAGAAGGTTTTTGCCACGCTAACTTTGAACGTACGGCCTGGGGCTGGACGTGTAGACAGGTGCGGTGTGAAGGTCTGGTCAAACAGATTTTCAATACCGAAACGGAATTCCGTGTCCTTAAACGCGCCTTCTTGTGGGATGTAGGTTGCCCGCAGGTTGTGTGCGTTGAAGGATGGTGTCGGTGTTGTGCTACGATCCATCTTGGCATTGGCAACAATTTCCCAGGACATGTCCAAGGTTTCGCCAAAACGCTTACCAAGGGTCAGACGCAGAGAGTCCGCCGGCGAGTTGCGCCAATCCGTAGCAACACCGGCATTGAACTCTTCACCGCGCGAAATATTGGCGTTCATGTCAGTGTAGAACCCGGTGCTGTGCACATAGCGCGCTTCCAGCTCCAGACCTTTGGTCTCTACAGTGTCTGCATTGCTGTAGGAGGTGATGTCCCAAATGTCGGTTTTATAAGCGGTTGCTTTCAGCTGCAGCGTGTCCGCGTCGCTGAACACATTGGCGTTGGAGAAGGAGAAACCAAGTTCATAGTTCCGCGCCTTTTCGCTCTGTGTCATGAACAGCGGCGTGCCGAGATCATCGATGATGGGCATGCTTTCAGTGTAACCCGCGCTACCAAAAACAGCAAAACCGCTGCCAAAGGCATAGCGAGCCGACAAACTACCCATCCAGGCGCTGTTGTCATAGTCACCGGCATAAGTGCCGTTACCTTTGATGTTCTGATCTTCGAAACGCACGCCCGGTGTGATGGTCAGGCCGTTGCCAAAATCGATATCGTCCACAACAAACACTGCCAAACGATCATCTGTACCACCAGGAGCAGCGGAGGCATCCAGACGCTCACGGCGGCTGACTTCCACACCCACACGCATGTCATGCGAGACGCCGCCCGTCAGGAAGTTCATTTGGTTTTTTACGAGGAACTTGGACGTTTCATAGCGGTGGTTGGAGTTGACCAGCGGTTCGAGGAACGGCCAGGACGGGCCGCCCTCCAGAGGCGAACTACCTGGGACGTAGGTCTGGTCAATTTGCTGGTCCGCGTAGCTGTACTGCACATCCAGATTGATCAGGTCCGAGGACAGTGAATCGTAGTTATAAGTCAGAACGGTCGCGCTGTTGTCGATGTCACGGTCAACATTGCCAAAGTTATCAGAGGTGGTGCCAAAACTGTCATATGGCACGTCACGGTCCTGCACCTGAGAATCGGTGTGGCTCAGCGTGATGCTGTGCTCGCGGTCCTGGCCGAAGTAGCCGCGCGCTTTGATCGCCCAAGACGGCAGTTCAAACGCAGAGTTACCAATGACATTGCCGTCACCGTCTTTTTGTTCGCTTTGCTTGTTGTAAGTGAAGTTCCCCAGAACCTCGAAGTTCTCGGTTGGCTGCCAAGCCAGAATAGAAGAGCTGGCGAAGCCGTTGCCGTTGGTGCTGCCCTGCAGAGTCTGACGGAAACGGAAGCCCACCTCACCGCCGGTGAAATCGGAGGCATCTTTGGTTTCAAGCAGAACAACACCGCCAATGGCACCGGAGCCGTATTCGAAGGAGCCCCCGAGACCACGCAGCACGGACACTTGTTTGTATAGAGCTGGGTCGGTGAACAGCTGCGTACTGATCCGGTAGAGTTCTTCGGAGCCAACCGAGGCACCGTCGACTTGAATCAGAACTTTTTGGTCGCTGCCGTAGGTGCCGTTTGCACCAAAGCCACGAATGTTAATACCAGAACCTTGTGGAGACGCACCATTCACAATCGTTACACCGGGTACAGAGTCTACCAGCTCGGCAATGGTGCTGGCCTGACGGTCATTGATCTCGTCCTGCTCAACAACAGTGACGGAAGTCGCTGTTTCGGTTTGGATTTCACGTTTCGACTTTTTCAGCACAATTTCGTCAAGGGCGAAATCTTCGTTTGTGGAGTCGATGTCCGCATCCTGCGCCATAACAGAGGTCGCAGAGATAAGAGCAGCGCTGCACAACAGCGCTGCCTTGCGTGAGAATGTGGCACGCATGAGTGTGTTCCTTCCAGTGGATGTTCCGGAGGCTGGCAGTGTGTTGCTGGCATGGAGTTGTTGGTGATTCTCACCCCGAGAAATCACCGTGACTTGCGCTCACTATTTAGTCCGACTATTTCTGTCAACATATGTGATTCAAAAGATCACAGGGTTAGCCATATGTGACAAATTCACCGCAGCCAGACCAGCCTTTCGAGAACTGAACTAGATTGGAGCGCACCATGGCAGTGGCGACCGCCGTCTCTTCGCATGACATTCGCGAAGCGCGGAAAGAACATAGTAAGTTACGTGAACGTGATCTCGCGGATAAGTTAGGTATCTCCGAAGGCCAGTTGGTGGCCGCACATGTTGGCGAGGGTGTCACCCGTATTACCGCTGAATTGGACCCGCTGTTTGCTGCGTTTGAGCGCCTCGGCGAAGTGATGGCGCTAACCCGCAACCCGTCCTGCGTCATCGAGAAGGTCGGTGTGTATGAAAACTACACCTCCGGCCAGCACGCATCGATGGTGGTAAACGAAAACATCGATCTGCGGATGTTCCCGCGCATTTGGGTCAGCGCCTTTGCGGTTGAGAAACAGACTGACAAAGGTGTGCGCCGCTCCATTCAAGTGTTTGATGCCGCTGGAGATGCCGTGCACAAAGTCCACCTGCGTGATGCGTCAAATTTGGATCAGTGGGACGAGATTGTCGCGCAGCTGCGCCTTAAGGAGCAATCCGACACCCTTGAGGTCGAAACGCGCGAGCCTACAGAAGGCGCAAAAGGCACTGCAGACCAACGTGAAAAGCTCTGCGAAGAGTGGGACAAACTCACCGACACCCACCAGTTTATGTCGTTGACCCGCAAGCTGAAAATAAACCGTCTGGGCGCCTATCGCATCGCTGGCGCACCATATACCCGCGCGCTTGCCCCCAAGTCAGTGGAAGCGTTACTGCACAAAGCCTCGGAAAAATCCGTTCCGTTGATGATCTTTGTCGGCAACCGCGGCTGTATCGAGATCCATTCGGGACCGGTTGAACGCATTGTAGAGATGGGCCCCTGGATCAATGTTCTGGACAAGGGGCACGACCTGCACCTGCGTATGGATCACATCGCAGAGGTCTATGCGGTCACAAAAAACACCCGTCGTGGACCGGCGATTTCGGTCGAGGCTTTTGACGCCGAAGGTGCCCTGATCATTCAGTTCTTCGGCGTCCTGCGTGAGGAAACCGCAGCCGAGGCCTGGAACGCCCTCATCACAGACATAGAACAAGACTTTACAGAGGTTGCAGCGCAATGAAGTTCTCCCTGAAACAGAGTGTAATTGCCCTGGGCATGACCGCATGCCTGTCCACCACAGCTTTGGCGGAGGATGGTCCGCAACGGGTGGTCTCCATCGGCGGCGCGGTGACCGAGATTGTCTTTGCCTTGGGCGAAGAGGATCGTTTGGTGGCCCGTGACACAACCTCAAACCATCCGGAAGAAGCCGCAGCCCTGCCAGACGTTGGCTATATTCGCGCGCTGTCAGCCGAAGGCGTTTTGTCTGTAAATCCAGATCACATCATCAGCGAATCCGGTGCCGGCCCTCTGGAAACCATTGAACTTCTGCGTGAAGCTTCTGTGCCGATTGTCGAGGTAAACAACGGTTTCACCCGCGAAGACATCAGCGAGAAAATCAAAATGGTCGCTGACACACTGGGTGTGTCAGACAAAGGCGCAGAGCTTGCGGCCAAGGTTGATGCCGAAATTGCCGCCGCGGTGGCCCGCGTGGACACCAGCATCCGTCCCAAAGTGATTTTCATCCTGTCCACGGCCGGCGGCCGTGTCATGGCTGCGGGTGAAAACACCAGCGCGGATGCGATCATTGCGCTCTCCGGTGGTCAGAACGCCTTGAGCGGTTTTGAAGGCTTTAAGCCCGTGACCGACGAAGCCATTGTCACCAGCGGCGCCGAAGTGATCCTGATGATGGACCGTGGTGGCGATCACAGTGCGAGCCTCGAAAAACTGCGTGAACACCAATCGCTGAAACTTACCCCGGCGGCCCAATCCGGTGCCGTGGTGCGTATGGATGGCATGCTGTTGCTTGGGTTCTCCGTGCGCACAGGTGAGGCCGTATCTCGGCTGGCCGCTGCTCTGGAAGGTGTTCAGGGCTAATGGCACTTGCTTCGGAAATCCCAGCCAAGATGACCCTGGACGGGGACCGCAGCCATGCTGCGAACCGGCTGACGTTTGTTCTCTTGATCGTTCTGGGCATTGCCATGCTGGGCTCCTTGGCGATTGGCGCCTCTGGCGCGTCCCTTTGGGGCGCGCTTTGGGACCTTGCCACCGGCGGGGAGTTGGCGCTGCGTGATCGCGTGGTGCTCTGGGAGATCCGACTGCCCCGCACCATCATGGGTGCTGTTGTCGGCGCTGCTTTGGCGGTGTCCGGTGCCACTATGCAAGGGCTGTTTCGCAACCCTCTGGCAGACCCCGGTCTGATCGGGGTCAGCGCCGGTGCCGGCCTGGGGGCAATTGTCGCCATCGTGTTGGGCGGGCTGTTGCCGATCGCGCTGCAACAGGCTTTGGGATACTACGTTGTACCTCTTGCCGCTTTTGTCGGCAGCTGGGCCACAACGTTAATCCTGTATCGGGTGTCCACCCGCAAAGGACGCACCTCGGTGGCCACCATGCTGTTGGCGGGTATCGCGCTTGGCGCTCTGTCCGGTGCGGTGTCCGGGCTGCTGGTCTATATCGCGGATGACACCCAATTGCGCACGCTCACCTTCTGGGGCATGGGCTCTATCGCGGGGGCGACCTGGTCCAAACTGTTTGCTGCCTTGCCTTTGATGGCAGCAACATTTGTTGCAGCGCCCTTTATTGCCAAAGGTCTAAACGGCCTCGCCCTTGGAGAAGCCGCAGCGAGCCATATCGGCATTGATGTGCAACGCACAAAAAACGTTGCCATTCTTGCGGTTGCGGCCTCTGTTGGTGCCGCCGTCGCGGTCAGCGGCGGCATTGGCTTTGTCGGCCTTGTAGTGCCACATCTGCTGCGTCTCGCCGTCGGGCCAGACCACCGCTATTTGCTGCGCAACTCTGCCCTTCTGGGTGCGGCGCTGCTGCTCGTGGCCGACATCATCAGCCGCATGGTGATCGCGCCAGCAGAATTGCCGATTGGCATCATCATGGCCGTGATTGGCGGTCCGTTCTTCCTTTGGATTTTGCTGCGCCGCCGCGGCATTCTGGATATGTGAAATGCTTAACGCCCAAAACATCACCGTGCGCTATGGCAAGCACGACATCCTGCATAATATCGATTTTCACGCCCAGCCAGGCGCTGTCACCGCCATTGTGGGACCCAACGGGTCCGGCAAGACAACTTTGCTGAAGGCCATCACTGGCGAAGTTGCCCATGGTGGTACCGTCACACTCAACGACATGGACATCGACGCGGCGAAAGCCTGGGAATTGGCGGCCATTCGCGCGGTCCTTCCTCAGGCCACGCCACTGGCGTTTCCATTCACTGTGTCCGAGGTCGTGCAGTTGGGTCTGTCAAACGGCATTTCCGCCGCTAGGGTCAGACTGATTGTAGCGGCGTTGGAGCGTGTCGGTCTGTCTGGATATGGCGCGCGCTACTACCAGGAACTCTCTGGCGGCGAACAACAGCGGGTGCAGTTGGCCCGTGTTCTGACCCAGGTTTGGGATCCGGTTGTCGACGGTACGGCGCGCTGGCTGTTCCTGGATGAGCCGGTCTCGGCACTGGACATCGGGCACCAGTTGCAAGTCATGCAAATCGCGCGTGACTTTGCCGACGCTGGGGGCGGTGTTGTGGCCGTGATGCACGATCTGAACCTCACCGCGATGTTTGCCGATACAGTGGCTCTGATCAGTGATGGCCGCGTGCTGGCACAAGACGCGCCAGCCGAGGTTTTGACCAACGAGCTATTGAGTGAGGCTTACCATTGTGGCGTGCGGGTCAATACTGCGCCGCCATCTGGGACTTACCTGCTGCCGCATGTGGCGACACAGTTGGCGTCTTAAAGGCGCCGCGCTTGAAGGCGCGTTCAAGCCCACAAAAAAGGCGCTTCCGCTAACACGGGGGCGCCTTTTTATAAAAGATGCGCTGTCGACGGCCTTTCTTTGTGTCAACGACACCACCGCCATTGGCCTGATTGCCACCCTGCTCCTGCGTGGGTTTGACGTGCCGCGCGAATTTTCCGTGATTGGCTTTGACGACATTGCCTTTGCCAGCAACATCACCCCGGCTCTGACCACAATCCGCCAACCACGCAACAAAATTGGCGAGCGCGCCATGGCGATCATTTTGGATGGGTTAGAAGTTCAAAGTAGTGAGAAGACCAACGAACGACTGCATGGCGATCTTGTCGTCTGGGAAAGCTGCGGGCCTGCGGGGCGCAAATAGCACGCAACTAGTCATGCATGTGGCGACCCGTTACCGGTCCACCTTCAATCCACTGGGCACCTCTTCCGGAATACGGCTTGTTTCTGCTTTGGCATCGGCCCCAGTCAGGCTTTCGAGAAAAGCCACCAAGGCTGCAATCTCAGCATCACTACGGGGCGGAATATGAATGTCGCGGTGCTTGGCATGCCGCGCCATTTCGATACGGTCCTGCTGGATGACAAAATCGATGGGACTGAGCCAAGGCACATCGGGCAATGTCAGATCAGCGGCTTTCCACGTGGCGCGCGCCCCAGGGGGATCAAGGTGATGCCGGATCATCCGCTCCAGCGTCGGATACGCGCCGTTGTGCCCGTAAGGCCCTGTAAGGGCAACGTTTCTCAGCATGGGGGTCCGGAAGCGATACGCATCCGAAAGGTCGTCGGATTCCCCCATGCGTCCAACATCCCGCGCATAAGGGTCAAACCTTCGGGTGCGGCCTGGTCCAAAGGCCGGCAGCCCCAGAGCATGGAACTGTTGATTAGAAAACAAATTTCCAGCGTGACAGTTGCTACATCCCGCCTTGCCAAAAAACAGCTCCATGCCTTGAACTTGCACTGCAGATAGAGCCTGTTCATCCCCCGCCAAATAAGCATCAAACGGGCTGTCAAAGGACGTAAAGTCTTGCACCATGAAATGCGCCAAGGCATCGGCGATTTGGACAATCGTCACCTCTTCGGCCACCTCGATCTCGTCAAATGCCGAGACAAATCTGGCACCATAGTCCGGCAGCGTCCTGACTCGTTTCGCAATGATTGGCCAGGCCGCATCAATCCGGTCGCGCGTCGCACCCACGATCTCGTTTTCGCCAACATTCCCGGCCATCTCAAACCCGGATGTCATGGGGAAAAGCGCCTGTGCCGCCAGAACGGACTTTAGCCCATCAGGAAGCCACTCTTCTGCGGGCGTATTGAAGCCATTTCCAAAGATCGGGTCCACGCTGACCCGGCCATCATGCATCAACGTATCAATGGACTTGGCACCCAAATTCCATAGCGCGGGTGCATTGCGTGGAATGCGTTTCTGGACCTTGTTTGCCCCCATATCGGAGACCCGCTCCGGCCCAAGTCCATGCCCGCCTTCCCCCAATCCGAGCGACAATCCATCAGAGGTGCCAAATCGCGGATGATGACATGTTCCACAGCTGATATTTCTGTTCCCGGACAGGATCTTGTCGTAAAATAACAGGCGTCCCAGTTCGGCCTTTTCTGCATCCACCGCCATGAAGTCATTGGCACTCAGTGGTGTTGGCAACGCAGGCAACTCGGCGAAAGACGGGGCGGCAAACAGGATCACGGAGAGCGCATGCGACACCCTACAAAAAAGCTTCTTCTGGCGGCCGCGTTGGTCGTGGGAACGACCCAATTTGGCCTCGCCGAAATCGAAGCCGCGCGCGATCTTATGGAGGCCGGGGATTTTGAGGCCGCGCGTGAAGCGATGTGGCCAGCAGCCCGGTCGGGAAATGCCGACGCCGAGGAATTGATCGGCGTGATGTATGCGATGGGGCTGGGCGTTGAGCGCGACGATCAACGCGCGTTTGAGTGGTATCTGCGCAGCGCCATGAAGGGCCACCCCGGCGCGCAATCCGGAATTGGCTGGTACTATGAGGTCGGGCGCGGCATGCCCGCGCCGGATTTGGTGCGGGCCTATATGTGGTACACGCTGTCGGCGATCGGCGGAGACCCCGACGCGGCGATCAGCCTTGAAGAGGTTGTGAAGAAAATGACCAAGGAAGAGATTGATAAAGCGCATATTCTGGTCGAGGACTACCGCGTGTGGATGTATCCGTTCCGGTAAAAATGCCGGACAAAAAACGGCGCGAGGGACTGCCCCTCGCGCCGTTTGTGCTTAGTTCAGGTCCGCATCACGGGCGCCGTTCACGTCTGCTTCTGCTGCGGCAACAGCATCGGTCAGTGCGGTGAACACCTCATCACCACGAGCAACATTGGATTTGAACCAGTCATAAACTGGGGACGCCGCCTGCTTGAACGCGTCTTTCTCTGCAGGGGTTGGAACATAGAGGTCCCCGCCACCGGCAACGAAGTCTTCATAGGCCTGGATCGACTTACGCTTTGGCGATGCAAAGGTGGCCTGTTGCAGGGCGTAGAACCCGTCCACCACCACGCGGCGCATGTCTTCTGGCATGTCCATGAACGTCTGGTTCGACATCCACCACAGCGCACCCATGTAAGCGTGGCCATCCAAAGTCACATACTGCAGGCCCGCATCTGGGAACTTCATGCCCATGATGTCGGTGATGCCATTCTTGGAGCCTTCAACAACACCAGTCTGGAAGCTGGTGAACAGTTCAGGCCATGGGATTGGCGTAGGGGACGCGCCCAGCGCTTTCACAAGCTCCTGCGGCAGGTCAGCCACAACGGTCCGGATCTTCAGACCTTCCATATCGGCAGGTGCCGCCACACGACGTTTGGTGTTGGCAAAGTTGCGCCAGCCACCGGTGTTACCGATGGTCATCAGGCGGATTGCGTCGCCGCTGTCCTCCAACGCCATCGCGCGCATTTTGCGGGTGAAGTCGCCAGACAGGACATGCTCCGCAATTCGGTCGTCCGCCATCAGATATGGCAGGTCGAGAACTTGCACATAGGGGAACAGGCCGGACGCGCCACCAGAGGTCGAGATGTAGACGTCAATGGACCCATCGGCCACGCCCTGAAGGCATTCGGCGCCGTTGGAGCACAACTGTGTGCCGATAAACAGCTCCACTTCGATGGCGCCGTTAGAGGCCGCTTCGACATAGTTTTTGAAGACAACAAGGCCGTCATAGTCCTCGTCATTTTCATTCGAGTTTGCCGTTGCACGGATTGTGTAGTCGGCCGCACTCGCCGTCAGCGCAGTGCCAGCCATCAAGGCCGACAGTGCCACCGTCTTTGCCAGTTTCATAAACATGCGTGTTTCCTCCTGTTGCACGTCGTTTTTTTGGTATCAGTTCAAGAACCCCGTTAGCTTCGGAATGGTCAGAGAGATTTCAGGCACAAAGGTGATCAAGAAGATCACAGCGACCTCGACCGCTAGGAACGGCAGAATGGCTTTGGCGATGGTCGTCACCCGCTCGTGCGAGACTGAGGCAGCGACAAATAGCACTAGCCCCATCGGGGGCGTGGCCAAGCCCACGGTCAGGTTTACGCACATGATGATGGCAAAGTGCACGGACTCGACCCCAAGCCCTTCAAAGACCGGCGCCAAAATCGGGCCAAGAATGATGATCGCGGGGCCCGCGTCCAGAAACATGCCCACCACGAAGAGCAGCAGGTTGATCAGGAACAGCAAGATCAGAGGGTTCTCCGACAAGGTCAGAATGAACTCGGCCAGAATTTCTGGCGCGTGGCTGAGGCTGACCACTGTTTTGAACGACATGGCCGCGCCCACCAACAGCAGCACCACGGCGGATGTGATCCCGGCCCGAGTGAAAACCTCCGGCAAGTCTTTCAACTTCATGGTCCGCAGCACCAGGAACCCAACCAACAGCGCATAGGCAACTGCGACAGCGGCGGCCTCTGTCGGTGTGAACACACCGGCCAAAATACCGCCAAGGATCAGGATTGGCGTCTGCAGTGGCACCACCGCGCGCTTGCAGACAATGCGGAATTCGGGGCTGACCACACGGCGCAATCCGAGCATCAATCCATGCGCCAGAAGCACCGCACCGAGGAAGGTCAGCCATTTGGACAGGGTTGTGTCAGCTGCCGGGGCAAATTGCACCAGCAAAAGCCCGAGGTTCAGCCGCACAAGCCCAAAAGACACCCAGCTTTCCAAACCGCCGATCTCGACGTTCTCAAACGTGACACGGCGCGCCGCGGGCAGATCGTATTTGTCGGCCATGACGCGGACCATCACCATTAGGCCAACGCCCACCAAAATGCCCGGGACAATGCCCGCCAGGAACAACGCGGCAACGCTTTCGCCCATAACGTAGGCGTAGATGATCATGATGCCTGAGGGTGGAATGATCGGCCCAATAACAGAACTCGCAGCGGTCACGGCGGCAGCAAATTTCCGGGTGTAGCCTTCACGCTCCATCGCCGGGATCAGCATGGAACCAAGCGCAGAAGTGTCTGCGACCGCCGAACCCGACAGCCCGGCAAACAGGATCGACGACAGGATGTTCACCTGCGCAAGCCCGCCCCGCAAATGGCCCATCAAAGCTTGGGAGAACTCAACCAGACGCACGGTGATCCCGCCCCGGTTCATCAACTCGCCCGCCAACATGAAAAACGGGATGGCCATCAGGGGGAAGCTGTCCATGCCATTGTAAAGGTTGCGGTACAACAACGTGATGTCGCGCTCTTGCCCGTTGAGCCAAAGCAACGCGCCGGGCGCAGCCAGCAGGCAGAAAAACACCGGCAGCCCCACCAAAAGAAGGAACAGAAACAGCGGAAGGAACCAGATCAGCATTACTCAGACCCTCCGATTGTCAGGCCTGACCGCGCTGGCAGGCGGTCCCCCATGCCCAGGAGCCGGACAAAGCGCTCCAACAACAGCTCGATGTTCACCAGGATCAACAACACGATGCCCACCAGAAGGGACAGCATCATCCAACTGCGCGGGATCCGGTACCATTCGTCAAACGTCAGAGACGTCGGCAGATACAGTGACGCGGTGGCGAAACGCCCCCCAAGCCCGGTGACCTCTTTGTAGCCGATCTGCGCCCCGACGATCAGCACGGTCAGGCTGATCAACAGCAGGGCAAACTGCAGAAGATGCATCGCCTTGCCTTTGATCACCGCATCAATGAAGTCGATCGCCACAAAGCCCCCATTGCGGAACGCTGTGGGCGCCATCAGGCCCGTCATCCACAACATGAAGAAGCGTGCCGCCTCGTCGGGCCAGGGCAATGCGCTACCCAACACATAGCGAAAAAACACTTGGATCAGGATCGCCGCGACCATCACGCCAATGGCGAATACGCCCAGCCAACGCCCGACTGCCAACAGTCCGGAGTTCAGTGGACGCAACAGATTCAAGACAGCAAAGACTGCCTTCATCGTGTTCTTCTCCTCCCGTTTAGCATTCTGTCCTCTTCAGAATGCAGGCCGCCGATCTTATTGTTTTACGGCGGCAATCTGGCCCATTTGGCCCTTGTAGAAAGTCAGTGCATCTCCGTCTTCACGCATGGTTGCGCGGTCAACATGTCCAAGAACAATCGCGTGATCGCCGCCTTCGTAAATCGCAGAGCGAGTGCACTCGAACCGCGCAAGACAATTGTCCAAAATAGGCACGCCCCAATCGTTCACCTGGTGCGCGACATCCGCCAAGCCAAAGGCATCTTTGGCCACCGTCCAGCAAAGATCGTCCTGTTCGGCCGACAGCACATGGATCGCATAATGGGTTGCGCGCTCAAAATGCGGAAACCGGCGCGAGTTCTTGTCAGGGGACCACAGCACCAGAGGCGGGGTCAATGACACCGAGGAAAAACTGTTCGCGGTGATCGCCACCGGACCGTTTTCCGATGCGGCCGTGACAATGGTCACCCCGGTGGCAAACCGTCCAAACGCGTCACGCAGCAGCCGTGTGTTGTTCGGGTCGGGCACAAAGCTGAGCTTTCCCCCGACAGTGTGAGCAGACATCATGGGACCTCCTTGCCGAGCGCGGCTTCGTAGAGAGAGAACCAGGTTTCGCGGTCCAGTGTGACCTTCTCCGCGTCCGAAATCATCTTGATTCGATCAAGGTTGTTGGTGCCCAGAACCGGCAGGATACGGGTTGGGTGGCGCAACAGGAACGCCACGGCCACAGCGGCGCGATCCACGCCCTGCTCTGCCGCAATACGATCCAAACGATCCGCCACATCCCCTGTTCCGGTCATCAGGCTGCCGCCACCAAGCGGCGACCATGCCATGACAGGCTGGTCATGCTGTTGATGGAAGGCCAAATCCCCATTTGTGAACGGGGACAGTTCCGCCAGTGAAATCTCGATTTGGTTGGTGGCCAGCGGCGTCTTCATCGCCGACTGCAAAAGCTTCCAGTCCCAGGGGCGGAAGTTGGAGACGCCGACGGAGCGCACCTTGCCTGACGCCACCAGATCATCCAGCGCCGCGCCGGTTTCGTTGTGATCCATCAAAGGGTCGGGGCGGTGGATCAACAGAAGATCCACATGATCCACCCCCATCTCACTCAGAGACCGGTTCACTGAGGCTTCGATGTGCGCGCGCGAGGTGTCGTAGTATTTGACCGGCTTGTCGGCATAAATCCCGATGGGCGCGACGATATCGCACTTGGTCACAATCTCGATCTGATTGCGCAACGCCGGGTTGGCTTTTAGCGCCCCGCCCAGCACCGCTTCGGCCCCGTAGTCACCATAGATGTCCGCCTGATCAAAGGTCGTGATCCCCTGATCCAGACAGGCTTGGATTTTTGCTTCTACGTATTCTGGCGACGTGTCCGCATCATCGGCCACACGCCACATGCCATACACCAGACGGCTGAAGCTCAGCCCGTTTGCGATTTCGACACGGTTCATCAGCGGCGTTCTCCAATACCAAGGGGGGTCTGCGGCGTGGAAGCTGGCACGCGCCCATAGGCATGCGGCAGCGATACAGTGTTGAGATGCGGCATCACGCGGGCGCCAAAATGCTTGGCCTCGTCCACATGCGGATAGCCAGACAGAACAAAGGCCCGCATCCCCATCTTCTTATAGGCTTCAAGCTTGGACAAAACCTGATCGGTTGACCCGACCAGTGCCGCGCCACAACCAGATCGCGCCCGGCCCACGCCGGTCCAGAGATGCGGCTCAATGAAGCCATCATCGTCGGCCACATCGCGGTTTTTCGCCTGATGCGACACGCCCAGAGATTTCGCGTCCAGCGCACGTTCACGGATGGCGCGCCCCTGCTCGTCATCGAGTTTAGACACAATGTAGTCGGCATATTCACGGGCTTCGGCCTCGGTGTCCCGGACAATCACATGCACGCGCAGGCCGTAATCGAGGGTCCGGCCATAGCGTTCCGCCACCGCGTTCACCGCCTTCATGCGCCCGGCCAGTTCGTCCATCTTCTCCGGCCACATCAGATACACATCGCAATGCTGCCCGCAGAGTTCCAACGCATCCGGCGAATAGCCACCAAAGTAGAGCAGAGGTCCGCCAGTCTGATACGGAACCACAGGATCGGTTGTCAGGCCCTGGAAGTTGTAGACCTCACCTTCGTGGTTGATCTCACCCTGGGTCCAAGCCTGCTTCAGAATTTCGACAACTTCCCGCGAGCGCTGGTAGCGATAGCTGCTCTCGGCCTTTTCACCGGGAAAGTCGGACGAGATGATGTTCACGGTCAGCCGACCTTCCAACATGTGGTCCAACGTCGCCAGCGTACGCGCCAGCATGATCGGCTGCATCTCGCCACAGCGCACGGCGGCCAGCAAGTTGATCTTGCTGGTGATCGGTGCGCAACCCGCCACGAAGCTCAGCGTGTCCTGCCCCACTTGATAAGAAGACGGGCACAAAATGTTGCGAAACCCTTGAGCCTCAGCTTCTTTCACGATGTTTGAGCTATGCGCCCAGGACGACCGCAGATCGCCATCTGGCACGCCAAGGAACTGGTAATCGTCTGAACACAGCGCGGCAAACCACGACACTTCCACAGCATCCAGATCAGCTGATGTCACCGGTACGACGGTCATCGAGTTCCTCCCAAAATCTCGTTCTCCTTACCTCTTGATTAAACTGCGATTTGATGTAGATCAATGGTGTATCAATTTTTCGAGATGATCCATGTCAAATCCAGACCTCTCCAGCACGGCCTTGCCGCTCTATTTGCAGATCAGCGAAACCCTGATCCGCGAGATCGCGGCGGGCCGTCTGGTGGACGGAGAGCGCTTGCCGCCTGAACGCGAGCTTGCCAAGCAATACGGAACCACCGTGCGTACATTGCGCAAATCTCTTGCCGAGCTGGAGAAGCAAGGCATGCTGGAGCGCGTTCAAGGGTCAGGCAACTACGTGCGTGCTACGCAAAGCGGACGCAGCGTTTACTCCATGTTCCGATTGGAGTTGCCCGAGGGTGGCGGATTGCCAACCGCAGACATCCTCTCGGTGCATGGCATGGAGAAGCCGGTCGACCTCCCAACATTTGGC
This sequence comes from Shimia sp., assembly GCF_022448905.1. GTDB lineage: Bacteria > Pseudomonadota > Alphaproteobacteria > Rhodobacterales > Rhodobacteraceae > Shimia. The sequence goes on along the minus strand of NZ_JAKVCW010000017.1, from coordinate 51,744 downwards.
ACGTCGAATCACGGCACACGGATTCGCAGGTTGCGGTATCTGGACGAGGTTGTGATCGCCGTCGAAGAAATCTGGCTAGACGGCGACGCAGGCAAAGTGGACCCGGCAAAACTGTCGGAATCACTTTACCACTATTATCAAAAACAGCTCGGCTTCTGGATTCGCCGCGCCGAAGACCGCGTCTCCATCGGGCACGTGCCAGACTGGGCGCCAGAGACATTTGGACAGAAGCCGGGGGCAGTTTCAGGCTACATCGAACGCCTGAGTTGGTCGCAAGCCACCGCCCCAGTCGAGTTTTCCCGCACCTGGTTTGACCCGGAACACTCTATCTACATCCAACGCCTGACTTAGGAGGCACTATGACGAAACCCACCACCTACGGGATCATCGGCTGCGGCATGATGGGGCAAGAACACCTGCGCAACATTGCACTCCTCCCGAACACGGAAGTTGGGGCCATCTTCGAACCCAACGCCCAAATGCGCACGGAGAGCGCGCGTTTCGCGCCCGATGCGCGGTTTGTTGACAGCCTGGAAGAACTGCTGGCCGTAGACACTCTGGACTGCCTGCTGATCGCCAGCCCGAATTTCTGCCATGTAGCCCAGCTGCAAGAGATCGCCCAGCTCCGTCCTTTGCCCATCCTTGTCGAGAAACCGTTGTACACCGATCCGCAAGATCTGGCCCAAATCGACGCGTTCATCGCCAGCTATCCCGCCCCGGCCTGGGTTGCGATGGAGTACCGCTATATGCCGCCGGTCGCGGCGTTCCTAAAAAACGCAGCAGATGTCACCGGCGGCATCAAAATGCTGACCATCCGTGAACACCGGTTTCCCTTTCTTGAAAAGGTCGATGACTGGAACCGTTTCAACGCCAAATCCGGCGGGACATTTGTGGAAAAGTGCTGCCACTTCTTTGATCTCATGCGCCTGACGCTTGGATCAGAGCCGGTGCGCGTGATGGCCTCGGGCGGGCAGGACGCGAACCATCTGGACGAACTCTATGACGGGCAAGCGCCGGACATTCTCGACAATGGATATGTCATCGTCGATTTCGATAACGGTGCCCGCGCGATGCTCGAACTGTGCATGTTTGCCGAAGGTGCCGAATATCAGGAAGAAATCGCGGCAGTCGGCCCCAAAGGCAAAATCGAGGCGCTGGTCCCCGGACCAGGCCGTTTCTGGCCTGCACATCTTGGCGCCGCGCCCACCCCCAAGCTCATCCTGTCTCCGCGTGCGCCCAAAGGTCCCGTTGAAAAAGAGATCCCTGTGGACCCGGACATCCTCGATGCTGGCGACCACAACGGCTCAACCTTTTATCAGCACAAATATTTCCTGGAATTGGTGCGCGGTGAGCGGTCCACACCCGAGGTGAGCTTGACCGACGGCAAAATGGCTGTCCTGATGGGCATCGCGGCGCAAACCTCCATCCAAGAGAAGCGATCCGTCGAGATGTCGGAGATCACCTAAACAGCTTTGGCGCATGGTTTTTGATTGGCACTGCAACGCCAACGCCCCATGCGCCGATCACCGTCGCCGAGAGACCGGCAAGACAAAAGGCCGACGGGCTCACAAGCCACCAAGCTGAGTGACCCCACATCAGAACCGCAGTATCGCCAAATGCGCGTCCCACTATACTTTCGCGCGCGCTTCGGACTTCAGCATCGCCACCATACTGGTTGCCAATCAGTAGGAGGTTGAAATGTTACACATGCTCAAATGTCTCGCGCTAGGCTGTGTCGCTGGCGGGGTGGTCAGCCTGCCGCAAGCCCATGCAGAGGTTTCCCCTAAAGCGCTCTACAACGAGGCGATGGCATCTCTCTCAGATGCGCCGAAAGAGGCCATCCGCACCTTGCAGTCGATTTGTACCGACGGCTATGCGCGGGCCTGTGATCGGTTGGGCTACTTTCGTTTCAAGGGGATCGGCGGAAACCAAGACACCGCGCAGGCCATCGCTTACTATGACAAAGCCGTTGAGCTGGGACAAAGCAAGTCCCTTGTGTCCTTGGGCAAAGTACAGCTTTCGTCGCAAGACTACGAGGCTGCGCAGCAGAGCTTGTTGGCCGCGTCAGCCCTAGGTCTGCAACAAGGTGAGGCGGTTCTTGCCTGGGCCCATGCGACGGGCCGCCTGGGCCCCTTGTCCGATCCCCATTTGGGTATTCCAACACTGGTCAAGTTGGCAAAGGCAGACAGCCGCGATGGTCAGATGCTGTTACTAGACGCCCTGACGCGGGATCTCTCGCAACGGGTTGATGTGACCGACACTCTGGACCAGCTGCACAAGCGTCATGCGGATGGCGACGCCAAAGCGGCAGAAGCCTTGCTGAAATACTATCGGGTTGTTGGACATGCACGTGGCACGCTCGCCACCCGTGACCGGCTTCTGCAAACCGAAGGATTGCGTGCAAAAATCCAAGTCGAAGAAGGGTTGTATCTGGCAAGAGATCAAAACCCGGCTCAGTTCTGGCGTGCCTCTGAAGAGATTGTGCGCGCGGCGCCAAATGATGTGTTTGCACGCGGGCTCTCGGTGGCGGCCAAAATCAACAAAAACGCATATGTGCGGATTGTGCAGATGGAGCTACGCGATCTTGGCTATGCCGTTGGGCGCGCCAGCCCCTATATGAACCGCCCTTTGATCCGGTCCATCAACGCCTTTTGCCGCGATACCAACCAGCAAAGCGCGTGCCTCTATGGGCCTTTAAAATCCAAGAGCATCAAAGCTGTCGCAGGAGAACTGGCGCAGGTTCGCGCTGAATTGTAATCCAAACACAGACCGATAAAAGGGGCGCACCCAGCGCCCCTTTTTGGTTTTAGCGCTGATGTATTTGATCTGGGAACACACGATCGAATTCAGACTGCAAGTGGTTCAAATGTGCCCCCCAGCGGTCTTCAGGCGCGTTTTGCACCGCTTGCAGCGCGCCCCAAAGCTCCATCCACCCCAAGACTGCGGCAGACCCAGACAAACGGTGCGCTTCTTCTCGTTCCGCTTCCGTCAACGGGTCGGTGACTTGCTTCCCGGTCAGGAACTGTGAAATCTCTGCCTGAGTTTCCTGTACGGCTTCTGTATAGCGCTCGAGGCCAAATTGCTTCAGAAACTCTGGGGCGTCTTGCGTCGCGGCTGTAAACGCTTCGACGCCATCTCCCACACCGAACACATCGGCCAAAGCACCATGGATCGCGGCCCGTCGCACCGGCTTTAGGATCAGCGTTTGAAAATCTTGCGCCAGAATGGCCTCATGGTCCTTTTGCGCCGCATGTGCGGTGACAGCCACGGCCGGTGTCGCGACATTTGGTGACGTGCCTTCTCGAATACGCTTCAGCGTTTCCAACCCGTCGATACCTGGCATGCTGATGTCCAGAAGCAAAACGTCGAAACCCGAAGTCTCGCAGGTTTCTATTGCCTCAAAGCCGTTACTAGCTTCCTGCGTGACGCCCCCCAGATCGCGGACAATGTCTGTGAGGATTTCGCGGTTGATGTCGTTGTCATCCACCACCAGAGCCCGAAACCCTGCAGGCAAGTCCCGTAAGGAATGCGCGGTCGCATGCGTTTGAAGGTCCGCCACATCCGTCGTGGTTGGCAAAGGCAAGCGGAAGGTAAACAGGCTGCCCTCTCCCAACAGGCTGTCAGCCTCCAATTCGCCTCCGTTGCGCTCGATCAAGCGTTTGGTGATGGCCAGCCCGAGCCCTGTGCCGGAATTCTCCCGATCAAAGGCGGTGTCGATCGTGACAAACTCTTCAAAAATCCGGCTGAGGTTTTCCGGCGCAATACCAACCCCGGTGTCGGCCACTCTGAACTCGACCAGATCGCCAGAAGACACTCGTTCAACCTCTATTGCGACGCTGCCCTCACGGGTGAATTTCAGCGCATTGCCAACCAAGTTCACCAGGCAGCGCTGCAAGGAGCCACGATCCCCACTCACGGTTTGCAGATCCTCCGTCAGGAAGTCTACTGAAAGCGCGTTTGCATGCTGGGAAGCGTTGCTTTGCAGGCTGTCCACCACGTCCTGCACCAAATCTGTGAGGTTGAAGAGCGCATGTTTGGGAGCCTCAGCCTCAGACGTCAAAGAGGACAAATCCAAAACGTCGTTGACATGGGACAGCAGCAACTCGCCGGAAATACCAATCGACGCCAAATGCCGTTTTTGCGCGTCACTCAGGTCTGACTGATCCATCAACTCAAGTGACCCCAAAATACCATTCAGCGGTGTGCGCATTTCATGGCTCATGACGGTCAGCAGGTTGGACTTCGCCTTTTCGCCCACCTGCGCTTTTTCCAGCGCGTCTTTTAAATCCTCTTCAGCTTTCAGCTCTTTGGTGATGTCCCGCAGGAACGACACAAACACCGTTTCGCCACTGGCCTCCGACAGGGAGATAGACAGCTCCACCGGAAAGACCTCGCCGCCTTTGCGCATCCCTTTCAGGCGCACGCGCCCTGCCCCGATAACTTTGCGTTCGCCGGTTTCCACAAACCGTTTCATCCCCGCCCGATGTGCTTCTCGCAGCTCTTCCGGCACAATCAGCTCCGCCAAATCCGCGCCCAACGCCTCATCACGCGTGTAGCCAAACACGGTTTCCGCCGCGCCGTTGAACTCCACAATATGACCTTCTGTGTCCGCAACCAGAACCGCATTCAGCGATGACGACACAACAGCCTCAAACCGGGCCCGCGCCTGCTCTCTCTTCTGTGAGGCCCTTTGCCCTTGGCGATACAACTGGATCAAACTGGCCAGCGACAAAAACAGCACCGCAATCAGCGCGGTCAGACCATAGGCGAGCCGCTGTAAGGTGACCGACAACCGGTTGCGATCTGCGGTTTCCTGCGTTGTAAAGTGGTCGACTCCTGCCAGCGCCAAGGCCCGCACTTTTGGGCGCAACGCATCAATGTCCGACAACAGTGTGGGCAGGTAAGCCTGGAGCGTTTCATCCGGGCCGTCGATCAAAGGGATACTACGGTCCAAAAACTGTGTGGCGGCAACCGTGCTTCCTGCCACCGTTGGGGCCTCCACCATCGGCGCAAAGAAGGCACTTTGTCGGGTCGTTGTGATCCGGCTGTAGAAGATGTCAAAGCGTTTGCGGACTTCGCCCAGCCCAGCGTTCTCATTGGACCGCGCAGACAGCACCGCGCTTTGCAGCCGCAACAGCTCCACCTCAAGCTGCGACATCGTCCAACTCACGTCATCGTTTTGCGCGGTCGACAGAACCCGCAGGTCCGTGAACACCGTACGCCCCAAGCCACCAACCAAAAGCAAGCTTGCCAATAGCAAGCCTGCGAAGAGGACAAACGGCCATCTGCCATTCATAAGAAGGAGCCTGATGCGCGGGATGTGGGCCTCAAGTTACTCATTGGCAACAACTTCAATTCGATCAAGCTGCCAAATGCTGCGGGAATAATACTCTTCTGTTTTATAGGCGTCGTTGCCTGCGAATGGGTAAACGATCCACAATGGCCCCTTGTCACGCAAGGTCATTTTTTCGCCATTGCGCAGATAGGCGATTATCGGACCATTCTCTACCGCATCAGACGTCGGGATCGACACGGTGTAATCATTAGCGGCTGTGGCCAGTAGATTGCCGTCGCTAGCACCCACATGGGTAAGCAGTGCGGACAAGGAGACGCCTTCAAAAACCTGGGTTCCTTCGGTCCAAATGGTGTCTGTCTCAAACTGCACTTTTGGCAGGGCGCGCAGGTCGCTTTCTTCGAATTGCCAGGTCAGTCCCGCATCTGTCGCTGAAACATCTCCGCTGACCGTCAACAAAGTGTCGGCCATGGCCTGTGATGCCACCATGGCGAGCAGGATGGCGCCGGTCAGAAAGCTTGGTGTGGTGGGGGCAGCGAGCAGTTTTTTGAAACGTTGCATGAGACACTCCGAGATTGGGTTGGTTTGTCTCTTGGTGACATGTGGGGGCGAGGTGCGTGTTTGGGCATCAGGCTAGGCCACTAACCTTTGGTATAGTTTGTCTGACCCTTCGCTAGTTGGCGGTCATCTGATGCCCCAACGGATTTTACTCAAACTATGCGAATTTACCTGCAGTTATCCTGTTGGTGTCAGCATCGGCACACCAGGACACATGGTTTTAAAGGAGCTAGGTATGTCGCAAGATTTACGGCAAAGTCAGGGTGTCACGACTGGTTTACACGCGCAGGGCCTCGTAGGGTCCTCCCAGAACCCAAGAGTAGGACGCCCCGTTTCTATGCGTATTTTGTTAGCTGATGACCACGGAATGGTTCGCGAAACCATCTCTGCCTACATCACCTCTGAAGGCCGTGCCACAGTTGTGGCCGGATCAGATTATTTTGAGGCCATGAAGCTTCTGGACCAAAAAGGTCCATTTGATCTGGTTCTGCTGGACTTCAGCATGCCGGGCATGAACGGGCTTCAAGGCCTGATCGACGCCGTGGCGGCCTACCCGGATCAGGCTTTTGCCATTGTCAGCGGCACTGCCCCAAACAAAGTGGCGCAAGACGCCTTGGAAGCCGGGGCCATTGGTTTTTTGCCCAAAACCATGGGAGCCAAGTCTTTGGTCAACGCGGTGCGTTTTATGATCGCTGGCGAAACCTTTGTACCAGCCAGTGTGCTTTCTGCCGGCGGCGAAGCGGAAGAAAGCGATTTTGAGAAGCAGCTGAGCCAGCGTGAGAAGCAAGTTCTTACCGGTCTGTGCAAAGGGCAATCCAACAAGGAAATCGCTCGGGATCTCGATTTGCAAGAAGTGACCATCAAGCTGCACGTGCGCACCCTGTGCAAAAAACTCAACGCAAAAAACCGCACGCAGGCGGCCTTGATCGCAAAAGAGGCAGGCTTTGAATAAGCCCGCCTCGCCTTGGTTTCGTTAGAACACAAAGCTGTCTGAGAGCAGTGCAAAGTCTTCCGCAGTGTCCTGCAACAGAAGCGTTGTGTTGTTTCCGAGTTGGATGGAAACGTCTTCACCGCTGACGCTGACATGGTTGCCAAACCAATCAGAGTACTCGCTTTCGCTGCCCCCAAGGTCCAAACCGCGAAGGTGCAGCCGGTCCCCTTCGGCAACGGAATAGTCCAGAATGAGGTCTTGCGACCCGTCCAGATCGTCGTTGCGGAATATGAAGGTGTCAGCACCGATGCCGCCAGTGGCCACGTCGTTCCCTGCCCCCAAATACAGGCGATCAGCGTCTGCGCCGCCATCCAGCGTGTCATCGCCAATCGCACCGCTGAGATAATCGCGGCCTGCGCCACCCGACAGCTCGTCATTGCCTCGGTCGCCTCGGAGACTGTCGCGCCCCTCGCCTCCGTTAAGCACATCATCGTTCGCGCCGCCACGGAGATTGTCGCTTCCCAAGCCGCCATCCAGCGCATCATTGCCGGAGCCGCCACGCAAATCGTCATCGCCTGCGCCACCTGTAAGCGCATCTTGCCCGGAGCCACCAACCAACTGGTCGGCACCGTTACCGCCGTTCAGCGTGTCGTTGCCGCTGCCACCTGTTAGCTCATCAGCGCCTTCATCGCCAGCCAGGCTGTCATTGCCGGAACCGCCGTTAAGAACGTCATCAAAAGAACCTCCAGAGAGGTCGTCATCTCCAGAGCCCCCGCGCAATATATCTGCACCGCTGCCTCCAGACAGCACATCGTCTTGCCCACCGCCCGACAGCGTATCGTCACCGGCGCTGCCAAAGAGCATGTCAGACCCCGATCCCCCTCTCAGAACGTCCGCGGCCTCGCCGCCGTCCAACGTGTCATGACCTGCAGACCCTTCCAGCGTGTCGCTGCCTTCACCGCCCAGCAGAAAGTCATCATTTTCCGGCAGAAGGTTACCAAATTGGTCATAACGCAACCCGTCACTGTCATAGTGAGAGACAATGGTGCTGTTGCCATCCGGACCTGCGCCGCCGTGCAAATAGTCATCGCCATCGCCACCCAGAAGCGTGTCACCAAGACCGCCGCCAATCAGGTCATCTTCGCCAATGCCACCGTCCAGCGTGTCATTGCCACCGTTGCCTTCGAGCGAGTCGTCGTAGGTCAGTTCGCCCTCCGTGGTCGCAACCAAGCTCAAATCACGGATCAAAACAGAGGACGACAAATCAACCTCGACAAAGGGACTTTCCGCGGTTGGATCAGCCGCGCCATCGTTAGAGTAAGAACTGGGCGCTTCGGTCAGCAACACAAGGCTGGCTTCGCCGGTCGCGGGATCGATCACCACTTGGTAGATGCCGCCACTGTTGCCCGTGGCGTTGTTCATGTCGTGATCGCCGGAGTTGCCACCAACAAAGAGGTTGCCGTCCGCGTCCATGATCGCCGCGCCAAAGGTCACGGCCGGCGCGCCGTCCAGCGTGACGCCGTCCACAACCGTCGAGGTCACCGGCACCAAGGTGAACTCCGGTACGCCACTGGAAATATCGGCCACCAAAAGAATGGTGTCTGCTCCTTCGGATGGCGGACGCGCCACGCCGTAGAAGCTTTGAGTTTTGGCATCAAAGGCCACGTCATAAACCCGGTGGGTGACAAGCGCGCTGGGGAGCTTGTGCACTGTCACCACCGGGTTTCCATTGGCGTCTAGCTGATCCACATCGATCACCGCAATCCGGTCCATGCTGGATTGAAACGACCAAAGGTTGCCCTGATCATCAAAGTCGCCGGTCCAGGACCGATAAGGCGTTTCGCCAATCCGGTAACTGTTGCCCTCTGCATCCAGCATGATCAAGTCAGAGCGCTGCACCGCGTTGCCGAGGCTATCAACACCGGTTCCCACCGCGATGGCATACAGAAGATCGTCTTGCGCGTTGTAGCCCATGGAGTTCACGTTCACTGTGCCCGCTGCACCCGCGACCTCATAGGTCTGAGTTTCCACATCAAACACATGCAGCGTGCCGTTCAGTACCTGATAGAGGTTGGCCTGACCGTCGGCAAATGCGGCCACTTCCACTGTCTGCCCACCGATCTGCATCTCGCGCGCATAGTGGAAGATTGGACCGGATGTATCTATCGATGGCCCCGAACTTGGACCGTCAATCGAGCGCAAGGTGATCTCGGTTTCACCGCCAATGGCAGTGAAGCTTGTGTCAAAGGCATTGTAAGCGCCGCTTTCCGTGGAATAGGTCCCCACAATCGCGCCGTTGATGAGCACTTCTACTGTGGCGCCCGGCTGTCCCGCCGCAAAATTGGCGGCGAGGTCGAAGGACAGATTGTAAACGCCTCCGACTTCGGTGGTGAGGGTTTGGCTCATCTGCTGATGGCCGCCATCCAACGCAGACACCGTCCAGTTTCCGCTGTTGGCGTAGTCGGTAAACCCGGTTGCGTTGTCAGTGCCTTCCAACAGATTGGCCTGTTCATAGTCGCCATACAGGGCGTCGTTGCCCGCGCCGCTGGTGATGCTGTCGTCTCCGGACAAGCCAACGATCAAGTCTCCTGTGCCAGTCCCATCGAGCACGTCGGAGAGGCCCGTTCCAGTGATGAGATTTAGGTTGCTTGTGGGCATGTCATGTCCTCACATATGTCTGAACAGGTTGTGACTTTGGCCGATCACCAGCCAATGCCGTTAATCGCGAGATCCTGTGGGGCGCTGTCAAACAGCCGGACCACATCCACGACCGCCACATTCTTGTGTCGCTGCACGGCGTCTCGGTAAGTGTCGCTGGCGTGGCACACGATCACCACGTCGGCCGCTACCATGACGCTCTCGACATCGTCACGCAGCATGTCGGAGAGGCCTTCTGCCAGTTTTGTCAGACCCTGGCTGCCGTACTTGGTGTAGCTCGCCAGCCCGTCCAGAGGGGTGTCTTTGGTCACGGCCTCATCATGGACGAGCAGCTCAACGCCTTGTTGTTGCAGCGTCGCCATGGCTTCCAGAATGGGGCTCTCCCGCAGGTCATCTGTGCCTGGTTTGAACGCCAGGCCCAGAATTCCCACCCGCTTGGCGCCGGTTTTCTGCACCATCTCCACAGCCTGTTGGATTTGCTCAGCGTTAGACTGTTCCAGTGCGCCGATCATCGGAAGATCGACCCCAAGGGTGCTGGCCACATGCTGTACCGCGCGCACCTCTTTGGGCAGGCAGGAGCCGCCATAGGCAAAGCCCGGCTTCAGGTAATAGGCGGACAGGTTAAGTTTTTGATCCTGTGTGAAGATCTCCATCACCGCGTGGCTGTCCACGCCCAAGGGCTTGCACAAACGCCCAACTTCATTGGCAAAACACACTTTGGTGGCGTGCCATACATTGTCGACATATTTGATGGTCTCGGCCACCTCGATTGTGGTCAGAATGGGCTTGTCGTCCACCGGCGCATAAATACGGCGCATGATCTCTGCCGTGGCGAAATCAGTGGTCCCGATCACGGTTTTGGGTGGGTTGTGGAAATCATCGATCGCCACACCTTCGCGCAGGAACTCCGGGTTGAAGCAGATGCCAAAATCACGACCTACCGCTTTGCCCGATACGGCCTCCAGAATGGGTGCCATAACCTTCATCGTGGTGCCCGGCGGTATGGAGCAGCGCATGGCGAAGACGTGAAAGCCCTCTTTATCTCGCAGCCCTCGCGCCATCGCATCACACGCCAGCTTGATGAAGTTGTGATCACAGCCCCCGTCCGCAGCGGTAGGGGTTCCTACAGACACAAAGGTCACATCCGTGTCGATGACCGCTTGACGCAGATCATCTGTGGCGCTGATCAAGCCGTCTTCAACACCCGCGGTTAGGGTTTCGGTAAGCCGATCTTCGTGGATGGGGCTTTGGCCGAGGCCAATCTGATTCACTTTGGTCTGGTCCAAATCCACGCCAATCACCCGGTGGCCCAGCGACGCCAGGCATGCGGTTGAAACCGCGCCGACATAGCCAAGACCCACAACACTGATGCTGGATTTTTGACGTGGGACCGGGACGACAATCTCTAAGTCCTGCGGTGAAAACCTGCGGTATTCCATAATGTCGAACTCCTTCTTGAAGTCATCTTAGAGGATTTTTTTCATCAAATTTTCTGGAATTAGGTCAGCCTGAACGCCCCGAGGGTCAGCCCACTATCCTTTCGAGTGTCCCCCTTTTGGGAGCCTTCAAAACAACAAAACCTGCATGGAGTTCCATGCAGGTTTGCCGCGTTCGCCAAGCTGGGTGGGCTATAAAGCGGCGAACGATCCGGGGGAAAGGATCAGGCCAGTTCTTCGCGGTGATAGATGTCTTCGTAGCGAATGATGTCGTCTTCACCGAGGTAGCAACCAGACTGGACCTCAATCAGATGCAGCGGCAGCTTTCCGGGGTTTTCGAGCCGGTGCACGGCGCCCAATGGGATGTAGGTGCTCTCGTTTTCCGTCAGCAGTTTGACGTCGTCATTCACCGTCACTTTTGCCGAGCCACTGACCACTACCCAGTGCTCTGCGCGATGCACATGACTTTGCAGGGACAGCTTGGCGCCCGGCTCCACCATGAGGCATTTCACTTGGAACCTCGGGCCGAGAGACAGCGTTTCGTAGTACCCCCATGGGCGGTAGCAGCGTTTGAACCCATCAGCTTGCGGGACCCCTTCGGCGCGCAGCGTTTCCACCACTTGGCCGACATTGGCACTTTCAGACCGGTCGGCGATCAGGATGCCATCATCGGTGGCCACGGCCATGACGTTTTTGAGGCCCAACCCCACAAGCTTCACATCCGGGTTTTCGGACTTCAGCAAGCTGCCTTCACAGTCAATTGCGGTGGCATTACCAGCCGTCACCGTGTCTTGGCTGTTTGGCGCGCCAATGTCCTTGAGCGCTTGCCAGCTGCCCAGATCCGACCAGCCGCAGGTGAGCGGCAGGGCTGCACATTCCTGGATATTTTCCATAATCGCATGATCAAAGGAGATATCCGCGCAACGTTTGTAGGCTTCGGCGTTCAGACGGGTGAACCCGAAATCTTCCGCACCCAGCGCCAACGCCGCCTCCGTCGGGCCAATCAAATCTGGCGCATGGGTTTCGAAAGCCTTCAGAGCCGTATCGACGCGGAACAAGAACATGCCCGCATTCCACAGCCAGTTGCCCTCCTCCAGCATTGCGGCGGCGGTGTCAGCGTCCGGTTTTTCCGCAAACTGAGAGATCATGAGCGCGTCATCATTACCACCCTCGACACGCAGATACCCAAAGCCTGTAGCGGCGTGATCCGGTTTGATACCCAAGGTCACGATCAAACCTTTCTCTGCCACCCGCGCCGCCTTTGCAATCACCTGGCGAAAAGTGCGGTCGTCAGTAATCTGATGGTCGCTGGGCACCACAAGCAATACCTTGTCCGGCGTGTCCTTGTGTACCAACGCGGCTGTCAAAACGGCCGGTGCGGTGTTGCGCCCCTCCGGCTCCACAATCAGTGCACCGCAGATGGCTTGCATCTCCGTCATCTGCTTCTGCGCAATGAAGCGGTAATCCTCACCGGTGATCACCGTGGGCTCGGCAAATCCAGGAGCCATCACCCTGTCGACTGTGCGTTGAAACAGGCTTGGACCATCAAGCAGATTGGCAAACTGCTTTGGGAAACTCTTGCGCGATACAGGCCACAGACGGGTACCGGAGCCTCCGGCGAGAATGACAGGCGTGATCATGAATACATCCTTTTGTTGTGTGTTGAGAACAATCTAGCTGTGCGAAGGACGCCAGTTGGAATGTCGGAGGGGTATGCGGATGCGCAAAAGGATAGGTGTGCCTCAAAGGGGCAGGTCGATCAGCCCGACATAGAGCATCAACAGGGTGAGAAAGGCGGACGTGGCTGTGACCAATTGGAACAGCGCGAATCCATTGCGCAAACGATCCAGCATACTCGTGCCTTCTCCCGCGCTTTGATTGCCGCGATTGGACCATTTCTGTTTGGACAGGTGAAAGATCATGTAAATCTTCACCGACGCGTTAATCACCTGATTCAGATAGAGAATAAACGGCCAAGTCATGTCCGCGCGGCGACTGTATCCCATCAGAAACAAGCACAGCACCACGCGGGAAAACAACACCCAAATCAGGCAGTTCCAGAAATATCCGGGGGCCACCATACTGCCCAAAACCGCCATGACCGGACTGACCATCATGGTCCACATGGCGATGCGTTGGTCCACCACACACCACCAGATGAAGAACGGCATCCGGCGTGGGCCCAACGCAATGGCACGACTGCCATTGCGCAACATGTTGCCAGACCAGCGGCGGAAGTTCTGGATCATCCGCATCAGCCCGTTCTCTTTGATCACCTCAATGGTGTAGACCGTTGCATCCGGCACATAGGTCATCTTCGCCCCCACACTCAGCAAGCGGTACCAGGTTGATTTGTCATCCCCAGACAAGAAACGGAACCGACCCCAGAGCCAGTGGTTCAGGTGATCGGCCTCAATGGCGCGGATGAACTTCGGGTCCACGATGTGGCGGGCGCGAAACACGCTCGTGCGGCCGGTCAATGTGAGAACACGGTTGGACAAGGCGTGGCTCTGCATTGCCAGCCTCCGTTGGGCAAAACGCATGTCGAGCCACTTGGCGATCCACTGCGGCCCGTAGCAAATGACCTCTTCGTCGGTGGTCAGCGCCTGCAACTCGGGATCATAGGCAAACATCGAAAGGGTTTTCTTGAGCACCTCGTCGCCAAACAAAGCATCCCCATCCATGAAGATCACCAGCTCCTCAGGATCGGCCGCCGTGCGGCTGATTGCGCGCAGGATCAGGCCGATGGCCATGCGCTTGCCCGGTTGGTTTTGACGGATAAACACCAGTTCGGCGAGATCGTCGGGTATGTCTTGCGCGTAGGTCTCGACAAACTCCCGGATGATCATTTCGTCATAGGCGCTACCGGTGCCGATATAGAGCGTGGTGGGTATGAGCTCACGCCGGATTTGGCCCAGAATGGACCCGATCACCCGTTTTGTGATCGAGGGCTCCTCATAGTAGGTGGTCATTTGGATATGCAGCCGTTTGGGCCGCCAGCCTGCCTCCCAAAGCGCATCCGCCTCCCGGCGCATACCCGGCCATTTGCACCGGGCGTAGATCATCGCGCGGATGGAATGAGTGAACCACCAGCCAAACCGCCACAAACCCAAAGTGCCAAGCACCACCGTGATATGGCCTGCATTGGGATCAAGGAACCGGTTGGGCACATTGGCCAGCAGCCAATAGAGCGCCTTTATCACCACCATCAAGGCTATTAGATGCGGAAAGGTCCAGCGCGCCCAATAAGGTTTGATCGGCGTCTGCGAATCCCGCAACCGCGTTGTTAGGTCTTTGTCAAAGGCATATTCGGACTCTGGCTCATACATCGGACGGCCACAGCGTTTTGACGCGCTCAATCACCCGCTGCGCCCAGGGACGTCGCACCTCAAGGTTGACCGGCGCATCGCGGCGCAAGGCCACTTTGGTATCCGCCGCACTCAGATCTCGCGGCGTGACGGTGACGATGATGCCAAACTCCCCAGGACGCCGCGGGTCCGCACCGGCCTGAACATCCGTCACCACGCCCGGCAGCGTCTGTTTTTGCCCCATGGTGTTGATCCCAATGCTGGCGGGCATGCCGACAAAGATCGTTTCGGCAAAGCGCTCGCTGACCCAGCCTTGCGCCACGCGCGGTGTATCGCCCTCAAACACCACAGCCATGTCATCATGGTCATAGGGCTGCCCCTTACGCACCAGAACTTCATGCACCACGCCATCGGAGGGCGCACGTACGTGGCTCAGCGAGATCGCAGCTTTGTGCGCATCCCGCGTTGCCCGCAAACCGCGCACTTTCGCCAATTGCGCGGCCTCTACTTCTTGCAGGCGGGTCACAGCAAACTCAAACGGGTCCAGCGCAATGGCGGCCTGCGGGTTTTTCCCCAACATCGCCTGCCAGCGGTCCCACAAAGTGTCAAAGCCACGATCCCCAACAAACCGCGCATAGGCCTGCCCCACTACCGCCGCCCGCACCTTCGGTGCCGCAACCGTGTGATAGGCCATCAACGCCTCCAGTGTTTCGTTGATTTGGAGCAGTTCGTTTTGTTCCTGCGCCAGCTTCGCCCGCGCCAAATCCAATTTGCCTTCCGCTTGAGGGTCTTTCAGGCGCACAAGAACCTGCCCCGCAACGACAGCCTCGCCCGGTTCCACGGAAATCGACTTCACGTACCCTTCGCTGGCAGGCAGGTGCTCTGCAATTGGCGCGACCACCCGCCCATGTTGCACATTGATGCGGGTTACGCTGTTGAATACGGACGCACCAAGAATGGTGGCGACGGTCAGGGCGATCACGCTATAGATCAAAACATGCAGAGCCACGCGGATTGGTGTGGGCCAGCGCCCCCTAATGCTGGCTTCTTTCTCTTCATCTGTCTCACTCATCGGAACCAGGTCGACAGGCGTGTCCAAGCTGGTGATGACATCCCCACTGCTGGCCATCTGGCCGGACAGGAGCGCGCGGTAAAACAATGCCAGCGTCTCGCGCTGCCGTCCGCTGAGGCCTTCAAATTCTACCAGACCGGCGTCGTTTGGTTGGGTAAGCCGCACCGGAAAGCGCACATCCACACCTTGGAATGGCACACTCAGCACGCCCGTCTGAGGACAGTCCCCAGCGCCTTCAGGCCAGTGCAGCCCTGCCAGCGACCACGCCTCAATCCGCACAGCCTCTCCTGCTGGCGTTTCAAACGTCAGCGGCGCTTGCACGGTCCAGCTCATGTCAGAGCCAGCGGGTTGATGGCGAATTTTCACAGCGACCTCATGAGATGTTCGACATCAAACTAGGAACAAGGGCGCAGCCTGAGGCCCGCGCGGCTGTATGGAACGGCGATCTAAAGAGAAATCAACTAACCCAAAGGTTAGAATATGCCGGTTTGGCGCACGAACAGGGCGTGCATTCGTATAGTTTGCGAGGGAACTCGCCTGGCGGTTCAATCTCCCAGTTCAAAGTCCAGAAACCCAGGGAGGATGTGGTGCAGCACAAAACCTACGCAAACAGTCGGATTAATATTGATATGATATAACATTTATCATAAGGGGAGTTTCATCATAAACTTGGTTCAAGGGAACTCCATAGTGTCGATTGTATCGCCGAAATTTGGCCGGTCTTTGTCTGTATCTCTATTAGCAATTGCCACATCCATTGCCTCCCTTTCCGCCACCCAGCTTGCAGCAGAAAACACCATGGTTGTTGCTGCGCCATTTGGCCCGAAAAGCAGCATTCCTGACCCGCGCGCGCGCCAGAACGGTTGGTTAAGCAATCGCGCAGGGGTATCTGAAACCCTGATTGGTCTGGGCTATGACATGTCGATGCAGCCACGACTTGCTGTGTCTTATGAAAACCTGTCCCCGAACGAATGGCAGCTCACTTTGCGTGACGGTGTGACGTTCCATGATGGCACTCCCGTGACCGCACAATCCGTCAAAGAGTCGTTTGCCAAACTGGACGTCGAAGGCCATGCGGCACACAACCCGCGCCTGTCCAAGCTTCTGGGCATCGCCGATATTCAGACACCTGACGACAAAACGCTAATCTTCACCACCAAAGAGCCGAACTCCGCGTTCCTTTGGTCCCTGACCGAGCCATCTGCCGCCGTAATGAAAGAAGGCACCGACGCGCTGCCTTTGATCGGCACGGGCCCGTTTGTCTTTGTGAAGGCAGAGGCGGAGAAATCTTATGAGGTGAAAGGCTTTGCCGACTACTGGGGCGGCGCGCCGAAATTGGACAAATTGAAGATCGACGCAATCTCTGATCCGTCTGTGGCCGCACTGGCGCTCCAGGCCGGAGATGTGGATCTGGTCACCAACTATCCCGAGCCGGATTTCGCCAAATTGAAAGAAAGCGGTGAAGGGCAATTGTTTGCGGGCGCCACAACCCGTTTGTTCTTTTTCCAACCCAACATGACCGATGGCCCATTGGCAAACCCCGCGTTGCGCGAAGCCGTGTCGCTTGGGCTGGACCGTGAAACCATCGTCGCCGCTGCCCTTGTTGGCGTGGGCGGCTCCCCGGCAAACGCCCTTTTCCCTGCCAATATGGCGTCATGGGCCAACGCAGATCTGTCTCTGCCTTACGACCCAACGAAGGCGGCTGAAGTGTTGGATGCGGCGGGTATCACAGACTCCGATGGCAACGGCATTCGCGAACTGGACGGCAAAGACGTGGTGCTGAAACTGCGCAGCTATGAAGGGCGCGCGGCCCTGCGCCCAACGTTGGAAATCTCACAAGTACTGTTGCAGCAGATTGGCCTGGGTGCAGAGATCGCAATGGGGGAATTCGGCGCAAACAACGACGCGCTGAAAGCGGGTGAGATCGATCTGCACCTGCAAGCCTGGGGCACCGCACCACAAGGCGACCCGGACTATTTCCCAAGCACGCTGGTTGCAACCGGCGCTAGCTACAATGTGTCCGGCTACTCCAACCCGGAGCTGGACGCGCTCTTGGAAAAAGGCCGTGGCCTGTTCACAACAGAGGAACGGCAGCCGATCTACGCGGAAGTGCAGGAGATCATCAACCGTGACCTGCCTGTGATCCCCGTGTTCCACAAAACGCAGGTGTCTGTGGGCAACGGCAAGGTGGAAGGCTACCAAATCCACCCGGCTGAGACCTATTTTGCCTCACCGGAGTTGGCGATTGCCAAGTAAACCCATGTCGCTTTTGACAATTGATGCCCTGTCTGCCGCGATTGGCAGGCAGGGAGTCCTGCACGACATCAATCTCACGCTTAACGAAGGTGACTGGCTCGCCGTTGTTGGTGGCTCTGGCGCGGGTAAGTCGACTTTGCTGCGGTTGATTATGGGTCTGCGCAAACCGGCTCGGCCATCGGCAGGACATATCACCTTTGATGGGCAACACTGGAATTGCACCGCGCACTATGCTCCGGATCGCAAAGGGATCGCCCTCGTTCCCCAAAGCCCCGCGCATGGGTTTGATCCCCTGCGACGGCTCCGCTGGCAATGGCGACAGGTCGCCAAGCGAAAATCCCCGTTAAGCGTTGCCGAGCAAGACGCAGTGATCTCCTCACTTGGCTTGCCTTCACTTGACGAAAGCTATCCACATCAATGGAGCCGCGGCATGCAACAACGCCTGCTGCTCGCCATGGCGTTGATTGAACAGCCCAAGCTGTTGATTTTGGATGAGCCCACCTCCGCCTTGGACCCATTGATTGCCGCGCAGGTTCTGGAAAAAGTGCGCCAGATTTCGAAGGCACAGGGCATCTCTGTTTTGATGGTGACCCATGACCTTGGCATGGCCGCCCAATTTGCCAGCCACATCGCGGTGATGGCGGAAGGGCGCCTTGTGGAAACTGGTCCAACTGAAGCCCTGCTGTCTCAGCCACAAGCTTCCTACACAAAAGACCTAGTAGCGCATCGCCATTGGCAAACCACCACCGAGGACCTGTGTCGTGCAGCAGAATAAGCCGCTGATTTCTGTGTCCAACTTGCAAGTGTCTATGGGCGGCAAACCGCTTCTCTCGAACGTGTCGTTTGACCTGAGCGAAGGCGAGATGCTCTGCATTGTTGGGGAAAGCGGTGCGGGCAAATCCACATTGGTCAAAGCCCTGCAAGGCATGATGCCCGGACACTGTGATCGCTTCACCTATGCCCCCTCCAGCACCGAGGTTTGTGGCGCGATACCTGCAGGACTTGGATTGGCTCAAGCCCGGTGGGTGATGCAAGATCCACTCGCCGCACTAAACCCGCGTCAGCCCCTTGGACGGTCCATTGCAGAGAGCCTGCACAAGGAAAACCTCCCAAAGGACCAACTGCGCAAACGCGTGCTTTCGGCGCTGGATGACGTTGAACTAACAGCCGATTTTTACGACCGCCTGCCGTCCCAAGTGTCTTTGGGGCAGGCGCAGCGGGCCTGTTTGGCTCGCGCACTGATCGCGCAGCCCAAGCTGATCTTCTTTGACGAGCCGCTCAGCGCGCTGGATGCTTTGGTGCAGAAAAAGATTGCCCAAAGGATGGAAAGCCTGCGCCGGGCCACAACCACGACCTACATCGCCGTCACACACGATCTTGGCTTCGCAGCCGCCTATGCCGACAAGGTGCTGCTGCTGCGCGATGGCACCGTCTCGGCGTATCAATCTCGCACGGCCTTTTTTGCCAACCCGCAAAGTGACTACGCCAAAGACTTGGTCGCTGCTGCGCAAAGCCTCGGCGCACTCCCGGAGGCCGCCGCATGAAAACGCTTCTCATCCGATTTGCCGGCCTGTTGGCGGTCCTGTTCGGGATCACCCTGATCACCTTCACCATCAGTTACTTCGCCCCCGGTGACAAAGCCGAGGCAATTGCCCATGCCCGCTACCCGGGTGATTTTGGCATCGCGCCAGAGGTGCTGCAGGGCATCCGCGAGGAGTTCAACCTCGATGCGCCGTTCTTTTCCCAATACACCCATTGGCTGGCAGACGTGATGCGCGGAGATTTCGGCGTTTCTTACTCATCACGCACTTCAGTTTGGGTGATCTTTGTCGACAACCTTGGTGAAACGGTCACGCTCACGCTGACCTCGTTAGCCATTGGGCTGGCTGCGGCGTTCTTGCTGTCCGCTTTTGCGGTTCGCTATCCAAACACCATCTGGGATCGCGGCGCGGTGATTATCTCTTCCATTGGCGCCGCGATGCCGAGCTACTGGCTTGCCTTGCTGCTTATTCTGGGCGTGTCCGTGTACCTCGGCTGGCTGCCCGCCTATGGGACCGGCACTTTTGCCCATCTGATCCTGCCGGCTGCAACGCTGGCCTTCTGGGTCATGACCTCGCAAACCCGCCTTCTGCGCACTTTCATGCTGGAAGCCTACAACCAGCCGTTTATCGAAACCCTGCGCTTGCGCGGCATACCCGAGCGGGAGATCTTTTCCCGCCATGTCCTGCGGCATTCTTTTGTCCCGACGCTCACTATGATTGGCCTCGATA
Source organism: Shimia sp. (assembly GCF_022448905.1). Classification (GTDB taxonomy): domain Bacteria; phylum Pseudomonadota; class Alphaproteobacteria; order Rhodobacterales; family Rhodobacteraceae; genus Shimia. The sequence continues at coordinate 31,962 of NZ_JAKVCW010000017.1, read as the reverse complement.
TGGCCAGCCTGCTCGAAGGCGCCATCATCGTGGAACTCACGTTTTCCCGCTCCGGTCTTGGGTCTCTGCTGGCTGGCGCGGTGCTGTCACGGGATCTGCCTGTCGTGATGTTCCTCGTGATGTTCTTTGCCACCGCTTATGTGGTCATCAACTCCGTGATTGATGGTGTTCAACACCTCTGCGACCCACGCAATCTAAAGAGGGCGAAAGCATCATGAGCCTGAGCCAGTCGATCAGCATTTCAGATAGCCACCCTGCGGATCCCTTGCGGCAGTTCACAAAGCGCGTTGGCGTGGCGACGCTTGTCCTCTTGGGATTGTGGAGCCTCGCCCTCTGGCTGACACCCTATGAACCCGCCGCCGCTGACTTTCTCAACCGGCTGGCACCGCCAAGCGCCGCGCATTGGGCTGGCACAGACCACCTTGGGCGCGACATTGCCACGCGACTGCTCTACGGTGCGGGATGGTCGCTAGGACTGTCACTTGCCATCTCACTAACAGGATTTGTGGTCGGCACCGTGGTTGGCATTCTCGCCGCCCGCTCTGGCCCGGCGGGCGACTTTGCCGTCATGCGCGTGACCGACAGCTTCTTTGCTTTCCCCGAGTTGATCGCAGCGGTGACCTTCGCGGGCCTGTTTGGCCCCAGTACTTCCAACCTTGTGATCGCGCTAATGGTGGTCAGCTGGATGAAATTCGCCCGTCTCGCCCGCGCGCTGACACTCAGCCTTGGCGAGAGCGATTACATCACCCAGGCGCGTTTGAATGGGCTGAGCAGCCGGTTGATCCTGTGGCGACACCTTTTGCCAAATATCCTGCCGTCCCTATTGGTGCTTTGGACAAACAGCTGGTCGCGCACCATTTTGTCGGTCTCCGGCTTGAGCTTCCTTGGATTTGGCGTACAACCGCCGTCAGCCGAGTGGGGCGCCATGCTGTTGGATGGCAAAGCCTACATGCAAACCGCACCGCACATCATGATTTTCCCGGGCCTCGCCGTTTTGTTGGCGGTGATGGTCATCAACCTCACCGGAGACCGCTTGCGCGATCTCATGGCAGGCAAAACCTAACCTAAAAAAGAGCTCGTTATGGATACGACAGGCATTGCGCTGCGCATTGGCGCCACGTTCTTTTTCACGTTGATGGTTGTCTGCGTGAAGTTTTTGTCAGGCACAGTCCCGCTTGGACAAATTGTCTTTTTCCGCAGCGCGGTGGCCTTGGTGCCATTGGTGTTGTTCCTCATGTGGACTGGCGACTTCCCCGGCGGGCTGCACACCAAACGCCCGTTTGGCCATGTCCTACGCTGCCTTCTGGGTTGTGCCGCCTTGTTCGCTTCATTTGCCTCACTGGAATACCTTCCCCTCGCACACGCCTCGATCATTGGCTACCTCGCACCGATCCTGGCGGTTATCCTCGCGCAAATGTTCCTTGGCGAACAGATGACGCCCGCCCGTTGGGGCGCAGTGGCGCTCGGATTCTTGGGCATGTTGGTGTTGGTTGTCCCACAAGCTTCCGCGACCAGTGTTGATACATCTTATCTCATCGGCGCGGGACTGGCCTTAACAATGGCCGTCTTTACCGCCGGTGCCAAAGTGCAAATCCGCAGCCTGGCGCAAACCGAAAACGCGGGCGCCATTGCCTTCTACTTTGCTGCTACGTGTTCACTTGCTGGGCTGATGACCGTTTTGTGGGGCTGGGTCGCCCCAACGCCAATGGCTTGGGTCTGGCTTTGCGGAGCTGGCCTCGCTGGCGGCGTGGCACACATCATGATGACGCTGGCCCTGCAGCACAGCGAAGTGTCCAAGCTGGCCCCGTTTGAATACCTGTCGCTGGTGTTTGCCGTGCTGGCAGACCTTGTGCTGTTTCAGATCGTCCCTGAAGCCGCGTTCTACTTGTCCACGACCCTCATCCTTGCGGCACTTTGGCTGAATGTCACGGAAGGAAAATCAAGCTCAAAAAGAGCCACCCAAGGCAATTGATTTAGGCAAAAACGGTGTGACATCTGGCGTCGAAACGAGTTTCCAATCCATAATCGACCCTTGCTTACAGTGGCGAACGCATATTGCAAACAGGTTGTGTGCCCGCCTCAAAACAATACTGGCAAACGACGAGGTCTCTTCGTGTGCCGGAAGCCCCCCCCTAACGGAACAAAGGCACGTCTGCATGGCGAACCCTTCGGACGCCAAAAGACGCCTCGTTTTTATTGGCAACAGCGCCTTCTCGGACCGGCCTTTGCTATCGCAATCTGATCGGGGCGTAGAGTTTTTGTGAGCCGAACTGTCAGAGACCCATCCAAGCCATTTGCTCATCAGTCCAATGATCCCGGCTTCAATGTCCCTATCGTTGGCCCCGCGCCTCTTCCGTCTCGAAGTCGCAAGAGAGAATACAATACAGGTTCATACTGAAACGGCGTCCAGAACCCCCTCTTTTGAGAGAGTTGCTTTTGTCCCAGATAACATAACCTCGCCGCGACGCAGGACAACAAAGCTGTCAGCGAGATCATAGGCAAATTCGAAGTATTGCTCGACTAGCATGATCGCCATGTCGCCCTTGTCGCGCAACAACTTAATCACCTCTCCGATTTGTTGGATGATATTGGGTTGAATCCCTTCGGTTGGTTCGTCCAGGAGGAGGAGCTTCGGGCGTGTGATGAGGGCTCGGGCAATGGCAAGTTGCTGCTGTTGCCCCCCAGAAAGGTCGCCCCCGCGGCGTCCCTGCATTTCCTTGAGCACAGGAAAAAGTTCAAACATCTCTTCCGGCACTGCGCGGTCCCCCTTGGGCAGACAGTTGAATCCGGTCTCCATGTTCTCACGCACCGTCAACAGCGGGAATATTTCGCGCCCCTGAGGGACGTAGGCGACACCTTTGTGGGCCAACGCCTGAGCTGGCAGCGGCGGCAGAGCTTCGCCATCCAATGTCAGCATGCCGCCAGAGCGCGGATGCGTCCCAGAGATGGCTTTAATCAGACTGGTTTTACCCACCCCATTTGTGCCCATGACACAGGTGACCTCGCCCTGTTTCGCTTCCATCGAGATGCCGTTGAGGATCTGGGAGTGGCCATAATGCAGCGTAATGTCTTCGAGTTTCAGCATCTTAGCGCTCCAGATAAACGTCGATCACATTCTGATCGGAAGTAACGTGATCCAGGCTGCCTTCGGCCAGTACAGCCCCTTCATGCAACACCGTGACTTTGCAGTTCAGGCGGCGGACAAACTCCATGTCATGTTCCACCACCACAACCGCGCGGGTTTTGGCGGCTTCCACCAAAATATCAGTGGTGTGTTCCCGTTCAGAAGGTGTCATGCCAGCGGCCGGTTCATCCACGAGCAAGAGACGCGGCTCTTGGGCGAGCAGCATGCCGATCTCCAGCCACTGTTTCTGGCCATGGCTCAATTCGCCGGACTTACGGCCCAACTGGTCTTTCAGCCCGATCTGTTCCGCCAGATCATCCACTTTGGCCAAATCGACTTTTGTAGGCCGATAGCGCAACACCGCCAGCCAGCCGCGGTTGTTCTTAAGCGCCATCAGCAGGTTTTCCTGTACCGACTGGTCCTCAAACACTGTCGGTTTCTGGAACTTCCGCCCTATCCCTGCCTGCGCGATCTTGGCCTCGTTCATGCGCAGCAGATTCATTGAGCTTTCGCCCCAGATCACGCGCCCTTCGTCAGGCCTGGTCTTGCCCGTGACGATGTCCATAAAGGTGGTCTTGCCAGCGCCGTTTGGCCCAATCACGGCGCGCATTTCCGCCTCAGCGATCTGAAACGACAGGTTGTTGATGGCACGGAAGCCATCAAAGGTGACAGACACACCCGATACTTCAAGCAGCGTGTTCATTGGCTGGCCTCCTGTTCGCGCAATGCCCCGTCATCTGGCCCCAGATCGGCCCCATGGCGGGATGGGCTGCGGCGCTCTGTGTAGAGATCGATAAGCCCCCCGATGCCTTTAGGCGCGAAAAGTGTGACAAGCACAAAGGACAGCCCCAAAAGCACCAACCACCAGTCAACCCATTTGACTGTGTAAAAACCAAGGTTGATGTCAGGCGCCTGCCCGCCGGTAAACCAAGTGGACAGCAGACTAACAAACGCGGCACCGATGATCGCACCGTAAAGCCGCCCGCGTCCGCCGATGGCGACCCAGACCGCGAGGTAGATCGACGCGATAGGCGCAATCTCCGCCGGATTGATGATGCCTGCTTGCGGGTAGTAGAGCGCGCCCGCGACAGCAGCGATGCAAGCGGTGAGCGTAAAGATCACCAGTTTGTACATCTCTACCGAATAGCCAAGGAAGCGCACGCGCGCCTCATTGTCACGAATGGCGCGCAGAACCGAGCCGAACTTGCCGCTGACGAGCCAAGCGCAGAGCACATACCCCCCACCCAGCGCCGCAGCAGACGCCCAGAAGAACCAGAGAGACACATAATCTTGGGACGCCGTGACACCGGGCAAATTTTGCAAACCGGACAGACCGTTGTTGCCGCGCAGACCGCTGTCGTTCTGAAACAGATAGAGCGCCAGTGCGAGGGTCATAGCTTGCGTCAAGATCGACAGATACACCCCGGTGACGCGCGAACGGAAGGCGAGCCAGCCAAAGACCAGCGCCAGTATGCCAGGCACAAAAACGACTAAGATCAACTGGATCACCAAACTGTCGGCAAAAGCCCAGATCAAAGGGAACTCGCTGCTCCCAACCACGCCGAAGATCTGATTGCCGACGGCGTCAATGACTTCGCCGTCGGTTGGGGGGATCTCCGCTTGGGCAAGACTGTCCACCACTATCAGACGCGTGCGCTCATACATGAGCCACATGCCAATCATGTAACCGCCCAGTCCAAAAAAGGCGAAGTGACCAAGGCTCAGGATGCCGGTGTAGCCCCAAATCACATCCATCGCGAGCGCGATGAGGCAGAGGCAAAGCGTCTTGCCCAACGTCTTGATGAAACTTGTGGAAATGCCACCAACGCCAAAGCCTTCGGACATCACCGTCACCAGCAAAGTGAAGAGCGCGAGTATCGCAAGGAAGACGAGAACCGATGGGTTCTTGGCAATAAAACTACGCTGCATCGGAAAATCCTCCTGCAAGCTGCACCTCCCGACCGAAAGCTCGGGCAGCCCCCGTACCGCCCCCCCACGGGGCGGGGGCTTCGTTGCAAGTATTGTGCGGTTTGAAAGAGGCTTGGCACTTCAAAGCGTTCCGTTGGCTGGACGCGCCCCGTGCGGTCCGGGGGCCGCCTTTGGCGAGAAATTGCATGGCTTATTCCCCCGCCGCGCGGCCTTTGAGGGCGATGATGCCCCGCGGCCGGAATTGGATGAAGATGATGATGAAGATAATCATGTAAGTCTGGGCGGCCAGCGTATTGGATGGGTTCATCCATTCGATGCCTTTCTGCAGGAAGCCGATCATCGCAGCGCCCGCAAGCGTGCCCCAGATATTGCCGACACCGCCGACCACGACGGTCATGAAGCTCTGCACGATGTAGTCGCTGCCCAGTTCTGAGGTCACCTTGGCAAAGAGGCCAATGGCCACGCCGGCAATACCTGCGATTCCGGAGCCCAACCCGAAAGTCAGCATGTTCACCTTGTCTGGATTGATGCCCATGGACGCCGCCATGCGCGGGTTCTGCGTCACGGCGCGGGTCTCTAGGCCAAGGCGTGTGCGCTTCATGATGTAAAGGAAAATGCCGAGGAAGATCAGCGCAAGGATGAAGATCGCGATGCGAATATAACTGATCGAGACCACGTCGTTCATCACCCACGCGCCATCCAACCAGCCCGGAGCGGTCAGAGGGCGCGCCTGTGTGCCAAAGATGTTTTTGGCCAGCTGTTGCAAGGCGATGGAAATCCCGAAAGTCGCCAGCAATGTCTCCAAAGGGCGGGCTTGCAACCAGCGGATCACAAGACGTTCCATGGCCACTCCGGCGGCAAAGGTCACAGCAAAGGCCGTTGGGATCGCCACGATGATCGACACCGTGTGATCCGGGATGAACTGCTGCACCACATAGCCCGTGTAGGCGCCCATCATGATGAACTCACCATGCGCCATATTGATCACGCCCATCACACCAAAGGTGATGGCGAGGCCAATCGCGGCCAAAAAATAGATTGAGGCGAGCGACAGCGCATCCAGCGTCAAATCAAGTGTTTGGTTGAGGCCAACCTTCAGTTCAATGTCCTTGAGTGCCTTTGCAGCAGCATCGGTGACAGATTTGGATGGCTCTGCATAGGCGTCAAAAAACACATTTACCTTCAGCGCGGAGTCAATCGCAGCCTCATCTACATAGGTGGGCACCTCGCCTTCGGCAGCCAGAACGGTGTAAGCCTTCAAGCGCGCTGCTTGGGTGTGCAGTGTCGCCACCGGCACACCGCCAACGCTGCCTCCCTCAATATGCTCGCCCAAGGCGAGGCGGATGTCATCAGAGGTCACACGCGCTGGCGCAATCCCTTTGTCAGCCAGCAAGTCATAAGCAGTGATCTTGTCGAAACTGTCCTGCCCCGGATGCAAAATCTGTGCGACATTCGCGCCTTCCGGAACCGCGCCAGCGGCGACTTCGCGTGTGGTGGTCAGAAGTGGGTTCAAAGTGGCACGCACGTCCACGCCAAGATCACCGGACATATCGGCAATGGCTGACAGGCGCGCGGTCTCGTCCGTGTCATAGCCAATGGTCAACAGTCGTTCGAGACGCTGTTTCTGCGCTTTGAGCGCTGCATCCGGCTCGCCATCGATGGACGCGCGCAAAGGGGCGAGCAGACTGGCCTCCGGGTCTCTCTCGATGGACAAAAGCGCGGCCTTGCGGGCTTCAATGTCGGGATCACTCAATTGGAATTGCACCAACGCCGTCCCAATCAGCGCACGGATGCCGCTGTTGGGTTTGAGCTGTTTCAGCTCTTTCTTGGGAAATTCTCCAACCGTTTCGCCGCTATCAAAGTCGGTGAGCGCATAGGTCTTGCTGTCGATCTTCTCGCCAATGAAAAACAGCCCGTCTTCCTTGCGCTGCCACATGTTCTTGGCGGCCCAAACCTCAAGAACGGTCTGCGCTTGGGGCAAACCAGAACTGGCCACAGCGTCAATCGCGGGCCCAATGGTCTTGCGCGAACTTTTCACAATCAGCGCCTGATGCTCTTGCAGGATTGGCTGGATAGCGGCGTCTTGCGCCTGCGCCCTGTCGGGCGAAATCAGGCAAGCGGCCAAGAAGGCAAGGCCTGCCAAGAAGATCTGTCTCATGTGAGGAGGTCCGCGAATTTAGTGAGGGGCCGCCACGTGAGGCGGCCCCAGTAGGTCTCAACTTAGTAGTTGGACAGCGTCTGAACGCAGGTTTTGGTCTCGGTGTTGTACATACCGCAGTCCAGCTCTTTCCAATCCGACATCAGCACAGCGGATTCTGGCAGGAAGTCTGTCCAAGCATCGCCCGGCACTTCGGAAGTCTGGGAAATGATGTCAAACTGACCGTCTTCCTGAATTTCGCCAATCAGAACCGGCTTCGCCAGATGGTGGTTTGGCAGCATCACGGCGGTACCACCGGTCAGGTTCGGGAATTCCTGGCCGTACATTTTGGAACGCACCGCGTCCACGTCAGTGGAGCCTGCCTCTGTCGCTGCGTTCAGCCACATGTTGAAGCCGATGTAGTGCGCTTCCATCGGGTCGTTGGTCACACGCTCTTCGCCCATGGTCGCCTTCCAGGTTTCCACAAACTCTGCGTTCACGTCGGCATCGGCAGACTGAAAGTAGTTCCATGCGGCCAGGTGACCCACGAGATTGGACGTGTCCAGACCGGCCAGTTCTTCTTCACCCACGGAGAAGGCCACCACAGGAATGTCATCCGCAGAAATGCCCGCCGCGGCCAGCTCTTTGTAGAAGCCGATGTTTGCGTCACCGTTGATGGTGGAGATCACGCCAACTTTTTTGCCGTCTGCGCCCAGTGCAACAACGTCCGCCACGATCTTGGACCAGTCAGAGTGGCCAAATGGGGTGTAGTTCACAAAGATATCGTCATCCGCGATGCCTTTGCCCTTCAGGTAAGACTCGAGAATATTGTTGGTGGTACGTGGGTACACATAGTCGGTGCCGAGCAAGGCGAATTTCTCAACGCCCAATTCGTCCAGGAAGTAGTCGGTTGCCGGGATCGCCTGCTGGTTTGGCGCCGCACCGGTGTAGAACACGTTTTTGGAGCTTTCTTCGCCTTCGTACTGAACCGGGTAGAACAGCAGACCGTTCAGCTCTTCGATCACTGGCAGCACCGATTTACGGGACACCGATGTCCAGTTGCCGAAGATAACGTCGACCTCGTGCACGGTCAGCAGCTCACGGGCTTTTTCGGCAAACAGAGGCCAGTCGGACGCCGGGTCCACGACAACCGCTTCCAGCTGCTTGCCAAGCAGACCGCCTTTGGCGTTCTGTTGGTCAATCAGCATCAGCATGGTGTCTTTCAGCGTGGTTTCAGAAATTGCCATGGTACCGGACAGCGAGTGCAAAACACCCACTTTGATGGTGTCTTCGTCGGCCATGACAGCGCCGGCGAGAGACGCAAAAACCAGAGATCCGGCGAGCGTGGATTTCAGAAAGGTCATTCTTTTCTCCTGGCGGGGCGGCCACGGAAGCGCTTGCACTCATGTGCCCGCTGCCATTACCTGATCCCCGCAACTTCGTGTTGCAAACCGTGTGGCGGCCGTGTCGAGGTCCAATTCGTCGGTCGTCACACACCCTCCGATTTCACGACACAGCGTCGACGGATGGTGGCTAGAGCGTTTCTTTATTGCTGCTTGGTTGGCAAACTCGCCGAGGCAAAACGCCCTCCCCCCGCGCTAGGTGCATAATTTTTGAGCTCTTTTTCTGACACGCGCATAAAAATGTGACGCCTGCAGCTGGTATTGCGACAGCATTTTGCCGGACGATTGAGCATTTAAAAAAAGGCCTGCCAGATTCCTCCACACTCAAGCGGACCTCTTTGGGGGTAAGCAATTGACGCGTCAAACACAGGTATCAATTGGCCACAGACCGACTTTTGAAGCTGCCACAACAGTGCCAAAACCATCACATTTCAAGCACCACGAAACTGACATAGCTGGCGCCAGAGTCTTATTTTGCGCCGCGCTCAAACTGTCCGCGACGCCCGCCAACAAACAAACATTCCTAGACTAGAGAAACCCACGCAGAGTTCCGCCCCGAGCTGCGTACGCAAGCATCAATGAACGCCATCCCTTGCAAGCCTTCCTCTAGCCCCGGCAAAACAGTGAGAGGGCTCCCCTGCTGTCCCGCCTGCATTAGCCGAATGCAAGCCGCTGTTTCGAGGTAGATATTGGCAAAGCCTTCCAAATACCCTTCGGGATGTCCGCTGGGCGTGCGGGTGAGATAATCCGGCTGTCCAGCTGCGCCGGCACCAGCCCGTGTCAGGAGACGTGTCGGTTCACCAAAAGGCGTATAGCGCATCACATTGGGTGTTTCTTGCTCCCACTCGATGCCACCTTTTGAGCCATAAACTCGCAATCGCAGTGCATTTTCATTGCCCGGAGCAACTTGCGAACACCACAACATCCCCCGCGCGCCTTCGGCAAAGCGCAGCATCACATGGGCGTTGTCATCCACCTGCCGCCCATCGACAAAGCTCTGAAGGTCAGCGCAGAGACTTTCCGGCGTCAGGCCGGTTACAAAGCAGGCAAGGTTAAAGGCATGGGTGCCAATGTCCCCTGTGGACCCGCCAGCGCCGGAGCGCGCAGGGTCCGTGCGCCAACTGGCCTGTTTGTTGCCCTCCGGCTGCGGCTCGGTCAGCCAGTCCTGCGGGTACTCCACCTGCACCACACGGATGTCCCCCAGATCGCCGTTGGCGATCATATCCCGCGCCTGCCGGATCAGCGGGTAACCTGTGTAGTTGTGGGTCAAAACAAACAGCGCGTCCGATTTCTCCACCGCTTGCGCCATCTTGCGCGCATCCGCCAAAGTCGAGGTCAGCGGCTTATCGCAGATCACATGGATACCGCGTTTTAGAAACTCCCGCGCCGCAGCCATGTGCACATGGTTTGGTGTGACAATTGCCACGGCTTCGATGCCATCCTTCAACCGCGCCTCGCGGATCGCCATAGCTTTGAAATCGTCATAGGTCCGGTCCGGCGACAAGCCCAGCGCCTGCCCGGAGGCTTGCGCCTTTTCCGGCGTAGACGATAACGCACCCGCAACCAGGTCAAATTGCCCATCAATGCGCGCTGCGATCCTGTGCACCGCGCCAATAAAGGCATCATTGCCGCCGCCGACCATGCCTAACCGGATTGGTCTCTCAAACTCACTCATCATGAAATCCCCAGCATGCGTTTGTTGGCCTCTTCATCGGTGCCACCATCGGCAAAGTCGTCAAAGGCAGTTTCGGTCACGCGAATGATATGATCGCGCACAAAGGCCGCGCCTTCGCGGGCGCCGTCTTCCGGATGCTTCAGGCAGCATTCCCATTCCACCACGGCCCAACCATCAAAGTTTTTGGCCGCCATCTTGCTGAAGACCTTGCCAAAATCGACTTGACCATCACCAAGGCTACGGAACCGCCCTGCGCGATCAACCCAGCTTTGATAGCCGCCATAGACGCCCTGTTTGGTGGTTGGATTGAACTCGGCATCTTTGACGTGAAACATCTTGATCCGGTCAGCGTAGTCATCGATGTGACCGACGTAATCCAGACACTGCAGCACAAAGTGGCTCGGGTCATAGAGCATGTTGCAACGCGCATGGTTGTCGACGCGGTCAAGGAACATCTCAAATGTCACCCCGTCATGCAGGTCTTCGCCCGGATGGATTTCGTAACAAATGTCGACACCCATCTGATCCGCATGATCCAGAATGGGCCGCCAGCGTTTGGCCAACTCGTCAAAAGCCGTGTCGATCAGCCCCGGCGGGCGTTGTGGCCAGGGATAGATGTAGGGCCACGCCAACGCGCCGGAAAAGGTCACGTGAGATGTGATGCCAAGGTTATAGCTCGCCGTAACCGCCAGCTTCATCTGTTCCACAGCCCAAGCTTGCCGCGCCTTTGGATTGCCGCGCACTTCCGGCGCAGCAAAGCCATCAAACGCTTCATCGTAGGCGGGATGCACCGCCACCAATTGTCCTTGCAAGTGGGTGGAAAGCTCTGTGATTTCAACGCCGTTCTCGCGCGCCACGCCGACCAGTTCTTCGCAATAACTCTGCGAGCTGGCCGCACGGGCGAGATCAAATAGACGCCCGTCCCAGCTCGGCACCTGCACGCCCTTATAACCACAATCAGCGGCCCATTTGGTGATGCTGTCCCAGGAATTGAAGGGGGCCTCGTCGCCGGCGAGCTGCGCCAGAAACAATGCGGGACCTTTGATTGTCTGCATGATTTTTCTCCTGTTTGAAGAAGAGGCCCCTTGGGAGAAAGGGCCTCTTCTCGGGTACCCGAATGGCGCTTTAGAACGGCGAATCCGGGAAGTAGAAGCTCGCCGCGTTCTCAGGTGTGATCAGCGTCGCACCCAGGATGTAGCGCCCAGCCACAGGGCCATTGGATTTGAACGCAGACACGGTCACATCCATCGCGGTGGCAATCATCGCTGGCGGATAGAGCACGTCGACTGGCACCAGCTCGTTGCCATCCATGATGCCTTTGATGGTCTCTTTCATGCCGGCACCGCCAACAACAAACATGCCATCGCCATCACGGCCGGCCTGTTTCAGCGCGGCAACAACACCAATTGCGATGTCATCATCCTGCGCCCAAACCGCGTCAATATCCGGGAAGCGAGACAGGAAGTCCTGCATCACTTCAAAACCGTCGTCACGGTTCCAGTTGGCGTGCTTGTGATCCAGAACGTTGATGCCGGAGCCTTCGATTTCGGCCATGAAGGCGTCAAAGCGCTCGTTGTCGATCAGCGTCGGAATACCGCGCAGAACCACAATGTTATCGCCATCCTTCAGGCGGGTTTTCATGTACTCAGCTGACACGCGACCCAGTTCCGGGTTGTTGCCCGCCACATAGATGTCCTCAATGCCCGGCTGGCTCAGGCCACGGTCCACAACGGTGATCAGCGCGCCGGACTTCTTGACGTTCAGAACCGGATCGGTGAGTGGCTCGGATTCAAACGGCAGCACCACAAGCGCGTCGATTTGGTGCACGGACACGAGGTCTTCCAACGCGCTGGCCTGCGCGGATGGATCTGGCGAGTTCACCAGGATCAAGTCCACATCCGGATAGAGCGCTTCCAGCCGCTCTTCGGCCTTTTCCGCGTGCCAGTTCATACCAGCGGCCCATGCATGGGTTGGGGTTGGGTAGCTCACACCGATCTTGATGGTCTCAGCACTTGCCCAGCCGGTAAGGGCGATTGTGGCCGCCGTGGCCAATGCGCCAATTTTGGTAAAGGTCTTCATGTTTTCCTCCCTAAAAGTCCTTTGACTTCCCTGTGATTTGGACGCACCTCTCCTCTCCGGTGACGCCCGGTTCTTTCGCACAAAGCTCTGCGAGAAATTCTTCGTGTGGTGTGTCAGCGCCTAGTCTGCCGACGTGTTGCGGCCCCAATCTCCGCGTTGCAGCCAGACGGCCACGATGATGATGAGGCCCTGCATGGTCCCGTTCAGATAGTTGGAGATCATGTCCGTGAAGTTCAGAATATTGCCGATGGTGGTCAGGATCAGCGCGCCCAAAATAGTGCCGCCAATCCGGCCATAGCCGCCCTTGAGCACCGTACCCCCAATGATCACCGCAGCGATGGCTTCCAGTTCCCACAAAACGCCGGTTGAAGACGACGCGGAGCCGAGACGCGGCACGTAAATGATGGTAGCGAGCGACACGCAGAGACCCTGGATCACATAGGTCAGTGTTTTCACCCGATCCACCTTGATGGCGGAGTATTTTGCCACGCTCTCGTTGGAGCCAATCGCGGTGCAGTAGCGCCCGAAAGCGGTGCGGTTCATCAGGAACCAACCTGCAATGGAGACAACGATAAACACCCACACCGGGATCGGCAGACCAAAGAAACTGTCGTAGTAGACCGGGCGATACACGCCGCGAATGTCATAGTTGAGCGACAGGGTTCCGCCGTCAGCGAAATAGGTCACCAGCGAGCGGTAAATACCCATGGTGCCAAGCGTCACGATGAAGGCTTCGATCTTGCCTTTGGTGGTCAAAAGCCCGTTCACAAGACCCGCCCCAAGCCCAAGGATCACCGAACATCCACAGCCAATCAGAACAGTTGTGACGCCGGTGCCAAACGTGTCCACCGCGCTGTTCATCACAATGATCATCACGCCCGCGATCACTGCGGCCATGGACCCAACCGACAGGTCAATGCCGCCAGCGGTGATCACAAAAGTCGCGCCCACCGCAATGATGCCAATGAAGGCCGAACGGGTCAGCAGGTTGGTGATATTGCCTTCACTCAGGAAGGCCGGGTTGAGCAGAAAGCCGATCACACAGAGGATCAGGAGCGCAATCGCGGGTCCTGCCGTCTTGAGGTCAAAGCCGCGCAGCATCGAAGGTTTGGCTGTACTCATGGTTGTCTCGGTCATTGCTGTTGCTCCCGCTTAAGTCCTGCGGCGTAGCGCACGATTTCTGTTTCGTTGATGCGGTCGCCGGTCACGACCCCAGTGATTTCGCCTTCGCGCATCACCACCACGCGGTGACACAGGCCAATGATCTCCGGCATTTCAGAGGATACCACGACCACAGACACGCCTTCGGCGGCGATGGCGGCGATAAAGTGATAGATCTGCTGTTTGGTGCCCACGTCGATGCCGCGCGTCGGCTCGTCGATGATCAGGATACGCGGATCACACTCCATGACTTTGGCGAGCAGAAGCTTTTGCTGGTTGCCGCCAGACAGGTCGCCCACGTTCACATTGGGGTCCCGCGCCCGAATATCAAAGCGCCGAATAGCACGCTCCAGCGCGGCGTCCTCAGCCTTGCGGTCCACGCTCAAGCCTTTGACAAACTTCGGCAAAGCAAAAAGCGAAAGGTTCGGGAGCATCTTCTGCCCAAGCAGCAGACCTTTCTCTTTGCGGTCTTTGGTCAGATACACAATCCCCGCATCGCGTGCCGCCGCCACAGAAGTGAAGTTTGCAGGCGCGCCATCAAAGGCGACACTTCCGCCCTCGCGCGGTGTCAGGCCGCAGATGGCCTCAAAAACCGCTGTACGCCCGGCGCCAATCAGCCCTGAGAACCCAAGGATTTCCCCTTTCCTCAGGTCAAAGCTGACGTTGTGTACGCCGGGCGCCACCAGATCGCGCACGTCCAGCACGCGATCTGCATCCACATCCACTTCGTTCATCGGCGGGTACAGGTCGCTCAACTCGCGCCCCACCATCATCTGCGCCATCGTGTCCGGCGTCACGTCTTTCGCCGCATGGGTGCCGATCCACTGCCCGTCCCTTAGCACGGTAACTTGATCGGAAATCGCGCTGACTTCGGCCAGCTTATGGGAAACAAAGACAATCGCCGTGCCGCGCGCTTTCAAGCGGCGCACCTGTGCGAAGAACAGCTCCGTTTCCGCTTCGGTCAAAACCGCCGTTGGTTCGTCCATGATCAGAACACGTGCGTCACGGCTGATGGCTTTAACAATCTCCACCATCTGCTTTTGCGCAATCGAGAGATCGGAAATCCGGTCTTCGGGCGAAATGTCGAGGCCGATGTCATCCAGATAGCCGCGCACCATGGCGCGCATTGTGGCCCGATCCAGCACCCCCCTGTTCATGATTTCCCGCCCAAGGAAAATGTTTTCCTCAACGGTCATCTGCTCGGCGAGATTGAGCTCTTGGTGGATCAAAACAATCCCCAGCTCTTCGGATTGACCGTTGCCGGGCAACTCGGTGTCCACACCATCCAACCGGATATGGCCGGACGTGGGCTGCAAGAACCCGGAAAGGATTTTCATAAACGTCGACTTTCCCGCGCCATTCTCTCCGATGAGCGCGTGCACCTCCCCGGCGCGAATATCCATGCTCACGCTGAACAGAACCGGGACCGAGCCAAATGACTTGCTGATCCCGTCCGCCGACAAAATCGGCACACCTATAGACTGGCCATCCGGCACGTCGTCTCCTCCCTGAATTTTCGCCTCACTGCGGAGGCGTTGATTGATTTATGTAAACGTTTTCATCAATCATGTAAACCTTTACATAGAGCGCTGTAAACCTTTTCACAATGCCGCATTGCGGCTATAAGGCTCCTAACCGCCTCGTGCGCATAAACAAAAACACCAAACCAACAGGCGCGCCAAACGTGTCATTGCCACCCAAGAAATCTGCCACAATTGAGGACGTCGCCAAGCTGGCCGGCGTCTCCATTGCCACGGTCAGCCGCGCGATTCGAAACCCGGAAAAGGTGGCGGAGAGCACGCGCAAGAAAGTGACCAATGCCATCGCGCGCACCGGCTACACCGCCAATGTGATGGCGCAGAACCTGCGCATGAAACGCTCCAAGATGGTCATGGTGCTGACGCCCTCCATTGCGGACCCCAACTTTCCGGGCGTGCTGATTGGACTGGAGAAAGAGGCACACGCGCGCGGCTACGGCGTGTTGATCGGCAACACCGAAGGCGCAATTTCACTGGAAGAAAACCACATGCGCTTTCTGGCAACGGGTGTGGCAGATGGGCTTGTTCTTCTGACCGGGCACCTGCCCGTGGCTGGCGCGCCACAAGATCCGGTTACGCAACTGCCCCCGCTTGTGGCTGTGGGCCGCCCTCTGGAGACCACCGAGACCGATTTTGTCGGGGTGGACGACGTGGCCGCCTCCAAAATGGCAACCGAATATCTGGTGTCACTTGGCCATCGCCGCATCGTGTTTGTCGGCGGCGGCACCGGCGATGTGCTGTCCGATTTGCGTCACGAAGGCTATCGCAAAGGCCTGGCAGAATGCGCCGAAGAACTGGCCGATTGGCGCGTCGAGGGGGATGGCAGCAGCGAAGGCGGGCGTGCGGCTGTGGAGCGCCTTTTCATCAAGGATACACTGCCGACGGCCTTTTTCTGCTTCAATGACAACACCGCCATTGGCGTGATCGCGGCCCTGCGCCTGCGTGGGTTTGACGTGCCCGGCGATTTTTCCGTGATAGGCTTTGACGACATTCCCTTTGCCAGCAACATCACCCCGGCTCTGACCACGATCCGCCAACCACGCAACAAGATTGGCGAGCGCGCCATGGCGGTGCTTTTGGATGGGTTAGAGGGGCAAAGCACGGAGAAAACCAATGAGCGGCTTCACGGCGATTTGGTTGTGAGAGAAAGCTGCGGGCCTGCAGGGCGCAGCTAATGCCCCACCCCGAAACCACGGGAGGGGACTTTGCATTGATATAGAGCGCAACACCAGTTGGCTTCGATCTTCTAAACGGTGCCGCCGAGACTGTCTTCCAGCGCAACCAGTTCCTGGCCGCCGGCCATCATATCCTGCAGCTCATCCGGGGTGATCTGCCCGCGTTGCGACGTGCCTAGGGTTTGACCGCGATTAAGCACCGTAAAGCGATCTCCAACCGCCAGCGCGTGGCGGACGTTGTGGGTGATAAACACCACAGCCACGCCCTGCTTGCGCACCTTGTCGATGGTCGCCAGAACGTTCGCCGTTTGCCTCACACCCAATGCGGAGGTTGGTTCGTCCAAGATCAAGACCTTTGCCCCGAAGTGAACCGCGCGCGCGATCGCGACTGTCTGCCGCTCACCGCCTGACAAAGTACCAACCGCCTGATCCGGCCCGCGAAGGTTGATGCCCATTTTGCGCATCTCGTCCATCGTGACCTTATTGGCGTAATCGTGATCGAAGAAGTTCATTGGGCCGATCTTCTTCACCGGCTCATTGCCCATGAAGAAGTTCCGGCTCACCGACATCAAAGGGATCATGGCCAGGTGCTGGTGCACCGTCGCAATCCCGGCAGAAATCGCATCACGCGGGTCGGCAAAATGCATCTGCTGACCTTCAAATAGGATCTCTCCTTTGGTCGGCTTATGCACACCGGACATGGTTTTGATGAAAGTCGACTTCCCCGCGCCGTTGTCGCCAAGCAAACAATGACACTCGCCGGGAAAGATATCGACCGAAACACCCGCCAATGCGATCACGCGACCAAAGTGTTTCTCGATGTTTTTCATTTGAATGATGGGAGCATGTTCAGGGTTCATATCAGCGCTCCCCTGTGATGATGCGACGGATGTAGGTGTTCAGGATTACTGCCCCCAGCAGGATCACGCCAAGGAAAACGCGGAACAGAGAGCTTTCCACACCGGCAAAGAACAGACCTTGCTGCACCACGCCGAAGATCAACGCGCCAAGCGCGGCCCCAATCACCGATCCGTAGCCACCGGTCAGCAACGCTCCCCCAATAACCACCGCGATGATAGCTTCAAACTCCTTGAGCAAGCCGCGGTCTGCACCGGCAGAGCCGAACTCCATAACCTGACACACAGCAAACACAGTCGCGCAGAAGGCGGTGAACATGAACATCAGGATTTTCACCTTGTTCACCGGCACACCAGAGTTCCGCGCCGCCTCAGCGTCGCCACCAGCCGCATAGATCCAGTTACCGAACTTGGTTTTGGTCAAAATGATGTGCCCGACAATCACCAGACCAATGGCCCAAACGATCAGCATTGGCAGGCCTTCGACCACGGGCTGCCCTTTACGGGTGCCGCGCTCAAACACCGCAATGATGCCGTTGTCGCCCATCCACTGGAAAAAGCCGGTGAAGATCTTGCCGCCAAACACGGCCGCCAACCAATCCCCCTCAGCAACGTCGCTTACGCCGCCAATGATGGTTTTGCGCTCGATGGTCTGCGGCAGGTAGATCGCAAAGCCGCGCAGGATAAACAGGAACGCCAAGGTCACGATAAAGCTTGGCAGCCCGGTGCGCACCACGATGAACCCGTTTAACGCACCGATGGACACGGCAATCACGAAAGTGACAATAATCGCCATCCAAACCGGCCAGCCGAGCGTCACACTGAAAATCGCAATCAGCATCCCCGCGAAACCGATCATCGAGCCAACCGAGAGATCAAACTCCCCTGCGATCATCAACAGACAGGCCCCAACGGCGATGATCATGAATTGCGCCGAGATCTGGCTCCAGTTCATGATGCCCTGGCTGTTGAACATCCCGCTGTCAAAAGCGAAGAGAAGGAAAAAAGTGAACACGGCGACGGTGCCGACAATCCCACCCAGTTCTGGGCGGATCAACGCATTGCGGAAACTGGAAATTTCCTTGACGCGTTCGTCGGTGTTGGCCGTGGGCTGCGTCGCGCTTGTCATGCGACATCTCCCGTTTGGTCTGAATTGTAGGATTTGGAGTACAGTGTGCGAGGGGCGCCAATGCAAGCGCCCCGCGCGAAGTGAGTGACGCTTAGCGGTATTCGCCCGCGAACTCTTCAACTTTCTCCAGGCCGTCTGCGGTCACAAAACCAGGGCCGGAGTTGATGTTGTTGCCTGGCAGAACGCCGTAGCGGTGGTAGTTGGTGAGCACCACAACCGGCAGGTAGGCCTGCAGGAATGGCTGCTGGTCGATGCCCCAGTTGATCACGCCGGCCTTAATGCCTTTCACGATCTCTTCACCGAGGTCAAAGGTGCCAAAGTAGATGTCACCAGCCATGCCGTTTTCATCCAGCGCCAACAGGGTTGGATCTGCGGATGTTGGGCCAAGCGTCAGAATGGCGTCGGTTTCCGGGTTGGCATTCAGATACGCCAGAACACGGTTTTTGATCTCTGCCGGGTCTTGGCCACTGTCGATCATCTGGTCACCCAGATCCACGCCCAGACCATCGGCAAAGCCCTGACAGCGCTCGGTCGAAGATGGCGAAGAAATGTAGTGGTTCACGCAGAGGAAGCTGCCCACGCCGTCACCTTTGGCGCGTACACCCGCTGCATAGCCTGCGTCATACTCTGGCTGACCCACATACATCAGCGCACCAACTTCGCGCGCCTGATCTGGCGTGCCGGAGTTCATGATGATCACGTCAACGCCACTGTCCACTGCCGCTTTGATTGGACCGGACAGGACATCGTAATCAGACAGAGTGGTGATGATGCCGTTTGGACCGGAGGCCGCGGCCTGCTCAATGATACGCGCCATGTCGGCGAGGTCACCGGTTGGCGGGTTGCGGTATTCAACCTCAACACCCATCTGATCGCCCGCAAGCGCGATGCCGTTTTTGATTGTGTTCCACCAGCTGTCGCTGTCCGGTGCGTGGCTGACCAGAACATATTTCTCACCTTCGGCCACTGCCGAAGTTGCCACGGCAAACGGTGCTGCCACCACGGCAGCGGCCAGAGCCAGCTTCTTTGTAATTGACGTCATGTTTTCCTCCCAAAATCACGTCTTCATGGCACGTGGGCGGCTGTTCCCGCCTCTCCGACTCAATTTAAACCACACTCCAACCCATTTTGCAACCGGTTGCAAAATTGCAGGCGCTGTTTCATGCTGCACTTATTAAAAAAACCTTGTAAACAAGCCGTCATAACGAACTAAGGACCGACAAAAAATGGCCGTCACTTTGAAAGAGGTTGCAGAACGCGCAGGCGTTTCACGGTCAGCCGTATCGCGCACCTTCACCGACGGCGCTTCTGTTTCCGACAAGATGCGGCGCAAAGTCGAAAAGGCCGCCAAAGAGCTGGGCTATAGCCCCAACGCCCTGGCTTCTTCCCTCACAACCGGGCGCACCAAATTGATCGGCCTTGTGTCCAACAACTTTCACAACCCGATCTTTCTGGAAGTCTTTGACCTGTTCACCCGCGGACTACAGGACCGTGGACTGCGCCCCTTGCTGGTGAACCTCACTGACGAGACCGACCCCGAGAACTCGGTCCGTATGTTACGCCAATATTCTGTAGACGGCGTGGTGGTCGCCTCCTCCACGCTCCCCCCGGGATTTGCCAAAGCCTTTCGCGATGCAGGCGTTCCTGTGGTGCATTCTTTTGGACGGGCCTCATCAGCGCCGCAGGTGCACGTCGTGGGAATTGACAACGTTGAATGTGGCCGCATGGCTGCTCGCGAACTTATTGAGCGCGGCTACACGCATCTGGGCTTCATGGGCGGCCCGGAAGGCGCCACCTCGACCCAGGATCGCTACACAGGCTTTATGTCAGAGATGTCAGCCAATCCGGGCATCAAGGCCAGTTACTCCTTTGCAGACGCCTACTCCTTTGATGCCGGACGTCGCGAAATGCTCAGGCTGCTAAAAAACAGCCCTGCACAAGCCTACTTCTGCGGCGACGACGTTCTGTCCATTGGCGCACTGTCCGCCATTGATGACAGCGGCCTGGCCTGCCCGGACGACATTGGCCTTATCGGCCTCAACGACATGGAAATGTCACGATGGGAAAACATCGACCTGACCACCATTCACCAACCAATCCGCCAGATTGTAACGAGCTCAATAGAGCTGATGGTGGCGATGCTGGACGACCCGGAGCGCTATCCGGAAACCCGGATTTTCCCATGCTCTATCGTGGAGCGCGGCACCTTGAAGGCAGAGGTCTGAGGCCACACCACTTGGCGCAGCCTCAGCTCTCCGTCAGCGGAACATAGGTGGACGGGCATCGATCCAGGCACCGCCATCTTTCGCAGAGGCCACCGCCGTGTAGACCGCCGCCATGGACCGCACGCCGTCCGCGGCATTTGGCAATCCATCACGCAGCTCGCCGGAAATGGCATCCGCCAAATCACAGTAGATATTGGCCACCGCCAGAGGGAAGCCTTCGGGATGCGCAATCGCCACACGGCTCAAACGCTGCGCATCTTCGTGCAGACCGCCCTCACCTTTTTCAATGATCTGCGTGCGCCCGCCAACGGGCGTGTAGATCAACTGGTTTGGCTGCTCTGAAGCCCAGCGCAGACCGCCGGTCTCGCCAAACACCTGAATATCAAAGCCGTGCTGCCGGCCAATCGCCACCGAAGATGTCCAGAGCCGCCCAACCGTGCCGCCGCTCATACGGAAATTGACCATCGCGTCATCTTCCAACTCACGGCTGGCAATGGTGGAGGCAAAGTCGGCTGACAGGCTTTCGACCTCATCATCGGCAATGAACCCGGCCATATGCATCGCATGGATGCCACAGTCCGCAAACTGCCCGGACACCCCGGCCATCGCCGGATCATAGCGCCAACGCACACGCGGGTTATCCGCATCTGTGGCGTCGCCGTGATGCCCATGGCTGAAGTTTGTGACCACCAAACGCACTTTGCCAATCTCACCCGCCCGAACCATCGCTCGCGCCTGACGCACCATTGGATACGCCGAGTAGCAGTAGTTCACTGCGCAGATCTTGCCGCTCTTCTCAGCGACCTTCACGATTTCTTCGCCTTCCTCGACGGTCATGGTCATTGGCTTTTCGCAAAGCACATTGAAACCGCTCTCAAGAAACGCCTTGGTGATCTCAAAGTGCGTCGAGTTGGGCGTGGCCACCGTGACCAGATCGATCCGGTCATCACGGCCCCGCTCGCCGGCAAGCATCTCCTGCCAATCACCATACGCCCGATCTTCGGCCACACCGAGACGCTGCGCATACTCCTTACCCACATCCGGGCGATGATCCAACGCGCCGGCAGCAAATTCAAACCGCCCATCCGCAAGCGCCCCCAATCTGTGAGCTGGCCCAATCTGGCTGCCTTCGCCGCCGCCAATCATGCCCCATTTCAGCTTTGTCATGAGCTTGTCTCCTCCTCATGATGTCACCTGAGGTGCCAGAATTTGGCACCTCCGCAATACAGTCGTGATACAGACGTCATACCGACGTCCAGATTTAGCTGAATCCGATGGATTCCAGATACTCACGGTTCTTGCGCGCATCGCCCACAGGATCCGGGTCCAGAAGTGGGTCGCAGTCCTGCTCCACCGTGCACCAGCCTTCAAATCCGGCATCCAAAAGCACCTGACGCACGGCTGGGAAATCGACATCTCCGTCACCGAGATTACAGAAGATCCCCTGACCACAGGCATCATAGAATCCGGTGCGATTGGCGATCACCTCGGCCTTCACCTTCGGATCTATGTCTTTGAAGTGCATATAGGAAATGCGGCCAATGTGTTTCTTCATGAAGGCCACGGGATCAAAGCCTGCGTAGCTGTGGTGTCCGGTGTCAAAGCAGATCTTCAAGATGCTTTCGTCAACCTCATTCAGCAAACGCTCCAGCTCCGGCTCAAAGTCCATGAACCCAGCAGCGTGCGCATGAATACCAACGGTCAACCCATACTCTTCGCTCCCGATCCGCGCGGTCTCAGCAATACGATCCCGATAGGCGGTCCACTCGGCCTTATCCATCTGTTCAGCCTCCCCCACACGCCCAGCGGTTGGCGCTCGACGCGGAGAGATTGAATCAATTAAAACAAGATGTTGCGCCCCATGCGCCTGAAGCGCCTTGGCCGTGCGGTGGGTGGCATCCAGCACATCGTCCCATGCGTCCGGATCGTGATAGGCGCGGAACACAACCCCGCCGATCAGCTCCAAATCATGCTCGGCCAAAGCCTCTCCCAGCACCGCCGGGTCCTCCGGCATGAAGCCCACAGGCCCAAGCTCAATCCCCTTGTAGCCCGCCTCGGCACACTGTTTCAAAACGGTTTGCCAGGTTGGATTGCGGTCGTCCTCCGCAAACTCCACGCCCCAGGAACAGGGTGCATTGCCAATCCGAATGCTCATTTCGCTCACTCCAAAGTCAGAAGCTGTTGATATGTTTCCAGGTTTTCGCATCATGACTGGCCAACGCAGCCGCAATGACACGATTCACCTCATGTCCGTCTCGGAAGGTCGGGAACACCGCCTCCCCTGTTTCGATCGCCCGCAGGAAATCCCGCGATTCGATGATGATCTGATCTTGATAACCCGTTCCGTGCCCTTGCCCCTGGCAGAACGGCTCGTAATCGGGATGCGCAGGACCGGTCAGGATTTTCACAAACCCTCGCGTCGCCTCCGCACCCTCCATACGATAGAGCCAAAGCGCATTTTGATCCTCCTGATCAAAGCGAATTGCGCCCTTTGTGCCCGATATTTCATAGGCATAGCCCATCTTGCGCCCGGTCGCGATGCGCGAGAAATACATATGCCCCATGGCGCCGCTCTCAAACCGGCACATCATTTGCGCATGGTCATCGTTGGTCACAGCGCCACCGGGCCGCTCCGCATGAACGGTCTCCACCTCACCCAGAACCTTGGAAATCGGCCCCATCAACGCCAGCGCGCAGTTGACCATATGCGGCGCCAAGTCGCCCATCGTGCCATTGGCCATACCCTGCGTGCGCCAACTGGCCGGTATGTCCGGGTCAGCATAGAAATCCTCGGTGTGCTCACCGCGAAACCAAGTCACATCCCCAATTTCACCTTGGGCGATCAAATCGCGCGCAAACTGGGTTGCAGGCGTGCGCACGTAGTTGAAGCCAACCATATTGGCCGCGCCAGCAGTCTCCGCTGCAGCAACCATCGCCGCGCCATCTTCCATCGACGCACCCAATGGTTTCTCGCAAAGCACAGGCTTACCCAATGCAAAAGCAGCCTCAGCAATCTCACGATGCGTCTCCTGCGGTGAGGCAATAACCACGGCCTCGACCTTCGGATCAGCCACCAATGCGCGCCAGTCTCCAGTAGATCGCGCAAATCCGTAAGCTTTTTGATACCGCTGCGCGCTCTCGGGAGACGACGCGCAGACCATTTCCAGACGCGGACGCAGCGCAGTGTTGAACACCGCCCCCACAGAGGCCATCGCAACCGCATGGGCCTTGCCCATATAGCCGCCGCCACAAATGCCGATCCCGATCTCAGTCACCGCGCAGCCTCCTTTTTGAAATTCAATTTGCAACCGGTTGCAAAACTTGTATCTTGAGATTCGAAAACTCGCAAGCCGCATTCGTTCGGAACCCTCAGATTCCGCCAAATGCTCCAGAAGGGTCGCGCAAAGATGACGACAGAAAACACCACTATCCGCCTCACCACAGCGCAGGCAATTATTCGTTGGCTTTCCAATCAGTTCATAGAAATCGACGGGAAGGAAATGCGCGTCTGTGGCGGCGGATTCGGCATCTTTGGCCATGGCAATGTGACCTGCTTGGGCGAAGCCCTGAACGGCGTGCGTGAAGAGCTGCCTCTGTACCGCGGACAGAACGAGCAAAGCATGGGATTCGCGGCCGCGGGATACGCCAAGCAATGGCTGCGCCAACGCTTCATGTTCTGCACGGCCTCGGCGGGTCCTGGCACGGCCAACCTGCTGACAGCCGCCGGATTGGCACACGCAAACCGCCTGCCCATGTTGCTGCTCTGCGGGGATACTTTCCTCACACGTCTACCGGACCCGGTGCTGCAGCAGATGGAAAACTACAACGATCCAACTTTTGGCGTGAACGATGCTTTCAAACCCATCGTGCGCTACTGGGATCGGATTTCCCACCCAGCTCAGGTGATCCAATCCCTGCCAAACGCCCTTGCAACCATGTTGGACCCCGCCGATTGCGGCCCTGCCTTCCTTGGATTGCCGCAGGATGTGCAAGGATGGACTTACGACTACCCCGAAAAGTTCTTTGCCAAGAAGGTCCACCGCATCCGCCGTCAATCTCCAGATGCGGCGGAAATTGCCGATGCAGCGGCAATGCTTGCAACAGCAAAGCGCCCAATGATCATTGCAGGCGGCGGTGTTCAATACTCACAGGCGGCCACTGAACTCACCGCCTTTGCAGAAAAACGCAGCATTCCCGTGGTTGAGACCATCGCCGGT
This sequence comes from Shimia sp., assembly GCF_022448905.1. Classification (GTDB taxonomy): domain Bacteria; phylum Pseudomonadota; class Alphaproteobacteria; order Rhodobacterales; family Rhodobacteraceae; genus Shimia. Next base: position 7,313 of record NZ_JAKVCW010000017.1, on the reverse strand, counting down.
CGCGCCAACATGCTCGCTACCCACCCGCTGAACATCGGCCCGATTGGCGTCACCGGTTCAGACAGCGCAAATGCGATTGCCGAAAAAGCAGACGTGATCCTTGCGGTTGGCACCCGATTGCAAGACTTCACCACCGGCAGCTGGACTGCCTTTGATCAAGACGCACAGTTCATTTCGATCAACGCCGCTCGCCATGACGCCGGCAAGCACATGTCCCTACCCGTGGTAGGTGACGCCAAACTGGCTCTGACAGCGCTGGACAGCGAACTCGAAATGAAAACGCCCACACAATGGGTCACTTTCGCCCAGGAAGAGCGCAAAAAGTGGGACGCTTACGTGGCTGACAACGTGTCCTACGGCAACCGCCCCAATTCCTATGCACAAGCGATTGGTGTTGTGAATGAGCTTTGCGATGCGCGAGATCGTGTTGTGGCGGCCGCGGGTGGTTTGCCCGCTGAGGTCACCGCCAACTGGCGCACGCTGGATATTGGCACGGTGGACGTCGAGTTTGGATTCTCCTGCATGGGCTATGAAATCGCGGGGGCCTGGGGTGCCCGGATCGCCCAGGCAGAACGGGAACCGGATCAAGACACCATCACCTTCTGTGGGGACGGCTCCTACATGATGCTCAACTCAGACATCTATTCTTCTGTGCTGAGCCAGAAAAAAATGATCGTGCTTGTGTTGGATAACGGTGGTTTTGCCGTGATCAACAAGCTGCAAAACAACACCGGCAACGAAAGCTTCAACAATCTGCTGGAGGACTGCCCGACAATTCCAGAGGCCTTTGGCGTCGACTTCACCGCGCACGCGGCCTCGATGGGGGCAACAGCCGAGAAAGTGGCGAACCCGGCAGAGTTGGCGGAAGCCTTCAAACGGGCTAAGGCCAGCGACAAGACCTATGTCATTGTCATGGACGTAGACCCCTACGAAGGCTGGACCACAGAAGGTCATGCTTGGTGGGAGGTAGGCACCCCTCACATCACCGAAGATGACTCTGTGCGCGAAGCGCATATTGCGTGGGAAGCCAGCCGCGTCAAACAGCGTCGGGGTGTGTGATGACTTTGATTGACGCCATCAAGGGCAATCGCTTTGCGGTGTTTGGGCGCGCAGGCATGGACATGTTTGCCGACCCCATTGGAGTTAAAAGCGAGGATGCCACCACCTTCCGCGCGGACCTGGGCGGATCCTCCGCCAATATCTGCGCCGGTCTGGTGAAGCTTGGATCGGAGGCGTCCCTTGTCACCTCAGTGTCTGACGACGCAGTAGGCCGGTTTTGCTTCAACCGCCTACAGGACTACGGCGTCGGCACGCGCTACGTCCGTTCTGTCGGTGGAGAAGCCCGGACGTCACTGGCGGTCTACGAAAGCTGCATCGAAGACTTCCAGAACGTGATCTACCGCAACGGTGCGGCGGATTTTCAAGTCTCAGACGAGGATATGGACGCGGTTGACTACCGCGCATTCACCGCGCTCATAACCGCGGGAACGGTCTTTGCCGCCGAACCATCGCGGTCCGCAACCTTTCGCGCTTTTGACAATGCGAAGGCCGCCGGTCTGCCGGTGATATTTGACATCGACTACCGCCCATACAGCTGGCCATCTGCAGAAGTGGCCGCTGACGTGCTATCGCGCGCGGGCGACGCCAGCGACCTGATTGTTGGCAACGATGAAGAATTCGGCTTCATGGCGGGTGGCATCGGAAAAGGCCTCGATAAGGCGCGGGAATTGGCCGCCAGCGGCAAGCTGGTGATCTACAAAATGGGCCATGAAGGCGCCATCACGCTGAGTGCTGGTGAAGAAATCCGCACCGGCATCTACCCCGTCACCGCCGTCAAGCCCAACGGCGCCGGAGACAGCTTTATGGCTGGCCTCCTTGCCTCAATCGCCACAGGCCACAGCCTCCGCGACGCCGTCCTGCGCGGCTCCGCCTGCGCCTCCATTGTGGTGTCCCAGCCCGGCTGCGCCAACGCCATGCCCACAACCACCGAGCTTGAGGCCTTTTTGTCCTCGCACTCCGGACCAACTCTTTGAAAGGAGAGCCCAATGCACATTGCGCCCCATGACAACCAGAACAAACCCATCGTTGATGCGAACCATGACCTGGTGCCGCTGAACTACTTCAACATCGTGAAACTCAAACGTGGTGAAGTGTTTGAATACGCTGTGCCCGGCTACGAAACCTGTGTGGTACCGGCCACCGGCACCGTGGATGTCGATGTAGAGGGCGCAGTCTATCCTGACCTGGGCAACCGAACAGAAGACGTCTGGGACGGCGATCCTGAAGGGGTCTATGTGCCGGTTGGTGCGACCGTGCGCATCACCTGCAAAACCGACACCACCGAAACCTTCATTGCGGGTGCCAAATACGACAAAGTTCTCGAGCCGTTTGACGTGCGCGTGCCGGAGCTTGATCTGGTGCAATACGGCTCCGACGACACCAAAACCCATCGCAAGATCAAACACATCCTCGGCGCCAACCACCATGACAAAGTGGGCCGTCTTCTGGTCAGTGAACTCTTCACGGTCGGCGAAGGCGGCTGGTCCGGTTTCCCATCTCACAAGCATGACACGGACCGTAAGGGCGCAGACGGCGAGATGATCGAAACCCGCCACGACGAAACCTACAACTTCCGTTTCAAGCCGAACTACGGCTCTGGCGTTCAAATGCTGCAGCGCGAAGATAACAAGCCAGGCGACGCGTATCACATCATGGATGGCTCAACGATCATGCTCGACAAAGGCTATCACCCCTGCGCCGTGCTGCCCGGCTATCAGATGTATTACTTCACCATCCTCGGCGGGTTGAGCCAACGCAGCCTGAAGCAGTATTTCCAGCCAACCCATGAGGAACAGCTGCACACGATCCCCGGCATTATGGATATGGTTGCGAAGTTCAAATGACCCTGGTGACATTAAAAGATGTCCTTCAGCCGGCGCTGAAGGACGGTTATGCCGTGGCCGGATTGGTCACGCTTGGCTGGGAAGACATGCGCGCTTATGTGGCAGCGGCAGAAGCGGAAAACGTGCCGGTGATTTTGCAGGCCGGTCCCTCTTGTCGGGAGCACACACCGCTTCCTGTGCTGGGAAAAATGTTCACGCATCTCGCGGAAAACGCCTCCGTGCCCGTCGTCGCGCATCTCGATCACGGCTACACGGCAGACGAGTGCCGCATCGCCATCGAAAGCGGCTTCACTTCGGTGATGTTTGATGGCTCGCGCACACCTTTGACGCAAAACATCCACGACACTGCCGTGATTGCCGAAATGGCGCATGCGGCGGGCGTGTCGTGCGAAGGGGAAATCGGCTTTGTCGGCTACTCAGGCGGCGAAGGCTCAGCCGGTACCGATCCTGAAGAAGCTGCACAATTTGCGCGGGACACTGGCGTTGACGCTATGGCGATCTCCGTCGGGAATGTGCATCTGCAACAAGACAAAGAAGGCGGGCTGGACGTTGACCGCATCAACGCCATTGAAGCTTTGACCGACGTGCCCTTGGTAATCCATGGCGGCTCCGGTGTGCCCGTGGCACAAAGGCAAGCCTTGGCGCGTGACTCCAAGATTTGCAAATTCAATATAGGAACAGAACTGCGCATGGCGTTTGGCGACGCGATGCGCGCGGCAGTGAACGCCGACCCAACGCGCTTTGATCGCGTGCAGATTCTGAAAGAGACCCACGATCCATTGGTGGCCAAAACCCGCCAAGTCTTGCGCAGCTTCAAGGGGGCATAGATGACACGTATTGGACTATTGGGGTGCGGCCGGATCGGCCAGGTGCACGCCCGATCCATATCACAGATTGAGGGCGCTACTGTCACGGCGGTGGCCGACGCCTTCCCGGCGCCTGCTCGGGACTTGGCCAACCAGACAAACGCCAAGGTCATGGATGCCATGGAGCTGATCAACAGCGCGGATGTCGACGCAGTTGTCATTGGTACGCCAACCGACACCCACTACGACCTCATTCACGCCGCCGCCATAGCGGGCAAAGCCATCTTTTGCGAGAAACCTGTGGACCTGTCTTCCGACAGAATTCGCGACTGCAAAGCTGTTGTTGAAACCGCTGGTGTGCCGTTCCTGACGGCCTTCAACAGGCGTTTTGACCCAAACTTCGCTGACTTGCAGGCGCGACTGCAGCAAGGCCAGATTGGCGACACTGAGATCATCACAATTCAATCTCGCGACCCTTCCCCGCCCCCGGTCAGCTACATCAAAAGCTCCGGCGGCATTTTCCGCGACATGATGATCCACGACTTGGACATGGCCCGTTTCCTGTTGGGAGAGAACCCCGTTCGCGTTTACGCCATCGGGTCTGCGCTTGTGGATGCGGAAATCGGCAAAGCCGGTGATGTGGATACCGCTGCAGTCACGCTCTCCACAGCCAGCGGCAAAATCTGTCAAATCACCAACTCGCGACGCGCAAGCTATGGGTACGACCAACGGATCGAAGTGCACGGATCACGCGGCATGTTGCGTGCCGAAAACGTGCACGAAACAACGGTCGAAATGGCGACCGAGGCTGGCTTCGCACGGGCGCCGGTGCAACACTTCTTCTTGGAGCGGTATGAAGCGGCCTATCGTGCCGAGATGGCGCATTTTGTTGACGCCGCCGCAAACAGCACGCCGCCAGCGCCAAGCATTGAAGACGGCTTGCAGGCGCAGTTACTGGCAGATGCGGCGGATCAGTCCCTGAAAACTGGCAAACCGGTCGACCTCACCTGACTCTAAGCAGGCTCCCCAAAAACAAACGGGCCATCGTGTGAAACTAACGATGCCCCGTTCTTTCCTAAATAAGGCACACCAACTTGCTTAGGTCGCCAGTTTGACAGTCTTCATTTCTGCAAGTCTGGCACCGAACTCGTCCTCACTCAAGCCCTCCTCAATGGCACGCGTAAAGTAGGCAGCCTGTGTTTCTGGCGCCAACCCATTTGACGGAGGATCGCGGTCCAGATTTGTCGGGAACGAGTAGCCCTCTGCGGTGGCGGCAATAGCTGCTGAGAGCTCAGCCTGCGTCAAAGTCCCTTCAGAGGAAGCCCGCACGGCATGGGGAAACACCAAACGGCACATCTTCTCTCGGTCAACCGTCTCCATAGCCTGCCCAAAGGCAGAAGACACTTGCAGCAGATTCACAAACCGATGGATATCGGAACTGCTGTTTGCGCCAGCGGCATGAAACAGTGCCGGATTAAAAAAGACGGCGTCCCCTTTGGAGAGGGGTAATTGCACGCAACGCGCCTCAAACACCGCTCGGAAATCCTCCCGCCGCCAGGCGGCATAGCCAGGCTTGTAGGTTTGCGAAAACGGCAACAGCTTGGTTGGGCCGCTTTCCAACGGCATGTCACAATGCGCGACCGCGCCCTGAAGGGTCAAAATCGGTGACACCTCATGCACATGCGCTGGATAAGCTGCGCTCACATCCGCAGTCTGAAACCCTAGGTGATAATCTCGATGCGCCTGCTGCGCCGCACCACCGGGATGCACCAAATTGACTTGGGCCGTCATTTGATAATTTGGCCCCAGCCAAGCCTCACACACAGCCGAAATCGCCGGATTGGCAAAGTAGCGCATGAAAACACCAGGGGCGGCCTCGCAAAGCTTCTGAAGCGAATTCCAAATGCGATCATTGGCGCCGGACGCCGCAAAGTGATCCGCGCCTCCGCCCGCGTTTTGCTTTTCCTGCTCAATAATTCGGCCGTAAATTTCAGTGGCCTGATCCAACACGCAGGTGTCACGGTACGCCCCTTTCAGCACGACAATGCCGGCCCCGCTTTGCAATACCTGCGCCCATTCGGTCATCACCGTTCGGCGGCCCCCGCCTTCTAAGGCGGACAGAAGCTTACCGCTGTCATAGACGGGAATGTTCTTTTCGATTGCCATTGCCAGCGGCACGTTTTCCGGACGTGTTACCTGGTCCAGACACGCTTCAAAGTCTCTCACGTCGCAGTGTTGGGGATCGTAGTACCCGATTAAATCAGCCCTGTTCGCCATGCAGTTTCCTCCCTATTTGCCCTCAGCTTACTGGGAGTGAAGATTGATTTTCCGCCCAAAACACATCAAAAACACATCAATGACACATCGCTTTCCCATCAAAGAAATTGCACGGCAAGCCGGCCTTGGCACAGCAACCGTTGACAGGGTTTTGAACAATCGCGCCAATGTCAGTGCCCAGACCAAACAACGGGTCACCGCCGCAATCGAAGAGCTGGCGGCACAAGAAGCGCAGCTTGCCGCACGCGGGCGGCGTATGTTTTTTGACTTTGTGATCGAAGCCCCGGCGCGCTTCAGCCGCGAAGTCAAATCCGCGGCGGAGGCGGTATTGCCGCATATAACTTTGGCAGTCTGTCGACCGCGCTTTTTGTTGCAGGAAATCATGCAAGAGGCAGAAGTTGTCGCTGCGCTTGAACGTATCCACAAACGGGGCAGTCAAGGCGTGTGCCTGAAAGCCAAGGACACCCCCGCAATACGGACCGCGGTGCGCAAACTCCACGCGTCCAAGATTCCCGTGGTCACTTTGGTCACGGATCTCGGCGGCGGCGACAGATTGGCTTACGTGGGCTTGGACAATGCAGGCGCCGGACGTACAGCCGCCTATCTCATTTCCCAAACTCTGGGGAACAGGTCCGGAGCTGTATTGGCAACCCGCAGCCACGAGCGCTTCCTGGGAGAGGAGGATCGTGAAATCGCATTTAAGGAGGCATTGCTACATCTCTGTCCAAACCTGCGGATAATCTCGCTACAAGGTGGTGGTGGAGTCCATTCAGCAACGGCAAACCAACTCACAAAAAGAGTAGAGAATGTGACCGCTTTACAGGCGGTTTACTCAATGGGAGGCGGAAACAAGGCGATCCTGGAAACCCTTGAGCACTGTAGACTGAAACCATGTGTTTTTGTGGCCCACGATCTGGACCGAGAAAATAAAGAGTTGCTCGCCAAGGAGAAGATCAGTTTTGTTCTCCACCATGATCTGCAACGCGACATTCGCGCCGCGTTCGACCACTTTCTTGCCTTCCATAGGCTGCTTCCTGAATCAACAACAGAGTCAATATCAACAGCGCAAGTCCTCACGCCTATGAACATTTCTCCAGATTAAGCGCGCGCAAAAGCCATGGCCGATCTCACCCGATAGGAAAGCAAACCGCATCCAATCTTTGTGACGGTCTCAACGCAAAATTCAGACACGTAGTGCGCCCACTTAATCGTCACGCTGAGCTGATCAAACGAACCCAAGAATTTGAAACAAAATTTTTATTTCAACGACTTAACTGTCCGTCGTCAGAGTTTTTGGAACCAATGAGGGCCTAAAGTAAGAGAGAGT
>NZ_JAKVCW010000016.1 GCF_022448905.1 Shimia sp. | reverse complement strand
GTGAATCCTCCGTTTTCTAAACATAGCGGCGGACCACTTCAGTGCGGGAGGATCATTCTCGCCAAGCGTCTGAAAAGACGACCAGTTTCAAATCCGTCTCGACTTGGGTGAAGGGCGGGTGGAAAGAGACGCGGGGCGTTCGGAGACCGATTTCGGTCAAATCGTTAGTCTCAGAAAGTCGGATGAATCAACTAAACCCCTTTGAACCAGAAAGAAAAGGCCCACGCGGGGGCCTCGTCTCGGGTTCGAAATTGGTTAATGGCGGAGAGACAGGGATTCGAACCCTGGAGACGGTTTCCCGCCTACACACTTTCCAGGCGTGCGCCTTCGACCACTCGGCCACCTCTCCGCATCAGAGCGTTGGTCAGTTGACCGCCTCTCTGTGGAGCGGTGTTTAGCTTCAACTGTTGGGGGGATGCAAGAGGCAAATTGCGGTTATTTTTGCTTTTCCCAACAAAAAAGGGCCACGCATTCGCGCGGCCCTTAATTACTTGCGGTTGAAGCGGTTTAGACCGCTGCGGCCGCTTTGGCTTGATCGCGGTCAGACAGCTCTTCTGCCACGAGGAACGCCAGCTCAAGCGATTGGCTCGCATTCAGACGAGGGTCACAGGCTGTGTGATAGCGTGCGGATAGATCTTCCTCGGTTACGGCTCGTACACCGCCAGTGCACTCTGTCACATCCTGACCGGTCATCTCGAAATGCACGCCGCCCGGAATGGTGCCCTCAGCTTTGTGAACTCCGAAGAACTCACGCACTTCGCATAGAACACTGTCAAACGGACGGGTTTTGTAGCCGGTTGCCGATTTGATGGTGTTGCCGTGCATTGGATCACAAGTCCAAAGCACATTGGCGCCCTCTTCCTGAACCGCTTTGACAAGGCGCGGCAGGTGATCCCCAACGCTGCCTGCGCCAAAGCGGGCAATCAATGTCAGACGACCTGCTTCGTTTTCCGGATTCAGCTTTTCCATCAACACTTTGAGGTCATCTGCGGTTGTGGTTGGACCACATTTCAAACCAATCGGGTTTTGAACGCCACGCGCAAATTCAACATGCGCCCCATCTGGCTGGCGAGTACGGTCGCCGATCCAGATCATGTGGCCAGACCCCGCGAGCCATTTACCAGAAGTCGAGTCCAGACGCGTCAGCGCTTCTTCATACTCCAGCAGCAGGGATTCATGGCTGGTGTAGAAGTCCACAGTCTGCAACGAGTGCAAACGATCAGAGGTCACGCCCGCCGCTTTCATGAAGTCCAACGTATCGCTGATCCGGTTGGCCATATCACGATACTTGGTGGCTTTCTCCCCCTCGGTGAACCCAAGAGTCCAGGAATGCACCTGATGCACATCCGCGTAACCACCAGTCGAGAACGCGCGCAGCAGGTTCAGCGTTGCGGCCGCTTGTGTATAGGCCTGCAACATCTTGTTTGGATTGGGAATTCGCGATTCAGGCGTGAAGTCCAACTCGTTGATGATGTCGCCGCGGTAACTAGGCAGCTCCACGCCATCCAAAGTTTCCGTTGGCGCAGAACGCGGCTTGGCAAATTGGCCGGCCATGCGACCGACTTTCACCACCGGTACCTTGGCGCCATAGGTCAGCACCATCGCCATTTGCAACATCACTTTGAATGTATCGCGAATGCCGTCTGCGCTGAACTGTTCAAAGCTCTCCGCACAGTCACCGCCCTGCAACAAAAAGGCCTCGCCGCGAGAAGCGGCACCAAGCTGAGCTTTCAGGCGACGCGCTTCGCCGGCAAAGACCAATGGCGGATAGCTGGCGAGCTTGGCTTCTACAGCCTTCAGCTCTGCGTCATCCGTATACTCAGGCATCTGAATCCGGGGCTTCGCGCGCCAGTCAGATTTTTGCCAGTCAGCCATTGTCTTTACTCCAATTAGACAAGTTAATGAGGCCTTATACAAAAGCTCTTGTCCCGGCGCCATAGATGAAATATCCGGCCTTGACGCGTTTGGTGAATGTTTCGTTTAATCGGTCAACTCGCTGCAACTCAAGATGCGCACCCCCTCTTGGAAAAGGAAACGATGTCAATGACTTCGGCACTCGCTTCTGATCAAAACGACGCGAAATCGCGGCGCTTTGTTTTTGTGCTTTTGGATAAGTTCACATTGCTGTCCTTTGCGTCAGCAATTGACTGCCTACGCTTGGCCAATCGGCACATGGGACGTGATCACTATTCCTGGATATTGGTCGGCGAAGGTGGCGACACGATAAGCTGTTCAACAAACACAACTTTTAAGCTGGATGACGATCTTGCCGAACTGCGCCGCGATGACACAATTGTGTTGTGTGGCGGAACGGACATTCAGCAGGCGACCACTAAGAAACTGCTGAACTGGTTGCGCAGGGAAGCGCGCAAGGGCCCACCTGTGATTGGGCTGTGCACCGCATCTTTCTGCATGGCCAAAGCGGGGCTTCTGGATGGCAAACGCGCGACGATTCACTGGGAGAATCAGGATAGCTTCGCCGAAGAGTTTGACGAGGTGGAGCTGTCCAAATCCGTTTTCACCATCGACACAAACCGAATGACCACTGCAGGCGGCACATCCTCGATCGATCTGTTTTTGAAGCTGATCGCTCAAGATTTGGGCGAGGACGTTGCCAACTGGGTGGCCGATCAACAAATCTACAGTTCGATCCGCACCGACCAAGACACACAACGCCTCTCTGTGCCCACGCGGATCGGTGTGCGACATCCAAAATTGTCCATGGTTATTCAGATGATGGAAGCCAATATTGAAGAACCGATCAGCCCGTCTTTGCTTGCAAAGGAAGTGGGAATGTCGACTCGTCAATTGGAACGCTTGTTTCGTCGTTACCTAAACCGCTCGCCCAAGCGATATTATATGGAGCTGCGCCTGCAAAAGGCACGTAACCTCCTGATGCAAACCGATATGAGCGTGATCAATGTAGCGCTGGCCTGCGGGTTCGCATCCCCCAGCCACTTCTCCAAATGCTACCGCGCGCATTACGAAACCACGCCCTATAGAGAACGTGGCAGCCAAAGTTCGCGCCTGTCTATCTAAGTCAAAAACGCGAAATGAACTTGGAAAACGTGGTGGTGTGTTCCACGTGAATGACCTGCTGCTGCGCGCCTTGGGTGTGCATCACGAGGTAAAGGTAAAGATAGTCGCCTTCCTCGGTCCAATAGGCCAACATTTCCTGTCGAAAGCCGCTTTTGAGAGTCTCTGACTGGACTGTTGCTGAACCGACAAAAGGATCGGGAAAGGCTTCTGTAAGGGCCGAATTATACTCGGCTTTCTCCGCGTCACTCAAAACAACATCCGGCTGGATCATGTCAATGGCCTCGCCAATCTCCTTGTTCATGACCATTTCATTGAACAAAGCCAACGCCTGATTGAATTGAGTACGCAAGTTGGTCTGCGCCTGCACCGTTGCGTTTGTCGCCAGTATGAAAGCGACGGAAAGAAGGCTACTCTTGATCATTGTGTGTCCACAGAAGATTGAAACAAATAGATTTCTTTCAACCTAGCCGCCGGGCGTCATTCGGTAAAGTATCCCTTTGTCTTCAGACAAAAACCAAATAGCGTCATTTGGTCCTTCGCGCACATCCCGCACCCGCCGCGTACTGTCCCCGCGCAATTGCTCGACTTCTTTTGGTGAAGACCCGGCCAGCCGGCTGATGTAGTCGAACTTCAAACTTCCCACAAAAAAATGCCCTTTCCACTGCGGCCACAGTTTGCCTGAGTAAATCATCAATCCTGACGGTGCGATTGAGGGATCCCAGTAGAACTTCGGTTGTTTCATGCCCGCTTTCGCGGTGCCTTCGCCTATCTTGAACCCGGAGTAGTGCGTACCGTAAGAAATCACCGGCCAGCCATAGTTAGCGCCCTTTTCAAGAAGATTGAGCTCGTCCCCGCCCTTCGCGCCATGCTCCACGACCCAGAGGCGGCCTGACAAGTCCAGAGCCAATCCCTGCGGGTTGCGGTGCCCGTAGCTCCAGATTTCCTGTTGAGCGCCGGACGTATTCACGAATGGATTGCCACTGAGCACTTCGCCGTCCTGTGTGATCCGGATAACCGACCCTTCATGCTGCGCTAGGTTTTGAGCGGCAGGTCGATCCCCACGTTCTCCTATGGTCACAAATAGAGTTCGGTCTTTGGCCTGCACAATCCGGCTGCCAAAGTGTCGCCCACCAGAACTGCCCGGAGCCATTTCAAAGATTTGTATTTGTTCGGAAAGCCTTTTCCCGTCTTCAGACAGCTGCGCGCGCATCACCGATGTGCCGGACCCGCCTGTTTGTTTCTTGGCATAGGACAGAAAGATGGTCCGAGATTGCGCGAAATCCCGCGCCACGATGACGTCAAGTAAGCCACCCTGTCCCTGAACGTGAATCGCTGGAAGGCCTTTGACGGTACTTCGCTTGCCGCTAGCGGTAACATGCAAAAGCTTGCCGCGTTTCTCCGTGATCAGCAGCTCTCCATTAGGTAGAAATGCAAACGCCCAGGGCCCCTTTAGGCGCTCAACAACCGGGGTAACGACAGCGGAACCTTGGGACGTCTGCAAATCTGCAAACGCTATCGAAACCGGCAAAGAAGCAAATAGAAACAATACAATAAGTCTTAGGCGAGTGTGCATATCAAAGCCTCTTTGCATCAGAAAAATCACTAGACTTACCCTCTCACATCTCGCCCTGAATTGATGTTCAAAAATCAGTCATCGACCTCTTTTCTTTTGAAATCACCCCGCATAGGCTCACGTTCGGAACAAGAAAAAAACCAATAGGGAGTTTCCAAATGAAAAAGCTGCTTTTGGCATCCGCCGCTGGCGCACTGCTGGCTGGCGCGGCATCCGCAGAAGAAATCAAGCTGGGTGTGATCCTCGGCTTCACCGGCCCAATTGAATCGCTGACCCCTTCCATGGCGGACGGCGCTGAGCTGGCCATGAAAGAAGTCTCTGACAGCGGCAAGCTGCTCGGCGGTGCAACCGTGACCTCAGTGCGCGCTGACTCCACCTGTATCGATGCAGCGGCGGCCTCCGCCGCAGCAGAGCGCCTGATCACAGCGGAAGGCGTAAAAGGCATCATGGGCGCGGACTGCTCCGGTGTGACCGGCGCGATCCTGAACAACGTGGCCGTCGCCAACGGCGTTGTGATGGTGTCCCCATCCGCAACCTCCCCGGGTCTGAGCCACGCAAACAATGAAGACAATGGCCTTTTCTTCCGCACCGCGCCATCTGATGCCCGTCAGGGTGTTGTGATGACCGAAGTGTTGATGGAAGAAGGCATCAAAGAAGTTGCGGTGACCTACACCAACAACGACTACGGAAAAGGTCTGGCAGACAGCTTCCAGGCGGCGTTTGAAGCGGCTGGTGGCTCTGTAACCATCAACGCCGCACACGAAGACGGCAAAGCCGACTATTCCGCAGAAGTTGGCGCTCTGGCAGCCGCAGGCGGCGATCGCCTAGTTGTGGCTGGCTACGTGGACCAGGGCGGCTCGGGCATCGTGCGCGCGGCCATCGACTCTGGCGCGTTTGACACCTTCCACTTCCCTGATGGCATGATCTCCGACAAGCTGCAGGAAAACTTTGGTGACGAAATCGAAGGTTCCACTGGCCAGCACCCTGGCACCGACAGCCCAGGTGCGGCGAAGTTTGGTGAGATCGTTGGCGATGCATTCGACGCGACTTCCCCGTTCACCCCAGAATCTTATGACGCGGCAGCGCTGATCCTGCTGGCGATGCAGGCGGCAGGCTCTTCCGATCCAGCGGCTTACAAAGACAAAGTCATGGATGTGGCAAACGCTCCGGGCGAGCAGATCTTCCCAGGTGAACTGGCCAAAGCGCTGGAAATCATCGCGGGCGGCGGCGACGTGGACTACGTTGGTGCAACCGCGGTTGAGCTGATCGGCGCAGGTGAGTCGGCCGGCAACTACCGTCAGATCGTGATTGAAGGTGGCGAGATTGCCACTGCCAAGTACCGCTAATCATTTGATGATTTGAGATCCAAAACAGCCCGGCTTGTCCGGGCTGTTTTTCAATATATAAGGCGCGGCACGAACTGCGCATGGGGGAAGTGCTATGATCGTCGTTGAGGACGTTCACAAACATTTTGGGGGGTTTCGCGCTGTTGAAGGAGCGAACCTGAAGATCGAACCGGGATCTATCACCGGCCTCATCGGGCCAAACGGCGCCGGTAAAACCACTCTTTTCAATGTGATCGCCGGAGTTCTGCCACCAACATCCGGGCGGGTGACGATGGACGGTGAAGACATCACCGGCCTGCCGCCGCATGAGCTCTTCCACAAAGGGCTGCTGCGGACGTTCCAGATCGCGCATGAGTTCAGCTCGATGAGCTGTCGCGAGAACCTGATGATGGTTCCTGGTGCACAATCGGGTGAGACTCTTTGGAACACCTGGTTTGGACGCAAGCGGATTGCGGATGAGGAACGCGCATTGCGGGCGAAAGCCGACGAAGTGCTTGAATTCCTTACGGTTGAGCATCTGGCAGACCACAAAGCCGGTCAGATTTCCGGTGGTCAAAAGAAACTTCTCGAGCTGGGACGCACCATGATGGTGGATGCCAAAATCGTCTTTCTGGACGAGGTTGGCGCCGGGGTGAACCGCACCCTGCTGAACACCATTGGTGATGCGATTCAACGGCTTAACAAAGAGCGCGGCTACACATTTGTGGTGATTGAGCATGACATGGATTTCATTGGGCGTTTGTGTGACCCAGTGATTTGTATGGCCGAAGGCAAAGTGCTCGCAGAAGGCACTTTGGATGAGATCAAAGCCAACGAACAAGTGATCGAGGCCTACCTCGGCACCGGGCTCAAAAACAAGGAACAGCTGAACGCATAAGGGCCAAAAGGCACGTCGGTATTGCGTCGGTATCGCGTCTGTATCGCGGAGGTGCAAAAATCGATCCCAAAATGCGTTTTCAGCGGGGAGTGAGTGATGACGGGAAACCCGTATCAGAACGATCGCGGCAACAAGGACGCCACGATAGCCAACCCCAAAGGCGGAAGCGAAATGACGCCCGCCGTGGGGACCGGCAAAGAAATGAACACAACAGACGCCTTTCTGGTCGGCGACAGCATGACAGGCGGCTACGGCAAAGATGGGCCGGACATTTTGCATGACTGCACCATCGCCGTGAACCCGGGCGAGATTGCCGTGATTGTTGGCCCCAATGGCGCTGGCAAATCCACTGGCATGAAAGCCGTGTTTGGCATGTTGAACCTGCGCCAAGGCTCGGTGCGGCTGGATGGCGAAGACATTACCGCGCTGTCGCCACAGGCGCGCGTCGCCAAAGGCATGGGGTTTGTACCGCAGGTGAACAACATCTTCACCTCCATGACCGTGGAAGAGAACCTCGAAATGGGAGCCTTTATCCGCACCGATGATTTTTCGGACACGATGGAACAGGTCTATGGCCTCTTCCCCATCCTGAAGGAAAAGCGCAACCAGCCAGCCGGTGAACTTTCCGGTGGTCAGCGTCAACAGGTGGCCGTGGGCCGCGCGCTGATGACCCAGCCAAAGGTGCTGATGCTGGATGAGCCAACCGCAGGCGTGTCCCCCATCGTGATGGACGAACTGTTTGACCGGATTATTGAGGTCAGCCGCACCGGCATTCCAATTCTGATGGTCGAGCAAAACGCCCGTCAGGCGCTGGAAATTGCCGACAAGGGCTATGTGCTGGTTCAGGGGCGCAATGCCTATACCGGTACCGGCAAAGACCTGCTCGCGGATGAAGAAGTCCGCAAATCGTTCTTGGGGGGCTGAGGCACATGGACTTTCTCAACGCCCTTGTGGCGCTTTCTAACTTTGTCATCATCCCCGCGATTGCCTATGGCAGCCAGCTGGCGCTTGGCGCGCTGGGGGTTACACTGATCTACGGCATCTTGCGGTTCTCCAACTTTGCCCATGGCGATACCATGGCCTTTGGCGCGATGATTGGCGTTCTGGTCACCTGGTTCCTGCAGTCGATGGGCGTGAGCTTTGGTCCGCTGCCAACGGCTCTGCTGGCCCTGCCCTTTGCCATTTTGGGCACCATGGCACTGGTATTGATTACTGACCGCGTGGTCTATCGCTTCTATCGTGAGCAAAAAGCCAAGCCGGTGATCCTTGTAATCGTGTCGATGGGCGTGATGTTCATCATGAACGGTCTGGTGCGGTTTATCATTGGGCCAAACGATCAGAAGTTTGCCGACGGCGAGCGCTTCATCATTTCGGTGCGGGAATTCAAAGCCCTGACCGGCCTGAAAGAAGGTCTCGCAATCAAGACCACCCAAGGCATCACCGTTGTGGTGGCAATCATTGCCGTGGCCCTGCTGTTCTGGTTCCTGAACCGCACCCGCACCGGCAAGTCGATGCGCGCCTATTCCGACAACGAAGATTTGGCGCTGCTGTCGGGCATCAACCCGGAGCGCGTGGTGATGTACACGTGGCTGATTGTGGCTGCGCTCGCGACCACCGCCGGTGTACTTTACGGTCTGGATAAATCCTTCAAACCCTTTGTCTACTTCCAGCTGCTGTTGCCGATCTTTGCGTCGGCGATTGTTGGTGGTCTTGGCAGCCCGCTGGGCGCCATTGCCGGTGGGTTTGTGATTGCCTTCTCAGAAGTCACCATCACTTACGCCTGGAAAAAAGTGCTGAAATACATGCTGCCGGAGAGCCTGGAACCTTCCAGCCTCGTGCAGCTTTTGAGCACAGACTACAAATTTGCCGTCAGCTTCGTGATCCTAATTGTGGTCCTGCTGTTTAAGCCGACCGGTCTGTTCAAGGGGAAATCGGTATGATCTGGGGTATTCTCGCATCTTTGGCGGTGCCAATTTTAGGGGTGTTCGCGGCAGGAAGTGTTGGGTTCGTCACAGCTATCGTGGAAGTGGCACTGGCTTGGACATATTGGCACGGCGCCCGCACCAAAAATGAGGCTCTGACCAACTTTGCACTATTCGGGATAGTCGCAGTGCTAATCTTGGCGACTGGTTTCTCTCAAAGTTGGAACGTGGCTGTGCTCATTCTCAACATGGGTTTGATCTCTGCCATCATGGCCTTGGGTGTGAACCTGCAGTGGGGCTTTGCCGGGCTGTTTAACGTGGGTGTCATGGGCTTTGTTGCTCTGGGTGGTCTGGCCGTGGTGCTGACCTCTGCGGCGCCTGTTGAAGGGGCGTGGAGCGCGGGTGGATGGCGCATTGTGATTGCACTGCTGGCCGGAGCGGGCACGATTGTCGCCACGGTGATGGTGCGACAGCGCATGGCCGCAGGCCGCGCGCGTAACATTGCCACAATAGCCATTCTGGTTGTGGGCTTCTTCCTGTATCGCGGTATCTTTGATCCCGGTGTGGCCGCTGTCGAAGCCATCAATCCGGCGCTGCAAGGTAACCTGGGTGGCCTGAACCTGCCGGTGCTTCTGGCCTGGCCTATGGGGGGCCTGTTGGCCGCTGGCGTGGCCTGGTTGATTGGTAAGACAGCGCTGGGTCTGCGCTCGGATTATCTGGCGATTGCGACCCTGGGTATTGCCGAGATCATCATTGCGGTGATGAAAAACGAAGACTGGCTGGCGCGCGGCGTGAAAAACGTTGTGGGTCTGGACCGTCCAGTGCCGTATGAGATCGACCTGCAGAACTCGTCTACGTTCATCAACCGGGCCGAAGGACTTGGCATGGATGTGGCGACAGCCTCGTCGCTTTTTGTGAAGCTCAACTACTCGATCCTGTTTGCGGTGGTTCTGGCGATCATCTTTGTGATGGCACAGCTTGCGTTGAAGAGCCCCTGGGGCCGGATGATGCGTGCGATCCGCGACAATGAAGTGGCGGCTGAGGCCATGGGAAAAGACGTGACCAACCGTCACTTGCAGATCTTTGTGATTGGCTCCGCGGTGTGTGGCATTGCCGGTGCGATGATGACCACGCTGGACGGGCAGCTGACGCCGGGCACCTATAACCCGCTGCGCTATACCTTCCTGATCTGGGTGATGGTGATTGTTGGTGGCTCTGGCAACAACCTTGGCGCTGTGCTGGGCGGGTTCCTGATCTGGTTCCTTTGGGTTCAGGTAGAGCCGATGGGCCTGTGGCTGATGGAAGTGATCACCTCGGGCATGGCTGAGGACAGCGGTCTTAAGAAACACCTGATCGACAGTGCGGCGCATATGCGGCTGTTGACCATGGGGGTGATCCTGCTGCTGGTACTGAGGTTCAGTCCACGAGGATTGATCCCGGAGAAGTAAAAAGAAAGGCGCCCCAGTGGGGCGCCTTTTACTTTCGGCGAAAGTATTTTTGCAGAGAGAAGATTGGGCTTAGCGTCCTTTGAACAGACCGCCCAGCACGCCACGCACGATGCGGCGGCCCGTGGTGCCAGAGAGTTCTTTCATCACCATTTTGGTCATCGCCTCACCAAAGGTGTCATCCGCACGCACCCGCAGTGTTCTGGCAGAAGAACGGCGCACGCGGGAGCCGGAATAGCGCCGCGCAGCGGTGAATTCACGCTCCATGGGCGCCATATCTTCTTCGCGGGCTTCCAGTTGTTCGGCTTCTTGCGCGGCCGCTTTGGCGCGGGCGGTTAGGATTTCATAGGCAGACCGGCGGTCAACCGGCGTGTCGTACTTCCCAGCCAGCGAAGAGTTGGCAAGCACCGCTTTTCGGTCGGCAGGTGACAGCGGGCCAAGCTGTGACGACGGCGGGCGGATCAGGGTGCGCTCGACAATGCCCGGAACGCCCTTCTTCATCAACATCGAGGTGACCGCTTCCCCGACCCCGACTTCGCGGATCGCCTCTTCGGTCACAAAACGTGGATTAGGACGATAGGTCTCTGCCGCCAGGCGCAGGGCTTTTTTGTCGCGTGCCGTGAAGGCGCGCAGAGCGTGTTGGACGCGGTTGCCCAATTGGCCGAGGATGTCTTCGGGGATGTCATCGGGGTTCTGTGTCACAAAGTAGACGCCGACGCCTTTGGAGCGGATCAGGCGGGCGACTTGCTCCACTTTGTCGATAAGCGCCTTGGGAGCGCCATCAAATAACAAATGTGCCTCGTCAAAGAAGAATACCAGTTTGGGTTTGTCCGGGTCGCCCACTTCTGGAAGGTTTTCGAACAACTCTGAGAGGAGCCATAGAAGAAAGGTGGCGTAGAGCCGTGGCGAGCCCATAAGCTTGTCGGCTGCCAGAATGTTGATGTAACCGCGCCCGTCTGGTGCGGTGCGCATCAAGTCGTCCAACTCGAGCGCAGGTTCCCCAAAGAGCTTGGCGGCACCCTCGTTTTCTAGCACCAACAGACGGCGCTGAATGGCGCCGATGGAGTTGACGGAGATGTTGCCATAGCGCAGCGCCAGCTCGGTACGGTTTTCCCCGACCCAAACCAGCAATGCCTGTAGGTCTTTAAGGTCTAAGAGCGGCATTCCTTGTTCATCTGCCAAGCGGAAAGCGATGTTGAGGATGCCTTCTTGCGCCTCGCTGAGCTCCATCAAGCGCGCCAACAACAAAGGCCCCATTTCGGCGACCGTTGTGCGCACCGGATGGCCGTGATCACCGAACAGGTCCCAGAAAGTGACCGGAAAAGCCTCATAGCCGTAGTCCGCAAATCCGATCTTTTCCGCGCGGGATGTGAAGGCGTCGTGTAGCTTGAAATCGGCGCTTCCGGCCGCAGCGAGACCGGATAGGTCCCCTTTCACATCCGACAGAAAGACCGGCACGCCCGCAGCGGCAAAACCTTCGGCGAGAATCTGAAGCGTCACGGTCTTACCGGTGCCCGTGGCCCCCGCAATCAGCCCGTGTCGGTTGGCATATTTTAACGTCAGACCCTGCTTTTCCGCATAGTCCGCGCCACCGCCGCCCAAAAAAATCTTACCGTCCATCAGTCGCTTACCCCTAAAGACCCTTATTTTTAACGCCCAAAAACGTGCGTCACATACATTGTTAACCTTTATATGGCAGTTTCGAAACTGTTCTGGAACAGCCCAAACGGGTTTGGAACGGAACTCCTCCCTGTTGAGACTGGCCGCACTTTATGTGCGGCCTTTTTTTTGAGCAAAATCAGCGCAGAAACTTCTGTTTTTGCTGTTGACCGGAGCCCGATTTCTTCGTAGCGTTTTGGCAATGAATAAGTCGGCCAGTCCGACGGGGAGTGAAAAATTTGGAAAAGGGCCTTTTCGTAAGGCCCTTTTCTTTTTAGAGCGTGCCTCTCGCTCCTATCTTTTTGCTCCGAGCGGAACTCGCAAAATTGCCAGCCGGTATCAGCAAATTTCTGCTAGGATGCGATGGGTTTTAGTCAACCAAATCCTGACAAAGCCACTTGGTCATGATAAGCGGGCAAAAAGACATCCAAAGGACTAAGACAGACATGCGAACCTTCCCTATCTTTGCGACAGCCGTTTCCTTGGGTTTGATGGCTGGCCCTGCTCTGACACAGGGGGTTCCTTCCCTGGCAGACGGGTCCTTGGCCATGGGGGAAGCGGTGAGTGAAGCGGCGCAGCCTGTCTCGCCCGCGCAGCTGGAAGAGAATGTGTCGTCTGAGATCATTGGAGACTGGGACCTGCAATGTGCAACCACTGGCCCGGAGCCTCACCCGTGCCGCATGTATCAACTTATGCGCGACGACACCGGCAACCCGGTGTCCGAAGTCACGCTGTTCTCTTTGCCCGTTGCCGAGGGCGAGGCGGTTGCTGGGGCAACCGTGATTGTGCCACTTGAAACCTTGTTGACTGCACAGCTGACCATGTCAGTGGACGGCAAAACCACGCGACGGTATCCGTTTGCCTTCTGCAACCAACTGGGCTGCATCGCGCGAATAGGTCTGAGCGCTGAAGACATTGCCAACTTCAAAAGTGGCAACAAGGCTGTGCTGAGCATAGTGCCTGCGCTGGCACCAACACAGTCGGTGAACGTGAACATGTCGCTGAAAGGGTTCACCAAAGCGTTTGAGAAAGCCGAAAACAACGGCCAGTAGTTTGACGTGAATTTCAGAAAGTGGGCCGCCTTCGAGGGCGGCCTTTTTGTTTGAAACGTCAGACCCTGCGCAGGGCCAACACGGCGTTGAGGCCGCCGAAGGCAAAGGCATTGGACAGGGCCACATCAATGGTGGCCTCGCGTGCCTCATTCGGCACCACATCCAAAGCACATTCCGGATCCGCCTCTTCATAGCCAATCGTGGGCGCGATCACACCGTCTCGCAGGGCCATAATGCAGGCTAGAAGCTCGACGGCCCCAGTGCCGCCAATCAAGTGCCCATGCATCGACTTTGTCGAGGAGATCAACAGCCGATCCGCATGAGGACCAAAAACATCCGCCACCGCGCTGCATTCAGTTTTGTCATTTGCCGCAGTGCCGGTGCCGTGGGCGTTGATGTAGCCCACCTCCTCACGGTTGACGCCCGCATCCTCTAGCGCACCGGCAATCGCGCGCGACGCGCCTTGGCGAGATGGCATCACAATGTCGGCCGCATCCGAGGTCATGGCAAAACCAATCACCTCTGCCAGAATGTCTGCGCCGCGGGCTTTGGCATGGTCCATCTCTTCAAACACAAACACACCGGCGCCCTCGCCCTGCACCATCCCGTTGCGGGTGGCGGAGAACGGGCGACAGGCATCCTTGGACATCACTCGCAGGCCTTCCCAGGCCTTGACGCCGCCAAAGCACAGCATGGACTCAGTGCCACCAGTGATCATCACCGGCGCCATGCCGGAGCGCACCATCTGAAAGGCCTGCGCCATCGCGTGGTTGGAACTGGCACAGGCAGAGGCCACAGTGAAACTTGGGCCCTTGAGATTGAACTCCATGCTGATGTGGCTTGCGGCGGCATTGTTCATCAGCTTGGGCACCACAAAAGGATGCACGCGGTTTTTGCCGTCCTCGTAAACTGTGCGGTAGTTCTCATCCAGCGTCTGCATACCACCGCCAGAATTGCCCATGACCACGCCGGATTTCGCTGACAGCGCTCCGGAAAATTCCAAACCCGATTGGTCCAGTGCTTCGCGGGCGGCGATCAACGCAAACTGAGTGAAGCGGTCATAGAGCGCCATTTGCTGACGGTTGAAGATTACATCGGAGGCAAAACCCCGGACCTGAGCGCCGATTTGAACTGCAAGCCGCTCCACATCACGCATCTCAAGCGGCCCAATACCACAATGCCCTTCGCGCATGGCCTCTAGGGTTTGAGACACGTTGTGACCCAGAGCGTTGATTGTGCCCGCCCCTGTGATAACGACCCGTTTCATAGTTCTTGCCCTATAAAATCAAAGAACTGCTGGCTACGCAGCCGGTGCCTCGGCGACCAGCTTTTCGATCCCTGCGATGATTGTCGCCACAGAGGAGATGTCAAATTCGCTGTTTTCCGGCTCATTGGCATTGAACGGGATCGAAATGTCGAATTCTTCCTCGATGGCAAAAATGCTCTCAACCAAACCAAGGCTGTCAATGCCCAGATCTTCCAAGGTGCTGTCCATGGTCACATCTGATGGTTCCAGCACGGCCTGCTCTGCCACAATTGCAATGACACGGTCTTTGACACTCATAGTCTCATCCTTTGATCGGCTTTGCCCGCAATTTAGCGCGAGGACTTACGTCTTTGAACCGAGTTTTGAAACGGTTTTTTGAAGATCGGCAAATTGCTTGGCCAAACGGGGCAGACGACGCAGGGCTTTGTACATTTCCAAATGGGTGTCCATCTTGACCGCGGGGTAGCCGAGAAGCACCTGACCGTTTGGCACTTTGCTGAGAATCTTGGTGGCGCCACCGCCAATGACATTGTCCCCAACCGTGGTGTTGTCCGTCACACCGACCTGGCCACCAAACACCACGTTGTTGCCAATGACCGTTGAGCCGGCAATACCAACCTGCGCTGCAAACAAGCAATCGTTGCCTACCACCACGTTGTGGGCGATGTGCACAAGGTTGTCGATTTTGCAGCCGTTGCCAATGCGTGTGTCACGGACGGTGCCATAGTCGATACATGTGTTGGCGCCGACTTCCACATCGTCGCCAATGGTCACAGCGCCAAGCGAGTGAATACGCGCCCAGGCCTGTTCAGTGACGTCGCCTTGATCGCCCAGCGAGGCGCGGGCTTTTTCCACACCGCTGGCCTCCGGGGTCACAAAAGACATGCCATCCGCCCCAATGCGCGCGCCTGGCTGGCACCAGAACCGGTCGCCAATGGTGACGCGCGCGCCAACGGAGACGTGGTCACGCAACATCCCATCGGAGCCAATGCGGCTGTCAGCGCCGATGTGGCAAAACGGGCCGATAACTGTGCCGGAATCGATTTGCGCGCGAGGCCCGATCACGGCATAGGGCGCGATGGTCACGCCCTCCCCAATGATCGCGGTATCATCAATCAATGCGGAGGTGTGGATGCCTTCGGGAAAATGTTGGCCCAAATCCATCATGCGGGACAGACCAGACATGGCATAGCGGCCGCGTTTGGCGGTGATTGCCGCCTCCAGCCCCATGCCCTGCCAATCCGCACCGTCCCAAAGCAATGCAACTCGTGCCTGCCCCTGGGACAGGCCATCAGCAAATTTGGGATTGGTCAGAAGCGCGATGTCATCAGGGCCGGCCGAAGCCGGCTCTGAGACACGTTCTACGATCAAGTCGGTGTTGCCATGCGCCTCCGCGTCAATTGCCGCAGCAATCTCTCGAACAGTAAACGCCATGCGCGGTCCTCCGAAATGACTTTGGAGGCGTTTTATCCCTGATGGGAGATCAGCGCCACCCCTTCGTTGGCCAACGCATTCCAGATCTTGGCATCCCGACCATAGACATCACGACGGTATTGCACCGGACCTTTGGCCTCGGTGTAGGCGGTGCGGTAGATGATGTGTACCGGCAGCGGCACATCCAGATCCACGCGGGTTTCACGGCCTGTTTTCAAAGTCTTCTGGAAAAAGTCCTTTGGCTGACTCTCTTGTGGTTCCAGCAGAGTATAGGCAAAGTCAAACGGCTGATGCAGGCGGATACAGCCGTGGCTGTAAGCGCGGGTTTCGCGCTGAAACAAAGCCTTTTGCGGCGTGTCGTGCAGGTAGATATTGTGCTTGTTCGGGAACATGAACTTTACAAGCCCCAACGCATTGCGGTTACCTGGCGCCTGCTTCATGTCAAACGGGAAGTTGCGTGTGGTGAACTGGGAAAAGTCTACAGAACCCCGATCCACCGTCTGACCACGGCCATTCACCAGACGCAGGTAGCTCACGGCGTTCGGGTTGCGCTTCAGCATCGGCAGATATTCTTTGGTGGCAATCGAGCGCGGCACGTTCCAGGTCGGATTGATCACCATGTGAGTCATGGTGTCCGAGAACTCCGGGCTGCGGCGATCGGATTGGTTTTTGCCAATCACGGAACGGGTGCGGAAGGTCATCTTGCCATCATCCATCACCTTAGCGGTGAAGTCGGTCAAGTTAACCAGGATCTCGCGCCCAACGCTTTCACGGGTCAACCAGCGTTCCCGTTCCATTGCGACCATGATCGACTTCAAACGCTCCTCAGCGGACACGTTGATCTCGGTGATGGTGCCCTTACCTGCGACACCGTCACTCTCCAGACCATGGGCGATCTGAAATGCCTGAACGGCCTTTTCCATATCGCGGTCATACTGCGCGGTTGCCGAGCGTTGCATGAAACCCATGCGCATCAAGCGGTCGCGCAGCGCAATTACGGAGTTTCCAGAATTGCCTGGCTCCAGCTTGGCAACCGGCACGGTTGCGCCCCAACCGCCATTGGCGATCAGACGCTGCAAGCGCAGCTTCTCTTTCATCAGGCGAGTATATTCTTGGGTCTGTGGCGCCAGAGACCGAAGGAAAGCTTTGGGGTCTTCGGCGGCGGCAAAGCTGTGCATCAACTCGGTGCGGTCGCGGCGCTGAATTTCGCGCACAATGCCGTTATCGACACGGGACGGCACCAGCATGCCGGAATTGATGTCACGGGCATATTTCAAATAGGCTTTGGTCAAAGCCACTTCGACCATGCCAAGGTCGCGCACGCTGCGCGCACCGGCCATTTGCGCCACCAGTTGATCAGTGTTGTACCGTTCTGCAGGAAGCGCGTGATCTTCAACACGCCCCAGGGCCGCAATCAGCGCCTTGCGGCGGGCCACAAAGGAATCACCCTCGCCTGTCCACACTGGTTCATAGGCTGATTCCCGATAAAACGCCGCCACATCCGCGTCTCTGGCGGCGGCTTCCGCCACGGCCTGCTTAAAAGCCGGAAAAGCTTGCGCGCCATTTGTGAGCACCAAAACCGCAAAAATCGCAGCGAGAAAAGAGCCGAGAATTCCGCGCGTTAGCATCCTGTGAACCATGTTACATTCCCAAAGTCATAAAGCTGTCCTGTAGGGTGCTTGACTATAGTCTCACCTGTCCAATCACAAGTTTGCAAACTGAATAAACCTTTATTCAACTGTTGCCGTGTTACCCAGTTTGTGTCGGGGCTAGATGAAGGCCAATTCTTCATCAATTAAGCAAAGTTTCGCCGAAATTCGGCACTACGCTTGGTCAAGGCAGAAAAGAACTCTTGGTTGAAGATTCCCTATGTGTCATAAAAACCGCACATCTGAGGGGATCAAGATGAAATCACGGCCGCGTAACATCGCGGTGGCAGGTAAGCGACGGGACAGGCGCTGAAACATGAATGAACCAAAAGACGGCTCTCTGAGCATGACACGGCGCGGCCTATTGGGCGCGTTTGCAGCAACCGCACTTGTGGCGGCCCCCACCTACTCTAAGGCAGCAGGCTTCCTGCGCGGTGGTGGCGATATTCGCCGATTGAAGATGTACTCCGGTCGGACCGGGGAGCGCATCGACACCATCTATTGGGTCGAAGGCAAGTACATCAAAGACGCGGTGAAAGAAATCAACGCATTTATGCGGGATTGGCGCACCAACGATGTGATCGGCATCGACACACGCACCATCGACATCATGGCCGCGGCGCACAACCTTATGGATGTGAATGAACCCTATATGTTACTGTCTGGTTACCGCAGCCCAAAAACCAACGCGATGCTGCGCTCCCGCTCTCGCGGTGTGGCTAAAAACTCCCTTCACATGAAGGGCCAAGCCGCAGACCTACGCCTCGGTTCGCGCTCTGTGCACCAAATGGCAAAAGCAGCTGCGGCGTGCCGCGCCGGTGGTGTTGGCCGCTACTCGGGCTCCAACTTCGTGCATATGGACTGTGGTCCTGTGCGTACGTGGGGTCGGTAACAGCCCTCAAAGCTGGTGGCTGTCCCACCACCAGCTCACCAAGGTTTCCCAAGGCGCCGCTTTCGGCGCCTTTTGTTTTGTCAGGCCTTCGCCGGCTTGGCGTTTCGCGCCGTCAAACCTTCGCCCACAATCAGATCAAATTTGACCCGTACTGAGCTGAGTTCTTTGTAAAAATTCAGCAACAACCGCCAAGGACCATTGATTTTCTCCAACGCTGAGATAGAGGCAACCACCGTGCCGATGTCGGCACGCCCCTCCATCATCAAAAAACCGCCGATCATCAGGATACCAACAAGGCCCATGCCGCTGAGAATATTCATCATGAACTTCATCGATAACTTCAGACGGAAGATACCGCGCCGGGTTTCATAGATTTCGTCAAAGTCATCCAACACCGCCTGTTGTGCGGCTATAACCTCGGCCAGGTTTTCTTCTGACAAAGTGCCTGTCGCATGGCGCAGCACAATGGTGCGCTCTTTGACCCGCTTGTTCACTCGCTCTTGCAACATGAGTACGATCAGCGCCTGCGGCACGACAATGGCCACGAGGAACCCGCCCAGATAGGGCTGTGTGGCAGCCACAAAGGACACCACCGAAACCAATGTGCCCAACTGCACCACCGGATTGGCCAAAGCCTGCCCGACAAATCGCCCCACCTCCTCGGCTTCGGCGGAGATGATGGTGGCTATGGTGCCTGTGGATTGTTTCTGGATCGCCAACTCCTGAGAGGTGTCATGCCGCGCTTCATAAACGGCGCTGCGGATGCGCCGGATGGTGGATTCGCCCAGAAGATTGCTGCGGTAGTTCAGTACAAACTTGAAGATGTTGGTCACCACAATGACCGCTAGATAGCCGCCACACATCCAGATCAAAGTGTTGACCTCAAGATCAGGGCCAAGGCTGTTTATGATGTCTTTTTGAAACTGGAGCGGCACGGCCGCCAAAGCGGCGACAACAAGGGAGAGCGCCACCAGAAGGATTTGCACCTTGCCAGTGGCGCGCAGAATACGGGCGTAGAAGCGGATCATTTTGATTTCCCGAAAGGGACCTGAGACCAGGCAATTTCGAAGAAAACTCAATCAGCTACATGGGGAATTGTCTAGCCTTCGTAGCGCCAGCCACCGCGCCGGTCCGCCAGTTCCCGCTCACCGGGCAGCAGCGTGCCCAGCTTGACCTGACCGGCCATGGATGCGGCAAGCGCTTGCTTGGGCGCGGTTTCAGTTTGCGCAGTGGGAGCAGCCGTTTCCGGCGCAACCTCAGGCGCTTGCGGCGCGGCGGGCGCCACATTATGCGCGGTCGCAGAGCTCCTGAGGGCATCGTCTTCCACGGGTTTCTTTCCGCCCAGTTGGACCACAACAAAAAAGGTCACGGCGGCAAGCGCTGCGGAGAGCAGCACGTTCCAGCCAAACCCCAAGATCGTAACCAGCAAAACCGCAAAAGCAGCCAGCAACGCGACTGTCGAACTTTTCTTCTTTGACTCTTGTGCCATGTCTGTTCCTGCCCGAACTGGCAAAACTATAGGGCTCCCCTGCTCCACCACCTAGAAAAACATAGGCTTTGCCTATTGGCCTTTGGTCGCAAAACATTGGAGACACAGACTTCCAGCTTTTAGATTGCCTGCATTTTATGCATTGCAAAGTCAATTTTCAGAGTCTCTCAACTTCTTCTCGCTAGTCGATATGGACCAACCAGTGGGAGCTGAAAATTGGATCAACTAGTAAAAGCCGCCTCCGCCGAAGATCTCTTTGCGCTGATCGACGCGGCACCAAATGACGTCCAAACCGGCCCGCTTGCAGGGCTGATGAAGGACGGCGATATTTCTGACCTGATGCTATCTGTGGCCGCCGGCGATTTTGACGCGGTGCGCGAAAACGCCAAAGTGGGCAGCGGCGTGAACTTTCAGGGCGCCTTTGGCACCAGCCCGCTGCTGTTTGCCGCCGCGCTGAAAGAGCCAACAATCTTCCGATTTTTGCTCGACAACGGCGCCCGGATTGACCTGAACCTCACCGCAGATGCCTCTGTTGTGACCTGGGCAGCACGCTATGGCTCGGTAGAAACCATGGCGGCGGTCATTGAAGCGGCCCTCAAACGGGAAGAGCGCTCCCACGCGATTTTCTATCAGGCGCTTGAAGGCGCGGCGCAGGCCCATGATCCGGCTGCAAAACTGGATCGTCTGGTCGGCTTTGGCTTCAATTTCATACTGCAAAGCCCACAAAAATGGGGGCCAATGCATGTCGCGGCCCGCTTGGGCAGTGTGGATGTCATCCAGAAGCTGGTCGGCTTTGGATTGGACGTTTCAGATCCGGGTGATGGTGGTCTCACACCATTGCATGTCGCCGTGGAAGCCTCAAACTACGAAACTCTCAAGGCCCTGGCGGCTCATGGCGCCGACTTGAACGCTCCGGCCAATCGTGGTGAAACACCAATTTTTTGCGCCACAAGCGATGACGGCGGACGTATGTTTGACGCGCTGGTCGAGATGGGCGCTGATGCGACCGCGCGACGGAAAGATGGCGGAACTATCCTGCACAAAGCAGCAGCGGCGGGCGATGTGCGCCTATTTGAGCGTCTGACTGGCAATGGCATTGGCCTGGAAGATAAGGACTCCAAAGGCAACACGGCGCTACACACGGCGTCTGCAGCCAGCCAGTTGGTGGCGATGCGGAAACTGCACGGATTGGGTGCAGATTTGGAAGCGCTGAATGCCCGTGGCGAAACGCCGATTTTCCTGACCATCAACGCGGACAATCCAGCAGCGTTCCGAGCGCTGGAAACCCTTGGTGCGGACTTGACCAAACACCGCAAATACGGCGCTAGCCTGTTGCATGATGCGGCACGGTGGGGACGTATGGAAGTGCTGCAAACCCTGCTGGAACGCGGCGTAAACGTGGATAGCAAAAACGAATTTGACGAAACGCCGCTGCATTTTGCGGCGAAATTTGGCCACGTCGAGGTGATCAAAAAACTGCATGAATTTGGCGCCAATCTGGAGGCTGAAAACAAGCAAGGCGAAACCCCGATTAACAGCTCAATGGAGGCTCTGGGCCGGGTGTCCTTTGCCACCCTTTCGCAGCTTGGCGCCAACACCAAGACACTCAACCGGTTTGGCGAAGGGCTGATTCACTCCTCCGCACGCTGTTCGGACTTCGAAATCTTTGAAAAAGTGATCGAAGAAGGTGTGGATGTAAACGCCACGTCCGAGATTGGCGAAGGCGCGTTCCACTACGCCGCGCGCTCGCCGTTGGCGCACAAGAAGTTCGAGGTGCTTACCCTCCTTGGCGCAGAAATCGAAGCCGAAGACGATCGCGGCCGCACCGCGATGCACTCCGCTGCGGAAGCCAAAAACATGCCAGGCATCAATGCGCTTTATGACATGGGCTTGAGCCCTGTGGCGCAGGACAAACAGGGCGTAACACCTCTGCATTTGGCCGCTGGCTCCAGCCGTTCCGAAGGCACCAAGGCGATCAAAACCCTGGTTGGCATGGGCGCAGATCCCAACGCCGTGGACAGCAACGGGCGCACGCCTTTGCACGCTGCCGCCGAATCCGGCCACGCCAGCAACATTCGCGCATTAATCAAGCTGGGCGCAAAAATCGACGTGGTGGATCCAAACAAGAACACCCCCTTGCACCTCGCGATCATTGCCGAGAAAAAAGACACCGCTGACGAGCTGTGCAAACAGGGTGCCAACATGGATGCGCGCAACGCGGATGAGCGTAACCCGCTGCACCTGGCCGGTCAGGCACAGACCCGACGCATGGCGCTGATCAATCTGTTGATTGACCGCGGGGCGGACATCAACTGGCGCACAGGTCTGGGTGAGACCGTGGCGCATATGATTGCCGAAGATGACGATCTGAAGCCGGTTGTTCTGATCCGTCATATGGAAGAGCTGGCGGACCTGGGTGTCGACTTCTACTTCCGCAACCGCAAAGGCCTCGGCGCGCTGCAAATTGCGCAAGAACACATCGAGAGCTTTGGCGAAGAGTGGGAACGTAAGAAGATCGCAGAAATCCGCAAGAAGCGCGGACGTGTCAGCAAGAAGTGATGCTTCAAGACTTAGAACGGGCGGCCACTTGGGCCGCCCTTTTTGTGTTCCCTACCCCGGAAGCAGGAACAGCGTGATTGCCGGGAAAGCCACCAACAAGATCACCCGGACAATGTCCGATCCCACAAACCAGATCACCGCCCGATAGGTCTCGACCATCGGGGTACTGCGATCCATTGCATTGATGATGAAGAGGTTCATGCCCACTGGCGGCGTGATCAACCCAACCTCAACCACGATCAGCACTAGAATACCAAACCAGATCGCAACATGTTCTGCGCTCATGCCAAAATCTAAGCCTAGGATCACCGGGAAGAAAATCGGCACGGTCAGGAGGATCATGCTGAGGCTGTCCATCAGGCAGCCAAACACCAAATAGAATGCTAGGATCAGGCACAGCACCATCCACGGCCCCAAACCAAGTCCAATCACCCAGTTGGATAGCTCCTGAGGCACCTGGCTCAGCGCGAGGAACCCGTTGTAGATACCTGCACCCAAAACAATAAAGAAAATCATCGCTGTGCTGGTCGCGGTGGAGATAATGCAGTCTTTCAGGATAGACCACGTCAAATTGCCTTTGACCAAGGCGATCAGGCCCGTGCCTGCCGCCCCCACAGCTGCGCCTTCGGTTGGGGTGAACCAGCCAAAGTAAATGCCGCCCACCACAGCGCCAAACACCAGAAGAACTGGCCAAACATCCAGAAGCGCACGATAGCGCTCTGCCATTGGCACGGCTGGCCGCGTGCCTGCCGCGTCTGGATACAGGCGCACATAGATTGAGATGGTCAGCATGTAGCCCAAAGCGGCCAAGATGCCCGGGATGAAGGCAGCCAGGAAAAGCTTGGCGATATTCTGTTCGGTGAGAATGGCGTAAATCACCAGGATCACCGAAGGCGGGATCAGGATGCCCAAGGTACCGCCCGCTGCCAAAGTCGCGGTGGAAAAGCCGCCCGAGTAGCCGTAGCGGCGCATCTCCGGCAGGGCCACGCGGCTCATGGTGGCTGCGGTTGCCAAAGACGAGCCACAGATCGCACCAAAGCCCGCACAAGCGCCAACAGACGCCATGGCAACGCCGCCTTTCTTATGCCCCAACCAGCTCTCCGCCGCTTTGAACAGTGCTTTGGACATGCCGGATTGGGTTGCGAACTGCCCCATCAGCAAGAACATCGGAATGATGGTCAGCGAGTAGCTAGAGAAAGTTGTGTAGGTCTCTGACTTAAGTTTGGCCAAAAACATGTTGGGATTGCCGGTGACCATGTAAAGCCCGCCCAATCCACAGAGCATCATCGCAAGCCCGATCGGAGCACGCAGAAAGATCATCACCAGCAGCACCGGAAACGACAGATAGCCCAGTTCCAAGTTCGTCATTTTGCCGTTTCTCCAATCGCGGTCATGGAGCCGCGCCCTGTCAGGGCCGACCATATGCGCATGGCCGCGCAGTATACTGATACCAATGAGGCGACACAGGCCGCTGCGAAGCTGGCGGCATAGGCCCACCAGACTGGAAACTGCAGCAGGAAAGTGGTTTCGCCATAGGCGTATTTGCTTTGCAACCCGGCAAACAGGCGCCAAGTGATCAGCACGATCACCGCCGCCAGGACACATTCCCAAAAGGCAATCAGATAGCGGTTGGCGCGCTGCGGCAGGAAATTGGTGAAGACATCCACAGTGGCATGGGCACCGTGCAGCTGACAGATCGGCAGAAAGGCAAAGATGGCAAAGGCCACTCCGGCTTCCAGCAACTCAAAATCGCCATTGACCGAGCCAACCCCCGACGTTTGAAGCCACGTGGCAAAGCCATTGGCGACGCTCTCCAAAAACGCGGTATGCGCCAGGGTACTGATGGAGCGCCCCAGAATACTCACACAAGTTAGTAGAATTAACGCGGTGAGCACCAAACCGCCTAGAATCGCTGTGCTCTGCGCAATGGCGCGGATCGCCCTGTGCATATTGCCTCTCCCCCTGCCCGACTGACGTTGTTCGGGCAACGTCACTCCAGTTGGGAAACAGTGCTAGGGGGACGAAGCCGTGTTTGCCAGCAATTTCACAAAACGGCGCGAAGTTTTTGAGCTTTCATACCAATTTAGGAAACGGGGCATAACCGAAACGAACAGCAAAAGCGCAGAGCCGGTAAGGCCTGCGCTTTTGTTTTTAAAGGTAGTAGGCGTCACAACCCTTCGACGTTCACCCCCACGGTGATCGTGCCAATGAACTCGCCTTCATGCATGATAGGCGCACTCACTTGGCTCAGATAAGTCTGACTGGATTCGTCAAACTCAACATCACCAAAATGAATTTCACCGGTGTCGTGCGGCACCTGCCATTTGGCTTCGTCCCCTTGAAAGTAGTCGGAGGTGATATTGCTCTGACCAACGTTCAAGCCGCGCCCATCGACGACAAAAATCTCGGAGAAGAGTTGCGGAGACTGGTTTTTGTAACCCTTAAGCTGTTCAGATAACGCGTTGTGCCAAATGCCATCAATGAACTCGCGCCCCTCGGCACTGCCCGATTGCCAAAGCGCATCCAGTTCGGCGACCTGATCATCCGAGTAACTTGCTGTCTCTGCATTTTGCGCAATGATCGCTGCGACCACAGCCGGATCGGTAACCCAACCCGAAATGGTTGAGTCAA
This sequence comes from Shimia sp., assembly GCF_022448905.1. Classification (GTDB taxonomy): domain Bacteria; phylum Pseudomonadota; class Alphaproteobacteria; order Rhodobacterales; family Rhodobacteraceae; genus Shimia. Next base: position 67,212 of record NZ_JAKVCW010000016.1, on the reverse strand, counting down.
CCAGACTTGTCAGCGTATCGCTGTAAGGGTTTCCTGCCGTTGCAGCGCTTGCCATCACGCAAATAGCAGCAGTCGCGCTCAGAAATCTGTTCATCATGTGTCCTTGCATCGGTGGCATCTGCCAGAGCGGCTAACGCTCAAACATCGGCTTCAATTTGTTTACCGGTCAAAAAATTTGAGCTGAGAAAAATTACTGGAGTCTAAATTTGATTCTCGGGGGGGCTGAAGTGAATAGGAAAATCACACCAACGCAGGACAAACTCACATCAGGAATGAGCCCTTGCGCGTTGAATTCATGAGAAATTTCGAAACAAGTATTAAGTTCTTAAAATTTGAGGCAACCTATTGACGTTCACAATCAACAAGGGATGAAGCCTAGACTGCAACCCGCATAGGGTTTGCTGCACTGCAAAATTGAGCAAAGTTCAACTACTATTTCTGCTAGCGAGGTGGTGCCCAAGGAGAGACTCGAACTCTCACGCCCGTGAAGGCGGGGGATTTTGAATCCCCTGCGTCTACCATTCCGCCACTTGGGCCACGGGTTTGATTTAGCCAAGGATTTGAGGAAGGTCCAGCCTCAAAACGCATTCTTTTTGGCTTTGCGAAAATTTGCCTGCCCCTTAGCTCTCACGGATTATTTGCTTGCACTTCAAAGGCAAATGCCTAGGCAGGACTGAACGATAGACAGGCCAAAGAGACTTTTCATGCTGCAACGCCTTTATGACTGGACCATGCACTTGGCAGATCATCCGCGCGCGTTGTGGGCCTTGGCCATTGTCAGCTTTGCCGAAAGCTCGTTTTTCCCGATTCCACCAGACGTTTTGATGATTCCGATGATTCTGGCCCGTCCGAGCCGAGCGTGGCTGATTGCGTTGGTCGCGCTGGTGTCCTCAGTGATTGGTGGCTTGTTTGGCTACGCAATTGGCTTCTTCGCTTTCGAAACCATTGGGGAGCCAATTTTGAAGTCGCTGGGCAAGGCAGATGCAGTGGCGGAGTTCTCCACCCGGTTTAACGACTTTGGTTTCTGGGCCGTCCTGGGCGCTGGCATCACGCCTTTCCCTTACAAAGTCATCACCATCATGTCCGGGTTTACCCACATGCCTTTGGCGACATTTATGGCAACCTCAGTTCTGGCCCGCGGCATCCGATTCTTCCTGGTGGCGGCGCTGTTGCAAAAGTTCGGCGAGCCAGTGCGAGACTTTATCGAAAAACGCTTGGGCCTTGTCACCTCCCTGTTCCTGATCCTGCTGTTTGGCGGCTTTCTTGCGGTGAAATATCTATGAAACTGACACAAAAACTGGCCTATGTGCTTTTGACCGGCTTCTCAGTGGCAATGATCCTCGGGGCGTGGGGCTTTGAATTCATTGGCGAAATGCCGCCCTGCAAACTGTGTTACTACCAACGGTACCCGCATTGGGTGGCCGCAGCCGCCGGCCTGTTAGCAATCGTGACCGGCCTCGGGCTACTGGCCTATCTGGCAGCCGCTGGTGCGGCAGTGTCCGGGCTTGTGGGCCTCTATCACACCGGCGTTGAGCGCAAATGGTGGGAGGGGCCATCAACTTGCACCAGCTCTGATGTGTCCAATATGAGCGCGGATGATCTGTTTAACCAGATCATGTCCGCCCCGTTGGTGCGTTGTGACGAGATTCCCTGGGACCTCTTTGGACTCTCCATGGCCAACTACAACGCCCTACTGTCACTTGGCGCTGCGGGCCTCTGGGTCTTCGCCATCAAAAAACTAAAATAAATCAAATATTAACGCGCAATTTCTCAACCGGATTTGCGCGTTGACAGCAGTAAGTTGGTTTCACTTGTCGCAACCCCGTCGAGACGACGGATTTGCGTCAGCACGTCGTCCAGATGATCCAATGTATCGGTGCCAAGCTCCAGAATGAGGTCCCAACGCCCGTTGGTGCTGTGAATGGCGCGTACTGCAGTTAGCCCAGTTAACTGTCGCACAATCCGGTCGGTGCCGCGCCCTTCGATGCCCAGCATCATGAGACCACGCACCGGATCGCTTTTGGCGTCTTCCTGCAGGACCACAGTAAAGCCAACAATATCGCCGCGTTGACGCAAGCGTTCAATCCTGCCGCGCACCGTGGTACGGGACACACCAAGGTCGATGGCAAGATCCGACAATGACGCCCGTGCGTCATGGCGCAGCGCCGAGATCAGCTTCCGATCAATATCGTCCATATTGCACAGCCTTTACTGCCGAATTGAGAAAACACTGCCCGTTATGTGCAAATTGAGGGGTGTAAATCAACCCATTTCGGAAGGATTTTTTCCAAATCGCCGAACATGGGATCAAGAATGACACAGAAAAACTGCTTGTTGCTGGGCGCTCCGGTGGACAGTGGCAAACGTCGCCGAGGCTGCCTTATGGGACCCGACGCTTACCGCACCGCTCGATTGGGTGAAACTCTGCAAGACTTAGGCCACAGCGTTCAGGACCTAGGTAACCTGTCTCCTGCTCCGTTTGAGCCGGACGTGCAGGATCACGAGTTACACGCTCTCAATGAAACCGTTGCTTGGACCGCTGCGCTCACTGAAGCCGCAGAAAAAGCCATTCGGGACGGCTTCCCGATCTTCATGGGCGGCGATCACAGCCTGTCCGCCGGCACGGTGGCAGGCGTTGCTAATCATGCCGCCAGCCAAGGTCGTCCGCAATTTGTTCTGTGGTTGGATGCACATACAGATTTCCACACCCCGCAAAGCACGGACAGCGGCAATTTGCATGGCACGCCCGTCGCGTATTTCGCCGGTCGCGAAGGGTTTGACGCCTTTCCAAGTGTGAAAAACCCAGTGCCCGAAGAAAACATCTGCATGATTGGGCTGCGCTCGGTGGACGATGCGGAGCGGGAAACCTTGCAAGCCACCAAAATTCGCCGTCACGACATGCGTGAGATCGATGAAAACGGCATTGCACGGCCTCTCTCTGCTTTCCTGGACCATGTGGCGGCCCAGAACGGCATGTTGCATGTCTCGCTTGATGTCGACTTCCTCGATCCGTCTGTTGCGCCAGCCGTCGGGACCACAGTCCCGGGGGGCGCAACCGTCCGTGAAGCGCATCTGGTGATGGAGATGCTGCATGACAGCGGGCTGATGACCTCCCTCGATTTGGTGGAGCTCAACCCCTTCCTGGATGAACGCGGACGTACAGCCAAGCTGATGGTCGACCTGGCCGCCTCTGCCCTAGGCCGTCGTGTATTTGACCGCCCGACACGCAGTTTCTCGTAATTTTTGGGGATAAATCAAATGACACAACCCTCCGAAAAAGCCCTCGTTCCTTTCGTTTCCGTCGACAACATGATGCGTCTTGTGCACCATGTGGGCGTGGAGCAAATGCTCAAAGATCTGGCCGACTATGTCGAAGAAGACTTCCGCCGTTGGGAGCTGTTTGACAAAACCCCGCGCGTGGCGAGCCACTCAGATGTGGGTGTGATCGAGCTGATGCCGACTTCCGACGGTGAAGCCTATGGCTTCAAGTATGTGAACGGTCACCCCAAGAACACCGCCGAAGGACTGCAGACTGTAACGGCCTTTGGTCTGCTGGCGGACGTTTATACAGGCTATCCGGTTCTGCTCACCGAGATGACCATCTTGACCGCGCTGCGCACCGCCGCAACTTCGGCCATGGCGGCCAAGTACCTCGCGCCGAAAGGTGCCGACACGATGGCGATGATCGGCAATGGTGCGCAGTCGGAGTTCCAAACGCTTGCGATGAAAGCCATCATTGGACTGAAATCTGTACGTCTCTATGACAAAGACCCAGCGGCCACCGCGAAATGCGCAGACAACCTGACAGACAGCGGTTTGGAAGTTGTGGTTTGCAAAACGCCAGAGCAGGCCATTGAAGGTGCGCAGATCCTGACCACCTGTACCGCCGACAAACAATACGCCACCATATTGAGCGACAACATGGTGGGCGCCGGTGTGCACATCAACGCGATTGGCGGGGATTGTCCGGGCAAGACGGAACTGGCCAAGGGCATTCTAGAGCGTTCTGACGTGTTTGTGGAATTCCCTGAACAGACCCGCATTGAAGGCGAAATCCAGCAGATGGACCCGGATTTTGCAGTCGCCGAGCTCTGGCAGGTGATTACGGGCGAGAAACAGGGCCGCCGCGACGCACGGCAGATCACCCTATTTGACAGTGTTGGCTTCGCCATCGAGGACTTCTCTGCCCTGCGCTACATCCGCGACAAGGTGGCTCAGACACCGTTTCACGAAGATTTGGACATGCTGGCTGACCCCGACGATCCGCGAGATCTGTTCGGCATGGTGCAGCGGGCAAAAGCCTGAACCGTTGTGGCGTCCGCTGCCCTATTGGGCCGCGGGCGCTTGCATCACTTGCTCGCGTCGTACCATGAAGGTGTGGATTGAGAACACCACTGCGTCTGTTTTGGGCAAGCGCAGAATGCATTGCTTTTCGGAGCGCAGATACGCGCCGGTCGTTGCGGGCACCGGATCCCGCGGTGCATCTTCCGGGCGTGGTGTGAACAGCGATGGATCGTCATACCAAAGGGCGTTTTTGCGCCACAACGGGCGCCCGGCCCGCACACCATCAAACAAGCGCTGCACCCGTTTGGCGATGTTGTCGTCATACTCCGCCACTGGCACATGAATGCCAATCAGCGGGCGCATGAATTTCTCCGACAAGGTCCAGCTGGCGGGAAAGCAAAGCACGGCGCCGGTGAGCACATGTTCATCGCCAACCTTCTGCATCAAAAAGATGTCTTCCTGAATAATCTGTCCAAGCGTGCGCAGTGGCTGCGCTCGATCTATGGCAACGACACGCCCATCAGGACAGCGTACCGCTTGCCGGCCAACATCGAAATCCGCTCGGCTCGCCAGTTGGTCCAAGGCCAAATCCAGCACTTCCTGCGCCGCCGGCACCGCGTCTTCCGCCAAGGCCGACACAAGATCAGGTTCTTCTGATAACAGCTTGCAACGCAGCGACATTTGCGCGGCGTAAGCATCATCTATGATGAGCCATTCGTCAGAATCAAGTGGGGCAATGCCAGGCAGCGGCCGCTCCGCCAGCGCGTCGTAGGGAATAGATGTCTGCAAGATTTCTTTCATGACACCAGCCGTAGCGCAGCCAAGCCGCGATGACATCAACAATCTTGCATGCCGCGACACGATGCCAATCTCTCGTTAAGTCACCTTGCCGTGAGACTCTGTCGCAATCGCTTTGCTCTGTCGGTCATTCAGCCCACATTGGGACAACACGACAGAGGAGCGCCGCATGCCCACCGAACGCATCACTTTTACTGGCCACGCTGGCGATACGTTAGCCGCGCGGCTTGATTTGCCTGAGGGACCACATCTCGCGACTGCAGTGTTTGCACATTGCTTTACCTGCTCCAAAGACATTCCCGCGGCACGACGGATTGCGGCACGTCTGGCCACGATGGGGATTGCGGTTTTGCGGTTCGATTTTACTGGGCTCGGACACTCCGACGGCGAATTTGCCAACACGCATTTTTCCAGCAACGTCGCCGACTTGGTTGCGGCGGCGGCATACCTCGAAGACCGCGGCATGGCCCCCGACTTGCTGGTTGGGCACAGCCTCGGCGGTGCGGCCGTTTTGCGCGCAGCGACGCAAATCGACACGGCAAAAGCTGTTGTCACCTTGGGCGCGCCCTCTGATCCTGCGCACGTCGCGCATCAGTTTGACACACATACCGATCAGATCACCTCCGAAGGGCAAGCCACGGTCACTCTGGGCGGTCGGCCGTTTGAAATCAGGAAAGCCTTTCTCGAAGACATCTCCAATCAGAACCTCAGCAAGTGCATTGCCAGCTTGAACAAGGCACTGCTTGTCCTGCACGCGCCTCGCGACGCTACGGTCAGCATCGAGAACGCAGCCCAGATTTTTGAGGCTGCCAAACACCCGAAAAGCTTTGTCACCCTGGACAACGCCGATCATTTGATCACCAATCCCAAAGACGCGGAATACGCCGCGGAGGTGATTGCTTCCTGGGTTGGGCGGTATCTGACACTGACCCCGCCTGCCCCGCCTCCTGGTGCGCCAGAAGGGGTTGTGCGCGTGTCAGAAGCAAACCCAGCGGGATTCTTGCAAGACGTGAACGCTGGACCGTTTCATCATGCCCTGGCGGATGAGCCACTGGCCTATGGTGGTAGCAACCGTGGTATGACGCCTTATGGTTTTTTGTCAGCAGGCCTCGGCGCCTGCACATCCATGACCATCCGCATGTATGCCCGGCGCAAAAACTGGCCGCTGGATCATGTTTGGGTGGATGTGTGCCACAACAAAATCCACGCAGCAGACGCCGAAGCCCCCGCTGGGCAGAAGGTGGACCAGTTTCGTCGCAAAATTCACTTGGAGGGCGCGCTCACCCAAGAGCAGCGCGCCCGGTTGTTGGAAATCGCGGACCGCTGCCCTGTGCATCGCACTTTGGAACAATCCAGCGAAGTGGTCACGCAACTGGCGTGACCACTTACCTTACCGTCGCGGCGACGGACGTGGCGCGGGGCGAGGCGTCGGTCGTGGCCGCGGGGTTGGGCGTGTGACCGGAGGGCGCGGCGCAATCGGGTGCACCGGGCGTTCCGGTGGACGCTCAATCGGGTGTTCCGGACGCGGCGGACGCTCCGGGCGTGGCGGATATGGACGGTAATAGTAATCGTTCCACATCATCGAGTCATAATAGGCACCTGTGTACCCACTTCCGCCTGTATTTTCACAGGCAGTCAGCAACATAGCTCCGGTCGCCAGCGCGGCGAAAAGTTTCAAAGGTCTCTGAAAAGACGTCATAATCCGGCCTCCCTAACGCGCTTTGATCGAAGTGAGAATGGCGTTCACGTCAGCCAGGGCGCTTTGGTCAAAGCCCTGAGCCATAATGGTCAACGCCACCACGACCCGACCGTTTTTGATGTCGAGCATGGTCACATTGAACGACACAGGCCGCCCGTCCCGCCGCCCGGTGCCGGTGATCACCGTGGCCGGATAGTTGCCAACACGCCGATCCTCAGCGCTCAGAATTTCTGTGGTTTTGGCCAGTTGACCACTCAAACCGCGGGCATATTCCTTGGCATCTTCCAGCGAGCGGAACCGTGGCGGCGAAATCAGCCCAACCCAGACGCCATGGTCGCTTTCCGGTTCCAATCCGAACACACGTTCCACAGCGCGGATGTCTTCATCCCCGTCGGGAGAAAGCTCTCGCGGGCCACCCACGCGCAGTTTCCAGAAATCAGGCACAGCCACCTGAAACACATTGCGGGATTGATCGCTGTAGACCACCTGTGTGTCCGCTTGCACCGCAATGGGCGCGGCCCAAAGCGCAGCACTCAGGAGCAGGCCGCCCAGCCTCAACGTCTTATGCATAAATGCCTCCAGTAAAATATCACGGCCATAGGACACACAATCTTAGCGATTGTATAGAGTGTTCCGGAGGAAATCGCCGCATCGCAGCGTGAAAACCTTGCTGTTTTGGGTTGCACCGTCTAAACGGGCCGCGACCCCATTATCTAACAATGCAAGGCTGAGATTATGATCCCGCGCTATGCCCGCCCCGATATGGTTGCCGTTTGGTCGCCTGAAACCAAATTCAAAATCTGGTACGAGATCGAGGCACATGCCTGTGACGCACAGGCCAAGCTAGGTGTGATCCCGCAGGAAAACGCGGATGCGGTCTGGAAAGCCAAAGACGTTGAATTTGACGTCGCACGCATCGACGAAATCGAAGCCGTGACCAAGCATGACGTGATCGCGTTTTTGACCCACCTGGCCGAGCATGTTGGTTCTGAGGAAGCGCGCTTTGTTCATCAGGGTATGACCTCGTCGGACGTGCTGGACACCTGCCTGAACGTGCAGCTTGTGCGCGCAGCCGACATCCTGTTGGCCGATCTGGACAAGGTACTGGCAGCGTTGAAAAAACGTGCGTTTGAGCACAAAGACACCCTGCGCGTTGGCCGCTCCCACGGCATCCATGCTGAGCCAACCACCATGGGCCTGACATTTGCGCGTTTCTACGCTGAGATGGACCGCAACAAAGCCCGCCTGCAGCAAGCGCGTGAAGAGATCGCCACCGGCGCGATCTCCGGCGCGGTGGGCACTTTTGCCAACATCGATCCCGCCGTGGAAGAGCACGTCTGTGAGCAGCTGGGCCTGACCCCTGAGCCGATCTCCACACAGGTGATCCCCCGTGACCGTCACGCCATGTTCTTTGCCGTGCTGGGCGTGATTGCCTCGTCGATCGAAAACATCGCTGTGGAAATCCGTCACATGCAGCGCACCGAAGTGCTGGAAGGCGCAGAATTCTTCTCCATGGGCCAAAAAGGCTCCTCGGCGATGCCACACAAGAAGAACCCTGTTCTGACCGAAAACCTGACTGGTCTGGCCCGACTGGTGCGTATGACCGTGATCCCAGCGATGGAAAACGTTGCCCTGTGGCACGAGCGGGACATTTCCCACTCTTCCGTGGAGCGCGGCATTGGCCCGGACGCCACTGTGACCTTGGACTTCGCCCTGAACCGTTTGGCCGGTGTTGTCGACAAGATGTTGATCTTCCCAGAGAACATGCTCGACAACATGAACAAATTCCCGGGTCTGGTGATGTCTCAGCGCGTTCTTCTGTCTCTGACACAAGCCGGTGTTTCGCGCGAAGACGCTTATACAATGGTCCAGCGCAATGCGCTCAAAGTTTGGGAAGAGCGCGTGGACTTTCAGGAGCAGCTTCTGGCGGACGCCGATGTTGTGGCCGCTCTGGGTGTTGATGGCATCAACGAGAAGTTTGACATGGGCTACCACACCAAACACGTCGACACGATCTTTGCGCGTGTTTTCAAAGACTAACGCGGCGGCATAAAACCATCAAAAGGCGTATCCATCCGGGTGCGCCTTTTTTGTTTCTGCAATCTGACAGCTCCGTGATTTTTGCATCCGAAGGTGCCGTGATACCGTATCCGCAGAGAGTTTTCTTTTGAGTGGAGTTCCTCATGACTTTGACGCGCGGATTGATTTCGATTGCATTGGCGACCACATTGGCCAGCCCTCTCTGGGCAGCGGGCAGCGGCTCATCAGAGCCAAAACCCAAAACCGTGACTTGTACCAAGGGCAATGTGTTTAGCGAAAGCAAAGGCAAATGTGTGCCGCAACAGGACAGCTCTTTGACGGACCAAGATCGCATCGAGGAACTGCGGGCACTGGCCTACGCGGGGCGCACAGCGGAAGCGCAGGCAGTATTGGCAACGTTGACTGACCAAAACTCAGACCAAGCGCTGACCTATTGGGGCTTTACACATCGCAAACTTGGGAATGTGGATGCCGGTTTGATCTTCTACGACACAGCATTGAAACAGAACCCAAATAACCTGTTGGCGCGCTCCTACCTGGGGCAAGCACATGTGGAGTCGGGTCGACTAGATCTTGCGCGGCTGCAACTGAAGGAAATCCGGGATCGTGGCGGTGACGGCGGCTGGCCGGAAGCCTCGCTGGCGGAAGCCATCCGGACCGGCACAACTTTCAACTATTAACCAACTTCTTCAGGGTTTCTTTAGGCTTGGGTGATTGATTGGCGCTCAAGACATATGGAGACCTTGATGGACAATGCGATTCCTTTGGCGCCGCTGGGTGGCGTCGATGACATGCCGAGCTTCGGTGGCATGCGCAAAACCAATCTCTCCCGCCCGCAGAAAGCGGCCATTATTGTTCGGTTTCTGCTCAACGAAGGGGCGGAACTCGCGCTGGCGGAACTGTCTGATGATCATCAGGCAGACCTGACCTATATGATGGGTGACATGGGCTATATCGATCGGGAAACCCTGGCAGATGTGCTTATGGAGTTTGCCCAAGAGCTTGAGTCGATTGGTCTCTCCTTCCCCAATGGCATCTCCGGCGCGCTCAGCGTGCTGCAAGGGCAGATCAGCCCAATGACCGAGGCCCGCCTGCGCCGAGAGGCGGGTGTGCGCATGATTGGCAACCCATGGGCCCGCATCAAAGAACTCTCCACCCAGGAATTGATCGAGATGGTCGATGGCGAGAGCATCGAAGTTTCCGCGGTTTTGATTTCCAAACTGCCAGTGGACAAAGCTGCAGAGGTGCTTGCCAAGCTGCCGGGCGACAAGGCCCGCCGCATCACCTTTGCCATGTCAATGACCGAAAGCATTACGCCGGAAGCGGTGGATCGCATTGGCCTGACACTGGCCTGTCAGATCGAAGACCGTCCGCCAAAAGCCTTCAAAGAAGGCCCGGAAGATCGCCTGGGGGCCATCCTCAACAGCGCTTCAACAGCTACGCGTGACGAGGTTCTGGGCTCGCTGGACGAAAAAGACGCCGAGTTTGCCGATGCCGTACGCCGTCGGATCTTCACCTATGCGCATATCGCGACACGCGTGAAGCCACTGGATGTGCCGAAACTGACCAAAGACATCGACGAAGGTGCGCTTGTCACCGCCATGGCCTACGCCACCGAAGGCGACTTTGGCATGTCGACCGAGTTCATCTTGTCCAACATGTCCGGCCGGATGGCAGATCAACTGCGTGAAGCGATCGGTGATCGTGGCAAGGTGAAAACCAAAGAAGCCGAAGCCGCCATGTCAGAGGTCACCAAAGCAGTGCGCGAACTGGTCGAACTTGGCGAGATCGAACTCATCTCCGAAGAGGATGACGACGACGAATAAACCTCGTTACGTCAATTACTTGATACGCGCGGCGGTCTCAATGGGGCCGCCGTTTTCATGTTGGATGAGCACCACAATTGGTGCGTCACCTTTGACACGCACACTGGTTGAGAGGTTACTGCGCCCGTTCCAGTCTTTCACCGTCTCCCACTCGGACACGATGTTGGCGTAGGTCAAAACACGGCCAGCGTTTTCACCGCGTTTGATGGAGACTTTCTCGGCCGACTTGTAGCGTATCACGTGCACCTGCATCGGGGCAGGCTTGTCTGCAGACGCTTTGATGCGAAGCTGATTGCCGTCCCGTGTGATAGAGAGATCCACCGCAGAGCTGCCTTTGAGATGGGTCTTAATCAATCCGTCAACTTTGCCCGGATGGGTACCAACCACGTGGTCCTTGCCGTTCACGATCATCTGCGGTGTGTAGACAGACCGGTGGCCTGCGGCACGGGCATAGGTGTGTTGACGCTCGGTGTAGGCCGGGTCCGCATGGATGTCTTTCCAGCCGATATAATCCCAATAGTCGACATGAAAGGCCAGCGCGATCACATCATCGCGCCCCGCCAACTGCTTATGGAAGTACTCATCCGCTGGAGGACAGCTGGAACAACCTTGCGAGGTATACAGCTCCACCACGACGGGTTTGATCTCTGCCATCACCGGCATCGCCAGTCCAAGCCACAAAGCCGCGAGCGCGCCCGTTGTGCGGATGCCAATCTTTCCGATCATACCGAAGTCCATTCCATTGAGTGTGTCCCCGAAGACCGTTTTATGCGCACATGACGTGACATGCCAATCAAGGTTTCGCGAGAAAGAGTGAGCGTCACTTCGCGACCTCAGGCCCAAGGCGACAGAGGCCAATTGCACTTGTTTGCCTTTGCCCCTATGGACGGGCCAACACTCACAAAAAGGTCTGCCACCTATGTCTGCCACCAAACGCATCGTGCTTTCCAGCGACCACGCCGCCATCAACCTGCGCCAAGCTGTTGCCACTCATGTTACCGCCAAGGGCTATGAAGTGGTTGACATCGGCCCCACCACCACCGAGAGCACCCACTACCCGCTGCACGGCAAAGCCGCAGCGGAGCACGTGGCTTCTGGCGAGTGTGATCTGGGCATCATCCTCTGTGGCACCGGACAAGGCATCATGATGGCAGCCAACAAAGTGCCTGGCATCCGTTGTGGCGTGTGCTCGGACACATTTTCCGCCACGATGATCCGTGCCCACAACAACGCCAACATGCTGTCGATTGGCGCTCGGGTTGTTGGTGAAGGTCTCGCACTGGAAATTGTTGACGCATACTTGGACGCCGAATTTGAAGGCGGTCGCCACGGCACCCGTGTGGACATGATTGAAGGCTAAGGCCCCAGCACTTAAAAAGAAAAGGCCTCGGTGTGTTTCAGCTGTCGAGGCCTTTTTTGTTTTCTTCAGTATGGATCTTTAGTTCAAAGCTTCAAGCGCGGGCCGGATGCGGCCTTCAACTTCGCGTTCGGTCACCGGACCTGCGATGCGCAAAAGCACATTGCCGTCGCCATCAATCAGATAGGTCTCTGGCACACCATAGACACCCCAATTGAGCGCCATGCGGCCCGTGGTGTCAGCCCCGCCTGCGGTGTAGGGATCACCCAATTCTTCCAGGAAACTCAGCGCGTTACCTGCCGCGTCCTTGTAGTTCACCCCCAAAATGGTCAGCCCCTCGGCTTGCAACTGCATCAAGTTGGGATGCTCCACACGGCACGGCCCACACCAGCTGGCCCAGAAGTTCACCAGGGTTGGCTTGCCGGTGCGCAAAGCACTGTCATCCCACATCTCTTTGTCGCCCAGCATGGTGATTTGAACGTCTGGCGCTTGTTCCCCAACCAGAGCGCTTGGCAGCTCGTTTGGGTTTTCGCGCTGCATGCCCAAAAGGAACATCGCTGCCAATCCCGCAAAGAGCAGCGGCGGCAGGAACATCAGCGGCGAGACTTTTTTCTTGGCTGGAGTGTCGCTCATTTGCGGCGCCCTTCCACATCGTCCAGCTCGGCACGGGCTTTGCGGGCGGCACGCAGGCTCCACCAGATCAGACCCACAATCAGCAACAGCGACACTGCGTAAGACGACAAAACCGTGTCCGCGTATTTTCCCAGATCTGGCATCATGCCATGCGCTCCCGTGCCAGCAGCGCGCGGGTGCGCCGCTTGTGAATTTCCGTGCGGGTGCGCAACAGCACCAGCGCAATGAAGAAAAGGACAAAGCCAATGATGCACATCATCAACGGGTAAAAGAACACGTTGGAGACCTTCTCCTCGGTGTCGGTGCCTGTCACCGCCCCTGCCCGCATGATCGAGGCGCCCTGATGCAGCCCCTGGTTCCAGAAGTTCACCGCATAACGGCTCAGCATGGCAAAGACAGAGCCCACAATACAGAGCACAGCAGTAAGGTCAGCGGCGGTATCCGGGTTATCGATCGCCTCCCAAAGCGCGATATAGCCCAGGTAAAACAAGAACAGGATCAGGAACGATGTCAGTCGCGGGTCCCAGGCCCACCAGGTGCCCCACATCGGCTGTCCCCAGACCGCGCCGGTCCAAAGCGCAATCAAGGTCATGACCACGCCCACAGGTGCTGCAGCTTTGGCCGCCAGAGCGCTCACGTGGTGACGGCGTACCAGCCAGATCAACGAGGTGACCAGCATCATGAACCAGATGTTGATTGCCATCAGGGCAGACGGCACATGCAGGTAGATAATTTTTACAGTGGCCCCCTGACGATAATCGTCCGGTGTAAAGAAAAATCCCCAGACCAATCCGACAATCGTTGCGATTGCGGCTAAAACGGCTACCGGCATCAGAAACCGCGACACGGTTTGGCTGAACTTCACCGGATTGGCATATTCCCAGATCGATCCCATGAGGGTGTCCTATCTTGTCGTCGTCAGTTGTGCACTTCACTTCCATGAGAGCACCATTGTTGCCTTGATATGGGTTAAGCGGTCCGCGCGCTAGCGCAGATTCATCCGCAACACCAAGGCGCTTGCAAAAGGCAAAAGCGCGATCACGCCGAAGGTGATCCCCGCCAGCATCAGCAAGGGCGTGGTGATGTCTTGACCTTCCGCGCCGCGTCTTGCCAGCTCTGCGCCAAAAATCAGCGTCGGCACGTAAAGCGGTAAAATCAAAAGAGAAAGCAGCAGTCCGCCTCGCTTGATGCCCACTGTTAATGCCGCGCCAAAGGTACCAATCACGCTGAGTGCGGGTGTGCCCAAAGCCAGTGATGTCACCAGCCAGACAAAGCCTTGGGGTGGCAGGTTGAGCAGCACGCCAAAGACCGGGGCTGCGACCACAAGCGGCACCCCCGTGGTGAGCCAATGGGCCAGTGCCTTGACTGAGACCACGCCTTCCAGCGGCAGCGGCGATGTGGCGACCAGATCAAGCGTGCCGTCCTCCCAGTCCAGCGCCAGAATGCGGTCCAGCGACAGCAGGCAGGCCAGCAAGGCGCCAAGCCACAAAACACCGGGGGCGATCTTGGTCAGAAGGCCACTGTCTGGGCCTACTGAAAAGGGCACAAGTATCACAACAATCAGAAAAAACGCGATGCCGAGGCCAAAGCCGCCACCGGCGCGAAAAGCCAGTTTCAAGTCGCGCAAAAGCAGGGCCTTCATAGGAACGCCTCATCATAGCCGCTGACCGGCGCGTCGCCTTGTTTGGCGCGGAACGGGCCCACGTCCAGCACAGTCACGTCCAAACCAAGGTCAATATGGGTGGCCAGCAAGGCGCTGCCGCCGCCTGCCAAATGCGCCCGCACAGCATCGGCAAAGAGTTGCACGGATGCCGTGTCCAAAGACACGGTGGGCTCGTCCAACACCCAGATTGGGCGGCCGGTCACCAGAAGGCGCGCGAGGCCCAAACGCCGCTTTTGACCGGCGGACAGACTGCCTGCCAGGCGGTTACGCAAATCAACAAGATCAAAGGCTTGAATGGCTTTTTCAATGTCCGACTGGGCAAAGACTTCCGCCCAGAACCGCAGGTTTTCCTCCACGGTCAACATGGATTTTAACCCATCGCTGTGCGCGGCGTAGGCCACCGCCTCTTCCGGTGCGTCTACTTCGCCTTTGAAAGGCGGTTGCAGGCCGGCGACCGTGCGCAAGAGCGTGGTTTTGCCCACGCCGTTTGGGCCTTTTAAGATCAGCGCCTGACCGGAGGCAACCTCTAAGGTCAGCCCCTCCAAAACCGCCACGCCGCCGCGGGCCACGCTGACATCTTTGACACGTAAAATCATGTTCTGAGGCTTACCCCATCCCCTTGGCTGGCAAAAGGATTAACCTTTTGAACCCGCTGAATTTCGACGTCGGTATAGCGTCTGTATCGTGGCTGTATCGCGGAGGTGGGGGTGCGCACCTTAACCTAAATCAAAGAGCGTAAACGCAACGCACGTTGCACAACTCCAATTTTCTCATTCCCAAAATATCCCGGGGAGGAATTGGCCGCCTACGGCCAAGGAGGGGCAGCGCCCCTCACTCTTTCGCAGTGTCTTCAACCGGCAACATCACCGC
The DNA here is from genome assembly GCF_022448905.1 of Shimia sp. Taxonomy (GTDB): domain Bacteria; phylum Pseudomonadota; class Alphaproteobacteria; order Rhodobacterales; family Rhodobacteraceae; genus Shimia. The sequence goes on along the minus strand of NZ_JAKVCW010000016.1, from coordinate 52,042 downwards.
CGCCACGCGCCGGCCCTCACTGACCAGAACGTTGTAGGTGCGGCAGGCGGAGGGCGAGGCCATCGGCTCCACCCCAATCCCCGCAGCTTCCAAGGTTTCGCGAAACGCGCTGTGCACCGGGGCCATGTTGGTGCCCGTGCCCATCAGGACAAAGTCGATCTCATCTTTGAGGGCCAAGACCGACTCCACGTCCTCATAGCCTGCCCAGCTGCGCGCGCCTTTGGAATGGATGATGGCCCCGCCCTTGATGATTTCGCCGCCGATGCGGAAAAAGCCGGGGCCGTAGCTGTCGATGGGAATTGCATCCTCATAGGTCACTTCGGTCATCTGCATCGCACGTCCTCCCGCGTCATAAGCACTTTCACGGATGTCTCAAAAGACTTCGGGCGCCCCATTTGTGGGACGCCCGAAAGTTTGGATTATGCGTCGATGTCAGCAAACTTGTTGCCAGCGGTGTTGGCCTGCTTGGACCAATCGCGCTTCACGCCAAGTTTCAACAACGCGGCGGAAGCGATAAAGACCGAGGAATAGGTCCCGACAATCACACCCCAGATCATGGCAAAAACAAATCCACGGATCACGTCCCCCCCCAACACAAACAACGAGATCAGCGCCAGCAAAGTGGTGGCGGAGGTCATCACGGTCCGGCTCAGGGTTTCGTTGATCGAGAGGTTCAGCACCTCTTTCAGATCCATCTTCTTGTACTTACGCAGGTTCTCACGCACACGGTCAAACACAACCACGGTGTCGTTGAGCGAGTAGCCCACAATGGTCAACAGCGCCGCAATGATAGCGAGGTCAAATTTGATCTGCAGTTCGGAGAACACACCGATGGTCAGCACCACATCGTGCACCAAGGCCATCACAGCCCCCACCGCAAACTGCCACTCAAAGCGCAGCCAGATGTAGACAAGCACCGCGCCAATCGCGAGCAGAACGGCGATCACGGCGGTGGTGATCAACTCGCCGGACACTTTGGGACCCACGGATTCCACGGACACAAAGGTGATGTCCGGTGCAACGGTTTGCAGCTGTGCCTCAACTTTGCGGATCATGTCGGCGGTGACCGCTTCTTCGCCTTCTTGGGCTTGGATACGGATCATGGTGACGTTTTGATCTTCTTCAAAGGTCACATCGAACACTTCGGTGATCGAAATGTCGCCCAGTTCCAACGGCTCCAGCGCGGCGCGGTAATCTGCGATCACCACTTCCTGTGCGCTTTCGGTCCGGATTGTGGTGCCGCCCTTAAAGTCGATGCCGAAGTTCAGTCCCTGGATGAAGAAGCTTACCAGAGCCGCCACCATCAGCGCGCCGGAGATGCCAAGCCAGAGCGTTGGGCGGGAGAAGAAATCCCATTTGGTCTCTTGGGGAACAAGTCTCAAACGCATGGCTTATACCTCGATTGTCTTGGGACGGCGGCGTTCAAACCACATCACGATCAGCACGCGCGTCACAAAGATCGCGGTGAAGACCGAAGTGAGGATGCCAAGGCCGAGCGTGATGGCAAAGCCGCGCACCGGGCCGGAGCCCACGGCAAAGAGGATCACAGCGGTGATGAAGGTGGTGATGTTGGCGTCCAGAATGGCCGACAGGGCTTTTTCATAGCCAAGCTCGATGGCACGGGCTGGGCCTTTTGCCGATTTCAGCTCTTCGCGGATCCGCTCAAACACCAGCACGTTGGCGTCCACCGCCATACCGATGGTCAAAACGATACCGGCAATGCCTGGCAAAGTCAGCGTCGCGCCGATGAGCGACAGCAGACCAAAGATCAGGCCGACGTTCAGGATGAGCGCGATATTGGCAAAGACGCCAAAGGTTCCGTAGCTGAGGAACATAAAGACCAGCACGCCGACAAAGGCGACGATACAGGCAATGCGACCCGCCTCGATGCTGTCTTGGCCGAGCTCTGGCCCAATGGTGCGTTCTTCCAAGAAGTTCAGCTCCGCTGGCAGCGCCCCTGCGCGCAGCAGCACGGCGAGGTTGGTGCTTTCTTCGACAGAGAAACGCCCGGTGATGATACCGGAGCCGCCAGGAATGTGGCTTTGGATCACAGGGGCGGAAATCACCTCATCATCCAGCACAATCGCAAACGGGCTGCCGATGTTCTCTGCAGTGTAATCGCCGAACTTACGTGCCCCAGTGGGGTTGAAACGGAAAGACACAGCCGGACGGTTGTTCTGATCAAAGCTTGGCTGCGCATCCACCAGCTCTTCGCCGGTCACAACCGGGGCGGCTTCGACAATGTAGAACACGCCCTCTTCGTCAATCGACGGCAGCACTTTGTTGCCTGCACCGGCCGGCGCGTCCGCGTCAGAGGTGCGGCTTACAACCGGGTTGAATGTCAGCTGCGCGGTGGTGCCAATGATCTCTTTCAACTCAGAGGCAGAGCCAATGCCCGGCACCTGAATGAGGATACGATCGGAACCCTGACGTTGAATGGTCGGCTCACGCGTACCCACTTCGTCGATCCGGCGGCGGATGATTTCCAGCGCCTGCTGCACTGTGCGCTCATCGGAGGCGAGTTTCTCCGCGTCTGACAGCTCCACGATGATCATGTCGCCTTCGGTGCGGACCAAAATGTCGCTGGCCCCTGCCCCGGTAAGCGAGGTCACCGGACGCGACAGACCACGCACGAGGCTGGCGGCCTCCTGAATGGCTTCGGGCTTGGAAATTTTGAAGCGCAGCTCCGTATCTGGGCCCGGTTGCTGGCGAATGGTGCCGATGGTGGCGCGCTCGCCGCGCAGCAGGTCGCGCACTTCCGGCCAGAAGCTGGTCATGCGGGCGGCATAGACATCCTCGACCTGTACTTCGGCCAGAAGATGCGCACCGCCGCGCAGATCAAGACCCAGGTTCACCAGACGGGACGGCAGGAAAGACGGCCACATCGCCGCCTGCTCCTCCAGCCCGTTGCCGGAAGCCCCCATTTCGATCGCCGCGACGGCGTCATTATGGGCCTCAACCCTCGGATAAAACGCGTTTGGCATGGCCAGAAGCAGGCCCACCACACAGGTGAGCCAGATCAGGACCCGTTTCCAAAGGTCAATTTGCAGCATGTCAGATGCCCTGTTGGTCTTGTTTTTGGATTACTCGGCTTTGGCCGGTTCGGTCTTGGAGGTCACGTTGGCGATGGTGGATTTCACCACGCGCACTTTCACGTTTTCCGCCAGTTCAACTTCGATTTCCGCGTCGTCTTTGACCTTTGTAACTTTACCGATCAGACCACCCTGGGTCACAACCTGATCGCCACGGCGTACAGCGGCGACCATGGCTTGGTGTTCTTTCATCTTCTTCTGCTGTGGGCGGATCAGCAGGAAATACATGATCGCAAAGATCAGAATGAGCGGCAGAAACTGACCGAGTTCTTGCATAGGTTAAGGTCCCTCTAGATGGCGCGGCACAGTGCCCCGCAAAGTCGCAGGGAACCTATGGGGCTTAAGCCGTAGTTGCAAGGTGTCAAAGGGCTTGACGGAGCGCCTTGTTGCCTTAAGAGCCTGCATATGTCGCTGTAACGTGCGGGTGGTTACGATTAACCAAGATTTCCGGCATAAGCAGAGACGTAAAACGACTCATCTCAAGCATGAAGGATAAGAGAGATGCATGACATTAAAGCGATCCGCGAAAACCCGGCCGCTTTTGACGCCGCCCTGACCCGCCGTGGGGATGAGGCCATGTCATCCTCCCTGTTGGCTTTGGATGAAGAGCGGCGTGCCAAGATCGCTGCTGCTGAGGCGGCGCAGGCGGCGCAAAAGGCTGCGGCCAAAGAGGTTGGCGCGGCCAAAGCCAAAGGCGACGAGGCCGAATTTGAACGGCTGCGTGCACTGGTGGGCGAGAAAAAGTCCGAAGTGGCGGCGATGCAGAACGAGGCCAAAGAGATCGACGCCAAGCTGACCGATGCTTTGGCGCGCATTGCCAACCTGCCAGCTGACGATGTGCCAAACGGTGCAGATGAAGACGACAACGTCGAAATCAAACAGTGGGGCACGCCCAAGTCTTTTGACTTCAAACCGGTTGAACATTTCGAAATTGGCGGCGTGGCCGCGAGCATGGATTTTGAGACCGCCGCCAAAATCTCCGGTGCGCGGTTTGTGATGCTCAAAGGCGCTGTGGCCCGCATTCACCGTGCGCTGGCGCAGTTCATGATCGATGTGCATGTCGATGAAAACGGGCTGACCGAGGTCAACACACCGGTTCTGGTGCGCGATGAGGCGATGTATGGCACTGATAAGCTGCCCAAATTTGCCGAAGACAGCTATCAGACCACCAACGGATGGTGGTTGATCTCGACCTCTGAAATCCCGCTCACCTACTCGGTGGCCACTGACATTCTGGAACAAAGCGCCCTGCCGATCCGCATGACCGCGCATTCGCTGTGTTTCCGCAGCGAAGCGGGCAGCGCAGGCAAAGACACCTCCGGCATGCTGCGTCAGCACCAGTTTGAAAAGGTGGAGATGGTCTCGATCACCCACCCGGACGAGTCTGACAACGAGCAGAAGCGCATGTTGGGCTGTGCCGAGGGTATCCTGGAAAAGCTGGGCATTCCGTACCGCACCGTGGTGCTGTGTACCGGCGACATGGGCTTTGGCGCGCGCCGCACCTATGACATCGAGGCGTGGATTCCGGGTCAGGACACCTATCGCGAGATCAGCTCCGTCTCCACCACCGGCGATTTCCAAGCCCGCCGCATGAACGCGCGCTTCCGCCCGGCGGACGGTGGCAAGCCCGAGTATGTGCACACTCTAAACGGCTCCGGCCTTGCCGTGGGCCGCTGTCTGATTGCGGTGCTGGAAAACGGCCAACAAGCGGATGGGTCTGTTGAATTGCCGGAGGCGCTGGTGCCGTATCTGGGCGGCAAGTCCACGCTGAGCGCAGACGGCAAGCTGGTTTAAGTCCCTATGACAGAAACAAAACAAAGCGCGGCCCGATGGAGCCGCGCTTTTTTCATCTGTCCATAAATATCCCGGGGGTCCGGGGGCTGGCCCCCGGCCTACTCCGCCGGAACCGCGCCTTGTGACTGATTTTTGGGAAAGGGCACCAGACGTTCCTGCTCCTCATCCCACAGTTTGAGCGAAAACGACCGGATCGCCTCCGGCCACTCGATGGTGGGCAGGTCGTATTCATCACGGATCATCTGGTGGCATTTGCGCAAATTGTAGTGCGGAATACGGGCGTTGAAGTGGTGGATGTCGTGATAGGCGATGTTCGCCGATGCCAGATCCATCCACCAGCCGAGATCCAAAGCGGAGGAGCCTTGCAACGCTGCCAGACGCGGGTCCAAATCGGGACGGCGATCCCAATAGGTGTCTTCAAAATTGTGCTGCAGGTAGACCATGAAGACACCAACCATGCCGCCAAAGAAGGACGCCAGGAACCAGATTAGCACACCGTTCCAACCGGCCAGCACATAGAGCACGCCCATGTAGGCAAAGATCGCCAGATTGTGCAGCAGCACCGATTTCCACATGGTGTGGGCATTTTTGGGCCAGCGGTAGCGGATGAAATAGGTGAACAGGCTGCCCAGCGGGATCAGCACAAAGGGATTGCGATAGAGCCGGTACTGCAGGCGCTCCCAAAAACCGGCCTCATTCCATTCCCGCACGGTCATAGTGTGGATTTCGCCGGTCTCCCGATGCTCCAGATTGCCGATATGGCTGTGGTGCATATTGTGATTGTGGCGCATGGCGGCATAGGGCGCGAAGGTCACCACCGACAGCGCCTCTCCGGCCCAGTCGTTATGTTTACGCGTTTTGAACAGCGAGGCATGACCTGTGTCATGCTGTAAAACATAAAGCCGCACAGCCGAGAGGCCGTTCAGAATCATCATAGGGATCAGGAAGTACCATGTGCCCTGATTGGCTATCGCCAGAGTGAGCGTGGCAAAATAGAAAGCAAAGGTGCCAAAAAAACTGACCGCGCCAATGCGGTCGTCTTGCACAGTGAATTCTTTCAAGCGCTCGCGAATCTCCATCGCAAACCTCTCTTTTCAAATCAGTATTTCCGCCTGAGCCGTGCCTGGGGACACTGTGCCTAGGTATTAAAGCCTACGTGACCCGCGAAATTTCGGACCACTGAACAAGACTATAACGCGAATTTGTGACGCCACAATGCACCTGTCGCCGCACAGGGGCTGCACGGCGACATGAAGAGTTCCAAATTCATACCTGATGGGCGGATCAGAAGCCCGCGTCGCGGCCCTTGATGTGCTTGCGCAGACGGGACGGTGTGGACTTTTTCTTACCCTTGTAGGGGTTTTTGTCCCCCTGCCCCCGCATGGTCAGGCGGATGGGCGTGCCCGGCATGTCAAATGTTTCCCGCAGGCCATTCACAAGGTAACGCGAATAGCTGGCGGGCAGCTTGTCGGGATGGGAACACATCACCACAAAGCCCGGCGGACGGGTTTTGGCCTGTGTCATGTAGCGCAGCTTGATGCGCTTGCCCTGCGGCGCGGGCGGCGGGTGTTGTTGCAACATCTCCACCAGCCAGCGGTTCAGCGCAGCAGTCGGAATCCGACGGTTCCAGGTGTCATAGGCGTCCAAGATCGCTTGGTTAAGGCGTTCAAGACCGCGACCGGTTTTGGCAGACACTGTGATCAGCGGTGCGCCGCGCAGCTGCGGGAGAAGTCGGTTGAAAGCCTCTTTCAGCTCGCGCAGCTTTTCCTGCTTGTGCTCTTCCACGTCCCATTTGTTCACCGCGACCACAACTGCGCGGCCCTCACGTTCGGCCAGATCGGCGATGCGCAGGTCTTGCTGTTCAAAGGGAATCGCCGCGTCCAGCAGCACAACAACCACCTCGGCAAATTTCACCGCACGCAGACCATCGCCAACGGAGAGTTTCTCGAGCTTATCCTGCACCTTGGCTTTCTTGCGCATCCCGGCGGTGTCAAAAATCCGCATATGGGTGCCGTCCCATTCGGTGCGCAGCGAAATCGCATCGCGGGTGATGCCCGCTTCAGGACCGGTCAGCAAACGATCCTCACCGATGATCTTGTTGATCAGCGTGGATTTACCCGCGTTCGGGCGACCTACCACAGCGATCTGCAGCGGCTTGGTCTCGGTGATCTGCTCGCTCGGACGCAGGCCGCCTTCGTCAAACTCGTCATCCCAATCGCCGTCTTCTTCGAGCTCGACGTCGACTTCAACTTCATCATCCAAAGCCTTTTGGCGTTTGGCAAATTCATCGGCAATAGGCATGAGCTGCGCATACAGATCGTTGAGGCCTTCGCCGTGCTCCGCAGACAGGCGGATCGGTTCGCCAAGCCCCAAAGAGTAGGCGTCCAGCACGCCCGCATCCGCCGCCTTGCCTTCGCCTTTGTTGGCGGCCAGCAGCACATGCGCGGATTTCTTGCGTAGTATCTCGGCAAAGACCATGTCGGTGGGCGTCACCCCTGTGCGAGCGTCCATCATAAAGAGGCAGATGTCGGCCATGTCCACCGCGCGCTCGGTCAAGCGGCGCATGCGGCCTTCGAGGCTGTCATCGGTGGCGTCTTCCAGACCGGCAGTGTCGATCACGATGAACCGCAGGTCTGCCAGCTTGGCATCGCCCTCACGCAGGTCGCGCGTGACGCCCGGCTGGTCGTCGACCAAAGCCAGTTTTTTGCCCACAAGGCGGTTGAACAGCGTGGATTTGCCCACGTTTGGGCGGCCAACAATGGCGAGCGTGAAACTCATGACAGATCTCCGGAACGTCTGAAGTCGCCCCGATACAGCATTATTGCGTCAACGGAAAGCGTACAATTCGCCTTTGCGGTTGACCACATACAAAACACCGCCTGCCACAACCGGATTGGTGGCTGCCCCGTGGGGCAACTCGACGGTGTGGGTCAAGAGACCGTTGCGCGGGTTGTAGAAGCGCACCACCTCGTCAGTGGAGGGGACAACCAACTGCCCCCCCGCCAAGATTGGCCCGTAATGTGCGTGCACAGCGGACTGCTTCCTAGGTTTGTCTTTGATGAACTGCGGCAGGGTCTGCCCCCAGATGCGGGTGCCGTCTCGGGCATCCAGACGCAGCAGCTCATTGGTTTCAGATAACAAGAAGAGCGACCCACCCGCCGGGAACACCGGGCTGAGTGCGCCGTGATCCGCCGTCCATTTGCGCACGCCGGTTTCCGCATCAAACGATGCCATTCGGCCGGAGTGGTTGGCCACGTAGATGGTGTCTCCAACCACAACGGGGTCACCAGAGATGTCGCCCACGGTGTTCACAGCACGGCCCGGACGGGTGTCTGACAGGCCTGCGGTCCAGCGGGACACACCACCACGGCGGAAGGCCGCCTGGATTTCCCCGGAACCGTAGGGGAAGATCGCCAGACGGTCAGTGATGGCCGGTGCCGCCGGGCTTTGCACATTTTGCACGTTGGGAATGGACAGAAGCTGCCAGGCAATTTTGCCGGTCTCAACTTCCAGCGCCCAGGCGGTGGCATCGCCGGAGACGACATAGACCAAATCGCCGTAGACCGTGGGGGTGCCACTGCCTACCGCCTGAAATTTCTGCTCCCACAGGTCCGCGCCGGTTGCTGGGTCCAGCGCGCGGATGCTGCCAAACCCTGTGGTGACAAAAAGCTTGCCTTTGCCATAAGCCAAACCGCCGGTGGAGGCTTGGCCCGCCTTGTCGTTAGGGGGCGTCAGATCTCGGGACCACACAGTTTGCCCGCCGGTTGTGGTTGCTGTAACGGTGGCTTCGGCATCGACTGTGAAGATGCGTCCATCGGCGACAACAGGGTCCGCCGTAATACGTGTCTTGCGCGACTCGCCCGCGCCGATCGAGGTCGACCAGGCCAGAACCGGTTTTGATGACAGTGCCGCATGAGCGGTGCGCGTGCTTGGAGAGCCGATGCGCCCGGTCCAATTCGCATTTTTGCTTTGCGATGGCAGGCTAATTGCAAGATCTTTGTTCTCAATAACCTCTTCGGAGGGGAACAGATCTTCGCGATCCCCAGCCAGAATGATCTCCGGCTCGGCACATGCAGACAACAGGCCGGCGGAGGCAACACCCGCTGCCAAAATCCAAGACGTACGTTTCACTGCTGAGTCCCCCACCCTGCAAGTCTTATTGGTCGGCCAGAACAGGCGCGGTGTCCGCAGGTGTCCCGCCCAGAGCCACAATCAACTGAGATGCGCGATTGCGCAAGCCTGCGGTGACCGCCGCATCTTGAATCAGCGCTTGCAGTTGTTCGATGGCACCATCCACATCGCCTTCTTCCAAGCTCAAAAGGGCAAGCTGTTCCTGCGCAGGCAGCGCCAGAGGCATGCCCGGACCGGCCAGAGCTTCCAGCGCTAAGCGACGATCCGCCACGGACGTTTCCTTCGCGTTTGCGAGAACCGCTTTGAAAGCTGCGATCTGACGGTAGATTTCCGGCGTCTCCAACCCGCTGGTGGTAATCCCGTTCAGGGTTGCCGCGGCGTCGGCGCCAGAGCCCACCTCAATCTGATGGGTGGCAAGCAGCATGTCAGCAACAACTTGCGCATTGGGCGACTCGGTTGTCAGTTCGCCAAGCGCCGCCACGCGGGCTTCAGCGTCGCTGGAGGCCACAGCGGCAATCAGCGCGTCGCCGGTGTTTTCCGCTGCGGTGCGGGCTTTGCTCTTTTGATATTCGTTAAAAGCGGCTGCGCCCACAATCGCGATCACCGTCAGAACGGCGATCCAGCCATAACGGCGGATCAGGCCAAAAAGGCGGTCACGGCGCACTTCTTCGGTGACTTCTTCGATGAAACTGTCGGTATTGCTCACGCCTGCTCTCCTGTCGGTTTGCCTTGTCTTATCGTTTTGTTTTCAAAGTGCCAAGTACTGTGGCAAAGGCACATCGGCGACACCGGTTTTTTCTCGTTTCTGGATCTAATTTGAACTGAGGAGTTCAAAATCTCGTATCGGAGGTTGTTTCTCGGCGCGCGAACGCCAATATGTCGGTGAATATTTGTGCGCGGGAGGGCGCACGTTAAAGCAACAGGGGCCATTCAATGCGGCTTATTCCGGTTCTGACCGCACTTCTCGTGTCGGCAATTTTGTATTTTGTAGTGGTGGAGCGTGATCGCTTGGCGGCGTTTGCCGGCAATGGCGCGCCCGAAGAGGTGGCGGACACCGCCACTGAGGCGCAGGCAGAGGCGAGTGAAACGCCTTCTGAAGCGCCGGGTTTCATTCGTGTGGTGGCGGTTAAGAGTGAAGCCCGCACCATCGACAGCGCGGTTGTGCTGCGGGGCGAAACCGAGGCGGATCGTCAGGTTGAGGTGCGCGCCGAGACCAGCGGTCTGGTGATCACCGAGCCACTGCGCCGCGGCACACATGTGACGGCAGGCCAAGAGCTTTGCCGCCTCGACGTGGGCACCAGCACAGCCGTTTTGGCAGAGGCAAAAGCTCGCCTGCTGGAAGCACAGGCCCGCATCCCAAGCGCGCAAGCCTCGGTTGCCGAGGCCGAAGCACGATTGGAAGAAGCCAAGATCAACGACAACGCAGCGCGCAAACTGTCTGAAGGTGGCTTTGCCTCTTCCACACGTGTCGCCAGCACCGCCGCAAGTGTGCGCGCGGCTGAAGCGGCGATTCAATCGGCCACATCCGGTCTGGAAAGCACTCAGGCTGGCATCGAATCAGCCGAGGCCTTGGTCGCAGCCGCAGAGCGCGAAGTGGCGCGCCTGACGATTGTGGCACCGTTTGACGGCCTGCTGGAAAGCCGGACCGCAGAACTCGGCAGCCTGATGCAGCCGGGCAGCCTGTGCGGCACAGTGCTGCGTCTTGATCCAATACGTATCGTTGGCTTTGTGCCGGAAACCGACATCAACCGCGTGAACGAAGGCTCGCTGGCGGGCGCCCGTTTGACCACCGGTCAGGAAGTGACTGGCCAGGTGACCTTTGTGTCTCGTTCCGCCGATCCGCAGACCCGCACCTTCCGCGTGGAAGTGACGGTACCAAACGCAGACTTGGCGATCCGCGACGGGCAAACCGCGGAGATTATGATCTCTGCCGATGGCGCGACGGCACATTTCCTGCCTCAGTCTTCCCTGACGCTAAACGACGAAGGCACCCTGGGCGTGCGCATTGTTGAAGACGGCGACGTTGTGGCCTTTAAGGCGGTGGACCTGCTGCGTGATGGCACAGACGGCATCTGGGTTGGCGGTTTGCCGGAACAGGCCAGCGTGATTGTTGTGGGCCAAGAGTTTGTGGTTGAGGGTGTCACCGTCGCGCCGACCTATCGGGAGCTTGACCAATGACCGGCGCCATCACCTGGGCCGCGGAACGGGCCCGAATGATTCTGGCGTTCATCGTGATTTCTCTCGTGATTGGCGCCTTCTCCTACGTCAGCCTTCCAAAGGAGGGTGAGCCAGACATCGACATTCCGATCCTTTATGTGTCGGTCAGCTATCCGGGCATTTCCGCAGAAGACGCCGAGAGCCTGCTCGTGAAGCCGATGGAGACCGAGGCGGTCGATCTGGACGGTCTCGACAAGATGACCGGCATTGCTTCGGAGAACCACGCCTCGCTGCTGCTGGAGTTCGACTTCGGCTGGGACAAAAGCGCGACAATTGCGGATGTGCGCGATGCGATGAACACCGCGTCGTCAAACTTCCCCGCGGGCGCGGAACAATACACCATCAACGAGATCAACTTCTCCGAATTTCCGATCGTGATTGTGAACCTGTCGGGCGATGTACCAGAGCGCACCATGGCGCGTTTGGCCAAAGACCTGCAGGACGAATTTGAAGCCATCGACGCGGTGCTGGAAGCGCCAATTGCGGGCAACCGTGACGAGATGGTGGAGGTGGTGATCGACCCGCTGCGTCTGGAATCCTACAACGTCACCGCGCCAGAACTGATCAGTGTTGTGCAAAACAACAACCAACTGATTGCCGCTGGTGAAGTGGAAACCAACCAGGGCACCTTCTCGGTCAAAATTCCTTCGTCGTTCAACGATGTCACCGACATTTACGAGCTGCCGGTGAAAACCAACGGCGAGCGGATTGTGACCCTGGGCGATCTGGCTGAAATCAACTTCACCTTTGAGGACCGTGCGGGCACCGCGCGGTTTGATGGCGAAAACACTGTGGCGCTGCAGGTGGTGAAGGGCAAAGGCTACAACATCATCGACACTGTGGAGCAGATCAAAACCACCCTGGCAGCGGCGCAAGAGAAATGGCCGGAAGAGCTGCAGGCGGCGGTGCAGGTTGGCACCTCCAACGACCAGAGCCGCACGGTAGGCTCGATGGTGCGCCAGCTTGAAGGGTCGGTTCTGACCGCGATTGCGCTGGTGATGATTGTGGTTCTGGCCTCTCTGGGCAGCCGCGCTGCAATGCTGGTGGGCTTTGCCATCCCGGCGTCCTTCCTGCTGTGTTTTGCCTTCCTCGCGGTGATGGGTGTGACCATCTCCAACATGGTGATGTTTGGCCTGATCCTTGCGGTGGGTATGCTGGTGGACGGTGCGATTGTTGTGGTGGAATACGCCGACAAGCGCATCAAAGAGGGCGTCGGCCCGATGCACGCCTATGTTGAGGCGGCGCAGCGGATGTTCTGGCCAATTGTCAGCTCCACTGCGACCACGCTCTGTGCGTTCTTGCCGATGCTGTTCTGGCCAGGTGTGCCGGGCGAGTTCATGGGCATGTTGCCGGTCACGATGATCTTTGTTCTGTCAGCCTCGCTGCTGGTGGCACTGATCTATCTGCCGGTTGTGGGGGGTATCTCCGGTCGTTTGAGCCGGGTGTTTGACCGGATCTCCCAAGGCATGAAGCAACGCCTGCCATGGGTAGTGCGCGCTCTGCTGGTGCCGATCCCGCTTTACGGCATGTTTGTCGGGCTGATGCAGATGCTGACCGTGACCTATGCTTCCGGGGGGGAAGGCACCACAGGCGCAGTGGCGGTTGGAGCTGTGATTTTTGTGCTGTCCGCTTTTGCAGCCTCGATCACAATGACGGCAGCGGAGATCGGTCGCAAACGCCGTGCCGTGAAATCCGGCTTCCGCCACAACGGCTTTGGCTATTTCATGCGCTTCATTGTGGGCAACCCAGTGATGCCGCTGGTCACCATTGCAGCCGTCATCTTCACCGTTGTGTCGATCATTGGCTACTTTGGTGAAAACAACAACGGCGTCGATTTCTTTGTGGAAACCGAACCGGAACAGGCTACCGCCTATGTCCGCGCGCGCGGCAACATCTCACTGGCAGAAAAAGACGCCATGGTGCGCGAAGCGGAAAACATCATCATGCAGCACCCTGCGGTGATCAATGTGTTCTCCTTCGCCGGTGAAGGTGGTCTGGACACCGGTGGTCCGGGTGGTGGCAACTCCCCGCCCGACACCGTAGGTCAGGTACAGTTTGAAATCATCCCGTGGGATGAACGTCCAACCGCGCGTGAAAAGTGGTTCTTTGGCAAGCTGGAGCGGGATGTGACCGCGCCGGACTTTGACGGCAACCGTGTGCTGGACGAGTTGAACGCCGAGTTGGCCAAGCTGCCCGGCTTCTATGTGGAAACCAGCCCGATTGAACAGGGTCCGGGTTCCGGCAAGCCGATACACCTGCGCATCCGTGGCGACGGCTGGGACGAACTCAACGCCGCCACCATTAGCGCGCGGGAAACCTTTGAAGCGACCACCGGGCTGACCCTGGTGGAAGACACCCTGCCCCTGCCCGGCATCGACTGGCAAATCGACGTGGATGTGGCCAAAGCCGGCCGCTACGGCGCCGATGTGGCCACCGTGGGCGCGATGGTGCAGTTGGTGACCCGTGGTATCCTGCTGGACACCATGCGGGTCGACAGCTCGGACGAGGAAATCGAAATCCGTCTGCGTCTTCCAGATCAGGACCGTGTCCTGTCCACGCTCGACACGCTGAAGGTGCGCACCAACGATGGGCTTGTGCCATTGTCCAACTTCGTCACGCGCTTCCCAGTGCCCAAAAGGGCATCGATCACGCGTGTTGATCAGGAACGCTATTACGACGTGAAAGCCGATGTGGAACCGGGACTGGTAAAAATTGTATCTGGTGAAGGCGAAGAGCTTCAGACATTAGCGATCCTGAAGGCACTGCCGGAAGGCGAGCTGTCTTATGACAATGTGATCACCACTCCCAACGGTGAGGATTTCACAATCTTTGCGCTGGACGCGGCGAGCTCTGCGGAGGAAGTTCGCACCGCGCTGGAAGAGGGGGCACGCCGTGTGCCTGTCACAGCCACCGAGCGGATCGAAGTACTGACGGAATGGCTCAACACCAACCCGTTTGACAGCTCTATCAGCTGGGAATGGACTGGGGATCAGGAAGAGCAGGCGGAATCCGGTGCTTTCTTGGCGAGCGCTTTCTCCGCCGCCTTGGGTCTGATGTTTGTGATCCTGTTGGCGCAATTCAACAGCTTCTTCAACTCGGTGCTCGTGCTTCTGGCGGTGGTTCTGTCCACGGCTGGCGTGCTGGTGGGCATGCTGGTGATGGATCAGACCTTCTCGATCATTATGACCGGGACCGGCATTGTGGCTTTGGCGGGGATTGTGGTGAACAACAACATTGTTCTGATCGATACCTATCAGGAATACAGCCAGTATATGCCGCGGATTGATGCGATTGTGCGTACTGCGCAAAGCCGTATCCGTCCGGTTTTGCTGACCACCATCACAACAATGGCCGGTCTGGCGCCGATGATGTTTGGCCTGAGCCTGGACTTCATCAACGGCGGCTATTCGATCGACAGCCCGACCTCGCTGTGGTGGAAACAGCTGGCGACCGCCGTGGTCTTTGGCCTCGGGATTGCCACCGTGCTGACGCTGGTGTTCACCCCATCCATGCTGGCCGCACGGGTTTGGGCAAGCACCTACTTCAACTGGATGATGCGCCTGCTGGCCCGTCTGTCCTTTGGCCGCACATCCCGTGCCGGTCAGGACTGGGCACTGCGCCGCGCGGCCCGCAAGGTGAAACATCCGGTGCTGATGTGGGACGACACCACTGAAGTTGTGATGGAAAGCTCTGCGCCAACCTCCCGCTCCTCAGTGCCTGCGACACGCTCCACCAAGGTCGATCCAAACGAACTGGCCCCCGAGGTGGAAGCACCACGCAGCGGCAAGGCGGCGAATGATGATCCCGATCCGGGTGGCATTCAAGCGGCTGAATAACACTTCAGCATATG
The DNA here is from genome assembly GCF_022448905.1 of Shimia sp. GTDB lineage: Bacteria > Pseudomonadota > Alphaproteobacteria > Rhodobacterales > Rhodobacteraceae > Shimia. The sequence goes on along the minus strand of NZ_JAKVCW010000016.1, from coordinate 36,958 downwards.
ATCAAAAAACGCGCTCCTTCGGGGGCGCGTTTTTTGTTCATCCAGAATATTCTTTTTCTGCATGGATTTTCGCCTTATACGTGTTGCTCAAGATTTTTGAGCAAACGCATACAGGCATCCACATGTTCAACATTGCAGTTGGCACAACATTGTCCCCTGCCCTGCCCGCACTGATTTTGACCGGGTTGGTGCTTGTGTTCTGGTTGGCCCTCAATCTGGTCACCTACACGTTTTTCCACGCGGACAAAGAACGTGCGATCCATGGCGAAGACCGGATCCCGGAGCGGACTCTGCTATCGCTGGCTCTGATTGGCGGCTCTCTGGGCGCCAAAGTGGCACAGAAGCGCTTTCGCCACAAAACCTGCAAGCAACCCTTTGGACGGCTGCTCAATGCTATTGTGGTACTGCACCTTGGATTGATTGCCCTGGGCACATACTACGCCTTTGCCGCTCCCAGTGGTTTCTGGACCGCAGAGGAATTTGCGGGTGTCTGGTCGAAATAAACCAAACACCCTTTTTGCTTGTTAGCCTTTACGCCGCGTCTTCATCCGCCTGCTGACGGGTCCAGAGCTGCGCATAGCGGCCTTTTTTGTCCAACAGCGCCGCGTGCGTACCTTCTTCGATGACCTCGCCCTTCTCCAGCACCACAATCCGGTCCGCCTCGGCAATGGTGGAGAGACGGTGCGCGATGGTGATCACGGTACGGCCTTCGCCAGCCCGTGCCAGCGCTTCTTTGATGCCCTGTTCGGTATCAGTGTCCAGCGCTGAGGTGGCCTCGTCCAGAAGCAGGATTGGCGGGTTTTTCAGCAGTGTGCGGGCAATGCCGACGCGTTGCTTTTCACCACCGGAGAGCTTGAGGCCGCGTTCACCGACAGCCGTGTCATAGCCGTCCGGCAGCGCCGCGATGAAGTCGTGGATTTGTGCCGCCTTGGCGGCTTCGATCACATCCTCTTCTGTGGCCCCGTCGCGCCCGTAAGCGATGTTGTAGCGGATGGTGTCGTTGAACAGCACCGTGTCTTGCGGCACCACACCAATGGCGTCATGCAGGCTTTCCTGCTGCACATCGCGCACATCTTGACCGTCGATGCGCAGCGCGCCGTCTTGCACATCATAGAAGCGGAACAGCAGCCGTCCGATGGTGGATTTACCAGAACCGGATGCGCCCACGATGGCCACAGTTTGACCGCCAGGCACCGACAGGTCCACGCCTTTCAAAATGGCGCGGTCTTCGTCATAGCCGAAGGTGACGTTCTCCAGCTCAATGGTGCCATTCGTAACCGACAGAGGCACTGCATTCGGCTTATCCGAAATCTCCGCATTGTCATCCAGCAAGTCGAACATTTGCCCCATGTCCACGAGGCTCTGGCGGATTTCGCGATAGACAAAGCCGAGGAAATTCAGTGGCGCCATAACCTGAAGCATATAGGCGTTGACCATGACAAAGTCGCCGACGGTGAAGCTGCCATCGGTGACGCCTTTTGCGGCCATGACCATCACAGCGACCAAGCCCCCGTTGATGATCACCGCCTGCCCCATATTGATGAGTGCCAGCGAGTTTGCCGTTTTCAGTGCGGCGCCCTCATAGCCTTCCATGGCTTCGTCATAGCGCGTGGCCTCGCGCCGTTCGGCGCCGAAGTACTTCACAGTCTCAAAGTTCAGCAGACTGTCGACAGCGCGCTGGTTGGCCTCGTTGTCACGATCATTCATCACCCGACGGATGCGCACACGCCATTCGGTTACCGCGAATGTGAACCAGATATAGAGCGTCATGGTGCCCGCGACGACCAACAGGAAACGCCAGTCAAACAGGGTCGCCAACACCGCACATATCATCACAAGTTCAAGAAACAGCGGCCCGATCGAAAACAGCATAAAGCGCAACAGGAACGCCACGCCTTTGACGCCTCGGTCCATTACTCGGGTCAAAGCACCGGTACGGCGGGTCAAATGGTACCGCAGGCTCAACGCATGGATATGTTCAAACGTGGTGAGCGCCAAACGCCGCAGCGCCCGCACGCTGACCTTGGCGAACAACAGGTCGCGCAGTTGCTCAAACAGAACTGCCAGAAGTCGGTTGGTACCATAGGCCATGGTCAAGCCAACCGCGCCCAAAGCCAAAGGCGGAATGCCTTCCCCTGCGAGGGTATCGACCGCGCCTTTGTAGAGAATTGGGGTGAATACAGCGACCACTTTGGCGGCAATAAGCGCCAGCATGGCCAAGACAACCCGCACGCGCAGGGACGGCATGTCCTTGGGCCACAGGTAGGGCGCAACACTGCGTATGATGCGCAATCCCGAACGCCGTTCTTTATCCGCGATGTCGCGCGCGCTCTGAGATTGATCGACCATATGGCTTGCCTTTTGCGAGGGGTAGCCGGTCCAATCTAAGGAGTGATGGCAGGACTTGCCAGCCCTGCCCCGCTTTATTCTTCTGGAACTGTAAAGACTTGGCCCGGATAGATCAGGTCGGGATCGCGGATCTTGTCTTTGTTGGCCTCAAACACTTGAAGATAGAGCTGTCCCTCGCCATAGCGGTCTCGCGCAATCGCCCAGAGGGTGGCACCGGGTTGCACGGTCACGATGCGCACCGGTGATTGTGCTGCGGCGGGCTCCGGTTTGGTTTCGGGTTCAGACTGAGGCGTGTCTGCCGAAGCGTCCGTGGTGGTCGGTGATTCTGTTGCTACCGGAGTCGGCGGTGCTGCTTCCACCAAAGCAGTTTCCGGCTCAACTGCGGCTTCCGCTGAGGTTGTTTCTGCGTCGGGGGCCTGTTCATCAGCAGTTGCCGAGACTGCTTCAGTGTCTTTCTGAGCCGTTTCTTCTTCGGAGGTTGCAACATCTGTTGTCGGAGCCTCGGCTACATCCGTTGTAGCTTCAGGCTCGGCATCAGCCACCGCAGCTTCAACAGCGCTGTCTCCGCTTGCAGTTTCTGATTCTACGACGGTTTCAGAAGTTTTCTCAGTCGGAGCCTCAGCCTCCTGCGCGGCGGCCTCAGCCTCCGCCACTGCTTCCGCCTGAGCGCGTGCCTTTGCGACGGTTTCAGGGGTTTCGCGTTTGAACGGCGTTACCACGCGGGAGAGCACTTTGGCGGTTTCGTCCACCTCATCTGCGCGCAGTTCATAGAGGCCACCGGCCACGTTTTCCAGCTGCGTGGACCACAGGCCCGCGTCATCAATCTGTGTGGTCGCCGCCAAGGTGTTGTCCAGATACAGCCGCACAAAGGCACTTGGGTTGCCACGTCCGGAGACCATCACCGCACCGGCATCGGTATAGCTGATTGAGTCAATCGAAACGGCGGCCAGAACTTCCGGTGTGGCCTCTTCCGGCGCGGCCGGTTGCACCACGCGCACGCCCTCGGAATCCGACACAATCACCGCTGGTGCTTTGGGTTTTAGCGCGGGCTCTGCCGCAGCCATTTCTTCTTGAGTCTCCGATTTAGGCGCAACTTCAGTCGAATCTTCATTTGAATTTTCAACAACCTCTTCAATAGGTTGGTCGCCGTTATTCACCTGAGCTACAGTTTCTTCGGCCTCGGCAACAACGCTGTCTGATGCCGCGTCTTCGACCTCGGTGGTGGCGACATTAGGTTCAGAAGTCTCTGGCGCTACCTCTGGTTCGGCCACATCCTTCGCCGCAGGTTCTTCCACCGCCTCAGGAGTCGCCACAGCCTCCGCAACCGCCACAACCGGTGCGACGATCACCGTGACATCCGAAGGCACATCGCCATCTTCGCGGCGCTCCACAAGGCTCAGGACCCGAGGCGCCTCACTGGGCTCGATGGCCAGTATAGCAGCAAATTTCCCAGCGATGTCGACAGGGGCCAAAGCGACCTCTGTCCCATCCAGCAGAATGCCCAACATGGCACCAGGCGCAGCCGCTCCGGCCACCACTGTGTTGCCTTCAGCATCCACCCGTACCACGTCAAAACTTGGCGCGATGGTTGGCGTGGGCTCTTCCTCAACAAGCACAGATGCCGCAGCCACCGGCTCTTCTTTTGGTTCTGGCTCCGCAACAGGTACACCGTCTTCAGCCACCTCAGCGACTTGCTCCTGCGTTTCCGCTTGTGCGGGCTGCGCCTCCGGCTCGGACACTTCCTCAGCGGTCTGCTCAGCCACCTTCGGCGTGGCGTCTGGTGCCGGGGCGGTCTCAGTGGTTGTGGCATCATTGACCGTCTGATCGCTGCCGTCCAACACGCCGGTCGCCACCAGCGCATAGACGGAGACGCCCATCGCCACCACAACTCCGGCCACCCAGACCACATTGCCGCTAAAAATTGATGCTTTGTCACTCATCGCCGAATATCCCCCGAAGTCGGCTGTCATTTGGTTGAGAGACCCTACCAACCCAGATATTGCTGGTCAAAAGAGCTTTGAACATATTGGAGAATTTCATGACCACACGCTCGATCTGTGTCTTTTGTGGTTCACGTTTTGGCGGCGATGCCGCCTATAAGGACGGCGCGGAGGCCTTTGGCGCGCGGTTTGGTGACAAAAACTGGCGTCTGGTATACGGCGCGGGCGATGTCGGGTTGATGGGCGCCGTGGCCAATGCGGCCCAAGCCGCCGGTGCGGACACCTTTGGCGTGATCCCTACCCACCTACTGGAATGGGAGGTGGGCAAACGCGACCTGACAAACTTCATCGTGACCGAAAACATGCACGAGCGCAAAAAGGTCATGTTTATGAATTGCGACGCCATTGTTGTCCTGCCAGGCGGCGCAGGCTCGCTCGACGAGTTCTTTGAGGTTCTCACTTGGCGCCAGCTTGGCCTGCATGAAAAGCCAATTGTGGTGCTGAATGTGAACGGGTTCTGGGACCCACTGGTTGGACTGCTGGACCACGTCATCGATCAGGGGTTTGCCGAGCAAAGCCTGAAGGATTTCATCCATGTGGCGGATGACGTAGGCAGCTTGGAAGCCATCCTGGACCGCGCTTTTGGGTAGATCAAAAAGCACCGATAAAACTGAGACAGCTTGCCGATAGCCGGCAAGCTTTTCTGTTTGTACCTGGAACCGCTTTAGGCAGCCGCCTGATTGGCCGCGTTGTCCTTCTGTTTGTCGGTTTTGTGCTGATCTTCGGTGCGACCGGCGCGCCAGTAGCTGGACAGGTAAATTTGATCCCGACCAACGCCGCGTTCGTTGCGATAATAGCTTCGCAAAGTCCGCATGCTGTCAAACTCGCATGCGGTCCAAACGCTGACACACCCTTCAAGCCACGGAAGCGATTTGATTTTGGAGACAAGATTGCCCTCAAGCTTTTCCGGCGACGGTGTCACGACCCAGTGCACTTCAATGCCTTCAGGCAGGTTCAGCTCTTGCTTGTCAGCTTCTGAGGTGACCTCAATAACCACATACCCTTTGATCGTTGCCGGCAGTCGCTCGATATTGCACATCAAAGCAGGGATCGCCGTCATGTCGCCGGCCAGGAACACCCAATCCGCCTCAGGGTCCACCATCTTCACAGACCCAGGTCCGCCAATCAGCATCCGGTCTCCAACTTTGGCATTTAGAGCCCAATCGGTCGCCAACCCACCCGTGTCACCGTGCAATGCAAAGTCCACGGCCATTTCGCCTTTCTCAGCATCGTAAGAACGGATGGAGTAAGTCCGCATGACCGGACGATCTGGATGCGCGCGTGGTGCCTCCAAAAAAATCAGCTTGATATAACCGCCTTCAAATCCTTCGGGAATAGTATGAATTTCGCTGCCGCCAAACCGCACGCGCATCATATTTGGCGTCACCTGCTCTGTACCCAGAACGTCCAATATCCGAGATTGCGGTCTTGCCATCGTCACTTCCCTTTTGAAATACGTGCGGAGATATATCCGATTAAATTACTCGATTAAACCACTCTTCGCGACGAGGGAAGTGATCTTTGCAAAAAACAACTTCTGCGTTTTTTCAAGATGAGACCTCGATCACGGTAATCTCAGGAACGACCCCAAAACGCACAGGCATAATCGAGCATCCAATGCCACCAGAAACCACAAGGTCGCGCCCATGTTCCCGCACATGGCCATAAGCAAAACGGTTGCCGTGACGTGACGGCACAATCGGAGACCATCCGAATAGTCTCACCTGCCCACCATGAGTATGACCGGAAACCGTTAGGCTGACACGATTGGGCATTTCAGAAAAGATGTCAGGCTCATGGGCCATCATCACGACTGGCGCCCCGTCGTCCGCTATTTGAGACAAAGTACCTGGCAAATCATCCAACCCTTGCCACTTACCATTCCGTCGGATTGCAATTTGATCCTCCAGACCGGCCAACCAAACGCCATGTCTCTCAATCTTTAGCGCTTGATTGGACAACATGGTAATGCCCTGCGACTGCAGCGCTTCGCCATACAAATTTGGGCCACCGCCCCGTTTCTGCGCGCCAAGGTCATCCCACCAATCGTGGTTGCCCAATACACCGAAGACGCCTTGTTTGGCTTTGAGCTTGCCGAGGATCGGTGCAACGTCGCGGATTTTTACGGGTTTGGTGATGAAGCGATGCCCTGCCGCATAGTCCCCGAGCAGCAAAACAAGATCAGCATCCAACGCATTGACGCGTTTCACCAACTGTTCAATGCGTCCTAATCCGACATACGGTTCGCCCACATGCAAATCTGCCAAAAGCGCAATCTTGAGCGGGGGTGCAGTCCAATCATCCCGCCTGATGCGCCACTTTTTCACGCGCAAACGCAGAGCGGGCTCAATAAAGAACCCATAAGTGGCCGCAAAAAAGCCTGCCAGGATCACTCCCAGCAGGCCCTTGATAAATCCACGACGGGTCATGGATTACATGCGCGATGCAACGTTTTCCCAGTTCACCAGGTTGTCCAGGAAGTTGGACAGGTACACCGGACGCTTGTTGCGGTAATCGATGTAGTAGGAGTGCTCCCACACGTCACAGCCCAGCAGAGCAGTCTGACCGAAGCACAGCGGGTTCACGCCGTTCTCGGTTTTGGTTACGGCCAGGGAGCCGTCTGCGTTTTTAACCAGCCATGCCCAGCCAGAGCCAAACTGGCCGGCGCCAGCGGCGGAGAACTCGGATTTGAATTGTTCTATGGAGCCGAAGGTCTCTTTCAGAGCATCTTCCAGAGCGCCAGGCATTTTGCTTTCGCCAGGACCCATCATTTCCCAAAACTGGTTGTGGTTCCACAGCTGCGAAATGTTGTTGAAGATGCCGTTTTGGGCAACTGCATTGGCGTCATAGGTGCCAACGATGATTTCTTCCAGAGATTTGCCTTCCCACTCGGTACCGGCGATCAGCTTGTTGCCGTTGTCGACATATGCCTTGTGGTGCAGGTCGTGGTGGAATTCCAGCGTCTCTGCGGACATGCCTTTGTCGGCCAGAGCGTCGTGGGCATAAGGAAGATCAGGGAGTTGAAAAGCCATTGCAGCATCCTCTTCTGTTGCGCGAATTGTCTTTGCCTGACACATGTGGTCGAAAGCCCTGCAAGGTCAAGGGGAAAGCGGTAAAATGCGATGAGTGCAGAGCTCTTCCCCACTAAGATGCGCAGAATTACTTTTGCAGGGTGCAGGAACCATTGCCGGTTTCAGTGTTCGGATAGCCAAAGGCATTAAACGTCAGATGGGCCCGGTTGCGCTTCTTTTTGTACACCAAAGACCACTCAAGCGTCGCCTTTTGCCCGCGACTGCTTATGACATCCACCAGACGCCAACGCACACGCATTTGTTTGTCATTGTCTTGAGCAAATTTTGCCTGCACCGGCGCCCGGTCGTGGCTCTTGGAAAGGCGATCTGTCACCTGGGCGCCGCCCTTACCATCAAACTCAACCAAAACCTCAGGCGATATGGTGCCATTACTCCCGCCGCCGCGGAATTTACAAATATACGTCTGCGCCTGCACAGTCGTCGCCGCAGCAAGAGAAAGGCCGAGCACAACAGAGATTGTCTTCAACATTGTTCAGAAACGTCCCAAAAGTGTTTTCGGTACAATAGGCGAGCAACACGCAACCACAAGTAGCAATTCTGTCACAGGTACGCGGCCTTTCGGCGACGCAGTTAGGCTCTACAGTGGAAGCCCACCTCGCCGCCCGGCTGCGCCGAAACCTTCAGCACGTCAAAGACATACTGTGCCACAGAGCGGAAACAGATAACCTCAAAGCTGCCATCTTCATTGCCCCAAACCGCCGCAGGTACTTGCGCGATACGCGAGCGACGGATGTCCGCAGCGCCAAACGCGTCTTTGGCAAAATCCACCGGGGCCAGTTTGGCCAGCACATCGCGGCTACTGTCGCCTGACAGACGGAACACAGCGCGGGCATCCGACACATTGGCCACCAGCGCATGGCTGTCTTTCAGAGCGTCCGTCAGGGTGGCAACGGTGGTATTGGCTGCCTCATAGTCCACAACAACCAGCAGCTCGTCTGGCGACATCCACGCCACCGCGCCTGTGTTTCCAAAAGTCACCTTGCGTACCTCAGGCACCGCCGCACCGGTTGCCGCAGTCACGGCCGCTGCCATCTCTTTGGACGCCAGATCGCCACGCACCGTGATCATGCCACGCAGGCGGGTTTCCTCGACCTTGGCAAACCCATCGAACGTTACGCCATCCAGGGCGCTCACAGCCTTAGACATTCTGCTTCTCCCCGTCTTTGTCATAGAACACCGGATCGACCACTTTGGCCTTCACTGTGCTGCCGTCCACTTTGTTGAACTCCACCACATCGCCGAGGCGTTTCATGCCGCCGTGAATGAGGCCCATGGCAATGCCGCGGTCCAGCGTCGGCGAATAGTAGGTCGAGGTCACACGCCCCTGCACGTTGCGTTGGCCGTTGGCGTTGGTGCCATGGTTCACGATGTAAGCCCCATCCGGAATGACGGAGCCGTCTTCAGTTTCGAAACCCGCCAGCTTCCAACGGTCATCTGAGGCCATATGATCGCGCATCTGTGCACGTTTGCCCAGGAAGTCTTCTTTCTTCTTGGAGATCGCCCACTGCATGTTGAGATCCTGCGGGATCACCGTGCCGTCGGTTTCATCGCCAATCATGATGAAGCCCTTCTCGGCCCGCATCACGTGCAGCGCTTCGGTGCCATAGGGCATGATGTTGAATTCGGCGCCTGCTTCGAGCAGCGCATCCCAGAAGGCACGGCCTTGCGACGCTGGCACGGCGATTTCGTAGGACAGCTCGCCGGAGAAAGAAATGCGGTAGGCGCGGGCGTCAAAACCGCCGATCTTGCCGTCTTTCCACTCCATAAAGGCGAGTCCCTCTTTGGAGACATCCATCTCGCCACCAAGTTTCTCGATCACCTTGCGGGCGTTTGGACCCACAACGGCAATCTGCGCATATTGCTCGGTGACATTGGCAGTATAAACCTGCCAGTCCCACCACTCGCACTGCAGCCAGTCTTCCATCCAGCCATGAATACGCTCGGCGCCGCCGGTGGTGGTGTGACAAAGGAAGGTGTCCTCATCGATGCGGGCGACAACGCCGTCATCAATCAGGAAGCCATTTTCGTTGCACATCAGGCCATAGCGGCATTTGCCCGGCTTCAGAGATGACATCATGTTGGTGTACATCATGTCGAGAAATTTGCCCGCGTCTGGACCCTTGACGATGATCTTACCGAGCGTAGACGCATCCAGTAGGCCCACACTGTCGCGGGTCTGACGGATTTCGCGGCTGACCGCATCGGCGTGGCTTTCACTGCCGCGCAGGAAGCAATACGGGCGCCGCCAATGGCCCACTGGTTCAAAGAAGGCACCGCTGGCCTCGTGCCAGTCGTGGATTGGTGTGCGGCGCAAAGGTTGGAACACCTCGTCGCGCGCCTCACCCGCGATCGCACCCATGGAAATAGGTGTGTACGGCGGGCGGAAGGTGGTGGTGCCCGTGGCCGGAATGGGCTGATTAAGCGCATCAGAAAGCACCGCCAAGCCGTTGATGTTGCTCAACTTGCCCTGATCAGTCGCCATCCCAAGCGTGGTGTAGCGCTTGGTGTGCTCGACGCTTTCGTAGCCCTCCTGCGCGGCCAGTTTCACGTCCGACACTTTCACGTCGTTCTGATAGTCCAGCCAAGCTTTCATACGTAGCTTTGGCCCTGCGCCCTGTGGCATCAACCAGCAGGCTTGCAGCGGCGCTTCGTCGTGCACCTCGCCTTTGGGCGCTTCAGCCGCAGTCACAATAAAACCTGCCGCCTCAGCTGCGGCTTCACCCGCTTTCAGGCCATCCACCAGCACGTCATCCAGTTTAAGCGGACCACTTGCGGTACCCGCTGTAGAAACAAAGGGGTTGCCATCATGGCTGGTGGGCGCACGGTCGGGATCAGGGCGGAAATGCGCCTGTACCTCGTCCCAGATCAGCTTGCCGCCACAATGAGACCACAGGTGCACCACCGGCGACCAACCGCCGGACATGGCGACTGCGTCACAGGCGATCTCTTCCAGAACAGCGCCCTCGCCCGCTTGCGAGCAGATCGCCACGCCAGTCACGCGCTTGCCGCCTTTGACCTTGGCAATGCCTTTGCCGTTTTCAACACGGAAACCTTGTTCCCGTGCGGCATCGGCCAGAGGGCCACCGCCATTGGGACGTGCGTCAAGAATGACTGGCACATCGAGACCGTGGATCTTGAGTGTAAAGGCGGTGCGGTAAGCGTCATCATTGTTGGCCACAACCACCACGCGATCACCGGAGCTCACGCCGTGGTTGACGATGTAATCACGCATCGCGCTGGCCAGCATCACGCCGGGAATGTCGTTGCCCGCAAAAGACAGTGGGCGTTCGATGGCGCCGGTCGCGGTCACAATCTGTTTGGCACGGATCCGCCACAGGCGATGGCGCGGGCCATCCATCAAAGGCGCATGGTCGGTCAGGCGCTCATAGCCAAGGATGTAGCCGTGGTCATAGACCCCTGCCCCCATCATCCGGTTGCGCAGCGTGACGTTGTCCATCACCTCAAGCTCGGCCACGGTGGCGTCGATGAAGTCATCGACCTTCACGCCATCCACTTTGCCGCCATCGACCGGCGCGCGGCCACCCCAATGGGCGGTTTGCTCCATCAATAGGACTTTGGCACCGACTTTACCTGCCGCCTTGGCAGCCATCAGGCCAGCCACACCGCCGCCAACAACCACCACGTCAAAAAAGGCGTAGAAATGCTCATAGCGGTCCGCATCGCGATCTTTGGGCGCTTTGCCCAGCCCCGCCGAGTGGCGCACAATCGGTTCAAACACATGTTTCCAGGCCGCCGCGGGCGCCATAAAGGTTTTGTAGTAGAACCCTGCCGGTAGCGCGCGGGCGGCGTAGTTGTTGACCACGCCCACATCGAACTCCAGCGAGGGCCAGTGGTTCTGGCTGGTGCAGGTCAGCCCGTCATAGAGCTCGGTGGTGGTGGCGCGTTGGTTGGGCTCGAACTTGCCGCCTTTGCCAAGATTTACCAGGGCATTGGGCTCTTCCGCACCCGAGGCGACCACGCCACGTGGGCGGTGATATTTGAACGAGCGGCCCATCAGCATCTGGTCATTGGCCAGAAGTGCCGAGGCCAGCGTGTCGCCCTCAAAGCCGGTGAACTGCTTGCCGTTAAAGGAGAATGTCACCTGTTTGGATTTGTTCAACAGGCGTCCGCCGGTGGTCAGACGTGTGCTCATGAGAACTCCCTCCAGGTCCAGCCGGGGTATTTGGCCGTGATCTTGTCTTTGATGTCCTGCGGCGGCTCCAGCGTTTGCGCCGGATAGGTGCCAAAGACCTCAAGTGTCATGGTGCAGCGCGCGGCGTGGAAGAATTTGCCGCAGCCGTTGGAATGCCGCCAGCGCTCAAAATGCACGCCTTTGGGGTTTTCGCGCATAAAGAGGTAGCTTTCGAAATCCGCGTCATCAGAGCCGGGACCAAAGCGTTTGAGATGGGCCTCACCTTCGGCGTGAAGCTCGGTTTCCTCGGCCCAGACGCCGCAATAGGGGCATTGAAGGGTTAGCATTGTGCAATCTCCCAAGTAGTACAGAGGGCCGTGCCCGATCCGAGGGGGGAAGCGAAGCGCCCGCCCGTGGGGGCGGATCGGGCGCTGCCCGGCGTTGCCGGGCGAACGAGGTTGAGAGGGAGCGCCATCAGTGCGCCACCCCTGCCGCAACGCTTTCGTCAATGAAACGACCTTCGATAAACCGTTCCATGCCAAACTCAGCGCTCAACGGACCCGGCTCACCTTTGGCGATCAGCTCAGCCGTGGCCCAGCCGCCGCCAGGGATGGCTTTGAAGCCGCCGGTACCCCAGCCTGCGTTGATGAAACAGTTGCCCAGAGGCGTCTTGCCAATCACCGGCGAGCGGTCGCCGGTCACATCCACGATGCCGCCCCACTGGCGCAGCATTTTGAGGCGGCTGACCATCGGGAAAGTTTCACAGAGCGCCCGCACAGTTTCTTCGATGTGGTGGAAGCTGCCGCGTTGGGTGTAGTTGTTGAACCCGTCGGTGCCGCCGCCAATCACCATCTCGCCTTTGTCAGATTGAGACATGTAGCCATGCACGGTGTTGGCCATCACCACCACATCCATACATGGCTTGATCGGCTCAGACACCAGCGCTTGCAAAGCTACAGATTCCATCGGCAGACGGAAGCCCGCCATATTGGCCAAGGCACCGGAGTTGCCTGCGACCACAAGGCCAAGCTTGTCACAATCAATTGGGCCTTTTGTGGTGTCGACGCCGACGACATTGCCACCTTCAGACCGCACGCCAACCACTTCACATTTCTGAATAATATCCATGCCCATGTCGGAGCACGCGCGGGCATAGCCCCAAGCCACCGCATCATGGCGACCAGTGCCGCCGCGCGCCTGCCAGAGACCGCCGAGCACCGGATAACGTGGGCCGTCGATGTTGATGATCGGCACCAGTTCTTTCACACGTTCCGGCCCGATAAACTCAGTGGTCACGCCTTGCAGCGCGTTTGCGTGCGCTGTGCGTTGATAGCCGCGCACCTCATGTTCGGTCTGCGCCAGCATGATCACGCCGCGCGGAGAGAACATGACGTTATAGTTCAAGTCCTGCGACATGGTCTCATAAAGTGAGCGCGCCTTTTCATAAAGCGCGGCAGAGCTGTCCTGCAGGTAGTTTGACCGGATAATCGTGGTGTTGCGCCCCGTGTTGCCGCCGCCAAGCCAGCCCTTCTCAATGATCGCGACATTGGTGATGCCAAAGTTCTTGCCCAAGTAAAATGCAGTGGCGAGACCGTGGCCACCCGCGCCCACGATGATCACGTCGTATTTTTTCTTGGGTTCCGGAGAGCGCCATGCGCGTTCCCAGCCCGAATGGTAGCGGGCGGCTTCACGGGCGATGGCAAAGGCTGAATATCTTCTCATGAGCGTGATTCCGAATAGGAGGCAACTTCTCCCAGTTTATGAACTTTTTGCTAAGTCGGTCACGGTGGTTAAAGCGCCTATTTGCAGACCGGTTGCGACATGTCGCGTCAGAATGCCGATTTTGCTTTCAGCCGCCTGTTCACAACACTACATGTGGTCCAGCACTTAGGAGGCCACATGATTTTCTGGATTGTTGCAGCTGCCCTAGCCCTCGTGACCGCTGGCTTGTTTGCGCTCGCATTGACACGTCGCGATGAAGAGGCGGAACACCCTGCCGCCTATGATTTGCGGGTTTATCGTGACCAGCTCAAAGAGGTCGATAAAGATCAAGCTCGGGGCGTGATTGGCGAAGAAGACGCCGCCCGTATGAAGACCGAGATTTCCCGGCGCATTCTGGCTGCCGATGCGCAGATGCAGAAAGCGGAGAGCGGTCAAGCCGAAGACAGCCAGCAATCTAGAGTAATTGCCGTGATCTTGGGCGCTGTGGTTCTTACCGGAAGTTTTGGCCTGTATTATAAACTCGGCGCACCGGGTTACCGTGATATGCCGCTGCAAGAGCGCGCGGCGGAGGCTCAAGCACGCCGCGACAATCGCGACCCACAGGCCGTGGCCGAAACCAAAGTGCCCGCCCGCCCTGCGGCGGAGGCGGGTGAAGAGTTTTTAGACCTTATGGCAAAGCTACGCAAAGCTGTGGCGGACAATCCAGAGGACTTGCGCGGTCAAGAGCTTTTGGCTCGTAACGAAGCCAGCCTCGGCAACTTGAGAGCCGCGCACGAAGCTCAGGCAAAGGTCATTGAAATCAAAGGCGACGATGCGACCGCAGGCGACTATGTTTTGCACGCCAACTTGCTGATCACCGCGGCGGGCGACTATGTCTCCCCAGAAGCTGAGGCCAGCCTCAAAAAGGCACTGGAGCTTGACCCGTTCAACAATCTGGCCCGTTATTATACCGGCCTGATGATGTGGCAGACCGGCCGTCCGGACGCGACGTTCCGCATCTGGGATCAGGTGCTGCGGCAAAGCCCCAATGACGCGCCGTGGGTGCCATCCATTCGCGCCACCATCACTGAATTGGCCTGGTACGCTGGCATTGACTACAAGATGCCTGCGCCGGTGCCAGCCCATTCCGCCGACGGTCTGTCCGGCCCTTCAGCCGAAGACATGGAAGCGGCAGGCGAACTGTCGGTTGAGGACCGTCAGGCGATGATCCAGGGCATGGTGGACCAGCTCTCAGATCGATTGGCAACCGAGGGCGGCACACCACAGGAATGGGCGCGTTTGATTGGGGCCTATGGCGTATTAGGGGACCGCGCACGGGCCGAAGCGATCTGGAACGAAGCGCAGAGTGTTTTTGCAAACGTGCCTGATGCATTAGAAATCGTGCGTATGGGTGCAGCACAGGCAGGTTTGGAATGAGCGAGATTTACCAAAGCATAGAAGAGATGGCCCCGGACTTGCCCGCGATGCAGGCGCTGATGGGGTTGGATCTGGGCACCAAGACCATTGGTGTGGCGGTGAGCGACAGCTTCCGCTCTGTGGCCACGCCGATTGAAACCGTGAAGCGCAAGAAATTTGGCGTGGATGCGCAGCGCCTCATCGAGATCATCCAAGACCGCAACATCGGTGGGATCATCCTTGGGTTGCCCATGAACATGGACGGCAGCGAAGGTCCACGGGCGCAATCCACCCGCGCCTTTGCCCGCAACCTGTCTGCCTTGGTTGAGGCACCGATTGGCTTCTGGGACGAGCGATTGTCCACCGTCGCGGCGGAAAGAGCGCTATTGGAGGCGGATACGTCACGGAAACGTCGCGCAGAGGTGATCGACCATGTGGCTGCGTCCTATATCCTACAAGGAGTGTTGGACCGTTTAAACCATCTTGGGAGTGCCTCGTGAGCAAAGACACCGTGTGGACGCGCGCCGAAGTCGAAAGTCCCTGTGTGAAACTCTGCGTTGTGCATCCCGAAGAACGGATCTGCACCGGGTGCCTGCGCACGATTGATGAAATCACCCAATGGTCCAAGATGGCGCCCGATGAGCGCAGCGAGATCATGCAGGAGCTGCCAAACCGCGCGCCACGGTTGAAGAAACGTCGAGGTGGTCGGGCTGCGCGCCTGAAGCGCTAAATCCAGACACCAGCCCAAACAAAAAGCGCGCCCGAAAGAGCGCGCTTTTCTCGTTTCTAAACTGTAGCTTTAGACAGTGGGCTCTGCATAAGCAGGGACCGGATCCGTAGTAACAGCACTTTCCACCACGTCCGTTTCCACAACCGACACATTGGCCGGTGTCATGCCCGCGCCAAAGACGGTGGCGACCGGGGCGCCGTCATAAGAGACCGTGAACCAGCCCTCACCCGCGTCCGCATCGGCATCAACCGTCACCGTGCCTGTGCCCTCACCTTCCGGCACCAGCAGCGCAAAGACGTCTTCGGCCACGTCAAAGTCTTCGATCACAGGCAGGTTGTCCGCATCCACCCAGGTCCCGGAGGCGAAGGTGTCGACGCCCGCGCCGCCTTCGGCAACATCGCCGGAACCGAGGACAAAGGTGTCGTTGCCGTCACCGCCGCGCATGGTGTCTGCGTCCAGCACATCGCTGGCCGCGATGGTTTCGTCATCAGAGCCATCTTCGACGCCAACAAAGACATCGTCACCCAGACCGCCTTCCAAGCTGTCTTCGCCAACGCCCCCAATCAGCGTGTCATTGCCGCGACCGCCCAGAAGCGTGTCGGCCCCAGCTGCGCCAACAAGGCTGTCATCAGAGGTCTGGCCAGACAGGTGGTCGTCACCCTCGCCGCCTTCCAGCGTGTCATCGCTGTTGCCGCCCCAAAGCGAGTCATTGCCTTCTCCACCGGTCAAGCTGTCGTTGCCGTCACCGCCCAGCAGGCTGTCATCCCCTTCGCCGCCATCCAGCGTGTCGTTGTCATCTTCGCCGTTCAGGTAGTCATTGCCCAAACCGCCGCTCAGAACATCCAGGCCCCGGCTGCCCATCAGACTGTCGTCGTCGTCGCCGCCATCGAGGGTGTCATCCCCCCAACCGCCAAACAGCGTGTCAGCGCCATCATCGCCGGTCAGGCTGTCATTAGATGTGCCGCCACCCATAAGGTCATCGCCAGCGCCACCGGCGAGAGTGTCCGCGTCGTTGCCGCCGGAGATCTTGTCATTCCCCTCGCCGCCATCAATCGCGTCTTCACCGTCGCCACCAAGAATGGTGTCATCGCCGCCAAGCCCCGTGACAGCGTCACCGCCTGCATCGGCTTCAATCCGGTCGCCTTCTTCGGTGCCGGCCAGCGTGTCTGCGCCCTCGGTCCCGGCGATCGGATCAACGGAAACCGTTGTTGGGTCACCCGGGTCCGTTGGGTCGGTCGGATCACTGGGATCAGTAGGGTCAGTTGGATCTGTAGGATCAGTTGGATCTACTGGATCGTCGCCACCGGTCGTGGTTGGATCACCGGTTGTCGGATCATCGTTGGTTTCTGGCTCCGTGCTGCTGTCGTCATCATCATCCGTAATTTCATAGATCAACGCGCCGCCGAGGACCGCAAGGCCCAAAATCCAAAGTAACTGCATCGCTTTACACCCTTGGTCCAAATAGAATTTTCAAAAGTTTAGCCAAAAATTCGTTTAAAATTAAGGAGACATTTTGCAGCGATAGTAAAATCGAAACAATGCGGCACCAAAGACCGTAACGTTTCCATCCTTGCAACGAAACATAGGGTATTGCCTACTTTTCAAGGACCGCCGTGCGACTTTAACGTCACGCCAAGGAAGCCAAAGCACGCGTGGGTGGTGTAGGGCAAAATGGAAAAAGCGATCCGGGAAAGTCCTCCCGGCGGCTCATATGAAAAACCCACGCAACGTCGATTCGTGTCTCATAAGGCCCAATTCCCCTCGGAGTGACAAAACACTGACCTTGGGGTTGCGAGAAAATCGCAGGTTTTCTTACAGACCCGCCGCTTTGCGCAGCATGTTCAGCGCGACCAGCGTCAAAAACACGGCAAACACCCGCTTGAGCGGTTTGGGGTCCATAGCATGGGCCAGCTTGACCCCCAAAGGTGCGGTCAGAAGCGTCATGGCAATGATCAGACCAAAGGCCACCATGTTGACCGCCCCAATTGTGAACGGCGGACGGGTTGCCGGATCAATCTCCATAAACAGAAAGCCAATCACCGCAGGCACGGCAATGGTCACACCAAAGCCTGCTGCCGTCGCCACAGCGCGGTGAATCGGCACATTAAACAACGTCATCAACGGAACGCCAAAGCTGCCCCCGCCAATACCCATAAGCACCGAGAGGAACCCGACACAGGGGCTGACAACCACACGTGGCAATCCGGTCGGCATCGCTTGTCCCAACCGCCAATGCGCCTTGCCAAAGCCCATATAGGCCCCAATCACCAACGCCAGACAGCCAAAGACCATTTGCAACGTCACGGAGCGCAAATTGGCCGCCACCAGCACGCCAATGAAGGCGCCGACAACAATGCCAGGCGCCCAGGTGCGCAGGATGTCCCAGTCCACCGCGCCCTTTTTGTTGTGGCTTGCCACAGAGCGCAACGATGTCACAATGATGGTCGCCAGCGAGGTCGCCAGACACACCTGCATCAGTTGCGGCCCATCGTAACCAAGCGCCTGAAACGCATAGAAAAACGCTGGTACTAAAACGATGCCGCCGCCAACCCCCAGCAGGCCGGCCAACACCCCGGCCACCCCGCCGATCACCAGCAAAAGCAGCAGCATTTGAATAAGCAAGGTAGGATCGTGGGCCATCAGTCTCTCCGGGATCGCGCGTTGAGCAGAGATAAAGCCCAAATCCCGACGGTTCGCAACCAACCTCGTCGCGACGCGTTACGCCGCCGCTTGGGTAACGTTTTCCAGTGCCGTCAGAACCGTATCCGGCCCTGCCCCCGGTTTGGTGGCATGTTCCGACAAATACCGCCGCCAGGCCCGCGCCCCGGGTTTGCCCGCAAACAACCCGAGCATATGCCGCGTGACCTGGTTGAGCTTGCCGCCCTTGGCGAGATGCGCCTCGATATAGGGCAGCATGTGCTGTACCACCTGTACGGGATCACTGTCCGCCCCGGCACCGTAGATCTCGCGATCCGCCGTGCTGAGTATATCAGTGGGGTTGTGATAGGCCGCGCGGCCAATCATCACCCCGTCCATGCCTTCGGCGAGGTGCGTTTTGGCCTCTTCCAAAGTGGTGACGCCGCCGTTGATCGACAAATGCAGCTCCGGAAAATCCCGTTTCATCTGATAGACCAGCGGATAGTCCAATGGTGGAATATCGCGATTTTCCTTGGGACTCAGACCCTGTAGCCACGCCTTACGCGCATGAATGGAAATGCGTTTTATGCCAGCACCTTGCATCTTATTTATAAAGTCAGGCAACACCTCTTTGGGCTCCTGGTCATCCACTCCGATCCGGCACTTGACGGTGACTTTGACATCTGTGGCGTCCTGCATGGCCCGAACGCAGTCCGCAACCAACTCGGGTGTTTTCATCAACACCGCGCCAAAGGTGCCAGACTGCACTCGATCCGAGGGACAGCCAACATTGAGGTTGACTTCATCATAGCCCGCAGCGGCACCAAGTTTCGTGGCAGCGGCCAGTTCCTGCGGATCACTGCCGCCAAGTTGCAAAGCGACCGGGTGCTCTTCGGTATTGTAATCCAACAGATGCACCGCCCCGCCCCGCACCAGCGCGGGGGCTGTGACCATCTCCGTATAGAGCAAGGTGTCCCGCGACAACAGCCGATGCAGATAGCGACAATGACGGTCCGTCCAGTCCATCATCGGGGCGACAGACAGGCGCGCGGCTCGATGAAGGTCTGACGCCTTGGAGGGGGACGTTGCGGTCACGTCAGTCATCAGATTGATCTCTCTTGCGGTTGGCCAAAGGGTGGCGTGTCAGCACTCGAAGCGACATACGTCGTGGGCACTACGATAGCGCAAGCGTATTCTGCAAGCCAAAATCCAGTCCCATTTTTGGAAAATGGTGCCCCCACACGGAACCTGTTTCTTATTGCAACTTGTTGCAAATCGTACTTCTGACCTTTTTCTGTTGCGGATTGTGACTGGCTTGCTCCGTAAACTGCAGCAGACCGTTGCAACATGATCCAACGTAAGTGTGGGGTAGAATGTGGGGCGGAATTTGTCGTCTTGACGGTTGGCTATGTTTTTGGTGTCGCTGCAACCTTTTCGGATCTCAGCCAACTTACCTTTGAGCCGCTAATT
This sequence comes from Shimia sp., assembly GCF_022448905.1. GTDB lineage: Bacteria > Pseudomonadota > Alphaproteobacteria > Rhodobacterales > Rhodobacteraceae > Shimia. The sequence continues at coordinate 17,431 of NZ_JAKVCW010000016.1, read as the reverse complement.
TTGAAGTTCACCATAACTCGAACAACAATTTTCTGATGAGACGACAAAGCTGACACAAAATTCGACGTCCCACAGTCAATTGTTGCAAACATTGCCATTTATGAATTTGTCGCAGTTCGAACCCATTTCGGTGGAATTTCTTCGAAAGTGCCTTGATCGAAATGCCTAGGCTCGCACTAAATAACAAAGCCGGAAGAAAGGCAAACTGTCATCCCAAAAGAGACAGGCGTGAATGTGCAAGCGGAATTTTTCCGCCGAATCGCAAAGTCTTAGTCAAGTGATCCAATAATACTGCCAGAAGTTCTGCACTCGGCCCTTTGCTGCCGTAGGATCAACACCCACCTAACGACGGCTTCCAGCCCAAAGAGAACATGACCTTGCTATAAGGATGGCAGGTTTCCAGAAATTCACAGCAGCCAGTTTGAAAGTCTTCTATGCGCAGATCCAATGATCCACACCAACCCGCCAGCTTCTTGCCCTTTCCGCCCAGCTGACTAGCTGATGAGTTTGGAATTAGTCACCAGCTTTTCCGCGGCAGGTTCGCTTGGCCAAGTGCAAAAAATAGAGAGGTCACAATCGTTCAACACTCTCCCTGTCTGCACCACAGCCATCTTGAGGCCGGTCTTGGATCCACCACAATGTCTCCAGGCGAACCAGAACTTACGTTTCTGGCTCAGGTGCGCGAAGCTTCAAATGCGGCCCAAGCTGTTGCAAAAGCTGCAAAATCGAACCCCGTTTTTCGTGCCGGTTCCAAGATCAGCTGCTCAGTGTCCAGCAACTTATGGATCGCGCCTTCCAGTTGCCCAACCACTTCCGGCGGGATCACCAAGGCACCATGCCGGTCCGCATGTACCAAATCGCCATCACGGATGCGCAGGCCAAATACCTCAACTTCTGTTCCAATTTCCCGCACATGGACGAAGCCATGACTTGGTCCTATGGAGCCTGCCAGCACGGGAAACCCGCTTGGCAAATCTCCCAGGTCGCGCATGACACCGTTGGTCAGTGCGCCGCTGACTCCAAGCCCTTTGTGAACGGTTGTGTTGATCTCCCCCCAATAAGCACCGATGCAGTTCGGAAAATCGACATCTTCAATCACCGTGATCGCTGGGCGCGGCCCGTCCGACATATGTTTGTAGTAGGCCATGCGTCGGGCTTTAATCACGTCAGGCGCCCCTTGTGGCGGTTCCAGCGCCGCGATTTTGGCAGTGCGGGCATAGCCCACCATAGCGCCGCCCTCAGGATCAGAACAGAGCATGGTGCCGCGCGTAAACTGATCAAAACCACGTTGACCTTGGGCCACTTCAATGGCGTTGCAAACGGTCGGGGTATCCACTGATTGCAGCAGTTTCAAAAGGGTGTCGTTCATAGGCTCTCCAGCCAGCGGGTCAACGCTGCATTGGTAATTCGGGGTTGCTCCAAGGTCGGTAAATGCCCCGCGTTTTCAACAATCTGTAATGTGCTGCCCGGGATCAAATTTTGCATCAATCGGTGGCGTTCGACGGGGCACAGGCTGTCCTCCCGACCGCAAAGGATTAGCGTTTCGCCGGAGTAACTCCGCAGGGTTTCCGTTTGATCTTTGCGATCACGCAAGGCTTTGGACTGTCTAACAAAAATATCTGGCCCAAGGTCGGTGGCCATGGCCATGCAAAGGTCCAAGATCTTGCCTTGATTAGGTCCATCCGCAAGGTAATTAGGCTTCATCTCCTCGCGCATCACGCGCCGCATGTCTCCCGCCAAAGTGGAGGCTATTTGAAGCGCTCGGCGGTCTTTTGTCGCCTCGGATTCCGCAAGCGGGTTGGTGTCCATCAAGGCTAGCCCCACAATGCGGTCTCGCGCTTGTCGCAACATCTCCATGGCGACAATGCCGCCCATCGACAGCCCCGCCAGAGCGAACTTTGGAGGCGCGTTTTGCAACACTTCTGTGGCGAGTTTCTCAATGGTTTTCTGCCCGCCCAGCGGCGCCGTCATGATCGGATATCGTCCAGACAAAGCGTTGATTTGCGGGCCAAAAAGGCGCGCATCACACATCATACCGGGGAGCAAAACCAAAGGTGTCATGACAGCGCTGCGGCTCCTTCGCTGAGGGCTGCCAGTTTGGCATAAGCAATATCGGGATCGACCGCGCCAAATCCTGCGAAAGTCCCGAAGCCGCAGTCGCTTCCGGCGATCACACGGTCCGCGCCAACGATATCACTAAAGCGTTGAATACGCTGAGAAACCAGCTCAGGATGCTCGACAAAATTGGTGGTGGTATCCACCACTCCGGGCACAAGTATTTTGTCGTCGGGGATTTCAGATTTGCGGTCTCGAAACACCGTCCACTCATGCGCATGACGCGGATTGGAGGTTTCAAACAGCACATAGCGGGATTTGGTCGCCATCAAAGTGCTGAACACCTTGTCCATCGGGATGTCGCAACAATGGGGACCCTCGTAATTTCCCCAACAAATATGGACCCTTACGCGATCTTGCGGCACGTTTTGCAGGGCGTGATTGAGCGCCTCTACATGCATATTCGCGATCTTGAGGAACTCGTCATCGCTCAGATCATTGAACAACATATGGCGGGACAGGGCCAAATCTGGGCAGTCCAATTGCAGGTCTAAGCCATTGGAAACAATGGTTTCATACTCGTCCTTCATGGCATCCGCGAGGGCCGCCAGATAGTCTTCACGACTGGCATAATGATCATTCTGCAAGAACAGCGAGATCACCCCTGGCGAGGCGGCATTCATAAAACCACGCTCCACGCCGTGAGCCGCCATGGCGGCCTTCAGGTTACTGATATCTTTCATCAATTCCCCCTGCCCTTTGCTGCGCACCTCTCCGGTGCACTTGGGGCGGGCGTATTGCGGTGTGCCGCCATCATCGGCCAATCGCTTCAGGAAAGACGGGAACATCTTGAGGTCTGCTGGTGCGTTGCGCTCGCTGTCGCCCGAGAACCCCGTGTAGCGGTCTTTTACATAAGTGGCGTAGGAAATTTTGCTGGTTTCCCCGTCGCTTACAATATCGACACCCGCGTCGACCTGTTTGCGTACCGTCTCGTCCACGGCAGCGGTCATGGCTGCATCGAAAGCCGCCGGATCATAGGGTTTTTCGTGCTCACGCGCAAAGATGAAATCCACCACCTCTTGGGTACGTGGCAGGCTGCCCACATGGGTTGTTAAGATTTTGCTCATCGCGCCGTTTTCCCTGTCTGTTTCCCGTCAGTATCGCGTCGGTAACGCGGAGGTGCACTCCGCAACCCGACACCGTTAACGTTTGAGCGCCTCGCGCGGCAGTGAGTGCCGCCGCGCGAGGCCTAAGGTTTTAGCCGGTCCAGGTGGCACCAGCGGTATCGTCTGTTGCGGTGATGCGGTAGAGCCCCGCTTCCCCCGTCATCGAAGGGGTCACGCTGTAGCTTTCGCCCGGCAGTACCACGGCCGTGTCCCCTGCGGACAAGGTGACCTCCACGTCGTCGATAGTGATGCGCCAGTGGCCACTGGCGGGCATCAGCACCACCGGCTGCGCAGTGGTCACGGGTTCTGTCACGGCGGACCCGCGCGTCAGGAAGTCGACCTCAAACCCGGGCTTGTCTTTGATGATCGCGTCCTCGCCGATCACCTTGGCTGGCTTTTTTGCCGCCAACGCCATCAAATCCCAATAGCGCTCCACATAGGGCATCACCTCTTCCACTGGCACTTCGGGGAAGGCTTTTAATTCTTCCTCGGTCAACAACGGCATGGGGCGCACGTTGTGTGGCAGCTCTTCGCCCTTCTTGCTGTCATAAAGCACGCCGTTGTCACCCAGCATCAAACCATGCGCCTGCGCATCTTCAATCACGTGCGGCGCCCAAGTGACGCCCCCACCCGCATCATCCCCGCCAAGGATCGCCATGATCATCCCGTAATCCTGACCAACGTTTTCAAAACCACGGAAGATGCCGGTGGGAATGTTAAAGATATCACCTTCTTCAGCAATGAACTCACCGGCGTCGCCGTGCAGGCCCCAGAAAAAGCGCCAACGGCCTTTAGCCACGAAGAACACTTCAGCGGTGGTGTGGCTGTGCAAGCTGTTGCGACATTTGGGCGGCTGTCCCGCTGCGCCGATGTTAAAACCGATCTTATCGGTGATGTGCACATGCTGATCCGGGGACTCGGACACGCCGCCGCCGACGATTGTGAAGTTTTCTTTCTGATCGCTGCCCGGTGTGTGGGCGTCAATGAAGGCCGTTTTGCAGGGTTTCAAGTCGCCGTAGCGCACAATGCGGGATTGGATAGAACTCATCTTTTGTCTCCTTGTGGGGTTTGGATTGGGATCGAAGTAGACCCCGCCCCGGGAGGACGGTTGTTGAGACGGCGTGCGCGCAATGCGGCACGATGCGCATGAAAGCGCCGCGCCGCCTGTGTGTTGCACAGCCGAGGATATGTCAGGTTAGAATTCACGCCTGACCGGTTTGAAGTAGGATCTGTTTCCAGACCGAGGTTTCATCAAACAGCGTGTATTCACGGCGTACTTTGGGCTGATCCGTGATCAGCGCGCCGAAGTCTGCATGGCTGATGCCCAGCACGTAAACCTCCGCGCCAGTCGGCGCACCAAAAGTACCCCACCCTTCGTGTTTGCCCCAGAGGCTCCACCGGATTGCGGCGCGCGGTGGCATCATCGGATCATCGCGGCCAATCTGGTGCTCAATCTTAAACTCTGCATTTGGGAAGCTGGCGCGCAGGCCCATCCAGAAACGGTCCACTGCATCCCAGCCATGGCCAGTCACGCCACCAACATATTCGGATTGCACCGCGCGGTCGTACTCGGCCTCAATCGCCGCGATATCCGCGCCCATGATACGGTTGAGTATCTCCGCATAACGCGCGCCCCACACGTTGTCGTTGCCGGTCCCTGTGTAGGGGCCGGGTTGGTCCGTGTGCGGTGTCAGGGGCTTCACGCAGTTGTCTGGTCCACCTTCGGCCTCGATCAAATTGGCGGCGTATTCCTTGGGCTCCCACCCCATTTGACGCACGATGGCACCTTGGTCGCGGATCAGCCATTCATCGTTGATTTGATTGTTGATTGCGTGACAGTCAGCCAGGATGCGATAGCGCAATTGCTTGCCGGTCGCCTTGCCATAAACGCCATCCGCCATATGAGTGGCGGTGGAGATGATCCGGTGGGAGCTGAGCATGCCCTCCTCCGGCGTACCGGACCAAATCACATCTTCACCCAACAACTGCCGATCCGGAAATTCTGCCAGCGTGGCCATGGTTGCGCCGATGACATTTTGATTGCCCAGCACCACGGAAGCCGGAGAACGCACAACGATGTCATCGCTGTAGTAGTGGTGCAGCGTGGCAATGCCCCGATCTTCCCAAATCTCTTTGGTGATGCCGATGATGTAATCGGGGAAATCCTGAAATTTCGCATCGAAGCCTTGCATGGGGGTCTATCCTTCTTTTGGAGGCCAGGTGTCTGGAACGCGCGCGGAGCCACGCACAATCAGCGGGGTTGGAATTGCGACTTGCCGCGGGGCGGCAGTTGCCGGGGTTTCAATGTGCTGCAGCAGCGCATCGACGGTTTCTTCCACCATCAGATTGGCGCGCTGGCGCATGGTGGTGAGGTCATAGGCGCGCCATGCCGCTGGCGGCACGTCGTCAAAGCCCACAACGGAAACGTCTTCAGGGATCTTGAGTCCAAGGCCAAAACGCAGCTCATCCATGACAGCAAAAGCCATATGATCGTTGGCCACAAAGACCGCATCTGGACGCTTGTCTTCCGGCACATCGAACATGGCGCTGGCCGCAGCGCGGGCGCGGTCCACGTCAAAATCGCCAATCTCGCGGGCAAATAGGTCCTGCCCAGCTTCTTCAAGTCCAGCGCGGAAACCAGCTTCGCGATCCCGTTGGGTGGAGGCCCCTTCCCAACCGGCGATGTGGCCGATTTTGCTGTGCCCGCCCGCAACGAGGAACTGCGCCAATTGGCGGCCGCCTTCGAAGTTGTCGGAGGTGACACAGCTGACGCCTTTGGCCTCTTCAAAGCGGTTGAAATGCACCACAGGCACGCCCGCTTGCAGGCAGCGCGCCGAAAGATCGGAGGACATCGCCACGGAGGCTGTGACAATGCCATCCACTTGATAGTCTAGGATTTCTTCAACTACACCGTCAATGTTTCCGGCGGTTTGGGACGCCATAAAAACCAGTACGTGGTAGCCTTTTTCCTGCAACGCGTTTGAGAGGATTTCCAGCGCTTCCGGGTAGAAGTAATTGTCCAGATAGGCCACGACGAGGCCGATGATGCGGCTTTTGCCGGATACCATGGCGCGGGCGAGCACATTAGGGCGGTAGCCGAGCTCCTCGGCGGCTTTGCGCACCTTCTCGACGGTGGCTTTGGAGGCGGAGGCGCCGGGCGTGAACACACGGCTCACAGCGGATTGGCTGACACCGGCGCGCTCGGCAACTTGGAGGGAGGTTACTTTCTCAGCCATCAGTCTGCCGTCCACCCGCCGTCAATCAACATGGAAGTGCCGGTGACCAAGGCACTGGCATCAGAAGCGAGGTAAAGCACCGCGCCCATGATGTCCTCGACCTCGCCAATACGGCCAAGTTTGATTTTCTCCTCGATCCAGGCTTTGCGTTCAGGTCGTTCAAACGTCTGCGCCGTAAGTGGCGTTTTGATGAAGGTCGGGCAGACCGTGTTGATACGGATTTGCGACGGTCCCCACTCAATGGCCATGGCTTTGACCATGCCTTCCAATCCATGCTTAGAAGCGCAGTAGACCGCGCGGTCCACACCACCCACATGGCCCATTTGGCTGGAGATGTGGATGATGGAACCGGGTTTGCCCGCCGCGATCAACGCTTTAGCCGCGTAGGCGGAAAGGAAATAGGCGGAGCGCAAATTGAGCCCCATCGCGGCGTCATAATCCTCTGGCGTGGTCTCAACAGCCGGACCGTGCCGCGCCAGACCAGCGGAATTCACCACAACGTCGATGTCTTGCGTTTCAAATACCTGCGCCAGCGCCGCGAGGTCGCCTTGATCCAGCACCAACGCCTCGGCACTCATGCCCGCAGCCGTCATGGCCGCGACGGTGTCTTCTAATTTCTCTGCCCCGCGTGCCGCGCAAATCACATGGGCACCGACCTCGGCCAGCGCCACGGCACAGCCCTGCCCGATGCCGGAGGACGCACCGGTGACAAGGGCGGTTTTGCCGCTCAGTGAAAAGGAAGGGGTGCGGGGCAGGTCAGTCATTTGCTCATTCCATCCGGGATATTCAGGCGCGCCATACTGCGCACCTTGTTGAATTCCCGCAACCGGGCAAAGACGTCCACGCCCAATTGGCGATAGGCGTCCAAAAGATCGACCAGCACCCAGTTTTCTCGGATTTTTCCGTTCTCTAAACGCCAGAAATCCAAGCTGCGCATGGTGATCTTTTTGCCCGCTGGCGCGATGCCCATCCACCCATCGTCGGTGACAGTCTGGATCATGTTGGGCCAGCCAGTGACGGCAGCATATTCGCCATCGCCAAAGAAGTGATATGTGATCTCATCCACATATTGGCCGCGGTCCGGCATGCCGTTGAGAAACGGGATCTGGTGCCAGTTCCGAAACCCTGCCACGCCACGTCCTGTGCCAATACCCGCTGGGCCGTACCAACTCATACGCTGATGCCAGTAGTGATCCATCTTCATGGCGCGTGGATCCGGATCACGCGGGTGCTTTTTCAGATGCTCCAGCATGTCAATGATGTGCTGACAGGTCTCTTTGCCTTTGGCTTCATCATAGGGTCCAGGCACCAAGCCGTCTGCGGTTGCGGGGCCAGGCACATGCCATTCGCGCCCCAGCGACGGCGCCATAGGCCAGGCATCTGCCTGCATCATCACCTCGGGAATGTCCCACATCGCCTGATACTCAACCACTTTGCCATCAACAAAACGGAAGAACTCGTGATAGCGCATCGACACCTGATGGCCGGTGGGCGGAATGTCCAACCACGGGCCTGTGAACACGCCGGTGTAGTAACCACCGCAGCCCACCCAGTCGTTGCCAAACTCATCTGGTCCGGCCATGACGATGTAGTCACGACGCTCCAAGTCCGGCCAGGCGTCGAGCAAGCCCTTATAGGCGCCATCGTAAAAAGCACCCGGCCCTGTCATGTCGCCAAACGGATGGCACAGACGGAAAAGCGCATCCGGTGTCGCGAGATCCGAGAGCGCCTTGCGGACACCCTCTTCGCTAAAGTTATAAGTCGCGTCTCGAAAGGCTTGGATCAGCTCTTTGTGCTGTGTGTGTTTGTCGACAGCCATCCTACTCAGCCGCCTCCCGATAGGGTGCACCTTCGCCGTACGGCACGTTGATGCCACCGTAGCGGCGCACACGCACGTTGCACTGCTCCGCATGGCCGACAAAGCCTTCGAGCATGCACAAACGCGAGCCGTACTCGCCAATCATCGTGGCCGCTTCGTCGGTCAGAACGCGCTGATAGCTGTGGGTTTTCAGGAACTTGCCCACCCAGAGACCACCGGTGTAACGCCCGGCCTTTTTGGTCGGCAGCGTGTGGTTGGTACCAATCACCTTGTCGCCGTTGGACACATTGGTACGCGGCCCCAAGAACAGCGCGCCATAGCAGGTCATGTTTTCCAGGAACCAATCATCGCGATCGGTCATGACCTGCACGTGCTCGGACGCAATGTCGTCCGCCACTTCGAGCATTTCCTCGTAACTGTCACAGACGATGACTTCGCCGTATTCTTCCCAGCTGACAGAGGCAGTGTCCGCCGTCGGCAAGATTTTCAGAATGCGGTCGATTTCCGACAGCGTGTCCTCCGCCAACTGGCGGGAGTTGGTGACCATCACGCATGGGCTGTTGTAGCCGTGTTCAGCTTGTCCCAAGAGGTCGGTGGCACAGATTTCCGCATCCACGGTTTCGTCAGCGATCACCATGGTTTCGGTCGGACCGGCAAAGAGGTCGATGCCGACGCGGCCAAACAGTTGACGTTTGGCTTCGGCCACAAAGGCGTTGCCCGGACCAACCAGCATGTGCACGGGATCAATGGTTTCCGTGCCCAGCGCCATGGCCCCAATCGCTTGAATGCCACCCAAGACATAAATCTCATGCGCACCGCCAAGGTGCATCGCCGCGATCACGGCTGCGTTTGGCTTGCCTTGGAATGGTGGTGTGCAGGCAATGATGCGCGGCACGCCAGCCACCGAAGCGGTGGCCACGGACATATGTGCAGAGGCCACCATCGGGAACTTGCCCCCGGGCACATAACATCCCACAGATTGGACCGGGATGTTTTTGTGCCCGAGGACAACGCCGGGGAGCGTTTCCACTTCCAGATCAAGCATCGTGTCACGCTGCGCCTGGGCAAAATTGCGCACCTGCTGTTGGGCAAACTTAATGTCCGCCAACTCGCGGTCGCTCAACTGCGCCATCAGGTCGTCGATCTCTTGCTGGCTCAGCTTGAAGGACGCCGGCAAGTAGTTGTCAAACTTTTCAGACAGCTCGCGCACAGCTGCGTCGCCGCGGGTTTCGATGTCCTTCAGCGTGGCCTCAACAACGGCGCGTGTTTTTGCGTCGTCTTCAGCACGCTCCGCTTGGTCTTTGCCGCGTTTCAGATACTCGATTGTCATTGTCTTATCCTCAATTGACAGGATCAGTTTTGGGGGCGCGGCGCTTCTTTTTCGCCGCGATCAAAGGCTTCCCAGCCTTCGCCGTTAAACAGGTCGACGCCTAGCTGTGCGGCGACATGGGCGAAATCCACGTTCACCCAATTGTCGACGATTTTGCCGTCGACAACTTTCCAGAAGTCCATGTAGCGAATTTCCACCCGCTTGCCGGTTGGCGCGATGCCGAGGAACTCGCCGCTGTGCGTGGCTTCCTGACGGCCAAAAGCAGCGGCCCATTCGCCCATGTAGAGGCGTGCCTCATCGATACAGGTCTTGTCCGAAAACGCCGCCTGAAACGGGCGCTGCCAGTTGTCTTGAAATTCCTGCAGACCCGTTTTGGTGCCGCAACCTTGGTTGCCCATCCAACGGAACCCTTGGGCGAAGAACTCGCCAATATCGTCGATGCGGTGGTCATTCAGACCATCCACCATGGCTTCGATCACGGCGCGGGTGGCTTCGGTCTTGCTCATATCAGTGTCGCGCGTCAGCACGGCTTGTTCGGGGCGGGAGCCTTTCATGGGGCCTCTCCTTTCAGAATGGTGTTGAGGATTGTCAGGGAACGTAACGCCCCCTGCCCTATGAAATCCCGTGGCATTCTGTTGAGCGCCGGATGACGCGCCATGGCGTTATGGCGGGCGGAAGAACTCATCCTTTCACCGCCCCTGCGGTCAGGCCGGAGACAATCTGGCGCTGGAAGAACAGGATAAGCACAAAGAGTGGCGCAACGGTGGAGACCACGGCGGCCACGGCGTACATGACTTTGCCCTCGACCTGGGTGGTGCCCATGAAGCTGTTGATCGCCGGAATGATGGTCTCGTTTTCCTCACTCAAAAGCATCGCCGCGACGGTAAAGTCGTTGTAGGCTAGCAGGAAGCTGAACAGACCCGTGGTGATCACACCTGGCCACATCACCGGCACAATCACATAACGGAAGGCCTGGAAGCGGGTGCAGCCGTCGACCATGGCGCTTTCATCCATGTCTTTGGGGATGTTCTTGAAGAAGCTGTGCAGCATCCAGAGCGTAAACGGCTGATTGATAGCCACAAGAACGATGATGGTGGTGGGCAGGATGCCCCAGACGTTCCACTCGAAGAACGGTAGCAGATAGCCGGACACCAGCGTGATGTGTGGCATGGCGCGGAACACCAGTGCCGCCATCAGGATCCAGAAAGCGTAGCGGAAGCCGGAGCGCGCCAGAGCATAGCCGCCAAGCGTGCCGAAGGTCAGCGAAATCACCACAGTGAAGAACACCACGATACCGGTGTTCTTGAAGTTGAACCAGAATTCTTCGTCAATCCAAGCCCCGCGATAGGCCTCCGCCGTAAATGCGCTGCCGGTCTGCGCAATGGTGTTGGCCCCATAAAGCGCATTGCGCCAGTCCGCCTTGGAGAGGAAGTCAGCCTGCACTTTGAAGCTGCCCCAGAAGGTCCAGAAGAAAGGGAAGGCTGCGATGATCAGCCAGAGCGCCACGAAGGTGTAGGAGAACAGCTTCAGCGGGGTCATGCGGGATTGTGCTTTGGTCGCCATGTGTCTGTCCTCAGTGGGATTTGCGGGTGAAGTCGCGCCAGGTGCGCACCAGGACGGGCATCATCAGGAAGATCACGATGATGATGGTCAGCAAGGAGGTGGCTCCGGCAGAGGCGTAAAGCGGGTTGCCGCTTTCGCGCAGGTCATTGAAGATCACCCAGCTGAGCGAGCGGGCATGGGCCTCCGCCGAAAAGCTGACAATGGGTTCAAAGACGCGCAGGTTGTCCATGATCAGCATCAGCGTCACGAAGGACACCAGCGGCATCAGATGTGGCACCACAACGTGGATCATGGTCTGCCACTTGGACGCCCCATCAATCTGCGCCGCTTCGAGTGTGTCGTCTGGGACGGTCTGCAATCCGGCATAGAATGTGATGAAGCTGAACGGCAGCGTATGCCAGATGCCGTAGACGATCAGCATGATCCAAGTGAGCGCTGTAGAGGCTTTCAGGCTCAGCGAGGGATCGTTGAAGATCTTCTGAATGGTCGCGCCGATCACGCCATCCCCATCCACCATCCAAAACAAGATCAGAGACCCCACCAGAGGGGTTACAAGGAACGGCAGGAGAGAGACAAAGATCGACGGGCCTTTGAGCGCGCGTGGCAGATTGTTCACCCCAACGGCGATAGCCAGGCCAAGCACCAGCACCGCTGGTGTCACCACAAAGGTATAGGTCAGCGTGAAGATCAACGCGTTGTAGAATGGTAGGTTGTAAATCTGGCTCCAGAACGCCCCCAGACTGTCAGAACTCGCCCAGGCTTCGCCAATTTCCGCAATCGCCAGATGGGAGCGGTTGAAATAGGTGCCCAACCCGTTGAACCGACCCAAAGGCGCCTCTTCGCGGAGCTTCTCGGTGGCTTCCAGATCGACGGATGTGGTGGGGGTACAGCCAAACGGGCCGCAGCTTTCAGACACCACAAGCACTTGTTCATGCGCCACAAAAAGCGACTGAACAAACACCGAAACAATGGGCAGCGCGATGAACAGGATCATCGCGGAGAGCGTCGGTAAGATGAACCAGAAAAAGGTGCGATGCTTCATAGCCTACGTCCCGGTGGAAAAAAAGTTGAGGGGATGAGAGGCCCCGAAGGCCCTCTCAGGGGAGGATTACTGGAGGAAACCCGCTTCTTTGGCGGCGGTGATGTAGGCCGCCTCGACGTCCGCCAGCGCCTGTTCTGCGCTTTCATCGCCTTTGAGGAAGTCCGCCAACTCCGCGCCCAGCGCGTTATGCATCAAGCCGATCTGCGGGATCATTGGGTAAGGCTTCGCGCCTGCCTTGGCAGTGGCAGAAACACCTTCCGCTGCAGCACCCGGTGTAAAGCCGTCGAGCAGCCAGACCGCGTCGTCGTTGTTGGCCATAACCATCTCTTTGTTCAGTGCGCTTGCAAGCGCAGCAAAAGTCGCCTCGGCTTCTTCGTCAGACACGTTGGAAGCGATGGTGAAACCATCCCACCAAAGAGTTGCTCCTGGCACGCCGCCTTCCTCAACAGATGGAGCCGCAGTCAGGACGGTGTTGGAAGTAATCTCGGCGGTGGAGCCTTCGTCATCCAGAATTGGCGCGCCGCGCGAGCCCCACATGATGCCCAGCGCCGCCTGACCGGCTTCCCACAGACCTTGGGTCTCGTTGGAGGCTTGGGTCAAATGATCCGGATGCGCATATTCCACCAGACCTTTCAGGGTCTCCAACGCGGCCACACCGGCCGGGCTGTTCACAGATGGCTCTGCGGTGCCGGGTTTGAAGAACTCACCACCATGCGCCATGAACGCAAGGTTGAAGCTTTCGCCGACGTTCCAACCGGTCTTCATGTTCATCACGACCGGGTATTCCATGATACCCGCGTCGCGGATGGATTTGGCCGCGTCGATCATTTCCGCGTAGGTGGATGGCACCTCGGCAACGCCTGCCTTCTCCAGAAGGTCCTTACGGGAGAACAGATGCTGAGAGTTTGCCATGAAGGCCACAGCCATGATGTTGCCATCGATGCTGATCAGCAGGTTCTCTGGAATGTTCTGACCGTATTTTTCAACCAGATCGTTGAGCGGACGCACAAGGCCGTCGTTCATCAGCTGTGTCAGTGTCGAGTTGGCCACAATCACAGAGGTGTACTCTGCTGGGTTCGGTGTCAGCGCCGCGTTCATGATCTGGCGCGCCTCAGTGGTGTGGTTGCGGGTGAACTCCGCGGCGCCACTTGCACAGTTGGCTTCTGCAGCACCTGCCACAGCGTGGATGGCTGGGAAGTCGGATGCGAGGATGCGGATCGACTGGCCCTCTGGCCCGCAATCAGCAGCAAAGGCTGCGGTTCCCATGAGACCGGCAAAGGCACCGGCGGCGGTTAATTTCTTTAGAAACATAACTTTTCTCCCTGTTGCGTTTCTGTGTTTGCAGGTGCGCCTTGCAATCGCGCACCCTCTCGCCCCCGGCGTTGATCGCCGGTTGTTGGTGTGAAGCCGTCAGGCCTCAATTCTGGCGCCGGTTTCGGCGTCAAACAGGTGGCAGATCTCAGCCGGCACGGACAAAGACACCGTGTCGCCAATCTCTGATCGGTAATCTTTGGGTGCGCGCACAGCGACCAGCTCGCCGCCAATGCGGACGGTCACCATCGTGGCGTCCCCGAGCAGCTCGAGTGTGTAGATCGGTGCAGTGATTTCATGATGGCCTGCGTCTCCAAGGCCCGCGTCCTCAGCGCGGAAGCCCAAGGTCACAGGACCGTCCGGCGCGGACAGGCCTTCGACCCGCACGTTCTCAGCAACAAATGTGCCGCCTTCCATGCGTCCGCTCATCAAGTTCATCGCTGGATTGCCAATGAAGCTCGCAACAAACGTATTGGCTGGCGCGTCGTAAATCTCTGTCGGGCTACCGACCTGCTGCACCACGCCTTTTTTCATCACCACAACCCGATCCGCCAAAGTCATGGCCTCGATCTGATCGTGGGTCACATAGATGGTGGTGACTGAAAGCTCGTGGCTCAGGTTTTTAATCTGGGCACGAGTGGAAACCCGCAGCTTGGCGTCAAGGTTGGACAACGGTTCGTCCATCAGGAACACATTGGGTTCGCGCACAATGGCGCGGGCGAGCGCCACACGCTGCCGCTGACCACCGGAGAGTTCCGCGGGTTTGCGGTGCAGGAATTCGTCCAATTCAACCATCGCAGAGGCGCGGCGCACCTTTTCGTCATGTGTCGCCGGATCAATCCCCCGCACCTTCAGCGGGAAGCGGATGTTCTCATAAACATTCATATTCGGGTAAAGCGCGTAGGACTGAAACACCATCGCCACATCGCGGTCTTTAGGTTCCAGATCATTGACCTTCTTGCCATCAATCAGGATGTCGCCCTCGCTGGCGTCTTCCAATCCGGCAATCATGCGCATGGTTGTGGTCTTGCCGCAGCCTGAGGGGCCAAGCAGAACCAGAAACTCCTGATCCGCAATCGTCAGATCAAAATTGTCGACCCCGACAAAACTGCCCCAGCGCTTGCCTACATTGCGCAGCTGAATTTCGGCCATGTGGTCCCCCGTCCGATGTCACATGCATTTTGCATACGTATGCACAGAGGGTAGACTTAGGATTAGGAATTCGGCAAGACTTTTTTGCAAACGTATGCAAAGCGACCCAAACCATGACTGACTTCACAGAAGAAAAACGTATTATAACAGAGCTCTATAGAGATCTGGACACTGCCTCACCCGAGGCAGCCAAAGCGGTACTCAAACATCACTATGCGCCGAATCATATCTGGCGCGGCTACCATCCGTTTGATGAAATCCATGGGCCTGAGGCTGTGGCGGACCGGTTCTGGGCACCGCTCAAAACTTCCCTCACCCACCTGCAACGCCGCCAAGATGTCTTTATGGCGGGCAAAAACGAGATGGATGGGTTTGCCTCCACATGGGTGGTGTCTATGGGACATCTGATGGGGCTATTTGATGCGCCATGGCTGGGCATCGCCCCCACGGGCAAAATGGCCTTCTTGCGCTATTGCGAGTTCAACAAGGTTGAAAACGGCCAAGTGACCGAAACCGCGATGTATTTCGACATTCCGCATCTGATGATGCAGGCGGGTCTGCAGCCGTTCCCGCCCCAAACCGCCGCGCATTTGGTGCAACCGGGCCCGATGACGCATGACGGCCTGATGTTCACTCCGCAGTCGCCTGAGACAGGAGAAAAAACCCTGGGTGCGATCAACGCGATGATCACCGACCTCGGCCAATGGAACAGCGGGTTGAGCCTAGAGGACGAGCTGCGCCTAACCTGGCATGAGGACATGATCTGGTGGGGACCGGCCGGCATTGGCGCGACCTACACGATCCCGCGCTACGCCAAGCAGCATTCCGGTCCGTTCCGCGCGGGCTTCACTGATCGCTCCAAAACCACCCACATCTGCCGCATGGCCGAGGGGCATTTTGGCGGCTTTTTTGGTTGGCCAAACTTTACCGCCACCCCAACCGGCGGATTCATGGGCATGCCCGCGACCGGCAAGCCCGGTGAGTTCCGCGTGATCGACATCTATCGCCGCGACGGAGACAAGCTGGCCGAAAACTGGATCTTCATTGACCTGCTGCACTTCTGGAAACAGCAGGGCGTCGATATTCTGGCCCGCATGGCGGAGGCGCCCCGCACATGAGGATCGATGCACACCACCACCTCTGGGATCTCTCCGCGGTGCATTATCCTTGGCTGATGGCGCAGGGTGTTGAACGGTTCTTTGGTGACCCGACCCCCATTCAGCGCAACTACCTGCTGGAAGAATTCAGCGGTGACGCGAGGCAGCATGGCATTTCAGGGTCTGTCCACATTCAAGTGGGTGCTGAAAATCCGCTGCAAGAGGCGCTCTGGGTGCAGGAGGTGGCAGAGGCAAACCCGCATTGGCCTTTGGTTCAGGTCGCGTTTTGCGACCTCACTTCGGACACGTTGGCAAGGGACCTCGACCGGCTGCAAAACCTCTCCACTCTGCGGGGCGTGCGCCAGATTGTCGGCCGCGCACCGGACGAAGATGCTGTGACCAGCACCAACGCTTTGCTCGAAAACTCGCGTTTTCTAGCTGGCCTGAAGGAGATTGCAGGGCGTGGCTTGCGCTTTGACTTGCAACTGATCCCGGAGCTGATGGAAGACACCGCCCATGTGTTGGCGCAAGCGTCTGACCTACAGGTTGCACTCTGCCATGCCGGGTCTCCCCATGACCGCAGCGTCAAAGGCTTGGAAGCGTGGGCGAACGAGTTGAAGCTTCTTTCCGCCCTGCCCAACGTATCCTGCAAGCTCTCAGGCCTTGGCATGTTTGACCATCAGTGGACGCAGCAGAGCATCGCGCCAATTGTACAAACCTGCCTGACCCAATTTGGCCAAGACCGCGTGATGTTTGGCTCAAACTTCCCGGTCGACAGCCTCTATTCCAACTATACCACTCTGTTCGCGGCCATGGAGACGCTGGTCCCCAACGATTGGCACGCTGCCGTGTTTGGGGACAACGCCGCACGGTTTTATGAGCTAAAAGCGTGATCCCTCAGGCACCTCTCGCATAGCATCAAAAGGACATCCAAGGCGCCCTCTGTGCCGTAATCGAATAAACGGAGGGTCGACATGAAGTTCCTAACTGCTTTGATTTTTGCGCTGTCCACGACAGGAGCTGCCTTGGCCTTGGACTTGTCCGCCAAGTTTGTCTCGATGGATGGCGGCACGCTTGCGGTTTCCGATTGGGCAGGCCAGCCGGTTTTGGTGGTGAACACCGCCTCGCAATGTGCCTTCACCAAGCAATATCGCGGGCTGCAGGACCTCTATGACACTTACCGCGACCAAGGCCTTGTGGTGCTGGCGGTGCCCTCCGATGACTTCAAACAAGAGCTGGGCTCAAACGCAGAAGTCAAAGAGTTTTGCGAGCTGCAATATGGCATCGACATGCCGATGACCGGGATCACCTCGGTGAAAGGCAAAACCGCGCATCCCCTATTTGTGTCGCTGCGAGAGGAAGCCGGCTATGTGCCGCGCTGGAATTTCAGCAAAGTCCTGATTGGCCCTGACGGCGCAGTGGTTACGAAGTTTTCTTCCCAGACCAAACCGATGTCCAAAACGGTGACTTCGCAAATCGAAGCCCTTCTGAACTGAGCGCTGGTTTTTACTCATGACGATCCAAACACCCGCGCACGCATCAGGGCGGCTTATCCTTGTGTTGGGCGATCAACTGTCCCTGACCCTTTCCTCACTGCGCGACGGCAACAAAGACCGCGATGTGATCCTGATGGCGGAGGTGGCTGAGGAAGCCAGCTATG
>NZ_JAKVCW010000015.1 GCF_022448905.1 Shimia sp. | reverse complement strand
GGCCATGCTCCCGCCAAAACGCCTCAGGATCAGACACTGACGCCGCGTACATCTCATCGTATTTGGCGGTATCAATATGTGCGTCTTTGGTCAGCTCTGCGGATGGCAACGGGCTGGCGGATACATTGGTGTCCAACGACATGAAGGCTCCTCCCTCGGTCAAAAACTTTAAAAACTCCTCACTCAAGCCAGATGGCTCAAGACCCCGCGGTCAGAATAGGGATTTGTGAAAACAAGGAAACAAAGCACGGAAATAAAACAGAAAATCTGTAAATATTTTTCCGACCAGCCACCGCATACTGTAAATTTTTTTCTGATGAGGGCCGGAAAACCCATATTCATAAGGACTTGGAAAGAACTTGTTAACGTGTTGAGGCACGGCAAAATCGCGCTCTGCAAAAATGCGAGCGCTAACATTTTCATTCCAGAAGGTGTGACATTTCGTACCGGCCAAAATTTGCGAAAACAGATCGCGCGCTAACAGTGCCGACTCGCAATCACGCCGACTGGCTTTAGAAGACCAATCGCGTGCGCAGCCCCAGCACGGTCACAGTACCCAACCCGGGATTGTCCAGGGGATTGTCGATCACCTGGATCGACGGCGTTATCTGGAAACCGGACGACAGCGAGAAACGGTAAAACAGCTCCGCCGTAAACTGCGCCTGGGTGGAGGTCGCACTCTCCGCCCAGTTCAACCCAACGCCAGCCGCATCGGTGTTACGTCCGTAATACGCCAGGCCACTAGACAGAGAACGCTTATACAGCCCCGTGCCTTGATCCGCGACACCGGCACGCAAGAATGGCAACCACGTATTGTTGACAAACCAAGCTGCCGAGAAACTTGCACCATAGTCCTCCGCCCTGTTTTTGCTGGCATCTGCATCAATGTGCCAAAGGGTCAGATGCACATTGTCAAAATAGATCCGGTCCCGCGCGCTGGTGACACCCAGCTCTAGGCTCTTGAACAGCTTGCCGTGGTCAAACACATCAAACCCCGGATCAGACGGGGCCGCGTTGGCATCAGCGACACTGCCCACCGCATAGACGGTATCGCCAAGCCACACGCCGCCCGCCAAGCCCAAACCGGGGTTTGGCGCGTTGATTGTGGGATTGGTGTTAAACGACAGGTTCTGAAATGCCGAATAGGGGCTCACCGCGCCGTAGATATCCAAAAAATCGGTCACATCGATCTGGCCAGCCTGGAAACTCCAGCCACCTTTCGGCGCGCGCTGTGTCCAGAACAAGTTGGTCAGCAGGGTGCCATTGTCGTTAAACGCGGTGCCCGGCATAAACGTTGCTTTTGCAGCAAATCCAAGGTTCTGGGGCGCCACATCGGTATAGGCGTGCCGATGCTCCAGCTTGAACGTCAGGCTGCCATTCTCGGTCGCCGCCCAATTGCCATAAAACCGGAACATACCTCCAGCAGCGTGGTCTTCCGTCGCGTTCAGATCACTCCACTGGCTCAGCGCGAGATAGTCGAAGTTGAACTTGAAGCCATTCTCCGCAAGCCCGTCTTTCCAGGCAAACCAACCGGGCGCGACATTGCGCGGAAAATCAGAGCGCAGCTGCGGATCGGTCAAACCGTCCCCTGGCTCCAACTCCGCCGCAACCGAAGACGGGCCAGACAATCCGCGCTCTTGCGCCGACAAGGCGCCTGCCGTCAAGAACGCCATTGCAGTGATCAAACAGACCGGCTTGAAGGTCACGCCCCTACTCCATCAGAAAGAAAGAAGCGCCCACCATGTCGCAGCGGGCGCTAAATCGCAATTAGTCCAGTGTGTTCTTATAGATCACGCCGTCTTTCATGATCACACGCAGAGTTTCGGGGCTTGCTGGACGCGGGTCCGCGCCAAACCATTTATCCCCAGTGCCAACCACAGAGAAATCTTCCAGCGGGTTGCCATCGATCAACAGAATATCCGCATAGGCGCCTTCTTCGATCACACCCAGCTTGCCTGCGGTGTAAGGATTGGTGAAATCCCCGGACAGGCCCACCAACTCGCCGCCAACCGAGGTCAATGTCACCATGGACGCATAGGGCCCAAAGAAGTCGTTGTTCAGCTTTTTCTCGTAGGCAATCTGAATGTTACAAGCCGCGACCGAGCCCACACAATCCGTCTGGAACGCGCGTTTGACCGGACATTCCTGCATATTAGGAATGTAATTGGCGAACGTCGCAGAGGCTGACTTTGCTTTTGCCAAACTGCTAGGGACACTGGCGACTGCAGGAATGCTGAGCAGCCCCGGATCAAATGCCGTAAGATTGGTGGTGATAAAGGCACCTTTGGCATTCATCACTTCGGCAATCTCGCAGTCAAACGAAAAACCGTGTTCGATCGACATCACGCCCGCTTCCAATGCCCCCAAAATCGCCTCCTTGCGGTAGGAGTGCGCCATAACATAGCTACCGTACTCTTCGGCGACCTGCACCGCTGCTTTGATTTCTTCGGGCGACCCCGCCAGCAACTGCCAAGGATCAAAGGCCGACACCACGCCACCGGATTGCATATACTTGAGCTGTGTTGCGCCCATGCGGAAGTTGTTGCGGCCGAACTTCTGCACATCCGCGACATTGTCAGCCTCTTGCGCCATGTTCAGACGACCAAAATTGGTGGACGCGCCGGGTGGCGAAGTGAAGTTGGCAAAGTCCGCGTGTCCGCCACGCGTGCCGATGAAGGCCGCCGAAGGGTAATAGCGCGGTCCAATAATTTGACCACTGTCAATCGCACGCCGCAGGCCGCCGTTGCCGCCACCGGCATCCCGCACTGTGGTGAACCCCTGCATCAGGTACATCTCTGCCATCCGCGTGCCGTGAATGGCAAAATCTTCCCAGGTGACATTGGCCTCCATCGCTGGAATGCTTGGCCCCATCAGCATCAAATGCGCGTGCGCCTCAACAAATCCCGGTGTCAGCGTCCGCCCACCACCATCAATCACCGTGGCATCCGGCGCATCGATCGCCTCCGTGCTCACGGCCTTGATCAGGTTGCCTTCCACCAGCACCGAGGCGTTTTCAATCCGCGCCTCATTCACACCGTCAAACACATGCACATTGGTAAAAAGTGTTTGTGGTGCAGCCTCTTGCGCGGACAAAGACGAGGCAAACAAACCGACAACAGCGGACACAAACCCTGAGACAATTCGACTAGACATAATGGCGCTCCCTATAGAATTCTCCACAATACTACCTGAGCGTGTTGCGCCGTTCCGGCCAGTTTCGATCAATTTTCCCGTCACACTGAGAAAAACTGGCCGACAAACACGCAAAAACTGGCCTAAAAGTAACTGAATAACAAAACGGATCGCGCCCCATGCCCACCAAACATGACGGCTTTGTCAAAGCCCAGCTTCTGCGTCCCTTTGTCGAGCTTGCTAGGGCGCGCGGCGCCAATGTCGAAGCCGCGCTAAAATCCTTTGGTCTTGTTACCCAAGATTTGCGCGACCCTGAGAAAGCTGTACATGCCGAAATCATCTACGGCCTCACAAACAGCCTCGCGGAAAAAGCCAAAGACCCGCACCTCGGCTACCACGTTGCCGATAATTTCGACATGAAAGCCTGGCTGCCGACCCAAGACGCTTTTGAAAATGCTCGCACCATTGGCGAGTACTATACGCGGTTCCTGCTAAGTGTCCCACAGCAAGCCAGTTCCGTCCGCCACACCCTGAAGGTGGACGCGCTTCAAGCCACATACACCGTGGACCGCACGGTTCAAACCCACCAAGCCCCTGTGCAAGTTGAAGGTTTTGGCATGGGCCAGCACATCCGCACGCTGCAATACCTGGCGAAATCCCACTGGTCGCCCAAACAGGTTACATTGGCGACAGCCTTTCCGGAAGCTTTGCCAGAAGCCCCCACCGGGGTTACCGTAAAACACGCCGCAGTTTCCGGGCTGGCCCTGTCTTTCCCCAGCGCCTGGCTCACCCTGCCAGTGCGTCCACAAGACATGCGATCCAACGATGCGCCAGCGTCGCGGGACACCGACCTCTCAATTGTCAGAGCTCTGCGCACAGCAGCGCGCCCTACTTTGGCGGATCGCTCACAGACCGTTGCAGACCACGCACAGGCACTTGGCATCTCACCAACCCGCCTCACGTCTTCCCTGAAACTGCAGGACACCACTCTTGCGCGCGAACTCAAACGTCTGCGCGTTGACGTGGCCAAAGAGATGTTTGCCGACCCCAAACACAGCGTGGCCGGCGTGGCACAGGCCCTTGGCTATACCGATCAATCTCACTTTGCACGGTTCTTCCGCTCCCAAACCGGCCTCTCACCTCGCGAATACCGCCGGACGCTTTTGCCAGAATGACGCAAATCGCGGCTCTTCGCCCACATCCGGTTGCAATTGGCGATCAAATCGTTTCTGGATTTGACCCTGACGCGCCACTCAGGCAATTAGACAGAAATCATTTTCCGCTGCGGGCGATTTGGCCCTGCACGACCACAGAAGACAGAAAGACACAATGGAACAGTCTATCCCTCTGACACACCTGCCCGACAACACGCTTTATGGCGAAGGTGACGTGTTTGTCCTCTTTGGCGAACTCTTTGGCCGCGGCTACGCCACCGGTCTGATCGACTCCGCCAAAGCGGCCGGAATGACTATTGTCGGCATCACCGTTGGCCGCCGCGAAGACGATGGCACTCTGCGCGCGCTGACCGACGAAGAACTGGCCCAGGCTGAAGACAACCTCGGCGGCAAAATCATCAACATCCCGCTGATGGCCGGCTTTGACATGGACGCACCGGAAGGGGGCGAAACGCCAACTGACATGCTCAAAGAGATGACCCTGGACAACTGGCAAGAGTTCAAACTCGACTGGGACAAGGTTGACGCTTGCCGCGAGATCGGCACCGCCCGTTTCACCGGCGCGCTGAAAGAAGTTATGGGCGCGCTTGCTGCACACATTCCTGCGGGCAAAAACGTGCACTTCGCCCACACCATGGCGGGCGGCATTCCGCGCGCGAAGGCTTTCTTGGCGATTGCCAACCGTATCTACAAAGGCCGCGGCGCAAGGCACATGTCGTCTCAAGCCCTGCTGGACGCCGACCTTGGTAAGCTGATCCTGCAAAACTTTGACGAAGTGACCGCCAACAGCTTTGGCCACCTGCTGGAGCACAGCGCTGAACTGCGCGGCAAGATCGAGGCCGACGGCGGTCAGGTTCGCTACTCCGCATATGGCTACCATGGCACCCGCGTTCTGATCGGTGGCGAGTACCGCTGGCAGACCTACACCAGCTACACCCAGGGCTACGCCAAAATGCGCCTAGAGCAGTTCGCCCAAACGGCATGGGACAACGGCGTAAAGGCCACCGTCTACAACTGCCCGGAAATCCGCACCAACTCTTCGGATGTGTTTGCGGGCATCGAACTGTCCCTGCTGCCTTTGCTGGAAGCGCTGCGCCATGAAGGCGGTGGTGCCTGGGTCGACGCGCTCTGGGCGGAATGCCAAGCCCTGCTGAAAGACGACGTGTCTTTGGAAAGCGTGCTAAAGACCGTGCAAGACTACCAACAAAGCGATGCCATGCAGCCGTTCTATAACTTCACTGCTTGGCCCATGGCCAACTCCGCCGATCAGGTCGACATGACTGTGGGCACCTCGCAAGACATCGTGGCGCTGCACAGCAACCGCAAAGTGCTCGTGAGTGACGTGCTCAGCCAGCATGTTGTGAACGCCACCGGCGCGCTGATCTTTGGCTCTTCCGGCGCACCGGATGGCCCGGTTCTGTGGCTCGATCACGATATGGTTGCCCAGCACCTGATCAAAGCGAACTGATCTCCCCCCACTGATTTCCGAAAAGCCCCGACGCGCCGCGTCGGGGCTTTTTGTTTTGGGACAACACCTTAGAAAGCGCCCACGCCTCACGACCAGATCAAGGTTAACTTTTAGAAGTGTTAACCAACGGTTACCGCCCCCGCTTCCAGACATATCTCGGAAAAGGTAGGTCAAATTATTACCAAATGATTAACGACCGCACGCAGGGACACGAGGGACAGGCCATGAACAACGACATCGCACAGGCCTATGAACTGTTGGGTGTGACCCCTGATGTGTCTGACAAGGAGATGCGGTCTGCCTGGCGCAAACTGGTGCGCAGCTACCATCCGGATTTGGCCCGCACCGATCCAGAGGAAGCCTCGCGCCGCATGGGCGAAATCAACGCGGCCTATGACGCCGTTGCCCATCACCGCCTGCAAAAAGACAAAAAGCCTAGCGCAAAAGCACGCCGACAAAGCCCTCGCCCACCCCGTCGCCCCCCCCGCGCCAAAACGGACACACACCGCTCACAGCGTTCTGAAAACACGCAGCGCGAAACCAAGCAGGACCAAACTCGCGAGACCCTGCCCAAACGCCGCACCTACCGCAGCCCACAGGAACAACGCTTGGTCGACGCCGCCTGTGCCGTGTTTGAAGACACCCGGCGCCACCTCAACGCAGCCGCCCGTCCCCATGCGTTCTCTGCCTTTCGGTAACTCAACGCAAATGTCTGCCGACGCAGCTAAAAGCCTTTCGGCATTGCCGAATTTACAAACCACTTGACTCGAAGCGTTCAGTGTTTTCAAAAATGTCCAACATTTTGAGTTTTGGACAACACAATGATCCTTCGGCGCGACACCAAAGAAGACGACACCGTCATCGCGATGCTGGCAGCTGCGTTGCGCCGCGACATCTCCTTTGGCGCTTTGTTGCCGGATCAAAAGCTGAAACTGCAAAACCTGCGGGCGCGTTATGGCGGGTCCAACCACTCGATGCGCGAGACGCTGCGGCTGCTCACGGCGGAGGGTTTGGTGGAGGCCACCTCGCAACGTGGCTTCCGCGTGGCCTCTGCCACCGAGGACGATGTGCGCGACATTCTGATGGTGCGCACCGAGATCGAGAAACTGGCTTTGGGACTGGCATTAGAACACGGAGATGTGGCCTGGGAAGGCCGTGTGATCGCCGCACATCACGCGCTGCGCAAAGCCGAAACAACGCTTACCGAGACCACAGATGACTTAACCGCCATGGAGTGGGACGAAGCCTGCCGCGCGTTTTCCTACGCCCTGATTGACGCCTGCGGCAGCCCGCGCCTGATCGATCTGCAACGCAAGCTTTACAACCAAAGCCGACGCTTCCGGCTGGCGCTGTTGCGCGAGGGTCGGCTCGACTTTGACGATCGCTGTGTTCGACAACAGACACTTGTGGATGCGGTTCTGACCCGCGACTGCAAGACTGCTCTTGCGGCTTTAGAAGACGACATCAAATCGGAATTACATCCGGACATTTAGCACAGATCATTGGGAGGATAACGTGATCAAACTTTCGCGCCGTAAGGCAATGGCCCTGATGGGCGGCACCGTGGCAGCCAGCGGCCTCGCCGCGCCAGCTCTGGCCATGAACAAGAAAATCAAAGTGGGCGCGCTGCGCTTCACATCCCACTCCGGCAACTTCGTGGCCTTTGAGCGCGGCTATTTTGCCGAGGCCGGTCTGGACGTGGAGTTCGAATTCTTCCAGGCGGCCCAGCCTATGGCCGTGGCGATTGCCAGCGGAGACATCGACTACGCCGTAACCGCGATTTCCGGCGGCCTCATCAGCCTCGCAGACAAAGGCGCGATCAAGGTTATTGGCGGTGCGCTGCAAGAAGAAGCAGGCATTGACGGTCAGAAATACCTGATCTCCGACGCGTCTTATCAGGCTGGCATCCAGAGCCTGAAAGATCTGAATGGCAAGAAATACGCCATCACCCAGGCTGGTTCATCCTTCCACTACATGGGCGCCAAGATGGCCGCAGCCGAAGGCATCGAGCTGAGCTACACGCCGCTGCAAAAAGTCGGGGCGATCATTGGCGCAATGAAGTCCGGCCAGGTTGATGGCTGGTCCATTGTGCCCCATATCGCCAAGCCACTGGCCAAAGCCGGCGCATGGCACATCGTGGGCAATGTGGCGGACTATATTCCAGACTATCAGGTCACAACGGTTTTCACCTCCGCCAACAACGCCGCCAATGAGCGTGGCCAGACCGAGAGTTTCCTGGCCGGATTCTCCAAAGGTGTGGATGACTATGCGGCGGCGATGATTGACGGCACCGCCGATCAGGACGAAATGGTCGATCTGATCCATAAGTATGTCTACACAGACCGCGAACGCGCCAAGGCCGCAGGCTCTATCATCAATGGCACCATGCGTATCAGCTCCGGTGCGGCATTGAACCTGGGCTCCGTTCAGGATCAGCTGAGCTGGTTCCAATCCGAAGGCCTGGTGGGCAAAGACATCACGCTCGACACCCTTGTGGACAGCTCCTACGTAAAAACCATCGGCGGCTAAAACCGCTCTCTGGAGGGGCGGTCCAAACTGCCCCGCCGCAGACTATTTGAGGCAGACAATGGACATCAGGCTTGAGGGCATTGGCCATTCCTACGATGATTTTGAGGTGATGCGCGACATCACCCTCGACATCCCCAACCAACAGATCATCTGTATCGTTGGCCCGTCGGGATGCGGAAAATCGACGTTGTTGCGGTTCATTGGTGGATTAGAACGCCCGCAGCGCGGCCAGGTGCTGCAAGTTGGCGATGCGCCCAAAGACTGTCTCAACCCGCTGACCTATATTTTTCAGGATTTTGCTCTGCTGCCGTGGCGCACCGTCAAGGGCAACATCTCGCTTGTGCTGGAGGATCATGGCATTCGCAGCGCAGCGGCGCGGGAGATCATTGACGATGTGCTCGCCCGTACCAGGCTGACAGATTTTGCCAAAGCTCTGCCAAAACAACTGTCCGGCGGCATGAAACAACGTGTTGCCATTGCCCGCGCCTTGGCTGTGAAGCCTGCGGTGATGTTGATGGATGAGCCTTTGTCTGCGCTGGACAGCCAGACACGCGAGCTTTTGATGGATGATCTGGTGAACCTCTGGTCGCGCCAGCCGTTCACGGCGGTCTATGTCACTCACAACCTGGCCGAAGCCGTGCGTTTGGGACACAAAGTGGTTGTCCTGTCACGCCGCCCGGGACAAATCCGGGAGATCGTCGAGATCGACAAGCCACTGTCCGAGCGCGCCTTTGGCGATGCGGATTTGGACGCTTATCAAAAACGGCTGTGGAACCTGATGCGTGACGAAGCCCGCGCGGCAGATGAGGAGCTTCTGCATGTCTGATACCTCCAAACGCACAGTTGCGTTCCGCGGCGGCGGATTTGCTCCCAAACCCCAAGCCTGGATTGGCGTGATGGTATTTGTAGTCCTCATCCTGGTGGCGGAATGGGGCACCCGCGCAGGCTGGATCTCCGCACTGACACTGCCAAAACCGTCCGACGTTCTGGAAACCTTCCGCCAACTCTACTCCAGTGGCTTGCTGTTTCAGCACCTTGGCCCATCTTTGGCCCGTCTCGCAGTGGGTGCCACCCTCGGGGTTAGCATTGGCATCTCGGTTGGCGTCTTGATCGGGCTGTTTTCCTACATCCGCTCCGGCCTTGTGCCAGTGATCGCGGCCATTTTTCCGATCCCGAAAATCGCGTTGCTGCCATTGTTTGTCATTTGGTTTGGCATTGGCGAAGGCTCCAAATACGCGCTCATCGCTTTTGGCACCTTCACCCCAACCGTCGTGGCCACCTATGGCGCAGTGGACAACGTGGACCGCACGCTGATCCGCATGGGACAGAGCTTTGGCCTGTCGTGGTGGTCGATTGTGCGCAAGATCATTTTGCCCGGCGCTTTGCCCGGTATTCTGTCAGGCCTGCGCATCAGCCTGTCGATTGCGATTATCCTGCTGGTCGCCGCCGAAATGCTCGGCGCGCAATATGGCATCGGCGCCTATATCCTGGAAGCCGGCTCGCTATATGATCTGGAGCGTCTGTTTGCCGGGGTAGTGATCCTGTCGTTGCTCGGCGTTGTGGTCAGCGCGGTCATCAGCTTCATCGAACGGCGCATGTTGGGATGGCGATCTTAAAGTCTTGTCATGCGTGAATTTGCCGGAAGGTCTGTGTGCCCTATCTTCCGGTTTCATAGCGCATGCATAGATTGCCCCCGCACGGCAGCTTTCGCAAAATCGGTTACCCTTGAGCCCTACCGTGAAGTGAGAGAATTTCCCGTATGTTTTTGCCCAGCCCCGCAGGTATTTTCCGCCGCTATTAGAAACACTTCGGCGTCCACAAACTCTAAAAAGCTCTTGCTCTTGCAGCACTCACACTGACATGGGCCACACTCCAAAACAGCTTCTGCGCTTTTATACCCCCATCCTCTCGACCTGAAGCGCTGCCAAGGTCTGGAGCAGACTATTCTTGTCGATGGGCTTAGAAAGAAAATGATCCATTCCGGCAGACAGACACGCCTTGCGGTCGCTTTCAAACGCATTGGCCGTCAGGGCGACAATCGTCGGCTGCCCAATTCCCAAGGCGCGGATCTCCCGCGTCGCAGACACCCCATCCAGTTCCGGCATGGACATATCCATCAGCACAATGTCGGGCTGCACGTCCCGACACAAATCCACTGCCTTACGGCCGTCTTCCGCTTCGACAAGCTCCAGGGGTTGGTCGCTCAGGTATTTGCGGATCAACAGGCGATTCACCTTATTGTCCTCCGCCAACAGAACCACACAGGGTGAAAGTTGTGTTGTCGCGCGGGAATGCTCTTTGGTCACCAGAGACAGACTTGGCTTCTGCGCAGGCGCCAAGGGCAGCTGCACAGTGAAACAACAGCCATTACCCAATTCAGACCGCAACGTGATATCGCCCCCCATACGCTCCGCCAAAGCCTTGGAAATGGTGAGCCCCAGTCCGGTCCCACCATAGGCACGCGTCGTGGCTGTGTCGGCTTGAGAAAAGCGATCAAAAACATGGCTGGCATGTTCCTCGGAAATGCCAATCCCGGTGTCCTCCACCGCAATACTGAGAAGGTACGGATCCCCATCAGCAGCCGAGGCACGCACCGTCACAGCCCCTTCGGACGTGAACTTCACGGCATTTCCAACCAGGTTCACCAAAATTTGGCGCAGTCGCCCATCGTCCCCATGCGCCCAGCGCGGCAAGTCCTCGGCATAGGTCACCGTCAGCGAAATCCCCTTTTCTTTCGCTTTGGGACGCAGCAAGTCCACCGACGCCTCAACGCAACTGCGCGGATCAAAATCAGCGCCTGCGATCTCGACCGCGCCCGTCTCAAGCCGTGACAGATCCAGAATGTCATTGATGATTTTTAACAAGGCATTGGACGAGCTGCGGACAACGTCTACATAGGCTTGCTCTTCTGCCCCCAATTCGCTTTCCGCCAGGAGGTCTGCCATTCCCATGATCCCGTTCATCGGGGTCCGGATTTCATGACTCATGTTGGCAAGAAACTCAGACTTCGCACGATCCGCCTGCTCCGCTGCGCGCTTCGCGTCAGCCAACTCACGCGCATGCGCCTTAGTATGGGTAATGTCACGCTCAACACCGACAATAAACTCAACTGCGCCTGTATCATCCAGAACCGGCACCACATTGACCTCCACCCAAAACGGCGCGCCAGATTTGGTGTAGCTCAGGACTTCCGTGTAATATTCTTCGCCACGCTTGATATGATCCCGGATCTTCGCGACGGTGCCAAAGTCTGTGTCCGGCCCGTTCAAAAGCTCACCAGGTGTCGCTCCAATCGCCTCATCCGCGCGGTAGCCTGTCATCCGTGAGAAACCGTCATTCACCCAAAGAATTTCGCTCTTGGCATTGCTCAGAATGATGCTGTCAGAGGCGTGTTTGGCGACCAATGACAACCGGTAAAGCTCCTCCTGATTGCTTTGGAGGTCCTCATGCGCCTGCTCCAGAGCACGCTTTCCGTGCTCCAATTCGCGCTGCTTGTCTTCCACAAGCCGCTCCCGCCTTTTGAGCGCAACCCGGCCACGCGCGTTCTGGTGAAGCGAGTAGACCGCTATGGCAAAGATCACGCAGAAACACACGATCAAGAAGGGAGTCGACGCCACCAGGATTTCCATCGACTGGCTCATGGGTTGCCAAACAAGATACCCCGCGACCGTGTCTTCGTCACTGTATAACGGAACGCTGTTCTGATCGGTTGGTTCTGTGCGGATGAACTCCAAATCGGAGACGGGCAAATCCCGCAGCACGTGGCTCAAGTAGTCCGCGTCTATGCAATACACCGCGACAAGAATATGCGGCGCCTGTGCTGTCAGCGCGATTCCTCCGGGGTCTGGCACAATCGCAAAGGATGCCGCCAAGGCGACTTCCTCCCCAAACGTCACCACCTCAATATTGGACAGCGCGGGGAAATGGCCGGAGAAGCTCCCGGTTTCTGGCAGGCTCTGGGCGGCCACAAAAAAATTGTCTCGGATGTCGGCGAAGGTCCGCTTTTTGCTCATCAACCTTTGGACATCGGCAGCGCTCCAGCTTTCCTCCTGTGGAATGTTCTCAAAAACAATCTCTCCGTTGGGCGCCATCAGGAACGTGCCATTATAGTTGGAATCCCGCGCCAACTCCTCGCCAAACCGGGTCTCAACCCAGGCCTGTGAAAACGACTGGTCAATATTCTGATATGCCGCATTGGACGCTGCATAGCGTTCAATTTCGGAAAGGCGCTGCTGCTTGTGGGCGTTGAACGTGTTTTGCACGGTGACCGCTTCCCGCTTCAGCGCTTCAGTTTCCGCCTCCCAAAGCCGACCAAACACAGAGCCACACGCGGTGACAAGCACCAGAAAGCACGCTAGAACCACCAACCCAATCGAAGAGCGAAAGGGCGTGGTTATCGTAGCCAAAATTCCCAATTTCTGCCCTCTAGACACATTGCTTTTTCAAGTCGTGCGGACTTCTCTCCTACAATTCAATTGTTCCTGACTGGTTAATTGCGCACCACTTTAACGGGGCCATCTCCGATCAAGTCACACGCCTAAAGATAAAGACCACACCTACAAGACCCATCTCCGGATCCTGCCCACCGACATTGTTCCTTCATAGCGCAATGGAACAGACA
The DNA here is from genome assembly GCF_022448905.1 of Shimia sp. Lineage (GTDB taxonomy): Bacteria > Pseudomonadota > Alphaproteobacteria > Rhodobacterales > Rhodobacteraceae > Shimia. Next base: position 112,715 of record NZ_JAKVCW010000015.1, on the reverse strand, counting down.
CGGGTGTCCTGTTTTGGGATATTTGCACATGACTGTGCACTGGCGCTTCACAACGGTTTCCCTATCGACATCAGCCGTCGACGGTTCACCGCGCGTTGGCACGGTCATGTACGGGGATTCCAACTGAACACCAGTAAGGCGGGAAAGCGTCAAACAGCTTCGGGGTTCGCCACTTTTTCGCAAACTCTGGCGTTGCGAAGTGCCGTCCCTGAGTTGCCCAAAATTCGGGGTGACGGCGCACCGCAACCATCGTGATCGCGATGCGCCGATAGCCTAGACGAAAGACACGCCGTTTTCGCTCATTGGCAGCTCGGCCACCTGAACATCCAGCTGTGCAATGGCATTTGCCAACGCGGGCGCCGATGGCGGTGTCCCTGGCTCACCAATGCCTGTGGGCGCTTCGGCAGAGGCCACAATATGCGTCTCAATCGCCTTGATGTCGGAAATCCGCAGCGGTTCGTAATCCGGGAAATTGGATTGCTCCACCGCCCCGCCGTCCAGCGTGATCTGGTCCCGCATCGCGTGCCCAATGCCGTAGCCAATGGCGCCTTCGGTCTGCGCCCGGATCACATCCGGGTTCACCGCAATGCCGCAATCAACCGCTGCCGTGACCTTCTCAATCTGGATGCCATCCGCAGGCGTGCCTGACACTTCGACCACCTCCGCCACAAAAGACCCAAAGGACTTGTGCACCGCGATGCCCTGCACGTTGCCTGCCGCCGGATTGCCCCAGTTGCCTTTCTCGGCGGCGAGCTTCAAAACGCCCGCCTTGCGCTGCGCGTCTTTGTCACCACCTTCCAGATAAGCCAACCGGAATTCCACCGGATCGCGCCCTGCCGCCTTGGCGGCCATATCCATCATGACTTCCATCACATAGGCGGTGTGCGTGTGCCCCACTGAGCGCCACCACAAAACAGACGTGGCCTTCTCGGTGTCGGTCAAACCAACCGCCATGTTCGGAATGACATAAGGGCTGTCAGCCAGACCTTCGACCGTGGAATGGTCCACGCCATCCTTGACCGAAAACGCCTCAAACGCCGTGCCTTTCATGATCGACTGACCTGCCACCTGATGTTCCCAGGCGGCAATCTTACCGTCAGCATCTAGACCTACGCGCACCTTGTGCCCCGTCGCTGGCCGATAGTATCCGCCTCGAATGTCGTCTTCACGATCCCAAACCAGTTTCACCGGACGAGACCGGTCGGTCATCACAAAGGCCAAGCCCGCTTCCACCTGATAATCCGCATCCGGCGTTGCCCGACGCCCAAAAGACCCACCTGTCAGCATGGTTTTGATGTGGATCTTTTCCGCTGGCAGACCAAAGATTTGCTGATACGCCATATGTGGCCCGGTCGGCATCTGCGCCCCGTCATGCAGGACAATGTCGCCCTCTGCTGTCTGCTCGATCGTACAGTTCATCGGCTCCATTGGCGCATGGGCCAGCAGCGGGAAATAGAAAGCTTTCTCCACCACCTGAGCCGCCCCATCCACTGCCGAGCTGATGGCAGGTGTATCCGCCTTGTTCACATTGTAGACCGGCGCGGCCTCCAAGGCGGCCATGATTTCATCGCGGATTTCCTGCGAAGAGCGCGTCTCGGCTGCAGACATATCCCAGTCCACCTCGATCGCCGCGCGCGCTTGCATCGCCGCCCAAGTGTTTTCCGCGTAGACCGCCACACCATGTTTGGTCGGCAGCGGCATCGCCATGATGAAGCCTTTTACATCCTTGGCCGCGCTGTCATCAAACCCGGCAACCACGCCGCCCCGTTGAGGTGTGCGCTTGATCATCACCACCATCTGATTGGGCAGGTGCACGTCCATGCCAAACTTGGCCTGGCCATTGACTTTGATCGGGCTGTCCAAACGCCGCGTCGCTTCGTTTCCGATGATCTTCCACTCGGTTTGGTCCCGCAAACGCGGTGTTTCAGATGGCGCAATCTCTGCCGCCGCGGCCACAAACTCACCTAGTGGGGCAGATTGACCACCTCCGGTGACCATGCCCTCTTGGATGTCCAAACCCGCGGCATCCACGCCCCAAGCTTGCGCCGCCGCCTTGATCAGCATCTCACGCGCATTTGCGCCTGCGGTGCGGTACTGCATCCAGGAGTTGGCCATGGCGGTCGAGCCACCAGTGCCCTGAAACGGTCCAAAGAACAGGTTGTTATAGACCTGAGGATCAGAGGGGGCGAACTCATAGCCAATCTGCGCCATGGTCACACCAAGCTCTTCGGCTATCAACGTCGACAGACCAGTGGCAGGCCCCTGCCCCTTCTCGAAATGTTTGATTATGGCAATCACATTGCCATCGCTGTCGATCTTCACAAACGGGTTGAGCATCGCATCCGAAGATCCAGCAGCGGCCGCGCCATCCGGCGTGGCCCCGACATACAACACAGCGGCGGCGGCAGCGGCAGATTTCAGAAATCCGCGACGGGAAATATTGGCAGTCATATCTCTCAAGCCTCCAGAATTTCAGACGCGCGCAGAACGCCCGCGCGGATACGTTGATAGGTGGCACAGCGGCAGGCATTACCGTACATATATTCGTCCACCTCTTCAGCGGTCGGGGTCGCATTTTCACGCAACAGACCAACCGCACTCATGATCTGCCCGGACTGGCAATAACCGCACTGCACCACATCCAGCTCGCGCCAGGCCTGCTGCACTGCCGCGCCCACCTTGTCCTCTTCCATCTTCTCGATGGTGGTGATCTCCGCCCCTTCGACGTCTTCAATATACGTCTGACAAGAGCGCACCGGCTCGCCGTCCATATGCACCGTGCAGGCGCCGCAGGACGCAACCCCGCACCCAAATTTTGTGCCGGTGAGCTTCAACTCATCCCGGATCACCCACAACAGCGGTGTGCCCGGTTCGGCCTCAACCGTATGGGTCTCCCCGTTCAACTTTAGTGAAATTGCCATGGCTATAGGTCTCCCTGTTCGCTACAAAAGTTGTTTTTGTCTCCCCTACTAAGCGGCATTGCTTCTAGGGTGAGGTCGGCCCGATCCAAAAATTGATGGTCTCGAGCCAAAGTTTTAGTTGCGATCCAATGGTATCAATTACGTTGGAAGGCCACTTTTGGACCAGCGGCCAGCCCACCCATTGGGCTCAAAGTCCAAGCTGCGCTTTCAACCCGCCAATGAAGGTCGCATCGTCAAGCGCTTTACGGTTGTTGAGCAACTCAACCGCATCTGCACCAGCCCGGTATCGCAACGTATCGGTCCCATCCGTCACGGCATCCCAAATCACCTCAGCCACCACATTAGGTTGCGAGGCATTGGCCGTCATTTCTTCACTACCCCACGTGCTGAACAACGCCTGCACAACCGGTTGATATTCGGCCATGCTCTCATCATTCACAAAGTCAAACGACCGGCCGCCAAAATCAGTAGCAATCATTCCTGGCTCGACAATTTTGACTTTGATGCCTGCCGCCTCGAGTTCAAAATGCAGAGCTTCGGAAATCCCTTCCACCGCAAATTTTGTGCCGTGATACAGTGCGCCAAGTGGAAATGTTATTTGCCCCCCAATTGAAGACACATTGACAATGGTGCCCGCCCCATTGCTCCGCATATGTGGCAACACCCCCTTGGTGGTCTCAATCAAACCAATCACATTGGTATCAAATTGACGCCGAACGCGCTCCATTGGAAACGCCTCCAAGGGCCCATAGGCGCCATAACCGGCATTGTTCAACAGCACATCAATTCTGCCAAATCGCGTCACGCCAGCAGCCACTGCCGCTTCGATGGATGTTGCGTCGGTCACATCCAGCCGCGTCACCAACGTGTTATCAAGCGACGTCAACTCTTCTTCTTTTTTGGTGCGCGCATGGTCGCAACCACATTCCACCCACGCGCCGCAAAAAGCTTCGCAGTTTCTTTGCCGATCCCGGAAGACGCTCCGGTAATGAGAATTGTCTGAGGCATGTTAGGACTCCTTGTTTGTCCTACCTCAACCTAACCCGCCGGTGCCCAACCGCCGTGCCTGATCCTCCAAATGATCTGCCCAATTCTCCAGACTGACATCTTTGTGAATGCCAGCCCGACACCAAACCACTATATTCTCAAGGCAAGGGAGGCCGCTGCATGATACCTAAAAATCTGATCGCTGACGTGTTTGATCTGGTCAAAAAAACCGGAACGGTGGGCACAGGATGCGCCACGGGTGTGGACGGTCTGTTCGCCTTTGCCCAAACCGAAACCACCGCATGCGCCGCCTCGTTTTACGAACCCATCATGTGTCTCGTGCTGCAGGGCGCCAAAGAAGCTCACTTAAACGGGCGCGTTGTCCGCTACAGCGCTGGGGACACGCTCATCGTTAGCCACGCTATCCCCGTTGACTCCGCGATCATGCAAGCCAGCCCCGATGCGCCTTATACAGCGCTGGCATTGCGTTTGGACCTCGCGATGGCGCGCAGCATGCAAGACGAATTGGCCGATTTCGAAAGCTCCGACAGCGCCCATTCCCTCAACGTAGCCGCCTCCGACGACGCCTTGATTGATGCCATACACCGCTTGTTCAACCTATCCAAAGATCCGGTCGAAGCCCGCACTCTCGCGCCCCTGGTGCTGCGTGAAATCCACTTCCGCCTGCTGCGTGCCCAACATGGCGGCATGCTGCGGCAATTGCTCAACCAAGACAGCCCCGCCAGCCGCATTGCCCAGGTCATCGCGACCATGCGGGCAAACTTCAAATCAAGCCTGCCGGTGGCTGACCTCGCCTCCGACTGCGGCATGAGCCTGTCTGCCTTCCACGAACACTTTCGCTCTGTAACAGCCACAACCCCATTGCAGTATCAAAAAGATCTCCGCCTTCTTGAGGCACGCCGACTGCTGGTGTCCGAAAACCTGTCAGTGGCATCCGCCGCTTATGAAGTGGGCTATGAAAGCCCAACCCAATTCAGCCGCGAGTTTTCCCGCAAATTTGGCAGTCCACCCAGCATGCAAAAGCCGGTCCAAACGCCAATCGCCGCAACCGCTTCCTGAAGGGGCACCACCAGGTCCTTGTGCGGTCAGCTGCAATCCGCCCTAATGCTCAGCAACGCGCCTTGATCCACGCGGCAGCCCCATCACAAACCTGTTCCAGCTGTTCTTCGTGGCTCAGACCGGTCACCCGCTTACGCGGTTTCAGATCATGGTCGCCATCTTGCACCCAAGCCATTTCAATTTGCTCTGATAACGCATAGCTCGCCACCTCCGCATCGGTTCCAAATGGATCGCGTGTGCCTTGGCAGATCAGTGACGGCGTTTGCAGCTCCGCCAGATGTGCGGTGCGTAGCTTTTCCGGCTTTCCTTGAGGATGAAATGGATAGCCAAGGCATAGGAGACCGCAAATATCACCAGCTTCAAACAACGCGTCAGCGACAAGGCTGGCAACCCGACCGCCCATAGACTTGCCGCCAATGAACAATGGACCTGCACAAGGCAGCGCCTGAACGACCGCACGGAACTCATCCTGCAACAGATCAACTTTCGGCGGCGGCCGCTTGGGGCCGCCGCGGCGCCGCGCCGCCATATAGGCAAATTCAAACCGCGCCACCCGAACGCCCCGTCGCGCCAACCCGGTCGCAACCGTCGCCATGAAAGGCGCCTCCATGGTGGCACCCGCCCCATGCCCAAACAGAAACGTCGGCGCTAACGGGCCAGCCTCATCTATCAGAAATTCAATCTCAGCCATTGCCGCTCCAAAAACACAAAAGGCGCCCCACGGCGCCTTTCTTAATCAACTTTGTGTCCCGGCACTCAGTGGGTCCAGGCCCCGCGTCGGTTGGTGGCAAAGTTCTCGCCATAGCCGCCCTGACGAATGTTGGCCTTGCGCTTGTGTGGCTCCAAAACCTGCACTTCGATGTCGTTTTCCCGTGCGTAGGTCACAGCCGCTTCTTTGCTGTCAAACTTCAGGCGCACCTGGCTTTGCGTGTCCCCCGAGCCGGTCCAGCCCATCAGCGGATCAATATCCTTGGCTTCCGACGGACCATATTCCAACACCCACTGGTGGGTTTTGGCGGTTCCCGACGACATCGCCGTGCGGGCTGGCTGATAGATACGCGCAATCATGGGGCACTCCTTGGCTTGCCGCTTTATCTCGGATTCTCACCGTTCGGGCAAGAGGCCAAACACGGACAAACCGCCGCAAAAGCGCGGCAAATCACCAATCAAAGGGGGAGTAAGCTTGCAAGCAGCCCAGGTTCCGGACCAAGCCGCGGGGAGCGAGGGGTGTAGGTGCAGTTTGGACTGGCGACCTCAGCGGGCTGCTTGCTGAATTGACCATAGCGAGGATGCCAATCATTTGGCAAGTGCAACATATATTTAATTTCCCAAATAGCAGGAATTTTGTTCTAAAATTACCAAAGCACCCACAATTTCTTACCAAAAGCGGCGTACCGATACCTTACCAAGGGTAAGTTTGCCCGCAACACGCGTATTTTCTTGGACCAAGCAGCCAGAAATTTCTGCACTTGCGAAGTATTTCTTGGCGCGGCGCAGCATCCTCTCACCCAAATCCCCGGACCCCATCTGCGCTTTCGCCCTTGCATAAGAACAAAAAGAGACCAAAATCGCGCAAACGACTCTTTCAACACGGGACGCCACGATGAGTGATGCCAGTAACCTGCCCCAGATGGTCGATCGTGAGGCCAAACGCCGTCCCAAGCTGGAAGGCGGCAAGCGCATCGTCATGCACACCGAGTTTGAACCCGCAGGCGACCAGCCCACCGCCATCGCCGAACTCTCCTCAGGCGTGACCGACGGCGAGCGCAATCAGGTGCTGCTGGGCGCTACCGGCACCGGCAAAACCTTCACCATGGCCAAGGTGATTGAGGAGACCCAACGCCCGGCCATCATTCTCGCCCCCAACAAGACCCTCGCGGCCCAGCTCTACGGCGAGATGAAAGGCTTCTTCCCGGAAAACGCCGTCGAATACTTCGTCAGCTTCTATGACTACTACCAACCAGAAGCATACGTCCCGCGCTCTGACACCTTCATTGAGAAGGAAAGCCAGATCAACGAACAGATCGACCGCATGCGCCACTCCGCCACTCGGGCTTTGCTGGAACGCGACGACGTGATCATTGTGGCGTCTGTGTCTTGCATCTACGGCATCGGCTCGGTGGAAACCTACTCTGCCATGACGCTCGACCTGAAAGCAGGTGGCGAATACGACCAGCGCCAGGTGATCGCCGATCTTGTCGCCCAACAATACCGCCGCAACGACGCCGCCTTCCAACGTGGGTCCTTCAGGGTGCGCGGCGACAGTCTGGAAATCTTCCCCGCCCACCTCGAAGACCGCGCGTGGAAGCTCTCCTTCTTTGGCGAGGAACTCGAAAGCATCACCGAGTTTGACCCGCTCACCGGTGAGAAGACCGACACCTTTGAGCACATCCGCGTTTACGCCAACAGCCACTATGTGACACCCAAGCCAACCCTGAACCAAGCCATCATCAACATCAAAAAGGAGCTGCGCACGCGGCTTGACCAACTGGTGGACGAAGGCAAGCTTCTCGAAGCCCAGCGCTTGGAGCAGCGCACCAACTTCGACATCGAAATGCTCGAAGCGCAAGGCTTCTGCAACGGCATCGAAAACTATTCGCGCTATCTCACCGGCCGCGCGCCGGGCGAGCCGCCCCCCACCCTGTTTGAATTCATCCCCGACAACGCCATTGTCTTTGCCGATGAAAGCCACGTCTCCGTGCCGCAAATCGGCGGCATGTATCGCGGCGACTACCGCCGCAAGTTCACGCTGGCCGAACACGGCTTCCGCCTGCCGTCGTGCATGGACAACCGCCCGCTGAAATTCGAGGAATGGGACGCCATGCGCCCCCAGTCGGTCTTTGTCTCCGCCACCCCGGCGGCGTGGGAGATCGAGCAATCCGGCGGCGTCTTTGCCGAACAGGTCATCCGTCCCACAGGCCTGCTTGATCCCGAGGTCGAAATCCGCCCGGTAGAGATGCAAGTCGACGACCTGCTGGATGAAATCCGCAAAGTCACAGCAGAGGGCTTCCGCACGCTGGTCACGACATTGACCAAACGCATGGCCGAGGACCTCACCGAATACCTGCACGAACAGGGCATCAAAATCCGCTACATGCACAGCGACATCGACACGCTGGAGCGCATCGAAATCCTGCGCGACCTGCGCCTTGGCGCCTTTGACGTGCTGGTCGGCATCAACCTCCTGCGCGAGGGTCTCGACATTCCGGAATGTGGTCTGGTCGCCATTCTGGACGCCGACAAAGAGGGCTTCCTGCGCTCCGAAACCTCGCTCGTACAAACCATCGGCCGTGCGGCACGAAACGCCGAAGGCCGCGTGATCATGTACGCCGACCGCATGACCGGCTCCATGGAGCGCGCCATTGGCGAAACCAACCGCCGCCGCGCCAAACAGATCGCCTACAACGAAGAACACGGCATCACACCCGCCACGGTCAAAAAGAACGTCGAGGACGTTTTGGCTGGGCTTTATCAAGGCGACACAGACCAATCCCGCGTCACCGCCAAAATCGACAACCCGCTTGCGGGGGGCAACTTGGAGGCTGTGCTCAACGGGCTGCGCGAAGACATGCGCAAAGCCGCCGAGAACCTCGAATTCGAAGAAGCCGCCCGCCTGCGCGACGAGGTCAAACGTCTGGAAGCGGTGGACCTGGCCGTCGCCGACGACCCCATGGCGCGGCAGTACGCGATTAAGGCCGCCGAGGAGAAAGCCACCAAGAGCAAAGGCCGGTCAACGGCTGGACGTGCTGGGCAACGTGGTGGGAACACCAGAAGCAAACGCAACCGCTAACCCCGCCCCGGACCTGATCCGGGGCCTCGTACCAAGCGTGAAACTGTAGGGCCAGCGCCGGACCGGGGGCTGGCGCAAACAACGCCCCAAGTTGGCACTTTATGTCCGCCACGTGTCTCCCGCCCTGTCTAGCGAGCTCGACGCTTGCAAATGCGCCGGCCCATGGGGCCGGTCCGGCGCTGGCCCGGCGGCGCAAAGCGCCTTGTTCCGGGCCAATTGGAAAAGAATTATGTGAAAGTGACACCGGCCATCTATTTGCCTAGGCAGCGAACAAGACACATCATCCTGACGTGGATGTCTATTTGTTGCCGCGCCACAAAGAATGGTCTTCGAAAATCACATCAACAACGCCGGCGTTTTCTACCCAAAGAAACCGATAGGTATGCGCAAAAAGGAGCGAAAAGACTGGAGGGGTCTGATTTCGAACAGCCCAGTACCACTGGCAATCCAGCTCAACACAGGCAGGATGAGCACCTAAATGATCCCTTAGAGTTTTGGAGGGAGAAGAGTAAATTGACACGCCGTAATGCCAATCATTTTCTTTCTGCTTCGCAACCGTAAACCCCTGAGCTTGCAAGAAATTCCTAAGTTCCTCTCCGTCGGCGCCGGTGTACCCATTTGTTACACTGAGCACCGCACGAGACGGAAAAACTTGCGCCTCTGCGACCGTACCAAAAGTAGCGATGACCACGACGCAAGCAGAAACCAATTTGATCGCAATATTCATACTGCACTTATCTCTCGTAACGCTCAGAAAGGGAACGGAGGATTTCCCAACTTCAATCCAAACTATTTCCGCGAATTTCGCCCCGTTATGAAACGCCGCGCCCGACCTTGGGAGGAAGCGAACGCGCCCTCCCGTCACGCCAGAGGCGTGCCGATCAAAAAAGCGGCGCACCTACGGTGCGACGGGGAGGTCGGGCACAGCATGATGCAAAGCATCATGCTTTTGTGATCTCGAGGGTGTCGACGACCGCCCACCTAACGCCCTACCCTCTCCCCATGCGCGCATTCCTAACAGCCCTCTTCCTCGCCTCCCCAGCCGCCGCTTGGGAAGCCACAAGCTCTCCCATCTGCACCCTCACGCACGAAACCGCAGAGGCCCACATCCACCTCACTTACGACCCAGGCAAACCGCTCTACACCCTCGCGATCACCCAAAAGTCCGCACCATGGCACCCCACCCCATGGTTCGCCATGCGCTTCATCGGTCCCAATGAAACCGTGATCTCCACGCCTCAGCACGCACTGTCAGACAGCAACCAGACGCTCAATGTGGCGGACAGCGGCTTTGGCAATGTGCTCGACGGGTTACAATTCAACGCCACGGCGCTGGCCTTCACCGAAGCCCAAACCGTGACCATTCCCCTCGAAGGCGCAGCCCCAGAGGTGCAAAAGTTCCGCGCCTGCACCGCCGCGCAACTCAGCTGACATCTGCGCACAACCGGCGCATTTGCTGCTTCTCAACACAACCAAAGATGTCTAATCTCCCGACAGATTACACCATAACCTGTCGAGCCTTTCACTATGCACATTCTCATTGCCATTCTCACAGCTGTCGGCGGCGCCATCTGGTGGTGGGCGCGTATGAACCCGCGCGAAGCCATCGACACCGCATCTGATTTGGCCACCACGGCCATCAACGCCCCGCGTCGCATTGCATTCCGCCGCAAAACCGGACAGCACCCTGTGGAAGGCATTGACGACCCGCGCATCGCCATCTGCGCCATCGCGCAAGCCTTTCTGGAGGTCGACGGCCTGCCGACACAGGAAACCCGCGACCAACTGCATGTGCTTCTTCGCAAAAAGCTTCGCTGTTCCGAGGAAGAAGCCCATGAGATGGAGGTGCTTGGACGCTGGCTGATGACACAATGCGACGGGCCGATCTACGCCATTCCTCGACTCGGAAAGCGGCTTTACAAGTTGGATGACGGTCGCGCTTGGGACACGCTTCAAGATGTTCTGCAACCGCTGGTTCTGGGCGAGCTATCACAAGGCCAGATCAACGCCATTGATGATCTGCGGCTGGCCTTCAAAAAGTAGCGGTCTTGCGCGGGCCATCCAGAGACGCCCGCGCAACTCAGCTAGCCCTAGGCCTTATACCCTTCCGAGGCCGCATAATACGCGTTGAACCCTACCCGCTCGCGCACCTCTTCAAACGACATCAACCCGGACGTCTGCACCGTGTCGGCCTTCATCGCCGCCAGGGTTTCCACCATCTGCTGCATCACCGCCGACAACAGCGTCAGCGGATAGGCCGCAAGGTTGAACCCCATGTCCGCCAGCTCCGCATGGGACAGGATCGGCGTGTCGCCGCCCTCCAGCATATTGGCCATCAACAGCCCTGGCGTTTCCTCACAAATCTGGCGCATTTCCTCCACGCTCTGCGGTGCCTCGATAAAGATGATGTCCGCACCGAGCTCAAAGAACCGCTGCGCCCGCTCTATCGCCTCGCCCAGCCCATGGGCCTTGCGCGCGTCTGTGCGGGCCAGGATCAGCACGTCTTCTTCCTCCCGCGCGTCCACCGCCGCCTTGATGCGATCAAACGCCACCTCGCGCGCCACCACCGCCTTGCCCGGTGTGTGGCCACAGCGTTTTGGCGCCACCTGATCTTCAATCATCACCGCCGCCGCCCCGGCCCGCGCAAGGCCTTTAACGGTGCGGATCACATTCATCGCGTTGCCGTAGCCCGTGTCGCCATCGGCCACAAACGGCAGGCTGGTCGCCTCAGATATGTTGCGCACATGGTCCACCACCTCGCCATAGCTCATTAGCCCCAGATCCGGCATACCAATGCGCGAGGCCGAGGCGGCAAAGCCCGACATGAAGGTCATGTCAAACCCCGCCTGCTCGATCAGCTTGGCCGACAGCGCATCATAGCAACAAGGCGCCACCACCAGCTCTTTCTGTTCCAGCAGGGAGCGCAACCGCGCCGCCCGTAGGTTCCGCCCCTCATTGGGGGCAATCCGCACCGTGTTTTTCATCACCTTCGCCCTCCTACTTAGCGCGCCAATTCATAGGGGATGTAGAGCGCCAGATCGGGCCAGAACCACAACAGCACCGCCACCGCCAGCATGATACCCGCAAACGGCAGCGCGCCTTTCGCGACCTCCTGCAACCGCGCATTGGCCACCGCCTGAATGACAAACAGGTTCATCCCCACCGGCGGGGTGATCAGCGCAGTCTCAATCAGCACCACAAAGAAGATGCCAAACCAGATCGGATCAATCCCGATGTTGAGCACCGCTGGCAGCAGCACCGGCACCATAATGAGCAGCATCGACAGGCTTTCCAGGAAGAACCCCATGAACAGAAGCACCAGACCGACTGCGAGAATAAACAGGCTTGGGTTGGAGATGTTCTCTGTCAAAAACGCGCTGATCGACTGCGGGATCAGATAGAGCGTGATCGCGTAGGAAAACACCTTGGCCCCCGCCACGATGATCAACACCATCACCGACGTCCGCAAAGAGCCCTCGACGGCCTCACGCAACTTGGCAAAATCCATCCGCCCCATGGCGAAGGTCATGACCAAAGCGATCACAAAGCCCAGCCCTGCGCTTTCCGATGGCGTTGCAATGCCCGTGTAGATCGAGCCTACGATGGCCACTGCCAGCGCCACGGTTGGCAATGCCATCGCCGAGGTCCGCGCACGTGTGCCCCAATCAGCTTTGGCAATCGGCTGGTAGGCGCCGGAAAAGCGCGAAAACAACATGCCATAGACGATAAAGGCGGACGCCAGGAACAACCCCGGCCCAATCCCTGCAAGGAACAGCGTCGGGATCGAGCTTTCCGTCACCACGCCGTAAATGATCAGCGGGATCGACGGCGGGATCAAAATCCCCAAGGTGCCGCCCGCCGCCAACATGCCGTAAACAAATGGTTTGTCGTAGCCCCGCTTGGACATTTCGGGGATCGCCACGGTGCCAATCGTCGCCGCCGTCGCCACCGAAGAGCCGGAAATGGCGGAGAACAACGTGCAGGACAGGATCGTCGCCACACCCAGCCCGCCGGGCCAATGCCCCACCCAGCTTTGCACCGCCGCATAAAGGTCTCGCCCCACGCCGCCTTTGAGCAAGACATTGGACATCAACAAAAACATCGGCACGGCAAGCAGCTCAAAGCTGTCCATCGATCCGTGCAACCGCTGCGGCACCGCCACCAGCGGCAGCCCCTTAAGCCCCAACAGGATCACGCCCAGCCCGCCCAAAGCAAAGGCCACCGGCGTGCGCAACAACAACAGCGCCATCAGCGCCACAAGAATGAGAACCGCTTCCATCAGTGTGCGCCCCCCATCACGTCTTCGCCGGGCAAAGGCTCGGCCCACACGCGATAAAGCTGCACCCCGCCCTGTAGCATCAACAACGCGCTGCCCACCCAAACCGGTGCATGGGTGATCATCTTTGGTGGTGCCAGATAGGTGTCCGTGGTGTGCCCCGCCATAGTGGCTTTCAGCCAAATCTGGAACCCGAAATAACACGCCGTGCCCGCAAAAATGAACAACACAACAATCGCCAAAGTCTCCGCCAGCCGACGCCAAATTGTGTTTGGATTGCTCAACAGCACATCAATCGTGACCATCTCACGGTGCTTCAGCACATAGGCCGCGCCCAGGTACACCACCCAGACCTGCAACACTCGGCTGATCTCATCCACCCAAATGGTGGGCGCGTTAAAAACGTAACGCATAAGCACTTCAAACGTGATGAAAAAGCCGATGGCAAACAGGGTCCAGGCACAAAGCTTGCCTGTGAATTCAGTGATGCCATCAATGATCCGGATGATCATTGGCCACTCCTTGCTGTGATTTTCGCGGGTAAGAAAAAAGGGACACCATCCAATAGGACAGCGTCCCCCCAAAAGGCTTAGTTGGTCATTGCGCCTTTCACAGCCGCAACCGCCGCCGCACCGGTGTCGCCAGTTTCTTCAACAAAGCGGTCCACAACGCTCGCCGTCGCCGCAACCCAAGCCGCGCGCTGCTCATCGGACAGCTCAGTCACGGTCATGTTGGCCTTCATCTCGTCCACGGTGGCTGCCTCTTCAGCATAGATCTGGTCGCGCAACTTCTGCTCCACTTCCGCAGCGGCCGCGTCGATGATGGCTTTGTGCTCATCAGACAGACCTTCGTAGACGTCATTGTTGATCACCGCGACAAACTCGATCGCGCTGTCAAAGGTCAGGGTCATCTGATCCATCACTTCAAACAGCTTGCGGGATTTTACCGCAGACGCGCCGGTCATGCCCACATCAACAGCACCCTGCTGATACGCAAGGAACTGTTTGGAGCCGGACATCAGGGTTGGCGCACCGCCAAGTTCCTGCACGGTCCAGCCATGGACCTTACCGTAGGTACGGACTTTTTTGTCCGCAATATCAGCCGGTTCCACGATCGCTTCGCCGTTTGTCAGGTATACGTTGCGACCAAAAGCCTGCCACCACAGAATGCGGTTGTTGGTCTCTTTGAGGATCGCCGCGTCCAAAGTCGCGCGCATGTCGGAGCCCGGTGCCACGGCGGCACGAATGTGCGCCTCGTCGCTAAAGATAAACGGGATCGATACAACGTCCACCGCAGGAACGGACCCTGCAAAACGACCGATAAAAGCAGAGCCCGCTTCCACCGCACCGCTACCCACGGCACCTGGCACTTCTTTGTCCTTGAACAACTGTGCTGACGGGAACAGCTGCACCTTCAGATCGCCGCCGGACTTCTCCTCCACGATGCTAGCGAAATCCAACCAGTTTTTGCCCAAGGAATGTGTTTCCGGCAGCTGCAAAGTCACCCGGATGGTCTCTGCAAAGCTGGCAACTGGCGCAACGCTCACAAGCGCGGCTGTCGCGGCGGCTGCAATCCAATGTTTCATGACGTCCTCCCAAAATCGTACTTATGAGCGTTCAACCCTAGGGCGGCTTCCGGAAACCGGGTCACGATTTTGAAGTCCTGTTTCCGCTAACGCGCAACAGCGTTTCATTTTGCGCGCAAAAAGTAGGACCAAACGGTCAAATTTTATGCTGCAAGGAAATTTGCTTTCGTTGTATACAGTTACAACGGAGGAAGGGGACAGTTTTGGACGACGCCGACAAACGCATTTTGCGGGCCATTCAGGAACAACCAGAGCTTACAATGCGAGAGCTTGGCGAGGTTACCGGATTGAGCCACACACCCTGTTGGCGCCGTCTGAAACGGCTGCGCGAAGAAGGCTACATCACTGATAAACGGTACGTTTTGGATGCCCAGAAGCTTGGCTTTGACATCGTCGCCTTTTGTCTTGTGAAGCTGCAAGAACACACACAGGAGTCGCTGGAAGAATTTGAGGCCGCCATCGAATTTCTCCCGGAGGTGGTAGAGTGTTACTCCGCCACCGGCGATCAGGACTACATCCTCAAGGTGCTCGCGCTCAGCGTGCGGGACTACGAAGAAACCATCAAACAGCGGCTCCTGAAACTGCCGCACATTGGATCCATCCGCACCAGCCTCGCGTTAAACGAGATCAAGAACACGCCGGACGTGCCAGTCTGACCCACCAGCACGCCCACGCGATGCTCAACCTATCGCTGCACCCTGGCCACGCGCCACATTGCCCCGACACCACGCCAAGGCACGGTCGCTCAGAAACGGCCCCAGCTTCGCTTCCACCTCTTGGTGATAGCTGTCCAACCAGGCGACTTCCGCCGCCGTCAGCGCCTCAAACGCTAACATCTCCGTCATGATCGGTGCCCAGGTCAGATTGCGGAACCCAAAGAAGCCGTTGTCCTCTTCGACAATCTCAAACAAGTTCTCAATCCGGATGCCATAGAGCCCGGCCACATAGTGTCCCGGCTCAATCGACATCACCATGCCTGGCATCAAATCCACCGCACTGACTGGCTTGCCAATTCGCTGCGGATGCTCGTGCACCGACAGCCGATGCCCAATCCCGTGGCCCGTGCCGTGGTCATAATCCAACCCCAAATCCCACAGCGGTCGCCGGCAAATCGCATCAATATGATGCCCTTGCGTACCGCGCGGAAACTTCAACGTGGCCAGCGCATAAAACGCCTTGAACACTGCGGTGTAGGCTTGGTCGTACCCTTCAGGCCGCTGCCCAAAGGCAAAACTGCGAGTGATATCGGTGGTCCCGGTCTCATACTGCCCGCCACTGTCCAGCAGGTACGGCGCCTCCGGCAAAATCGCCGCATCGCGCGTCTCGGTAGTGGCGTAGTGGCACATCGCGGCATTGCCCCCTGCCGCCGAGATCGTATTGAAACTCTCGCTCAGGTAACTGCCACTGGCCTCGCGAAACGCATTCACCTGCGCCTCTGCCTCACTCTCCCGCAAAGGATCACCGTTGGCCACCCGCACAGGCACTGTTTCCGCCAACCAGGCCGAAAACTCAGTCACCGCCACACCGTCCTGAAGGTGACAGGCGCGCATGCCTTCCAGCTCCACCGCATTCTTCAACGCTTTGAGATGGGTCAGATAACTGGTCCGCCGTTCAATCTTGGCGCCAATCTTCTCCAGCGCCAGACACACCGCGACTGGTGAGAACTCCGGGTCTACCAGAACCCGCTGCCCGGTTTTCACCGAGGCGCGGATCGATGGCAAAAACCCATGTGGAGGCACCACCGAGATGCTCTCCGGCAGGCTGGCCACCAAATCATCCGGCAGCTTCTCCGGTTCCACAAACCAGGTCACCGCACCCGTATCTGCCACCAACATAAAGGACTGTGGAATTGGCAAAAACGGCACATCGTCCCCGCGCACATTCAGGCACCAGGCAATGTTGTCCGGCTGCGTCTCCACATGAAACTGCGCCCCTTGCTGCGCCATGAACGCTGTCAGATCCGCCACCTTCTCGCTGGCGGTTTTCCCGGCAAACTGCAACGGCATCGCGCTGACCTGCCCCATTGGCGATGGCGGCTGCGCATCCCAAATGAAATCCACCGGATTGTCATTCTGCGCCGCCAGCTGCACGCCGATCTCCGCAAGCGCCCCGGCAAAACGATCATGCCAACTGGGCGGCAAATGCATCGGATCAAACCCCACGCACCACCAATCCCCGGCCTTCTCCGACAACCACGCCTCCGGCGCTTCTTCAAACAAGTGGTGGAATGAAAACACCGCACCCAAGCACTCTTCCCGCACCTGCACGCTGTAGCGCCCATCCACAAACATCGCGACCTCATCCATGGTCACGATCGCCATGCCCGCCGACCCGGAAAACCCGGTCACATACCGCAACCGCTCATCATGCGGCGCGACATACTCGCCTTGGTGCGCGTCATATCTTGGCAGGATAAACGCATCCAACCCACGCAGACGCATTTCTGCGCGCAACGCCGACACCTGCGGCGGCACAGTCTCGATCCCACAATCAGGCATGTTGATTGATCTCCTCCGCATGATGACAGGCCACTTCGCCGCGTCCCTCCAAGGCCCGCAATGCCGGGATCACCGTCCGGCATTGGGCTGTCACATGGCGACAGCGCACGTGGAACGGACAGCCCGGCGGCACATTGAGAGGCGACGGCAGCTCGCCCTCCAATTGGATCGCCGCGCCTTTGTCATCCGGGTCCAGCGACGGCGCCGCGCTCAGCAAGGCCTGCGAATAGGGATGTGACGGCGCAGAAAACAACGTCTCACTGTCGCCAATCTCCACAATCCGCCCCAGATAAATCACCGCCACACGGTTGGATACATGCCGCACCAATCTCAGATCATGCGCGACAAACAGAATGGTCAGATGCAACCGCTGCTGCAGCTCCAGCAATAGGTTCACCACCTGCGCCTGCACCGACACATCCAAAGCCGAGACCAGTTCATCCGCGATCAGCACCTCCGGCTCCACTGCCAAGGCCCGCGCAATCGCAATCCTCTGCCGCTGTCCGCCAGAGAACTCATGCGGCAGTTTCTCCGCTGCATCTTGCGGCAACCGCACCAAATCCAACAACTCTGCCACCCGCGGCGCAATCTCCGCCTCGGGCCGCATCTGGTGCACCCGCAGTGCTTCGGCCAGAATATCGCCGGTTGTCATACGTGGGTTCAGCGACGAATACGGGTCCTGAAACATCATCTGAACGCGCCGGTTGTAGCTGCGATCCTTGCGCGCCGCCGCGCCAAAGATGTTCTGTTCATCAAAGTGGATCTGCCCGCTGGTTGGCTCGTACAACCGCACAATACAACGCGCCAAAGTCGACTTGCCACAACCGGACTCCCCTACCACACCAAGGGTCTCCCCCTGCTGCAACTCAAGGCTCACACCATTGAGCGCATTCACCGATTTCCCCGGCCTGCGCTGCACCACATCCAAAAGGCTGCGCGACACCGGAAACGACAAATGCAGGTCGTCGATTTTCATCACAGTCTGGGTCATGCGGCGTCTTCCTGTGTCGCGGGCAGTGGATGGAAACAGGCGGTCTGCCGCCCCGGCGCAATGTCCTGCAACGTGGGCCGCGCGGTCTGACAGGCTGGTCCAGCCGCCTGACAGCGCGGCGCAAAGGCACAGCCTTCCGGCAATGAAAACAGGCTCGGCGGCGTTCCCGGCACCGAATAGAGCTGCGTGCGCGGCGGCACATCCTGCGGCACTGACCGCATCAGGCCCTCGGTGTAGGGATGGCGCGGGGTTTGCAACACCTGCCGCACATCGCCCTGCTCCACCACCCGTCCGGCATACATCACCGACACCGTGTCACAGGTCTGCGCCACAACGCCAAGATCGTGCGTCACCAGCACCACTCCCATCGACATCTCATCCGCCAGCTTCAGGATCAGGTCCAAAATCTGTGCCTGAATGGTCACATCCAGCGCTGTGGTTGGCTCATCCGCCAGCAACAGCTTCGGGCTCGCCGCCAAGGCAATCGCAATCATCACCCGTTGGCGCATCCCACCGGAAAACTGGTGTGGGTACTCGCCAAGCCGAGAGGCCGCTGCGGGAATGCCCACGTGATCGAGCATCTCAATTGCCCGATCACGCCGCGCCCGCCGCCCCAGATCGGTGTGCGCCTTCAAGGTCTCCGTCAACTGTGTGCCCACCGTCAGCAGCGGATTGAGCGAGGTCATCGGCTCCTGAAAAATCATCGCAATCTCGCGGCCGCGGATCTTGCGCAGCTGCCGTTCTGACATCGTGGTCAGCTCTTGCCCCTGCCAGCGCACGGACCCGCGCACCTCTCCATAGTGCCGCGCCAATCCCAGGATCGAGCGCAAAGTCACGCTCTTGCCGGAGCCACTTTCTCCCACAAGCCCCTGCACCTGACCTTTGCACAGCGCAAAGCTCACATCGCGCACCGCAGGGAGGTCGGTGCCGCCCCGGCTAAAGGTGGTGCAGAGGTTCTCTACTTCCAAAATCGGGTGATCTGTCATTGTCTTTCCCCTCACCCGCGTGGCCGCAACAGGTCCGCAAGACCGTCGCCAATCAACGAGAATCCAAGTCCCGTGATCACAATCGCAATCCCCGGCATCAGGCTCAGCCACCAGGCCGTGGTGATAAAGTTGCGCCCCTCAGCAATCAGCACGCCCCACTCGGCATGCGGCGGCTGCGCCCCCAATCCAAGATAGCCGAGCGACGACCCCAGCAGGATCGCCAGCGCCATGTCGGTCATCCAATATACAATCACCGGCGTGATCGCATTGGGCAGCAAATGGCGGAAAATGATGCGCCGGTCGGAATAGCCCATGACAATCCCGGCGCTGGCGTAGTCATTGCCCATCTGCGCAATCACCTCAGCCCGCATCAGCCGCGCGTAATAGACCCAGCCCACCAGCGTGATCGCGATGTACATTTTGATAAGCCCCGGCCCCAACACGGCCACCACTGCAATGACCAGCACCAGAAACGGGAAGGTGATGATCGCATCCACCACGCGGCCAAAAATCATGTCGGCCACACCGCGATAATAGCCCACCAAGGCCCCGATAGTGACGCCAATGGTCAGGGCAAAGACCGTCGCCAAAATCGCCATCTGCATGTTCACCGTATAGGCGTGGATCACCCGCGACAGCGCGTCCCGTCCCAGCATGTCGGTGCCAAACGGATGCGCCCAGCTTGGGGGTTGCCGCACCGCCAGATAATCAATGAAGTTTGGATCATAGGGCGCAAAGAAGCTTGGAAAAAGCGCCAACAGGGTGGAAAACCCGATGATCACAGCCCCGATCAGAAACCCCGGCTTGCGCAGCGCCAGCTGTAGCCGCGACAGCGGCGCATCGGAGGATTTTGCAGAAGTCACAACAGCATCGCTCATGTCAGACGCATCCTTGGATCAAGCAGGCTTTGGAACAGATCGGTCAGCAGGAAGACAATCGACACCAGAATGGCAAAGGTTAGCGTCAGCCCCTGAATAAGCGGATAGTCCCGCGCAAAAATCGCTTCCAGCATTAGCCGCCCCAATCCGGGCACGGCAAATACGGTCTCGGTCACCAACGTGCCGCTCATCAGGTTGCCAATCGACAGGCCCAAAAGTGTGATGGTGGAAATCAGCGCGTTGCGCAGCACATGCCGCCCCAGGATCAGCCGATTGGGCAGCCCTTTGGCGCGGGCAAACTGCACATATTCCGCGTCCAGCACTTCGATGATCGAGGCCCGCAAATTGCGCATGATGATTGCGGAGGTGTAGAGCGCCACGGTCATCGACGGCAGGAACAGGTAGTAGAGCTGACCAAAGAAGCCGTCGCCGCTACCCCCCACCGGGAACCAGCGCAGCTGCGCCGCAAGGAAGGTCAGTAGGATCAACCCAATGTAAAACACCGGCATCGACAGTCCCACCTGAAACACCGTGCGGATTACTGTGTCTGGCCATTTGCCACGGTTGAGTGCGGCCACAAAAGCCAACGGCCCGGCAATCAGCAGCGACAAAGACACCGCAAAAAGCGCAAGGAACCCTGTGGTTGGCAACCGCTCAAGGATCACACTGGACACAGAGGTGCGCATCATGATCGACCGCCCAAGGTCACCTTGCAAAGTGTTGGTGAAAAACAGCCAGAACTGCACCAGCAGCGGGTCATTTAAGCCAAGCTTTTCCCGGATGGCCGCCAAATCAGCGTCCGAGGCTTTGTCGCCCGCAATTGCGATGGCTGGGTCGCCCGGCAACAGCCGGACCAGAAGAAAAATGATGATCATCACAAGCACAAATGTGGGGACCATCAGCGCGAGGCGCTTCAGAACGTATTGCAGTCCGGCCATGGGTATTTTCCAATTGAAACACGCGCCGCAGGCCCTCGCCCGCGGCGCGCTGAGGTCTTACTTGCTCACAGTTGCGCGCGAGAAGATGTTGGCGCCGAGCGGGGTTTGCACGTAGCCGTCAACCGCTGTGGACACCGCCACCGCAAAAGGCGTCTCGTACATGAACAGCAACGGCGCAGCATCGGTGTAGATCGTCTGCATGTCCGCATATTGCTGCGCACGCGCGGCCTGATCCATCTCTTTGCCGGAGGCTTCAAACAACGCGTTGAACTTGTCGCTTTCCCAACCGGTGCCCACCGCGCTGCGGATCGGGGAATAGCCCAACCAACCGGTGACCTGGCTCGGATCGTTCACATCATCCACCCAGCCATAGGTGTGGATGTCAAACTCACCGGAGCGGTTCTTCGCGCTGCGGGTCGGCCCGTCGACCTGCTCCACAACCAGCTCAATGCCCAGCGGCGCCCACATCTGCTGAAGCGCAGCAAAGATGGTTGAGTCGTCCGCTGAGCCTGCCAGCGTGGTCAGCGTCACCTTGGTGCCCGGCTCGATCCCGGCCTCTTTCACCAGCGCCATGGCTTTGTCCATGTCGTAGGAATAAAGATCCAGTTTGGACGCCAGACGCGTGGAAGACGACATCAGCGGCGCAGTCATCGGCTGACCTGCGCCTTGCAGCACCAGACCAATCAACGCGTCTTTGTTGGTGGCGTAGTTGATCGCCTGACGCACACGCACATCGTTGAGCGGGTTGGCCGAACCATCCGCACGAGTCTCGCGGGTGTTGATTGGCGAATAGATGATCCGCGTGGACGGGTAGAGGTTCATATTGATCGCCGGATCGGCGTCCAGTTCCGCCACACGGCTGAACGGTACAAACTCCACCGCGTCAACTTCGCCCGCCTGCAACTTCAGGATACGGGTCGCATCATCCGGGATGATCTCGAAATGCACCTTGTCCAGATAAGGCAGCGGCTTGCCGTCGGCGCCCATCTCCCAGTGGTGCTCGTTGGCGCAGAAGTCCATCGAGGCGCCCTGCTCAAAGCCACACATATAGAAAGCCCCGGACCCCACGCCGGCACCACCGGCGGCAAAGATGGCGGCGGATTTCTCTTGATCCGTTGCGCCTTCTGCTGCCTCAAACACGTCTTTGTTCACAATCGCGGTGTTGAACGTTGCCAGCATCGACAGAATGGTTGGATCCGGCTGGCTCAGGCTCACGGTGATTGTGTTGCCGTCCGCGGTCACGTCTGACACGCTGCCCAACATGCCGGACCACGGCCCCAAGTCACCATTGCGCGCCCGGTCCAATGAGAACAGCACGTCGTCCGCCTCCAGCGCCGAGCCATCGGCAAACTTCAGGCCCGACTGCAGCATCAGCGTGACGGTCTTGCCATCCTCTGAGACTTCAAAACTCTCCGCCAATCCGCCCACAATCGACTTCCCGTCATCAGACGAACGTAACAGCGTGTCAAACAGGCTGCCCACCATCCAGATGTCCGGGTTGCGGTCCGCGTAAATCGGATCAATCAGGCGCGAGCCGTCGTAGCGGGCAAAGTTCATTGTGCCGCCGCGTTCCTGCGCCGCCACCGGCGTCACAAGCGCGGTCGTTGCCGCCAAAGCCGCCGCCATAAGGGTGCTGCGTGTCATGTCTATTTTCCTCCCTGGTCGAATCTCTTCGGTGACCGGGAGAATAGGCAGTTTTGACATTTTGCTAAAACTTTTTTTAGCAAAGATAAATTTTTGAAGCGGGAATTTCAGCTTAAATCCAAAAATTGGATACAATATACTGAAAACACTACCCTTCTTTCCGCCATCCGCAAACTTAATTTTCTGCCGCTGTGCTCATTGGCGTGGTGCTGACCCACAACTCCACGGATTCCACGTCGCTCACGACACGCGAAAAATGCGGCTTTGCGGTGTTGTGGTGAATCACATCTCCCGGCCCCATGACAAACACTGCACCCTCCAAATGGTACTCAACCTCACCTGACAGCAGGTAGCAAAACACCTCTCCATCGTGGCACATTTTCTCGGATTCATGCCCCGGCGGACGGTGAATGATCTGCGAATGCATCAGCGCGCCAAGGAAGCCAGGTCCCAGTTTCTCATAAAAACGGCCCGCTGTGCCAAGCGCATAGGATTGTCGACGGTCTTTCTGGATAAACTCGGAGTAGGTCTCCGGCACGCTCAACAACTGCTCCACGCTGGTCTGCAACGCCGCCGCAATTGACATCAGCGAAGACAGCGACGGAGAGCTGATCCCACGCTCCACCTGCGAGATGAACCCAGTGGTCAGATCCGCCTCCTCCGCAACCGCATTCAACGTCTTGCCCAGCGCCTTGCGCCGCAACCGGATCGCCTGCCCCAGCTTCTCCGGCTGACCCTTCTGTTTTTTCTTTTTTGTTGTCGGGGACGCCGCCATCACGATCTCCATTGAATATTCTGGGAAAACTGCGGCCACACCATATCAGCGAAAAAAGATATGTATACTAAAATGAAATTTAGCAAAACTGCAAAAGGAAGGCGGCGCTGCACGCTGGATATCCGATAACATCCCCCTGCTTTTGCCTGACGCGCGATACCCGCCACACCCTGCTCCGATCAAAGGAGCCCTTCATGCAATTTGCCTGCCCTGCCGCCCTGCTCGGCCTCACCCTTTTGACCGCCTGTGCCACCCCACTGGAGCGCTGCATCTCCACCGCGCAATCCGAGGTCGCCACCCTACGCCGCGCCATCACAACCGCCGAAGACAATATCACCCTCGGCTACGCCATCCACCGCAGTTCCGAAAGCTATACTTATTATGACACCTGCTATGACAAAAAAGACCGCCCCTACAGCTGCCCGGAAACCCGCTACCGCACGGTAGAAACCCCGGTCGAGATCGACGTGGCGCAACAACGCCAACGCCTGAAAGCCCTGCGGCGGGACCTGCCCGCCGCCGAAGACCGCGCCCGCATGCAGGCACAGCATTGCACGGCCCTGCATCCACCAACCGGATAACAAAACCGCGTACTAAGAGATCTTAGAAGTCAAAAATATCGTCGAGGAAGCTGCTCATCTTTTTCTTCTTGCGCGGCTTGCCCTCATAGCGGCGCACATGGCCTTCGTCATAGCCACGCCCGTCATAGCCCCGCTGCGGCGCAGGCTGCACGTTCTCGGATGGGGGCGGGGGCGGCGGCGCGGCATAGGCACTTGCCCGCTCGATAATTTTATCCAGCTCCCCACGATCAAGCCACACGCCGCGACAGCTGGGACAATAATCAATCTCCACCCCGTTGCGGTCCGCAATCACCAGGGTTTCGCCGTCCACTGGACATTTCATCAAGCACGCTCCTCTTGTTTGATTGCTAAAAATCTAGGGTCCACTTCGCAAAATTCCAGTCTTCGCCACCGCGTTTCCCTCCACAACCAATCGATCTGCAGAACGGCATTCACAGCGCACAACACGCGAGCAGAAAAAATTGTCAATGTCTCCAGCGCCTTGCCTCTAAGAGACCACCAACCCAGAATTCCTGACAAAAATACTTGAAACGCATTACCTGAGTAAACTAGTCAACCTTTTGTTTTTAAACACTTTTTCCTTGAACCTGCCACCGACTCATCCTAAATAGGAGTCAACAGAGAGCGAGCCAGACCGGCCACTCACGTACGAAGCAAGCAATCAAGCAAGGCCCAGCCCACCGCCAGGTCCAGCCAGACAGCAAGCCACGCACGCAAGCAGACACGGTCCAGCTAGCTACACAATAACGGCGCCCAGGTTGATCCCAGGCGCCGTTTTTGTTGGTCTGCACCCTTTTGGCTCTTCTGAAAAACTGGCAACCTCGCACCATGACCAAATCCGACCCCATTCGTCCAACCGATGCTGACGCCCGCACCTTGGCCCGCGACCTTCTGTCCTCTGCCACTTACGCCGCGCTTGCCGTCACCGATCCCGCCACTGGCACCCCATCCGTGACCCGAGTGGCCCTCGCCACCGCGCCGGACGGCGCCCCGATAACATTGATCTCCGATCTGTCCAGCCACACTGGCGCGCTGCGCGCCGATGCGAACTGCGCTCTGTTGGTGGGGGAGCCTGGCGACAAAGGCGACGCGCTCACACACCCGCGGATGACCCTTCACGCAAAGGCATCATTTCTGGCAAAAGACAGTGAGGCACACACTCAAACCCGAGACCACTTCCTGTCACTGCGGCCCAAGGCCAAACTCTACGTCGACTTCCCCGATTTCTCTTTTGTGCGTTTTGACCTGTCTGGCGGCCTTTTGAATGGCGGTTTTGGCAAAGCCTTTCACCTGACATCTGAAGATGTGTTAGCGCCAACATCTTTCGCTTGACGCAAGGCAATGGCGCGCCCTACCGTCACGTCATGCCATTACACAGCTTAGATCACGCCAACATCGGCACCCAAAATCTCGACGTTATGATCCGCTTCTACGAAGAGGATCTGGGCATGACCAATGGCCCCCGACCCGACTTCGGTTTTCCTGGCGCTTGGATGTACCTTGGCGACAAGGCGGTGGTGCATCTGGTGGGCTCAACAAAACCGCTGATTGCGGGTGGCCATGAGATCGCCCTGGAGCACGCCGCTTTTGCCGCCACTGACATGCCCGGCTTCCTCGAAGTGCTCAAAGCGCACGATCTGGACTATTACCTCGGCTTCCCGCCCGGCTTCCCAATTGTGCAGGTCAACATCCACGACCCGGACGGCAACCACCTGCACGTGGATTTCCACATCGACGAGCTGCCCAAAGAGCTGCGTCCCGCGACTTAAACCGCCAAAACGTTAACGGAGGCGCGGTCAAAACCGCACCTCCGTGAAACAGCCACAATACCGACGCAATACCGACGTCAAAATCCCCACCGAGATCCCCGCTGTTAACCTTTACTGCAGCAGCGCTTTGGACGCTTCCACCGCATCTGCAATTGGCGAGAAATACCGCACTTCAATCGACGACCCGCTGCGCATCACTTCCGCCGCCTTATCTGCGCCCGCCATATACAGCTGGATCGCCTGCGGCATAGACTCCTGCGTCACCGCCTTGATCCGCCCGCCATTCACACGCTCGCGCCCGAGATTGGAATCGGTGTTTGCACGCACAAAAGAGTACAAGCCACGGTTCACGCGGGTCAGTGCCACTTCCGCCTCCCAATAGACCGAAGCCTTTGAAATCACACGCACAGTCTGGCTGTAGGTTTGACGCAGACAGTCAATGCGATACACCAGATCGACCTTGGCGCATTCGCTCACACCGTAGGTGAAAATATCTACCGTCCGCTTGGTCTGCTGATCGGAAAACCCGATGTCATCCTCAGCCATCGCCGGCTGTGCCACGATCCCCATCAAGGCCACTGCCGCCGCCTGCAACACTTTGACTACGCGCATATTCTGAGCCTTTCTCCCTGCCTACCGGGTCACATGTACCGCGCATTTGGCATGACGCACAACCTGTGCCGCCGTACTACCCAACACAATGTCTTGTACGCCGGGTTTGTGGGATGCGATCACAATGCAATCCACCGCGTTTGCCGCCCCCCATTTCACAATGGTCTTGCCCGCATGTCCTTCTTCTACAACGCCTTTTACGTTGGGAAGGTCGCCGCCCATAGCCTCCAGACTGGCCACAATCGCCGTCTGCGCCTCCGCCTGAAACCCTTCGGGCACATAGTTGATCACGTAACTCGGCACATTGGCCATCACATGCAACAGGCTCACCTGCCCGTCCTCATCAATCAACCGACGCGCCACCGCCACCGCCTCACTTGGATCATGGGCCTCGTCAAAGGCAACCGGCACAAGAATATGCTTATACATTTCAAACTCCTAACCAAGCACGACAACAACAGGTACAGGGTCAAACGTCAATCATAGGCCTGCAAAACGTCATACATCACCGGTTCAAAACTGCGGCAAAGTTGATTGATCTTGCGATTGCGCTCCCGCATCTCTTCACTGCGCAGCATCGCCTGAAAATCCTCCCGCCGCCGCCACTGCGAATAATTGGCAATCCGCGTCTGCGCGTCATTCACATGCAAGCCAGCGGCAATAAAACCGGGCTGTTTGGAGATGAATTGGTCATAAGCATCGGTCAGCGCATCCAGCAAATCCTGACAGGTGCCTGGCGTCATTTCGAAGGTGGTGATGACGGTTTGAAGCTCCGCCTCCTTAGAAATATTCGGCATAGGTTCCTCCTTGCTTTTCCTCAGCTTAGTCCACGCCCCTGCAAATTGACTAATGATTTTCCCTCCCCCCCATGCCCAAGCACCACATCCAGCGCCAGACACGCGCATGTGATTGCACCAGAAGTGATTTTGGGCCATATTGGCTTTGGTTTTCTGTCGGGCGAACCAGATGGCACAAAACACGCCACGTGGCCCGACGCAGAGAGATGAGGCACCCATGACCAGATTTTTTGCCGCGCCGCTTCTGGCGCTGATGCTTGTTCCCGCACTCCCGCAGCCCGTAGACGCCAACACGCTGAACCGCGCTTGCTTGCGCTCGGACCGCGACGGTGCGACCCGCCAAATGTGCCGTTGTATTCAGAAAACCGCGAACAAAAGCCTGTCACGCGCCGATCAACGCCTGGCCGCAAGCTTCATCAAAGACCCGCACAAGGCGCAGGAAATCCGCCAGTCGAACCAACGCAGCCATGAGATCTTCTGGAAGCGCTACAAGAAGTTTGAAACCAGCGTTGTGTCCAGCTGCAAACATCTGCGCTGAGGCTATTGCGCGGGCAAAAGCGCTTGACCCAAGGTCGCTCCCTATTCACAAAAGCCAAAGCTGGTGGAGGGACCTATGCTCAACAAAGGCGTCACATTGCGCGGCCTCGAAGTTTTTGAGGCACTCGCCGAGCACGGCTCTGTGGCGCGTGCATCCGAGATCACAGGCCTGTCCCAACCCGCGGTGTCACAGCAGATCCGCAACCTGCAAACCGCGCTTGGCACCGACCTGATAGATCACAGCAAACGCCCGATGCAACTCACCGCAGCAGGCCGCGCTTATCTGGTCCGGGCGCGGGAGGTCCTCTCACAACTGCGGTTGGCGCAATCCGAACTCACCGTGATGGACCTCACCCACCTGACGCAACTGTCGATGGGCATCATTGATGACTTTGACAACGATCTGACCCCGCGGCTGGTCACCAAACTGGCCGAGTCCATGACCCGCTGCCGCTTTCGCCTTGTGACCGCGCCAAGCCATGAGATCACAGACGCCATTCGCAACGGCGACCTACACCTGGCCATCACCGCCGTGGCTCCGGAAGCACTTGATGGCATAACAGAATACCCGCTTGCACAGGATCCGTTCATCCTCGTCGCACCCTCAGGTTACCTGCCTCCGAAAGGCGATATCACAACCGCGCTGCAAGAGCTCCCCATGCTGCGCTACGGTCAGGAACAGCTCATTGGCCGCCAAATCGAGGCCGCGCTGACCCGCGCCCAGTTTGAAGTGCCGCACCGTTTCGAAATTGGCTCCAACCCGTCCCTTATGGCTATGGTGTCACGCGGTATTGGCTGGGCAATCACCACACCGCTGGGCTATCTGCGAGCTGCCCGTTTCCACGATCAGGTTGACGCTCACCCGCTGCCGTTTGCACCGTTCAGCCGCCAAATCTCGCTGCTCGCCAGCGGCGACTGGGCCGACACGGTGCCGCGGGATGTGGCCCAAACCATGCGCGGCCTGATCCACGCCCATATGGTCAGCCCCGCTCTTGAGCGCTTCCCTTGGCTCGACGGAACCTTCAAGACCCTGGACACAGACAACTAGCCCAGTTTCCAAACTTCCAAAACTTCAGCCTGCCTCTAAGGCCGCTTTCAGCCCGCGCGCGCAGTCTTCGATCAGGTCCAGCGCCCCGTCAAAATCCCGCGTGTAATACGGATCTGGAACCTCGGACATGCCGCTCTCCGGCGCATAATCGGTGAACAGCCGCACTTCGGTGTCGCTCCCATCCGGGCGCAGCACCTCGATATTGGCGATGTTCTCTGCATCCATCCCAACGATCAGATCAAACCGCTCAAAATCGCGCGCCACAAACTGCCGGGCCCGCAAATCAGACAGGTCCACATCCCGCGCCAGCGCGGCCGCCTGCATCGGTCCATAAGGCGGCTTGCCCACGTGCCACCCCGCCGTGCCTGCGCTGTCGGTTTCCACCTCTGGCACCATGGCGCGAAACACGCCTTCTGCCGAAGGCGACCGACAAATATTGCCCAGACATACAAACAGAACCCGCATATTCTCTCTCCCTTGTGGTGCCCTAGCCATCGCCGCAACTGGCATATAGGTCAAGCACTTGCCTCTCTCTGTGCCACTTGCAACACTGCCTACAGCCAACATCAGGAGCCCTAATGTCACAGTCTTTCGTCATCCTCACCGGCGCCGGGATCAGCGCCGAAAGTGGCCTAGGCACCTTTCGCGACGAGGACGGCCTCTGGGCGCAGCACCGCATCGAAGATGTCGCCACACCGGAGGGTTTCGCCCGCAATCCCAAGCTGGTGCATGACTTCTACAACGCCCGCCGCGAGCAATCTGCAGAGGCTGAGCCCAATGCGGCCCATTTTGCGCTGGCAGAGCTGGAGGCCAAGTTTCCCGGCGCCGTGTTGATCGTGACCCAGAATGTGGACGGGCTGCACGAGAAAGCTGGTAGCCAGAACGTCTTGCACATGCACGGCACCCTGCACGGCGGCCTGTGTCACGCCTGCGATCACCGCTGGCCTGCCCCGCCCACCATGTCGCCAGATGATCCCTGCCCGACCTGCGGCGCGCCTGCCACCCGCCCAGACGTGGTCTGGTTTGGCGAAATGCCCTACGGTATGGAGCGCATTTCCAACGCTTTGGCGCAGGCCGATGTGTTTGTCTCGATCGGCACCTCCGGCGAGGTCTACCCGGCGGCCAATTTTGTCAACGAGGCCGACATGTTCGGCGCCCATACGGTGGAGTTGAACCTGGAGCCCTCTTCCGGTGTGTCACGCTTTGCCGAAACCCATTTTGGCCCCGCCACACAGGTTGTGCCGGAGTGGGTCGCCTCGGAACTCGCCCGCGCCAAATAGCAAAAGCCGATCCATAAGGACCGGCCCCACTGAATTTCAGCAAAGAAGCACGCCGCTTAACCGTCGGCCTTCTTCATGCCATGACCAGAATGGTCGCCATGCTTCATGGCCCCATGATCCGGCTTGCGCTCCAGATCCACAGGCACCTCCAGCGTCACATCCCCGGCCTTCTCGAAGGTCAGGGTGATGGTCACCACATCGCCATGCTCCAGACCACGGGTCAGGCCCATGAACATCACGTGATCGCCACCGCGCGCCAGCGCATGTTCACCACCCGCAGGCACGGCAAAGCCCTCTTTCACGTGCATCATTTTCATGTTGCCGTTTCCATCATCCATGTGTGTATGCAGCTCGGTACGCTTGGCCACATCGGAGCTCACACCAATCAAATGGTCGTCCTCCGCACCGGTGTTTTCGATCACCATAAAGGCGGCGCCCGCCTTGGCCATCTTGGAAGACACACGTGCATAGGCGTCATTTACGGCGATGATGCTTTCCGCAAAAGCAGGCAGGGCAAAAGCAACGGCAGCGGCCGCTGCGAGGGAAAGAGTTTTGAAGGACATATTGATCTCCTGTCCGGAAGGTTTTCTCTGTGGTTTGTGTGTTTGGATCAGAGAAAACCCAGCGGCGGCGCCCGCGCACTTTCCGCAATCAGACGAATCACGCCCTCGACAGCCACCTGAGGCAGCTGCAGCGCCTCGCTCCGACCCAGCACCTTACCGACATCGGCTTGGTCCAAGGCCACCCAGTTGAGCAGGGTGAAACTCACTTCGGGACAAAAATGCGCCGGTCCGGTGGGCTTGCCCTCGGCATCCACTGGCACCATCACCGCGCTTTCGCCAATGCAGTATTCCGCAAACCCCTCAGGGCCGGTCATGCCACGCGCAATGGCCATGCTGTGCCCGGTCAGAACCAGCACCAGCGCCATAACGGCGGCCACATATCTGCGCAAACGAAGCGTCATGGCCGCATATAGGCACGCCCTCTCAGGAATGTGAAGGCGACAAAAAGAAACAGCCCCGCAAAACTGCGAGGCTGTCAAAATCTTCAAAAGATCAGCACGATCAGGCGTTTGCGGCCTGTGCTTTGGCGATCTCTTTTTTGACTTTCAGAGCGTTCTCAGACAGCTCGGTGTCTTTTGCTTTCGCCATGAAGCCGTCCAGCCCACCGCGGTGGTCCACAGTGCGCAGCGCAGCCGCGGAGATACGGAATTTGAAACCACGGCCCAGAGTCTCAGACTGCAGGGTCACGTCATTCAGGTTTGGCAGAAACCGACGACGGGTGCGGTTTTTGGCGTGGCTTACGTTGTTGCCCGTCATCGGGCCTTTTCCGGTCAGTTCGCAACGGCGCGACATGGGTTCATCCTCGTTTTATCGGTCTACGGGGAGATCGACCCCGTCAAAGCAAATGGGCGCCGCCTAGGCTGCGCCCGGAAATTTGTCTGGCGTCATTAGGCCCATTTCGCGGGGGCGTCAAGTGATTCAGCCGCGCTTTGGCTGCATTTTGCCCGCTAACCTTCCGGCGCCAGATCTTCATTATCCGCAAGGCAGTTGCGGTTCCACCGGATTGTCATGCCCTGATCCCGGCGCGCAAAGATTTCCGGCAGGAAATTCTCAAAATTGCCAACCTCTTCCACCGAATGCAGCACCCAGGCGTAGTTCTTATCCTCATAGTAGATCCAGGGAATCATCACGCGATTGACCAACGGCTTAAGCCAGCCGCTTTCCACCCCAACCGTTAGGTGATTGGTGAACTTCGCGCCCTCTGGCCCATCCTCAAAGCGGAACTCCAGATCCGCCACGGTCACGCCTCGCCGCGTTGCCTTAAGCGCAAAGCGCTGCGCATCCAGCGCCACAACCTCCAGCCGTTCATCGAGGGCAAACTTCGGATTGCGCTGATAGGCCTCTTGAATGTTCAGAAAATCCCCTGCCTTGAGTGGCTCGTCTGGCGCGGCTTTTTCACTGTCCAACGAAATGTGATCCAGCGGGTGGCTCACCAGAAACGCCGGATATGTGTCCCCATCAATCACCAGAGTCAGGTCGGCATAAACACCATACCACCAGGTCAGCATCTCCGCTGTCACGTCCCGCACCGGTGGGTGGTCCACTTCAAACAACGTCCGCCCGTCCGGCAAATGCGTCACTGTGGAATGGGCATTGTCAAAGCTCTTAAGCTCCCAGCCAAATTCTCGCGGTTCCGGTAACTGCACGTACTTCTCCTGCGCTTGCGCAACTCAAGAGCTTGCATTGGCATCTGTCGCACATGCCAAAACAGCCGCTTTCAGACTGTGGGGTGATGCACCTCATAGCAAGAAAAATTCACAAGATACGTCGCGACAAACAGGGCGGTTAGCCCTCAGTATCTCGGTCCCAGACAATAAAGTCGCCTTGTTCACGCCGCGCAAATACCTCAGGTAGAAAACTTGCCCAAGAACTCACCTCTTCGACATTGTGCAGCATCCAGGCCTCCGTTTTCTTTTCATCAAACAGAAGCGGCACAAAAACCTGGTTGATCAGCGTTTTTGCCCAGCCATTGGCCACACCAACACAAAGCCGTGTGGATACTTCTAGCCCCTCCGGTGTATCGTCAAACGCATAACTCAAATCAGCAACGGTCAGACCAAGGCGGATTGCCCGCAGACCAAATCCCTGCTGATCCAGGCGCACGATTTGTACGGTTTCTGTGTTGCTATACTCTTGGCTCGGCCCATAGGCCTCAGACAGAGAAACCCGATCCCCAGGCCGCAATGGCCCGGACCACTCAGCGTCTGCCCGCCGTAAGTACTTGTGATCCCGCGGATGCCAAACCTTAAACGCATCAAAAACGTCACCATCGATCTGCAGCTTAAGGTGCGCATACACCCCGAACCACCAATGCACCATTTCGCAGGTGACTCCGGCAACAACAGGATGACGCACTTCCATAATGATACGCCCATCGCGGCTTTGGGTGAAAACCGTTTCGGCTTCCTCCAGTCCACGCAACGACCAATCAAATGCTCCGGGCGGAGGCAGCTCCATCACCCACTCCCAATCAACCAACCCTATAGGCCAATACGGTGAAAACCCTAAAAGGGCCCAAACAGGATCAGCTGATGATTGCGCGGATCAGGCGAGGTGATCAAGCATCTCTTTCGCCGCTTGGCCCGGGGTCATGGCGCCAGAGGCCACTTCGGCATCCAGTTTAGACAGTTGCCTTGGCGCCTCGCCCTGCTGCAGCCGCGCCAAAAGCCCCTGCCGCACTTCTTCGTGAAACCAGAACTGCGCCTGTGCCGCTCGCCGATAAGCCCAATGGCCCTCTTGCTTGCGCCACTCCGTAAGCGTCGTCATCTCGCCCCAAGCGTCGCTCAGCCCGTTTTCTTCCAGAGCGGAGACCGTCATCGCTTTTGGGAACCCGTCCGGGTCCTGCGGCCGCTTGCGCAACAATCGCAACGCGCCCGCGTAATCCGCACAGGTTCGCAGGGCCGTGGCCTTCAGATCGCCATCGGCCTTGTTCACAAGGATAACGTCCGCCATCTCCATGATCCCACGCTTCACACCTTGAAGCTCATCGCCCCCGGCAGGCGCCAGCAGCAACAAGAACAAGTCCGACATCTCCGCCACAACGGTTTCAGATTGCCCAACCCCCACGGTCTCGATCAGCACCACGTCAAAACCCGCAGCCTCACACAACGCCACGGCCTCCCGCGTCCGCCGCGCCACGCCGCCCAAATGGGTCTGGCTGGGCGAAGGGCGGATAAACGCATTGCGATCCCGGCTCAGCCGCTCCATGCGGGTCTTATCCCCCAAAATAGATCCGCCCGACCGCGCCGAAGACGGATCCACTGCCAGCACCGCCACACGCAAGCCCTGCGCGGTCAACATCATGCCAAAACTCTCGATAAAGGTGGATTTCCCCACCCCCGGCGTGCCCGACAACCCAATCCGCAGCGACTGTTTGCCCGCCTTGGACAGCTCATCCAACAGGGCCGTGGCCTGGACCCGATGATCGGGCCGCGCGCTCTCCACCAAAGTGATGGCACGGGCCAGCGCCCGACGGTCCTGTTTCAGTATTCTGTCGCGCAGATCTGCGATATCCATGGACAAGCCTGTATCTTTTTGATTGTGAGTCTTCATGCCGCGCATGACCCCATTTTGTCTACCCCGACCCGCCCACCTTCTCGCTTCACTGCTGCTCTGTGCCGCAGTTGGCTTGCCACATGCCGGGCAAGCCAACACTGAAACCCAAAAGTGGTCAGTGCACGCCTTTGGCTTCAAGGTCGGCGAATTGGATGTCGCCGCGCAGCAAACCCAAATCACATTTGCCGGCAAAGGCAGTTTCACCACAACCGGCCTCGCCGGTGCTCTGCGTCGCATCCGTTTCACCGTGCAAAGTCAAGGCGCCGTGCGTGGCAGCAACATCGCTCCGACTCGCTATGACGGCTTCATCGACACCGGCAAACGGGTCAGCGAAACCACCCTGACCTTCACAGGCACCCTGCCGCGCAAAACCGCTGGCGCTCAAACACCCGCCGCG
Source organism: Shimia sp. (assembly GCF_022448905.1). GTDB lineage: Bacteria > Pseudomonadota > Alphaproteobacteria > Rhodobacterales > Rhodobacteraceae > Shimia. Next base: position 78,227 of record NZ_JAKVCW010000015.1, on the reverse strand, counting down.
CCGATCTCAGACAAAGCCAAACGCGGTGCGGTCGACCCGATGACCATGATGTGGCTCACCCTGCGCGATCAGGACGCGGATCAGCTCTGTACGCTGGACCAAAAGCAATATGACGGCACCCGCCTCGTGCGCATCACACTCACGTCCCGCCAAAACGGCGACGGCAAAGTCACCTGCGCAGGCACCTACGACCGCATTGGCGGCTATTCCGCCGAAGAACTGGCCGAGCTCAAAACCTCGCCGCTCTCCATCGTTTACACACCGGAAGGCGACCTCTGGCGCGCAACCGAGGTGCATCTCACCTCGCGCCACGGCAAGGCCAAACTCTTCCGCCGCGACTAACGCGCATCCCCCCTAGACGCCCCGTCCCCACGGGCCGATAAGGTGCCCTATGACGCAACTGCCCATCCACGACGCCCTCGATCCCCTTATCACTGCTCTGCGCGCCACCGGCCGCGCGGTCCTGCAAGCCCCGCCCGGCGCGGGTAAAACCACCGTTGTGCCACTCGCTATGCTGGAGGCGAACCTCACCGAGGGCCGCATCCTGATGCTGGAGCCGCGCCGTCTGGCCGCCCGTGCCGCAGCCGAGCGCATGGCGCAGACATTGGGGGAAACCGCAGGCCAAACTGTGGGTTACCGCGTGCGTGGTGAAAGCAAAACCTCCAAATCCACCCGCATCGAAGTGGTCACCGAAGGCATTCTCACCCGCATGATCCAATCTGATCCGGAACTCTCTGGCGTCGGCGCGGTGATCTTTGACGAATTCCACGAGCGCAGCCTGAATGCCGATCTCGGCCTCGCGCTCTGCCTCGAAATCTGCGACGCCCTGCGCGATGACCTGATCCTGCTGGCCATGTCCGCCACACTAGACGCAGAGCCGGTCGCCACCCTCATGGGCAACGCGCCGATGATCACGTCTGAGGGCCGCGCCTTCCCGGTGGAAACCCGCTGGCTTGACAGTCCTTTGCCCAAAAACACCCGTTTGGAAGAGGCCACCGCCCGCCTAATCACCCAGGCTGTCAACGAGACCGACGGCGGCGTGCTGGTCTTCCTACCTGGTGAAGGCGAAATCCGCCGCACGCAATCGCTGCTGAAACTGCCAGCGGACTGCACCGTGCACCCACTGTTTGGCGCCATGCCCTTCAAGGATCAGCAAGCCGCCATCCGCCCCGACAAAACCGGCCGCAAAGTGGTCCTCGCCACCTCCATCGCGGAAACCTCCCTCACCATTCAGGACGTGCGCGTAGTGGTTGACGCAGGCCGCGCCCGCCGCGCCCGCTTTGATCCCGGCTCCGGCATGTCCCGCCTTGTGACCGAACGTGTCACCCGTGCCGAAGCCACACAACGTCAGGGCCGTGCCGGTCGTGTCGCCGAGGGTATCTGCTACCGCCTCTGGACCAAGGGCGAAGAAGGCGCGCTCCTGCCCTTCCCCCCCGCTGAAATCGAAGCCGCCGACCTCACCCGCCTCGCGCTGGAGCTCGCCCTCTGGGGCGCCGCCCCCACCGACCTCGCCCTTTTGACGCAGCCCAACCCCGGCAGCTTTGCCGAGGCGCAATCCGTCCTGCACATGCTGGGCGCGCTGGACGGAGACAATCGCATCACCGCCCATGGCAAAGCCCTTGCCAAACTGCCACTGCATCCCCGCCTCGCCCACATGCTGGCCACCGCAGGCCCGCAAGCCGCGCCCATGGCCGCACTGCTCGCCGCGCGCGACCCCCTCACCCGCGGCGCGCCCGTGGATCTCGCTCTGCGCATCGAGGCCCTGACCGATCTCAAGTCCTTCACCGATCGCCGCCCCTACGGCGTCAACCGCGCCGCGCTGCACAGCATCCGCGACGAGGCCAAACGCCTCGCAAAATCCGCCAAAGGCAGCGATCCTAAGCCGCGCAGCGCCGCAGAACTCGCCGCGCTGTCCTACCCGGACCGCATTGGCCTGCACCGCAAAGGCGACGCCCCGCGTTTCGTGCTTTCTGGCGGCAAAGGCGCCATTCTAGACGACGAAGACCCGCTCGCCGCCACCCGCCTGATTGTGGTGACAGACACAGACGGCAACCCGCGTGAGGCGCGCATCCGTCAGGCCATCCAAATCTCCGAAGGCCCAATCCGCGAGCTGTTTGCCGATCAGATCGCTTGGCAAGACAACTGCCACTGGTCCAAACGCGAGCGCCGCGTCATTGCCCGCCGTCAGGAAATGTTCGGCGCTGTCGCGCTGGACGACCGCATCTGGAAAGACGCCCCGGATGATGCCATCGCCGCCGCAATGCTCGACGGGGTGCGCGACCTCGGCATCACGCTCTCCCCTGCCGCGCAACGCTTTGTGGCCCGTGTCGAGCTGATCCGCGCCGCCGGTCACGACCTGCCCGACATGACGCCCGATGCGCTTATGTCCACCATCGATGACTGGCTTCTGCCACATCTCTCCGGCGTAAAAACCGCCGACCACTGGAAGAAATTCGACCTGCTGGACTCCCTGCGCGCCCGCCTCGACTGGAACCAGATGCAACTGGTGGATCGACTAGCCCCCGCGCATTTCACCACGCCGCTGGATCGCAAAATCCCCATCGACTATTCCGGCGAAAACCCAGAAATCACCCTGCGCCTGCAAGAACTCTTTGGCCAAACCACCCACCCGATGGTGGGCAACACCCCGCTGCGCGTGACCCTGCTCTCGCCGGGGCAAAAACCAGTGCAAACCACCATGGACATCCCCGGCTTCTGGGCCAGCTCCTACGCCGACGTGCGCAAGGACATGCGCGGCCGCTATCCCAAGCACCCCTGGCCCGAAGACCCCACTCAGGCAGACCCAACTTTGCGCGCAAAACGGCGCAAACAATAAGTGTATTTTCCAGTCATCTTGACGTTTTGCTAACCAAAACGTATATACAAAAGAACGACAAAGAAACGACCCGATACAAAAACCGAAAAAAGCCGAGCAGCCGTCCATGACCAACGCCCTGAAAACCGCCTTTGACAGCGTGATTGCCCCCCTGTGGCGTCGTCCACGCCGCATTCAGGTGGCCGCGCTCTGCACGCGTGAGAAACAGGGCGCAACCGAGGTGCTCCTGATTACTTCACGTGACACTGGCCGCTGGGTGCTGCCCAAAGGCTGGCCCATCACTGGCCTTGATGCACCGGGTGCCGCCCTGCGCGAAGCCTGGGAAGAAGCGGGCGTGAAAAAGGCCAACATCGATCGCGAACCCGTCGGCATCTATGGCTATGACAAGCGTCTCGATGGCGGTTTGGAAATCCCGGTGGACGTCACTGTGTTTGAAACCGAAGTAAAAGAACTGGTCGACGATTTCCCAGAGGCGGACGAACGCACCCGCAAATGGGTCCCTGCGCAGGAAGCCGCCGATATGGTGAACGAACCACAGCTTCAGGCCCTTCTGAGAGAATTGTAATCCTTTCGTAACGCATTTGTAACGAAATCGTTGCAATGACCCGGCGACGGGGGTAGCCCCCCCGTACGACGTAAAGCCGGGATTCTTTGTCATGACCTCGCCAAACTCAGGCAAGAAGTGGTCCACTCTGGACCGTGACCTCAACCGCATCTCCCATTTGGAATCTGCCACACTCTATGTCTCCCGCCCTATGGTCGGGTTTGGCATTGCGATTGCCTTCATTGTGCTCGCAGGTGTTGCCGCAGGTCTTCTGTCTGGCAGTGACTCCAACACAATGATCATCATCGCCGCCGCCGGGATTGGCGCCTATATGGCGATCAACATCGGTGCCAATGATGTGGCCAACAACATGGGCCCCGCTGTGGGGGCCAACGCGCTCACCATGGGCGGCGCGATTGTGATTGCCGCCTTTTTTGAAAGCGCCGGGGCTTTGCTGGCCGGGGGCGACGTGGTTTCGACCATTTCCAAAGGCATCATCGATCCTTCTGGCATGGCCAACACCACCATCTTCATCTGGGCCATGATGGCCGCGCTGATCTCCTCCGCGCTCTGGGTGAACCTCGCCACATGGGTCGGCGCGCCGGTCTCCACCACCCACTCCGTTGTAGGGGGTGTGATGGGCGCAGGCATCGCCGCCGCAGGTTTCGCGGCCGTGAACTGGCCCACCATGGCCAAAATCGCCGCGTCCTGGGTGATTTCTCCAGTGCTGGGCGGTGTAATCGCCGCCGCATTCCTGGCCTTCATCAAGGTCAAAATCATCTATCAAGACGACAAAATCGCCGCCGCCCGTCGCTGGGTGCCAGTGTTGATCGGCATCATGGCCGCAGCGTTTGCATCTTACTTGGCCCTCAAAGGTCTCAAAAAGATCATCAAGATTGACCTGCAAACTGCCCTGCTGATTGGTGTTGCCGTGGGAGGCCTGTTCTACGTGGTCTCCGCACCACTCATCCGCAAACAATCTGAAGGCCTAGAGAACCGCAACAAGTCCCTCAAAGTGCTGTTTGGCATTCCGCTGGTGTTCTCCGCCGCGCTCTTGTCTTTTGCCCATGGCGCCAACGACGTGGCCAACGCGGTTGGCCCACTGGCCGCCATCGTGCACGCCGCCGAGTTTGGCGAATTTGCCGCCAAGGTTTCCATCCCCAACTGGGTGATGATCATCGGCGCGTTTGGGATCTCCTTTGGCCTCTTCCTGTTTGGCCCCAAGCTGATCCGCATGGTCGGTGAGAAGATCACCAAGTTGAACCCAATGCGCGCATATTGTGTGGCCCTGTCCGCCGCGATCACCGTGATTGTCGCCTCTTGGTTGGGCCTGCCGGTCAGTTCCACCCATATCGCCGTGGGCGGCATCTTTGGCGTTGGCTTCTACCGCGAATGGCACGCCGAGCGCCGCCTGCGCAAAACCGCCGTACAACGCCCGCCTGAAAAACGCATCGCGCCAGAAGAACGCCGCCGCCGCAAGTTGGTGCGTCGCAGCCACTTCATGACCATCGTCGCAGCCTGGGTCATCACCGTGCCCGCCGCCGCATTGATGTCGGCTGCAATCTTCTACGCGCTCAACACGCTGAGCAGCTAAACTTCCCCGTCTGCGGGCGCATCTAGTGTCCGCAGACGGCTTTGCACCTCCTGTGCTGTGAGATTGGGCGCACCCGCACCAAGTACCTCAACCTCTCGGATCATCTCTGCAAGGCCCGCATTGATCGGCGCCGCGACATTGGCCTGACGCGCCAATCGCACAATCTTGCCCTGCAGCTCGTCAATCTCGGTCCCACGCCCCTTCTCAAGGTCCTCCCACATGGAGCTGCGCGCGTTGGGATCAATCAACAGCATGGTCTTCGCCACCAGCCGAAATACCCATGTCGGCAGCCGCAAAATCCGTGGCACCAGCTCCATTGGCACCTTTGCCACAGGGTTTTGAAAAGCGACATCCGCCGCCTGCAGCACCGCCAAAGCTTCCGCCATCTGCGCCGCCATCAACCGCCGCCAGTCCCGGTCGCCAATCTGCTCCCTCAGCGGCAGCCCCGACAGCGCATTCAACGCGTTGTTGAGATTGATCAGCAGCTTGCCCCATTGCACAGCTGCGATGTCGCCATGCTCATGCACATGCAAATCCGGCACGTTCAACTGCCGACCCACATGCCCCTGGCCGCTCTCGATAATGATGTCACCACTGGTGCCGCGATGAAACCGGCCTCCGCCGACCCAGACCACATTGAACGGCACCATGCCTGCGCGCACATCCCAACCCGGCAACATCTCCTGCAGCAGTGCCGCATTCTCCACACCGTTTTGCAGGCTCACCACCACAGCCTCCGCTGGCGCATGCGCAGCAATCTGCGCCGCCATCTCCTCCGTGGCGCCACTTTTCACCGTGACCAACACGATGTCCGCCGCCGCCAAACAGGCTGGGTCCGTGCTCATCGCAAACCGATCCGGGGCCAAAGCTGCATCGAGCGCTCCAAAGTCGGTCAGCGTCAACCCATTCTGCGTGATCTCCTCCGCCGTTCCCGCCCGCAGCAGCAGCGTCACATCCTGACCACTCCGCGCAAACAAGCCACCAACGAAACACCCAATACTCCCGGCTCCAGCCACCACAATCCTGGGCGCACCGCTACGCCCTTGCGTCTCCCCCATCACGCGCTCCCTCTGTCCTTTCGCGGGATAAGCTTAGGCGCAGGATGCGCCCCCAAACAACAAAAAGGGCGCCAACTATGCTGACGCCCTTACGTTACTTATTGCCGCGAACCTTAGTTCTGAAGGCACCACTTCATGATCGCCTTCTGCGCATGCAGCCGGTTTTCCGCTTCGTCAAAGATCACCGAGTTCGGCCCATCCATGACGGCATTGGTGGCTTCTTCATTCCGGTGCGCCGGCAGACAATGCATGAACAGCGCATCGTCATTGGCATGGCTCATCAGCTCTTCGTTCACCTGGAATGGACGCAGCTGGTTGTGGCGACGCTCCCGTGCGGACGGCGCATCATGCATGCTCACCCAGGTGTCCGTCACCACAAGGTCAGCGCCTTGTACCGCCTTCACAGGATCACGTTCGATCTCCACCTTCACGCCTTTGGCACGGGCTTCATCGATAAACACCTGCTCCGGGTCCAGAGTTTGCGGGCCAGTGAAGGTCAAATCAAAACCAAACTGCCCCGCCGCATGAGCAAAGCTGGCAAACACGTTGTTGCCGTCACCAGACCACACAACCTTCTTGCCCGCAATCGGCCCGACCTTCTCTTCAAAGGTCAGGATATCCGCCATGATCTGGCACGGGTGTGTGCGGTTGGTCAGCCCGTTGATCACCGGCACGGTGGCGTTCTCCGCCATCTCGAGCAGCGTGGCCTCTTCAAAGGTCCGGATCATGATCAGGTCGACATAACGGCTCAGCACCTTGGCAGTATCCGCCACCGTCTCGCCATGTCCCAGCTGCATCTCAGAGCCAGACAGAACCATGGTCTGCCCGCCCATCTGGCGCACGCCGACATCAAAACTCACCCGCGTCCGCGTCGACGGCTTTTCAAAGATCAGCGCAACCATGTGATCTTTCAGCGGCAGGTCATCATCCTGCGCGCCTTTCGGGCGACCATTGCGGGCGTTTTTGATCGCCTTCGCGCTGTCGATCATGCTACGCAGATCGTCCACGCTGGTCTTATTGATATCCAGAAAATGCTTCATCTCTATAGTCCTTAACCTTCCGCGCCCACTTGCGCTGCTGCCTTCTCCAGCCGCACAACGGCCTCGGCAATCTCTTCATCTGTGATGTTCAATGGTGGCAACAAACGCACCACATTGTCCGCCGCAGGCACGGTCACAACCTCATGGTCATAACCTGCCGCCACAACGTCACCACAGGCCGCCTTGGAGCATTTGAGCCCCAACATCAGCCCGGCGCCACGCACCGCTTCAAAGACGTCCGGATGGCTCGCAACCACCCCTTCCAGTTTCTGCCGCAACAGACCCGCCTTGCGGTTCACCTCCGCCAAAAACGCCTCATCCGCGACCACATCCATGACCGCGCCACCCACGGCGCAGGCCAGCGGGTTACCGCCATAGGTCGAGCCATGGGTGCCCGCCACCATGCCGCTCGCGGCCTCTTCCGTGGCCAGCACCGCGCCCAGCGGGAAGCCCCCGCCGATGCCTTTGGCAACCATCATGATGTCTGGCGTCACACCGGCCCATTCATGGGCAAACAATTTGCCGGTCCGGCCCACGCCACATTGCACCTCGTCCATGATCAGCAGGATCCCCGCCTCATCACAGATCGCCCGCAATGCCTTGAGGTCCTCATCCGCCATTGGACGAATACCGCCTTCACCCTGCACAGGTTCCACAATGATGGCCGCGGTCTGATCAGAAATCAGCGCCTTGGCCGCCTCCAGATCACTCCAAGCCACCTGATGGAACCCCGGCAACAGTGGTCCGAAGCCCGCCACAAGCTTCTCCGCCCCCGCCGCGGCAATCCCGGCGGAACTCCGACCATGGAACGCGCCTTCAAAGGCGATGATCTCCACCCGCTCCGGCTGGCCCTTGTCGTGCCAATACTTGCGCGCCATCTTCACCGCCAACTCACAGCACTCAGTGCCGGAGTTTGTGAAGAACACCGTATCCGCAAAGGTGTTGGCGACCAGCTTGTCCGCCAGCGCCTCTTGCTGCGAAATGTTGTAGAGGTTGGACACATGCCACAGCTTACCGGCCTGTTCGGTCAGCGCCTCCACCAACACCGGATTGGCGTGGCCCAGCACATTCACAGCAATGCCCGCACCTAAGTCCAGAAAACGTCGGCCATCCGCCTCGATCATCCAGCTTCCTTCGCCCTTCTCAAACGTGAGGGCGGCGCGGTTGTACGTCGGCAAAACGGACGGGATCATGTCGATCTTCCTTTTCAGATCATGAGCCTTTGTGACTGCATCACTTGGGGCATTTGCGTCAATGTTTTTGAGAGGTTGTGCGCCACTTTGCAGCGCAAGGGATCAAGGGCCGGTCACGCAATAGCGCGTCGGCGTCGTACAAAGAGGATATCTGTGCGTTTGATCATGCGCCCTGCCTAGAGGCATCAGCGACAAATAGGAACCCCTATCTTTCGTTTCGCGTAAATTTTGTGACATCTGCGCAAATCGGCAGAGTCTCCCGCACCACACAAAGCGCTCAAAACCGCCACTTGTCAGTCCGAAACCGCAGGCGCATAACCACCTCATGAGCGAACAGTCCCTGCCCCGCACCAATCCGGCCCTTGCAGCCGCGCTGACCCTCGCGGCCTCCGCCTTTGCGGCGGGCACCACTTTGCTGGCCAAGGCATTGGGCACTGGTGCCTTGGGACCGGAGCTGCATCCGCTGCAAATCAGCCACGGGCGCTTCCTCTTTGCGTTTTTGGGGTTCGCCACTGCTGCAATGATTGTCCGCCCTCAAATCACCCGCCCCCATTGGGGGCTGCACATTGGCCGCTCAACTTTGGGCTGGGGCGGCGTGACGCTGATGTTTGCCGCCGCCGCCTTTATCCCGCTGTCAGACGCCACCGCGATCAGCTTTCTGAACCCGGTGGTCGGAATGCTGCTGGCGATCCCGTTTCTCGGTGACAAGATCGGCCCGTGGCGTTGGGGCTCTGCCGCATTGGCCTTCACCGGTGCCATGGTGCTCACCCGTCCGGGAGCCGGCGCTCTGGAGTTCGGCGCTTTGCTGGCTTTGGGCGCGGCCTGCGCCATGGGCGGCGAGCTGATCTTCATCAAGAAGCTCACAGGCCGCGAACGCCCTTTCCAAATCCTGCTCATCAACAACGCCATTGGCCTGACCATCGCCACGGTCGCGGCCGCTTTTGTCTGGCAAATGCCTACCTTGCAACAATCGGCGGCACTGGCGGGCATCGGTCTGCTGATGGCCTCTGCACAAACCTGTTTCATCAACGCCATGCGCATGGCCGACGCGAGTTTCGTCAGCCCGTTTTTCTATACGTCGCTGGCATTTGCCGCGCTTTATGACGCCGCGGTGTTTTCGGTGTTGCCAGACGCGATCAGCTGGCTCGGAGCTGGCATCATCCTCTGTGCCGCCGCCATTCTGGTCTGGCGCGAGGCCCGTACCCGCTAGGCGCCCACGTCTTTTGGCTGCAGCAGTTGCACCGCCGCAATGCGCCAGCTGTCACCATCGCTAATCATCAGATACTCCAGCGCATGCACCACGCCTGCACCGTCTTTCACCAGCACTCGCTGCCACAACGCATTGCCCTCGGCGCGCAGCTCGCCAAACCGCACATCCTCGGCGCGATGCACCATCGGATAGCCGCGTTTGACCATCACGCCAAAGTTCTCCGGCGTGCCAAACATCCGCTGAATATTATCTGCAGCAAAAGTGAAGGCATCGGCAAAATCGTCTTTGGCAAATGCCGCCATCTGACTGTTGATCACCGTCTGGATTTCCGTGGCGGCACCGCCTTCCTGCGCTTTGGCGCCTTGCGTTCGGGCAAACTCCATCACAACCACAATTGCGAGCAAAACATGTTTCATGGCGCACCTCCCTTGCAAGAGACTACGCCCACCATCGGCCCGCAGATCATTTCACGCCTTTAGCGCCTGCCTCAAAACCAAAAGGCCCCGCCAAAGCGGAGCCTTTCAAAACGTTGCCCATAATGCGGGTTTTACTCAGCCGCGGTCAACTCACCGGCCAGTGCCTTATGGATCAACGCAACGGTTTCTTCCACGCCGTACAGCGCAATGAAGCCACCAAAACGCGGGCCCTGGCTGGCGCCCAGCAGCACCTCATAGATCGCCTTGAACCAATCGCGCAGCGGTTCAAAGCCATGCGTTTTACCGATGGCAAACACGATAGACTGCAGGAACTCTTCGTCCCCAAAATCCGGCTCCGGCAGCGGATCGTCATTGCCAACCAGCGCATTCTTGGCCGCAATCACCGCCAAAGCCGTTTCTGCAGAGCTTAGCGCCCCAGCCAGATCTTCCAACGCACGGCGCTCTTGCTCGGTTGGCGCACGATACACTTTCGCTGGCTTCACAAAGTCGTTGAAGTAACGCACGGCATGGCCCGCGGCGGCATCCATTCCCGGATGGGTCTCTGCGGTCGCCTCAGGCGCATATTTGTTGATGAAGCCCCAAAGCGTGTCTTTGTCCTCGGCATTGGACACAGACGCAATGTTGAGCAGCATGGAATACGGCACCATCATATCAGACTGTGGCACGTCGCCACCGTGAATATGCCACACCGGGTTGTTCAGCTGTGCCTTGATGTCCTGCGTATGATACGCCCGCAGCTGTTGGTGATATTCGTCTACCGCCTTCGGAATCACATCAAAATGCATGCGTTTGGCGGTCTTTGGCTTCTGGTACATGAAGTACGCGAGGCTTTCTGTGGAGGCATAGGTCAGCCACTCGTCAATCGACACACCGTTGCCAGACGACTTGGAAATCTTCTGGCCGTTTTCATCAAGGAATAGCTCATACGAGAAGTGGTTCGGCGCCCGCCCCCCCAACACACGACAGATCGCATCATAGATTTTCTCGTTGGTGGCGTGCTCTTTGCCATACATCTCAAAGTCCACCCCCAGCGCCGCCCAGCGCGCGCCAAAGTCTGGCTTCCACTGCAGCTTAACGTTGCCACCGGTCACCGGCACGGTCCACTCTTTGCCGGTCTCATCGTCAAAGGTCACCGTATAGGTCTCTGCACAGACCTTTTTCATCGGCACATACATGACGCGACCGCTTTCCGGGTGCAGCGGCAAGAAGATCGAATAGGTCGCCGCGCGCTCCTCACGCAGGGACTTCAGCATGATCGCCATAACCTCGTCATAGCGCTCCACGGCACGCTTCAGAATCTCGTCAAACTGACCGGATTCATAAAACTCTTTGGCGGAGTAGAACTCATACTCAAAGCCAAAGGTGTCCAAGAACCGCCGCAGCATGGCGTTGTTGTGCTCCCCAAAGCTGTCATGTGTGCCAAATGGATCCGGCACCGAGGTCAGCGGCCGCTGCAAATGCTGCTCCAGAATTTCTGGGTTCGGCACATTGGATGGCACTTTGCGCATCCCGTCCAGATCGTCCGAGAAACAGATCAACTTGGTGGGAATGTCGCTGATCGCCTCAAAGGCGGTCTTGATCATCGTGGTCCGCGCCACTTCGCCAAAGGTGCCGATATGTGGCAGGCCGGAGGGACCGTAGCCTGTCTCAAACAGCACGTATCCCTTCTCCGGCGCACCCTTTGCGTAGCGTTTGAGAAGCTTGCGCGCTTCTTCAAAGGGCCAGGCTTTGGATACGAGGGCTGCGTCGCGCAGGTCAGACATTGTCCATCTCCGATGTCGGGATTGGTTTCAGCAAATTCCTGCCAAGCGCCTCATTGCACCTGACAATCCGCCGCTTCCTATTGCTCCTTGCGGGGTCAGTCAATATTCTGCACCGCAACAAGGCTATTTCAAAGGAATTCCCAGTGCCGGATAAGACCCCAACCACCCTCACGCCACAAGACTGCCTTGTCGCCGTGATGATTGCCGTGTCGGCCTCTGACGAAAACATCCGCACCGCAGAGCTGGTCAAAATCCAGGTCGCCGTGAACAACCTGCCGGTCTTTGCCGAATATGACATCGACCGCATGCAGCACGTCAGCCAACTGGTGTTTGAACTGTTTGAGCAAGAGGACGGTCTCGCCGCGCTGTTTGGTCTGGTGCGTCACGACCTGCCTGCGCACCTGTTTGAAACCGCCTATGCGCTGGCCTGCGATGTCGCCGCCGCCGATGGCACGCTGGCGGAAACCGAACTGCGCATCCTCGAAGAAATCCGCTACGAGCTGGAAATCGACCGCCTGCACGCCGCCGGCATCGAGCGCGGCGCCCGCGCCCGTCACATGGTCTGACATAAACCTGCGGTTATCAGGTCTCGCCTGATGACCGCGCCGCGCTTGCAACCATCGACAGCAGCTCGCGCTTGCGGAATGGCTTGCTCAGAAAGTCATCCATTCCCGCTTCCAGACTGGCGTCAACATCACTGGTCTGCGTGTTGGCTGTCAGCGCAATGATTTTACACGGCTTCAGATGTCTCTCAGCCTCAAGCGCGCGAATTTGGCGCGTGGCTTCCAGCCCTCCCATGACCGGCATCAGCAGGTCCATAAGAACCACATCCCAATCGCCCGCCTCAAAGGCCGCCACAGCCTCTTGCCCGTCTTCGACAAAGGTCAACTCCGCCTCGGTTGGCGCCAGCATCTTTTTCACCACCAACTGGTTGGTCTTATTGTCTTCCGCCACAAGCACTCTCAGCCCCTTAAGGTTGGGCAGAGCACTTGCGTCCGCTGGCGCACGTTCTGGCGAGGACACAAATTCAAAGTCCAGCCGCGGCGGGTGATCGGTGTCGCCCAGCGCCTCTGCCCGATCCCGCGCCGCCCGCACGTCTGCCGAGGTGGCGGTCGGGAAGTTCAAACAGACCTTAAAGGTCGAGCCCTCACCTCTGGTGCTCTGCACCGACACTTTCCCCCCCATGCGCTCCACCACCGCCCGGGTGATCGCCAACCCCAAGCCGGTGCCTTCTTCTCTCTGCATTTCCGGCCGATCGACCTGTTCAAACGCCGAAAACACCATCTCCTGATCTTCCGGCGCAATGCCAACACCGGTATCTGACACCGCGATCCGCAAAGGCAGCACCGCGCCTTCCTCGTAGGTGACCCCCACGCGGATCTGACCGGTTTCGGTGAACTTGATCGCATTGCCCACCAGGTGGAGCACCACCTGCCGCACCCGGGTGCCATCACCCACAAAAGCGTCTGGCGCGTCTTGTGCGTAGTCCTCCACCAGCGCGAGCCCTTTGTTCAACGCCCGCGGGCCCAACAAGGTCACCGTTTCCGAAATAAGGTCTCGCAAGGAAAACGCCTCGACGTGCAATGAAATCTTTTCGGATTGGATTTTTGAGAAATCCAACACGTCGTTCACAATTTCCAGAAGCGCATTTGCAGAATTGTAAATCGTCTCGGAATACAGCCGCTGCTGATCGTCCAGTACAGTGTCTCGCAACAGCTCGCACATGCCCATGATGCCATTCATCGGCGTGCGAATTTCATGGCTTACATTGGCCAAAAAACGCTCCTTGGCGCGCACCGCCTGCTCAGCTTTGTCTTTGGCGATCCGGGTGAGTTCCAGCGCGTCGTCCCGTTCTTTATGGGCAGACACATCCATGGACGAGCCCACAAGATGGGTCAGCTTGCCCGCCCGATCGAACAACGGACTCAAGGTTGTGCGCATCAGGGCTACACGGTTGCCCTGAGGAAAAGGCACCTCATAGGTCACCTCTTCGGCCTGCGCCACAACGCTCAGATGATGCGCCAGCCCGCGTTGCCCAACAACGCCGCCAAACACCTCAAGCGCGGTCTTTCCGACAATTTCTTGCCAAGTAAACTCCGTATGCTCCAGCGCCGGCGCATTGGCTGCCACATAACGCGGCATACCGTCTTGTCCAATTTCCAGTACAAAAACAGCAAACGCAATCGAGTCCAATAAGGCAAACGGATTGATCTGTTCACTGTCTTTCAAAGCTATCCCCTTGGTGCCTCCGCGCACCTCCACCCAAACCGGCATATCGCGATGGACCAAACCGTATGCGCGGCGTCTTTAAAATCCGCCATAAATTCACAGCGTTTGGTTAATAAATTCTGAAATCAGAATTGGATCAAGCGCAGGAAAACCTGCGCATTTACGACTTTGGTTGTAACCGTTTGGCCAATTTCTTGAAGCCGGTTTTAACTCCAAAAACAGAACAACATCCCTAACTTGCGACAGCGGAAAGCAACTCGCCTTTTCGGAATGGCTTGCTTAAAAAATCGTCCATCCCGGCAGCCATACAGGCCTCTGCATCGCTGGGCTGCGCATTGGCGGTCAAAGCGATGATCTTGCACGCCGGACGCGCGGCATCTTTCTCAAACGCCCGGATTTGCCGCGTGGCCTCCAACCCGCCCAGCACCGGCATGGACAAGTCCATAAGGATCAGGTCACACCCAGCCGCTTTATAGGCCTCCACCGCCTGCTGCCCATCCGGCACAAAGTGCAACTCGGCGCCCGTTGGGTCCAGCATCTTGCGTACCACCAACTGGTTGGTGCGGTTGTCTTCTGCAATCAAGATCTTTCGTCCCGCCAAAGACGGCATCTCAAGTGGAACTGGCACTGACGTCACGGCCTCAACTTGGAAATCCGCCGCAAACTGTTTTGCCTGCCTGGCAGAACCTGAACCGTCCGCTGTACTCAGATCATCTCCTTTGGCTTCAGCCAACCCCAAACGAACTGTAAAAGTCGCCCCCTCTCCCTCGACGCTCTGCACTGAAATGGCACCGCCCATGCGTTCCACCAAAGCTTGCGTAATGGCCAACCCCAAGCCAGTGCCGTCTTCGCGATACGCCGCAGGATTCTCCACCTGCTCAAAGGCTGCAAAGATGTCCTTCTGCGCTGCTTGCGGAATCCCTACGCCAGTATCTGTAACCGTCAGGGTTAGCGGATACACACCCTCGCGTGCGTCATGGGTCACAGATACGTTGATATGTCCCGCGTCTGTAAACTTGATCGCATTGCCAATCAGGTTCAGCAGTATTTGCCGAATGCGCTTGGCGTCTCCTATGAATCCGTGTGGCACCATCGGACCATAGTCCAGTTGCAGGTCTAATCCCTTTGCCTCCGACCGCGTGCTCAAAAGTGTGGTCACCTCCATAATCACCTGCAACAGGGAAAAGGGCTCCCGCGCCAAAGAGATCTTCTCTGCCTGAATTTTGGAGAAGTCCAAAACATCATTCACAATATCCAAAAGCGCATTTGCTGAGGTGTGAATGGTATCCGCATAAAGCTTCTGTTGCTGCGAAAGACCTGTCTCAAGCATCATCTCAGACATCCCGAGAATACCATTCATCGGTGTTCTGATTTCATGGCTCATGTTGGCCAAAAACCGCTCTTTTGCAGAACTGGCCTCCTCGGCCTTTTCTTTGGCAATTTTGGTCAATTCCAACGCTTCGTCACGCTCCCTCTCCGAGGTCACGTCAATGCAGAATCCAATCAAATACGTCATGGCACCGGCGGCATCAAAAATCGGCGTCAAGGTTGTCCGCAGATCAAGCACCCGGTGCGGAAAGGGAATACACACTGAATAAGTGGTCGGCTCCGCGGCCTCCATGACTGAAAGCTGCTGTGCCAGCGCGCGCTCGCCCATGGAGCCGCCATAAATCTCGAAAGCCGTCTTCCCAACAATATCCTCAAGGCGTCGCTCAACCATTTTGCAACAGGTTGCGTTCATCATGACATACCGCGGCAACCCATCTTCACCGACTTTCAAGACAAAAATCGGGGTTGGCATCGCATCCAAAAGCGCGAGATAGTCCGGGAAATCCAATTGCGTCACGCCTAGTCCTGCCACGTCATCGCCACCCTGTGGTGGAAGGGGGCGTCCTACGATTCTTAGCTAAAGAAGTGTTACCAAACTGTTTCAATAGCGGCGAACTCGACAATTTGCACGCCATGAACTTGGCAATTTGTGCAGCTAAAATCTCACGTAAACTCCAGAAAGACCCTCACTATCCATAATGGGTTGTTTTGAACATATCTCCCTCAACCCGAAGGGTAGAACGGAAACCTCCCACATCACCACTCAATGATGGAGATCAGCTCCCCTTTGCGGAAAGGCTTACTCAGGAAATCATCCATGCCAGCCTTCATACAGGCTTCCGCATCACTGGGCTGCGCATTGGCCGTCACCGCAATGATTTTGCAAGCTGGTCGTGCCGCGTCTTTTTCATATGCCCGGATCTGTCTCGTGGCTTCCAGCCCGCCTAGGACCGGCATCGACAGATCCATCAGGATCAGATCACATTCGCCGGCCATATAGGCATCCACCGCCTGCTGGCCGTCCGGCACAAACTGCAACTCCGCCCCAGTGGGGCCCAACATCTTGCTGATCACCAACTGGTTCACGCGGTTGTCTTCCGCCACCAGGATTTTCATACCCTTCAGCTGCGCCCCCGGCGGCGGTTGTGGTGTCTCTTCCAACCGCCCGGCTTGGACCTCCATCGGCGGATAAGACGCAATCAGCAGTTCCTCCACCTCCTGCACCTCGACGACCTCTTCGGTGACAGGCAACGCCAAAGAGACCGTAAACGTGGCGCCTTTGCCAACCACACTCTCGACCTCGATCTTGCCGTGCATACGCTCTACCAGCGCCTGTGAAATGGTCAGTCCCAGCCCAGTGCCGTCCTCCCGCCGCGTCGCCAAATTGTCGATCTGCTCAAAGGCTGAGAAAATCACATCCTTCTCGGCTTCAGGGATCCCAGGCCCGGTGTCGCGGACGGACAGCTTAAGGGGCCAACGTGTGGCGCCCGGGTCATAGAACACAACCACATCTACCTGCCCCACTTCGGTAAACTTGATAGCATTGCCAATCAGGTTCAAAAGCACTTGGCGAACACGGGTCGCATCTCCTAGAAAATTCGACGGGGCCTCATCCGGATAACACACGTGAATTTTCAGTTCCTTGGCTTCGGCTCGGATACTCAGCAACGTGGCGATTTCTTCGACCAAATCGCGAAGCGAAAACGGCGCGTCATGGATCGACAGCTTGCCGGCCTGGATTTTGGAGAAATCCAGCACATCATTGATGATGTCCAACAGCGCATTGGCCGAGCTGGAGATCGTGTCGGAGTAAAGCTTCTGCCGGTTGTTCAGCACCGTCTCATGCAACAACTCGCACATGCCAATAATGCCGTTCATCGGGGTGCGAATCTCGTGGCTCATATTGGCCAGAAATTGCTCCTTGGCCTTATTGGCCTGCTCCGCCTTGTCCTTGGCAATCTTGGTCAGCGCCAGCGCCGCATCCCGCTGCTTCTCTGACGTTATATCCGCCGAGCAGCCCAACACGTGGGACAGCGAACCGTCTTCATAATAGATTGGCGTCAACGTGGTGCGAATTTCCATAACGTTTTTGGCAAAGGGAAAGGTGATCTCATAGGTCGCCGGCTCGCCGCTTTTGACCACGCTGAGATGTTTTGCCAATGCCCTCTCACCAGTGATCCCGCCAAAAATCTCTGCGGCAGTTTTGCCAACAACAAACTCCGGCTCCAGTTGCGCAGTTTCACGCGCAAGACGGTTCATCATCAAATAGCGCGGCAGACCGTCTTCGGCCACTTCCAGCACAAAGATGCCCATCTGGACCTCTTCCAAGAAAGCAAACTCATCTAGCCTATCGCGTTTCCGCACGTCTCTTCCCGCAACCTGTCAGCCCATTTGGCACTGGGCCATTAAACTCACATTTAAATTAATTCGAACTTATTACCGAAACCTTGCAGCCCGCCGGTCAGGGCGCAGTACAGTGTCTCTCAGCCCGCAATGCCTCAGGTGAGACATCCGCGAACCCATTGAAAAAATTATCAACGCCCAGATCGGGACACGTCAAGAAATTTGAAGAAGGAGAAGGGATTGGGTGGGAAAATTGCACGCATAACGCGCGCCAAATTATATCAAGCCCCGTATACCGTGCCCCATCGCTCAATTAGCTTCTGCTGCAACTTCTTTGAGCGGCCGTTGTAGGTCCGCGCCCCTTGGGGCCGCTCGCGATCTGGCCCGATCAGCCGATCCCGCGCACCAAGGTCCGCGCCAAAAATCGCAAACGCCAGGTCTCGTCCTTCCGGCGTGGTCACATAACCCGCTAAGGCACTGACAAAATGCAGCGTGCCAGTCTTGGCCAGCACCTTTAACGGATGGCCCTTGTTGACCTTGCCGTTGGAATCCCGCAGCGCGATGGTTTTCAAAATGGGCTGTAGGACCGCGTGCTGCCCGGCCTGTGCCAGCATCAGGGCCGTCTCATCCGCCCGCAACCGCGATTTCTCGCCAAGCCCCGAATGATCCACTAGGGCCGCGCTGCCCATGCCCAGACTTTGAGAGGCCCAAGCGTTCATCGCCGCCGCAGACGCCTTCACCGAACCAGGCTGCGCACCGCGGGCCTGGCTTGCCGCCATCCCCACCATCTCTGCGGTGAGATTGGTGGAATACTTCAACATGCCCTTCAGAATATCTTTCAGTGCCGGGCTGTTTTTTCGCGCCAGCACCGCGCCGCGTGGTGGGTTTTGCGTTTTCTTTGGTGCCTTTAGGGCAATCCCATGCGCCCGCGCCAAAGTCCGAAACACCTCGCCCGCATAGATCTCCGGCTCGCGCACCGGCAACCACCGTGCCCCGCCCTTGCCCAGCGCCCCGCTGGCCACGGTCCAATGATCCCGCCCGCCTTGCGACTTATAGGTATAGACCGGCACACTGCGTTTCACGATCTTCATACGCGCCACATCCACCTCTGGGCGGTATTTGTCGCTGCGCCCATCCATGGCGACGGAATAGCCGTTGGCCCCGCGCTTCCATTCAAAATGCACGCGATTGTAATTCAACGAGATGCCTGACACCGCAGGGTTATAGCCCGCGTGATCCGGCTGTTTGTTGTCGATCCGTTTGACCGAAGGCAAGGCCCCGCCCCAGACAAGAAACTGCCCCCTGACTTCCCGCACGCCCGCCGCTTTCAGCGTCCGGGCAAGATCCGCCAATCCATTGGTGTCGAGCGTTGGATCACCGCCCCCGCGCAACACCAGATCACCGCGCAGCACCCCGTTGGAGATATTTCCGACCGCCACCAAAGTGGTCTGGAACCGATGGTTAGGACCGAGGTAGGCCAAGGCATAAAGCGCGGTCAGGATTTTTGTGACACTGGCCGGCGGCAAACCACTGCTGGCCTGATGCCCTTCCAAAACGGCGCCATCCCCCATTCGCGCCACGGCAAAGCTGACCTTGCCTGTCAGCCCGCTGTCACGGATCAAAGCGTCCGCTGCCGGTGCAGTCTTGGGCAAGGCTCTCGCCGACGACGGCCGCAACACAGGCCGCAACGACCGGGTTGGTGCATCTGCCAAAACAGACGTACCAAGCGACGCAGCACTCAAACTCAAAAACGCACGGCGGGAAAATACCTTCGTCATGTGTAAAACTTTACCCTTTTGCCCCCCGCCGGTTCAACCCGCCGATGCGCAATTCTCTGTTTGCAATCGCGCACCAATACACAGACTTTTTGTCCCAGAACAAACATGTTACGCCGCTTGCATGTGGAAAACCTTTGTCCTGATGTTTGTCGCCATGTCGATGATCCCCGCCGGGGACACCGCCGGCAAACTCATGACCCAGGGCTTTGGCACCAGCCCGCTGTTTGTCGCCTGGTCGCGCTTTGTACTCGGCAGCCTCCTCGCCCTACCCCTGCTGCGCCCGGACACGCTGCGCCTGCTCACCAACTGGCGCATCTGGCTGCGCGCCGCCCTGCTCACCGGGGGCATCACCTGCATCCAGACCGCCCTGCAAACCGCACCGCTGGCCGACGTTTTCGCCGCCTTCTTCATTGGCCCGCTGTTTTCCTACCTGCTGTCCGTGCTGCTGCTTGGCGAAACAGTCACCCGCGCCCGCAGCGCGCTTATGGGGCTTGGCTTCCTGGGCGTGATGCTTGTGGTCCGCCCCAGCTTTGACATGTCCGCCGGCCTGCTCTGGGCCCTGGGTGCAGGCCTGTTCTACGGCGCTTTCCTCACAGCGTCGCGCTGGCTCGCGCCAATCGCGCGCCCCACCAGCCTGCTCTTCACCCAACTGTTTCTGGCAGCGGTGATGATGACACCCTTCTGTCTCACCCAGATCCCTCCCATGACACCCACGCTGGCTGGGCTCACAACCGCCAGCGCCATCCTGTCGATGGGCGGAAATTTCCTACTGCTGTTTGCCTATGCCCGCGCTGAAGCCGCCGTGCTTGCGCCGTTTGTCTATTTACAACTGGTCAGCGCGGTCGCCCTTGGCTGGCTGGTCTTTGAAGACCTGCCTGATACCTACACCTGGATCGGCCTCAGCCTCATCATCGGCGCCGGTATTGCTTCGGCTTTGCTGTCGCGGATCAGAACCGACGCTCCACGCCAATCTGCACCCCAACCGAGCGGAAACTGAAGGCCGCAATGTCGCTTCTGGCCCGCTCCGCATCGATCATGAAGTATGGCGTATAGCCCCCTGGCAAGAACATGTCAGATTTTTCCACCCGCAGCGCCCCTCCCAGTGACACTGAACTCGGCGCTTCACCGTACAACGGGTTGACCTCCAGAAAGCGTCGGTGCTTCACAAACACCCGCGGCTCTATTGTCCACCCATTACGAATGTCAAAACTGGAATAGGCCGAAAGCTGAAGGGTTTCATACCCTCCTTCACCAAACCCGTTTAAGCCGTCCTGGCGACGACGCTCATAGTTCAACTCACCACCTACAATAGTTGACCCGCCGACAGACCTCCGGAAGCCAACAAAAGCCGTTGCCAAAGACCCATCCAACGAACTGCTGAACTGGCTGTCCACATGGGCGTAAGACAAGCGTCCATACACCGATCCCCCCATCAGGCCGCGGCGCTCAAAGGCTGCGTCCAAACCATACTGATCCTCATAGTGTTCGCCGCGCACCCGACGCCCAGACACAAACGGCCCAAAAGACAGCGTGGTGTTCTGGGAAAGATGCCGCAACCCCAAACGCAGGCGCAACAATTGGTCATCGTAGTCGCGACCCTCCGCCTCCAGGATGCTCGCGCTGAGACTGGCGTAGCCAAGAACAGTGCTCTTGGGGCCGCTTAGGGCCTCGAGTTTGTACCGAAAGTTTGCCGATCCCTCGGCGCGCAGCGCCGGAACCTGCTTCACAGGACGAGAGGAATACACATAAATCACCTCACCATCTGGCCCCAGACCAAAAGGAAACGGGTGTTCAGCGTCATAGTTCCGGTTGTTGCCGGCCGTGGTCAGACCGATCGACAGATCCCAATCAAAACCGCGGCGCGCATCGATTTGACGAATGAAAGACAGAACTGTCTTACGCACTGGTTCCGGCAGGTCGCCAGACAGCACCCGAAAAAACTCTTCCCGGGACCGTGCCCATTGTTGCGCCATGAAATAGGCCCGGGCCAATTCAAGGCGCACACGAATAAGCTTGGGATCGGTTGCCAGAATACCTTGGAGGATCGGAATGGCTGCTTCGGGTTGCCCAGCATCAAGGGCCGCCATCGCCGTGTCAAAAGACCGCTCAATCTCCAATGCTGAAGGAGATGGGGTGTTGGCCTCGGCAAATCCTGTCGCTGCTGTCAAAGCCCCGCAAAAGACGGCAATCGCCACGAGACCGATTTTCAGTTTGGATGTCACTACCTTGGCCATTCTGGTTACCCTAATAAACTGCTCGTTTCAGAGCAGTTCCCCGCCAAAGCGGAGAACAATTTTGTATACGCGTTATAGGACAGTGTTAATTGCCACCAAACGCGCCGGAATAGTTACCAATCGCACCATTCATCTCAAAGGTGCCACCAACTTCTTCCGCGTTGTCACCATAAAAGGCCCCATTTAACGTGCCGCTGTCGCCAGCGCTGAACGGTATCACTCCGTTGATGTTCGCAGTGAATTCATTACCGCTAATGGTGCCGGTGCCTGCAAAATCCAGATGCTGACCACGCCAGGCGTTGCCGCCGGACAGGTTGCGCACATAGGTGTTGGTGCTGGCAACGCTCACATTGGAGAAGTCGGAAGTGGTCACGCCAACTTGGGATTCGGACACAAGCGCGCGACCATCTGTGGTGACAACCATACCGACGGAGCGGCCGGAATAAGTGGCGGACCCACTGGTTGGTACATCAGCTGAGGCAGTTCGGCGACCGAAGCTGCCCACGCTCACACTGCCATTGGACGTGCCGACGCCCGTCGCCCACATGCCAAAGGTTTGGTGATCATAATCCAGCGCATCCGCGTTGCCCATCCAGCTGCGCTTCTTCCCGTTGGAATTGCGCGCGGTGATCAACAGGGAATCCATGCCGTCATCAATGCGGTCGCCGCCTGCGCCAAAACGCGTGGTGGTGCTACCGTTGGTCATCTCCAACGTCTCCAGCTCACCAATGTTGGTGCCAACCTCGATGGACCCGTTGCGCGCGGCACCAAGACGGCCGCCGGTTACGTTACCTTCGCCATCTGTAGACATAGACGCGGTACGGACCCGGCCGTTCAGTGTGGTGTCGCCATGCGCAAGGTAAAGGCGATCACCCGCCATTTCATTCAGGCGGTCACCCACCTCGTCTTCCACATAAGATTCAATGGTGCTTTTGCAGCCCGCAATAGACACCAAGGCGCCAACTGCCATCATGGCTTTGATAGATGTGTTCAGCATTTTCTGTTACCCGTATGAAGTTCAGTTCGTTGGTCAGAGATGAGCGCTGATTCAGATTTGGTTCCCACCGGCTCGCTCTTGAGCCTCAACCAAAACTGTTTTCCTTAATGGGCGGTTTCGGCTTTCCTTACAGGGAATTAACCGCCCCAAAGCCCATAAAAATTGAGCGTTATCCGACTTAAATGTGGACAAAATGCGAGACAGAGGTCACATCCGTTTCTTTGACCTAAACGCGTCAGTCTCTCCGACAAATCCTATCAAGGTACGGATTTTCAAAGAGTTCCTTCGGCAAAACCGTAGGCGAGAGAATTTGCCTAAAAACCCGCTCAAGCCGCGCGTGTTTAGACTTTGCCAACACTTGCCTTGATAGCTTGAATTTTAGCCAATCCCAGAAAAGTAAAATTGAGCGGAAACGGCACATTCTGGACACGGATTTTCCGCGCCCGACCCCGTGATTGCCCCTATGCCAACCAAGGAATCACCCGATAAAGAGGCCGGTGATGCTGAAGACTTACCCGATTTGCACTAAGGAAAACCCGCCTCACCCACCTATTCAGGAAGGTACCGCCCCCATTTGGCTGCAAAAGCTTCGGCCAGGTCGATGCCCTGCCAGTCCGCAAAGACCATGAGGAAGCCAAACAGGTCCGCCGTTTCATCGATCAGGTTCTGGCGCGCGTCTGCTTGAGGTAAAGCGCCGCGCTGTGCCCCCTGCGTCGCCAGATAGGCTGACTGCAATTCGCCCAACTCTTCGGTCATTTTGGCCAGATACCAGGTGGCATCCCGATCAATGCCAAATCGCTCGGCATAAATGTCGGAAACCGCAGCCGCCTGTTCGGTCAGCTTACGCACGTCCACTTCGCCCAAAGTCGCAACTGGCGTTTGTGTCATCGCGTTAACATCTTCCACTTTCAAAACCGCACCTCCGCGAAACAGTCACAATACCGACGCGATACCGACGCCTTATTTGCCGTTGCCTGGCGGGGTAAACAGATCGCTCTGTTCCCGAGGCCGCGGCGCACTCAGCCCCAGATGTTGCCAGGCCTTTTGCGCCAACATCCGCCCGCGTGGCGTCCGTTGGATCAACCCTTGTTGCAGCAAAAACGGCTCAATCACCTCTTCTATGGCATCTCGGCTTTCGCTCAAGGCCGCACTGATTGTGTCGATCCCAACCGGTCCACCAGCGTAGTTCTCGGCAATGAAAAGCAGGTAACGCCGGTCCGCCCCATCCAGCCCAAGGTTATCCACCCCAAGCCGCGTAAGTGCGCCATCTGCAAGGGATTTTGTGATAACCCCATCGCCTTCCACCAGGGCAAAATCCACCACCCGCCGCAGCAAACGCCCGGCAATCCGCGGCGTCCCGCGCGAGCGCCGCGCAATCTCCCGCGCGCCACCATCCTGCGCAGGCACACCCAATTTGTTGGCGTTGCGCGTGACAATCTCGTTGAGTTCACCCTCTGTGTAAAACTGTAGCCGCGTCGGGATCCCAAAACGGTCTCTAAGCGGCGTGGTCAACAGCCCCAACCGCGTCGTCGCCCCCACCAAAGTAAAGGGCTGCAACTCAATCCGAACCGTCCGCGCCGCCGGCCCCTCCCCGATCACCAGATCGAGTTCAAAGTCCTCCATCGCGGGATAAAGCACCTCTTCGACCGCTGGATTAAGCCGATGAATTTCATCGATAAAAAGCACGTCGCGCGCTTCAAGGTTGGTGAGGATAGCCGCCAGGTCTCCGGCCTTTGCAAGCACCGGACCAGAAGTCATACGGAAGTTTACCCCCAACTCCCGCGCCATGATTTGCGCCAAAGTGGTCTTCCCCAAACCCGGCGGACCATGGAACAATGTGTGGTCCATGGCTTCACCGCGACGGCGCGCACTTTCAATGAACACCCGCAGGTTCGCGCGCGCTTCTCTTTGACCGATAAAGGCATCCAATTCTTGCGGACGCAACGCGCGATCCGCATCCTCAGGCCGCGCTTCCGGTCGCAATGTGGGGTCTGGCTGATCCATGTTTTACCCCTTTGGTGCCAGTAGTTTAAGCGCTGCGCGGATCAACTCAGATGTATCCGCCTCGGGGTCTTCCCCCGCCGCTTGCGCGACTGCGCCTGCCGCATCTGCCGGCCCATAACCAAGGTTACCCAGCGCCGACAAAGCATCGGCCTGCACACTCATAGACGCCGCAGCGGCCGCTCCAGCAGCCGCCGAAGCCCCACCCGCATTCACCGGAGTGCGTGCCACATCTTCGATTACCTCATCGTCCGCAGCCGCCTCTTCACCAGAAACCGACGCCATGGCCTCCCCAAGCGTCCCACCTAGTGCCATCACTTCCGGCGCCTTGTCTTTCAATTCAATAACAACACGTTGCGCCGTCTTAGGTCCGACACCTTTTGCCGCCTTGATCGCCGCCACATCGCCAAGGGTTACCGCCCGGCTCACACCGTCTGCTCCCAGCGCGCCAAGGATTGCCAAGCTCGCCTTCGCGCCAATCCCCTGCACGCTCATCAACAGGCGGTGCCATTCCTTTTCAAACAGGCTTGAGAAGCCAAACAACTGCAACAGGTCTTCCCGCACCAACAGATCGGTATAAAGCGCCACCGGCTCACCCACACTAGGCAAAGCCGCCAAAGTCCGGTCAGAACAGTAAACCACATAGCCCACGCCGCGCACATCGATCAGAACGTGATCCGTGCTGCGGTACTCCAGCGTCCCGGAAATCTTGCCAATCATGCCTGCGCCCTCTTCAATGCTTCCGCATAACCAGCCCCTGCCCGAGCGTAATGCGCGTGGCACATCGCAATCGCCAACGCATCCGCCGCATCCGCCCCGGCGATCTTCACCCCAGGAAGCTGCAACTTCACCATATGTTCCACCTGATGCTTCTCCGCGTGCCCCACACCCACTACCGTCTTCTTCACCTTGTTAGGCGCATACTCACCAATATGCAGCCCCGCCTGCGCCGGCACCAACAAGGCAATCCCACGCGCTTGGCCCAGCTTGAGCGTGCCTGCACCGTCTTTGTTCACAAAGGTCTGCTCGATCGCCGCATGGTCCGGCAAGAAGCGCGCGACAACATCCGTTAGCTGCTCATGCAGAGACAACAGTCGTGCCGCCAAATCCTGCCCAACCGAATGACAAATCCCGTTGGCCACATGGCTCATCTTACTGCCGTCTGCGTCGATCACGCCCCAGCCCATGTTTCGCAAGCCTGGATCGATTCCCAATACGCGCATGTTGTGCCCCATTGTGCTCTGTTTTCTTGTTATTCTCCGTGAAGTAGCACGAAACGAGAACAAACGCCAAGCCTGAAGCAAATTGCGACAAAAGTTTTTGCAGGTGCGACGATTTGGCGACCCGCCTAATGCCTGCCCCAAATGGTCTAAATGCGACCCTTCACGACACCAAAAACGACCTTATTAATAAGGTGTTTCCGCAATTTTCGACCTATGCAATAACCGCATGCCACCTATGCCGTTTTGACGCTTGCTGGGGTGCATTTTGAGCCCTATGTGCGGCCAATCGAAAACACAGTCCATAGCAACTGAAAGAAAGGATTTCTGATATGGCCGCCTTCGAACATACGTCGACCTCTGGTTCTGCTGGCCGTATCGGTCAGCCCCTCTTCGCGCTTGTTGCCCGCTTCGTCGATTGGAATGAAAAGCGCCGCACACGCAATGCTCTGGCAATGCTCAGCGACCGCGAGCTGGACGACATTGGTCTGTCCCGCTCCGACATTTACGCGATCCGCTAAGCACCCACCACTCACGGCAGCTTTGTTCCGTGGGACCGCAAACCGTCGCCTCCTTCGAGGCGGCGGTTTTGTTTTACGCGTCAAAAAAAGAAACGGCCCCGGGGAGAGAGACCCGGGGCCGTGTGGGATCTTGGAGGGATCCACGGAAACTTTGGAGTTTTAGAGCTTGGTGTTGATTTGCGTCGCAATCCAGCGCGACACGGGATCGGGGGCCATAGTCCAGGCCGCAGCCTTTTCCACCGGCGTACCACCGCTCAACCGCGCAACGTCCTGCGAATAGAAGTCAGGGCCAAACTGAGACATCATGATGCCTTTGATCATGAAGAAAGACACAACCACGGTGAACAGGCCTGCCCAAGGGATACCCCGGCGGCGGCCCGCGCCTTTGACAATCATGTAACCGTTGCGATTGATCACAACAGATTCACGGCCCACACGACCGGTCTTCGCCTGCTTGCGATAGATCCGTGCAAGGCGATCATGAAATTCTGCGTAAGATTCACTCATGGCAACTAACTCAGGTTTGGCCCCCACCAAACATGGCCAAATCTGGTCTCGAAATGTGGCGAAATTAAGGCACAAAGCCGAAAATGAGGCAAATTATCGTCAAATCTGACCTCAATTATGCACTTCCGCAGGAAAAGTGGAAACAACCCTAGACTACACCAGGGACTGTGCAAAAAGAAGAAACAAATACGACTATGCGCACAAAAAAAACGGGCGACTGATGGCAGCCGCCCGTGTCTTGATTCTGTGTGCAGAGTTGCCCGCGTCAGGCGCGGCGTGTCAGCGTCAGCGTGGTCCACTCGCCAATCTCTTCGCGGGTGTGCACATCAAAGCCTGCCGCATCATAAGCCTCGACCACCTCGTCCGCCTGCTCGTTCAGGATGCCGGAAAGGATCGCGTGGCCGTTCGCGGCAATATTGGCGCCCATATCCGGTGCCAGATCCACCAGTGGAGCCTTCAGGATGTTGGCAAACACCAGATCATAAGGCGCCTTGGCCGCCAAGTCAGGATGCCCAAAACCAGCCGCCTCCAGACAGATGACCTTCCCATCCAGATCGTTTGCCGTGACGTTGGCCTTGGCCACATCCACGGCCACCTCGTCAATATCGCTCGCCAACACCGGATTTGGCCAAATCCGCGCCGCCCCCATGCCCAGCACCGCCGTACCGCAGCCGATGTCCGCCACGTTCTGCCCCACAAAGCCTTCATTGGCCACGCGGTCCAGCGCTTTCAGGCAGCCCAAAGTGGTGCCATGGTGCCCGGTGCCAAAGGCCATCGCGGCTTCGATCAACAGCGGCTCGGCACCTTCCGGAATTTTATCCGCGTCGTGGCTGCCGTAGACAAAGAACCGCCCGGCCTCAACCGGCGCCAGCTCACGCTTCACATGGGCCACCCAATCGGTTTCCGGCAGCTCGGACACCACAAAAGGCTTCGCGCTGAACGCTGCCGCCAAAACGGCCAACCCCGCCTCATCTGGCGCTTCAACAAAGTAGCCGCCAATTTCCCAGAGGCCAGACCCGTCTTCGACCTCGAACACCCCAACCCCCGTTGGTTCCGGCACCAGCCGCTCCATCGCCGCGCCCAGCGCTTCGGCCTGCTCTTTGCCCATCAATGTGGTCAGTGCGGTGAATGTCGGCATGTTGCTCTCCTATCAGGTTGCGCAGGGCCTAGGGTCTCCCCTCGGCCCCGTCAAGCCTGCGCAAGCACAAACTACTCCGCAGCAGCAGCCAGAGGCCGCGTCAGTCGGGTTTCATTGCCCTTTTCCGGATGGCGCGGGATCAGGAAAGCCAAACCCAACGACACCGACGCCATGGAGGCCGCGAGCACAAACACAGCCCCAGGGGATGCCAACCACAGCAGGCCCAGCAGAACCGGCAGGAACACCGCCGCGATATGGTTGATTGTAAAGGCCACAGCCGCAGTCGGCGCCATATCTTCCGGGTCCGCGATTTTCTGGAAATAGGTCTTCAATGCCAATGCCAGCGAAAACAGCAGGTGATCAACAACATAGAGTGTTGCCGCCAAGGCAATGCCCCAGCCGAAGAAATAGATGCCGCCATATGCCAGGAAGACAATCACAAGGCCCGCATACTCAAAGATCAACGTGCGCCGCTCGCCAAACTTCGACACAGCGCCGCCGATCAAAGGCGCAAACAGCATATTGGCGATAAGGTTGATCAAATACAGCGCGGTGATCTCATGCACGTCAAAGCCAAAGCGCTCCACCATCATGAATCCTGCAAAGACCACAAAAATTTGCCTGCGGGCACCCGCCATAAACTGCATCGCATAATACAGCCAATAGCGTTTCTTCAGCACCATCTTGCGCGCTTGCGGCGTGCGGCCTTCAAACTGCGGAAACGCCACAAAACAGTAGAGCGCGATCAGCGCCGTGATACCGCCCCCCGCGAGGTAGACCACGTCATAATCCCAATTGTACCGCTTCCAGCCCAACACGATGATGCCATACGCCAGCAAAGTCGCCGCTGACCCTGCCGCGACAAGCCAACCCAGAACCTTTGGGGCACGTTTCTTGTCGAGCCATTGCAGCTGAAGCGATTGGTTCACGGTTTCATAGTAGTGAAAGCCAATCGAACTCAGCAGGGTGATCATCAAAATCCCGCCCATGGTCGGAAAATAGGCCGTGACCGCTGTCGCAACGCCAAGCAGCGCCAAGGACAACAGCCCGAGCACTTGTTCCCGAATGAACAGCAGCAAGAAGATCACGCCAATTGCCAGAAATCCGGGGATTTCGCGCACGGTGTGCAGGAGCCCAATGTCTGACCCGTCAAAATCCGCCAGCTCAATCACAAAGTTGTTGAGCAGCGCGCTCCAGGTGTTGAAGGCAATCGGCATGGCCAGCGCCATGAGGAACAGCAAGGTGATCGGGCGACGCCACCACGGCAACAGATGTGCGTCATCAATAGAGATTTTTCTAAACATGTGCAGCAAGTACGCCGATCGCGGCAAAAAGGCGAGATCAAAAGACGCACAGATCAGCCTGCACTTCCGCACCTTCTAAGTTTGAGGTCAGTAAAAACTCTGTGGATCGATATCCACCGCGAGACGCAGATCGCCCTTCAGCCGGAATTGCCCCACCCATTGCGCCAAAGCGCTCTGCAACGGCGCGGATTTGTCTGCTTTCACCAAGAGCCGCACGCGATGCCGCCCGCGCACACGCGCTATCGGTGCAGGGGCCGGACCATAGACCTCTGCCCCAATGGCGCGCAGCATGCCAGCGTTTCTCGCCAGCGCATTGCCCAGATCAAACACCTGCGCCACATCGCTGCCAGACAGGATAATCCCCGCCATGCGCCCAAACGGCGGCACCACTGCGTGACGACGCTCATCAGCTTCGGCCCGCCAGAACCCGGTCTCGTCGCCGGTCAAAATGGCACGGATCACCGGATGCTCCGGCTGAAACGTCTGCAGCAACGCCAAGCCCGCCCGCTCGGATCGCCCGGCACGCCCGGCGACCTGTCGCATCAATTGAAACGTTCGTTCTGCAGCCCTCAAATCGGAGCCCTGCAACCCGAGATCCGCATCAATCACACCGACCAACGTCAGCAGTGGAAAGTTATGCCCTTTCGCTACCAACTGTGTCCCGATGATAATGTCGGCTCCACCATCAGCAATTGTCCGGATGCTCTCCTTCAGCGCACGCGCTGATCCAAACAGGTCCGAACTCAACACAGCCTGCCGGGCGTCCGGCCACAGCTCCTGCGCCTCCTCCGCGAGACGTTCCACGCCTGGCCCAACTGGCGCAAGCTTTCCCTCGACCTCACAAGACGGACAAGCCTCCGGCATCGGCTTGGTCTCACCACATTGGTGGCACAGCAGGCGCTTGAGGAACCGGTGCTCCACCATCCGCGCATCGCAATTGTCACAGCCAATCTGATGCCCACAGGCACGACAAATCGTGACCGGCGCATAGCCCCGCCGATTGATGAATAGCAGCGCCTGCTCCCCCTTGGCAATCCGCGCGTCCACCGCCGCCTTTAGACTGGGCGAAATCCAACGACTGGCGGGCAATTTCTCGGCCCGCATGTCGATCGCGCGCATCTCCGGCAGCACGGACGCGCCATAGCGGCTGGTCAGCTCCAGTTTTTTGTATTTGCCCGCTTCGGCATTGGCCCAGCTTTCAAGGCTGGGCGTGGCCGAGGCCAAAATCACCTGCGCCTCGCAAAGCGCCGCCCGCAGCACCGCCATGTCCCGCGCGTTATACAACACGCCGTCTTCCTGCTTGTAAGACGTGTCGTGTTCTTCATCGACAATGATCAGACCCAAGTCGCGATACGGCAAAAACAACGCCGACCGCGCCCCGATCACCATCTGGGCACCGCCTTCACCTACCATTTTCCAAGTCCGGCGGCGCTCGGTCATGGTCACGCCCGAGTGCCACTCCGCAGGTTTCGCGCCAAACCGCGCCTCCACACGCGTTAGAAACTCCGCTGTCAGGGCAATCTCCGGCAATAGAACCAGCGCCTGTCTCCCCTTGCGTAAACACTCGGCCACCGCCTCCAGATACACTTCCGTTTTGCCCGAACCGGTCACGCCACGCAGTAAGGTTGTGCCATAGGTCCCGCTCTGAACTCCCGCGCGCAACTCCGCCGCGCCCGCCTCCTGATCTTCAGACAGCTCCTTGCCGCCGTAGTCCGGGTCCAGACGCGGAAACGGCGTGTCCCGTGGCGCAGCTTCCTCGCGCACAACGCCCTGCTTGACCAAGCCCTTGATGACGGAATTGGTCACCCCCGCCATCTCCGAGAGTTCCCCCATGGTAAAGGCGAGATTGCCGTACTCAGATAAGGTCTCCAGCACGCGGCGGCGAGCATCGGTTTGCCGATCCGGCTCGCCTTCCCCGCGCCGGTAGATCTTGCGCATCGAGGGCGGGTCCGACAAGCCGGGTGCACGGGTCGCCAGCCGGAGCATCGCATTCATCGGCGTGAGCGTATAATCCGCTGCGCGCTGCAAAAACCCACGCATGTCCGCCCCCATCGGTGCCACATCCAAGGCGCGGTTGGCAGGGCGGATTTTGTTGATGTCGTAGTCACCCTTGCCTGGCCCCCAGACAACGCCAAGCACCCGGCGCGGTCCCAATGGCACCTCAACAAAAGCGCCCAGAAAAACCCCACCTTCCGGCGCTTTGTAGTCCAACATCCGGTCCAGCGGTTGCGTGGTCAGCACCGCTATCAACGCCCCTTCAGGAAAGAAGTCTGTCTCGCTCAACTGTCCCTCACACCGTCTTGGCCCGCCAAAATCGTTATCGCTAACGGAAAATACTGCCGTGGGGCGCATTCCCACTTCCAGCGGGGCTCTCTATCGGGTAAAGCCAAGTCAGCCGCAGCGCAATCCCGCAGTTGCAAGCGCCGCCCTTTCAAACCTGCACGCACAGGAGAGGAACTGACATGAAATTCTTCGTAGACACCGCCGACATCAAAGCCATTGCCGAGCTGAACGCAACCGGCATGGTTGACGGCGTAACCACCAACCCATCCCTGATCAAAAAATCCGGCCGTGACATTCTCGAGGTCACCAAAGAAATCTGTGACCTGGTTGACGGTCCGGTTTCCGCCGAAGTGACCGCCACAGACGCTGACGAAATGATCGCCGAAGGCCGCAAGCTGGTGCAGATCGCCGACAACATCGCGGTAAAAGTACCTCTGACTTGGGACGGCCTGAAAGCTTGTAAAGCACTCACCGACGATGGCCACAAAGTCAACGTCACCCTGTGCTTCTCCGCCAACCAGGCGCTCCTGGCGGCGAAAGCGGGCGCAACCTTCATCTCTCCTTTCATCGGCCGCTTGGATGACATCAACATGGATGGCATGGACCTGATCGCCGACATTCGTCAGATCTATGACAACTACGGTTTCGAAACTGAAATCCTTGCCGCCTCCGTGCGCACCGTGAACCACGCCACCCAATGTGCGCTGGTTGGTGCCGACGTGATGACCGCCCCTCCCGGCGTGATCAAATCCATGATCAACCACCCGCTGACCGACAAGGGTCTCGACGCTTTCCTAGCGGACATCAAATCGGCAGGCATCAAAATCCTGTAACGGTTGCAAGACACGTATCGAACAAGGCTCGGACATCGCTCCGGGCCTTTTTCGTGACCGCCATGTGATTGCTCCTCCGTTTGCCCCCTGCTAGGGTTTCTTGCAAAATGAGGCTGAGCACCCACCAATGAGCACTGCACTAGACAAATTCCAACGCTTGGAAGGCACCGCGTTGTGGCGAGAAACGCCGGACGTGCAACGGCGTGAAGTGATTGTGTCTCTGGGCGAGGCTTCCTTGGTGATCAAAGACAGCCAGGACCGCGCACTCACCCACTGGTCCTTGCCGGCCGTACGCCGCCTCAATCCGGGTCAAACCCCAGCGGCGTTTTTTCCGGACGGCGACTCTGATGAGACGCTGGAAATCGATCCGTCCCACGATGATCTGGTGGACGCCATCGAAAAACTGCGCAAAGCGGTCGCCCGGCCAAAACGCGCCTCTGGCCGTTTGCGAAAAACAGTCTTGGCCCTGACCGCAACTGCTTTGGCGGGGCTGGCCGTATTCTGGCTGCCCGACGCCTTGGCAAACCACACCCTACGCGTGGTGCCCAATGTGGCCCGCCAGACCATTGGTCAGGACATGCAACAGCTCGCCACCCGGCTAACAGGTCAACCGTGCACCGCTCCTCTGGCCATTCCGGCCGTGGACGCCTTGCAAAAGCGCCTGCAAGTGCGGTCAATTTCTGTATTGCCCAGTGCACTGCGTGAAGCCATCGCTCTACCCGGCAATGTTGTGCTGTTGGGGCGCGACACCATCGAGGATCACGAAGAGCCGGATGTGGCCGCGGGTTACATCGTGGCTGCACAGGCTGCCTCACCCGATCCCCTGCGTGGCGTGTTAGAAACCGGCGGCATTCGCGCCAGCCTGCGCCTGCTGACCACCGGCGCGCTGCCGGAAGATCTGCTGCTTCAGCATATCGAACTGATGATCAGCAGCCCGCCTGCGGCGGCCGCAGATGACACGTTGATCCAGGCATTTGAGCAAAAGCGGGTCCGACTACAGCCTTACGCGCTGGCGAGGGACCCATCAGGGGAAAGCACACTGGCCTTGATCGAGGCCGCCCCTTTCACCGAAGAATTGCCAGAACCGATCCTGATTGACCGTTACTGGGTGGCTCTTCAAGGCATCTGCGGCAGCTAAACGCCACCGCAGACCTCAGCTGCATTACTGACGCACAAAAGCGCCGCCAAATCCGGCGCTCTGGGTCTTGCTCAGCGCTGCATTGGCACTGTCTGCGCTGGCAAACGGACCTGCCAGCACCATACGCTGGGTCGCACCATGTCGCTGGTATTTGCCGATCCGCACCGGCAGCCCAAGACGTTTCACCTGTTTGGCCGCAGCCTGGGCACTGGCCTGATCGTTATACGTACCAACCTGCACATATGGCGTGCCTGCCAGCCGCAAAGACTTGGTGGCAGGCTGCGATTTGGTGGACACGTTTGTAGCAGCGGTATTTGGCGTTGCCGCCCGCGACACAGCTTCCGCATTGGAAGTATCGACTAATTGATACGGCACAGTCTGTGTCCACACCTGCGCCATCTGAGCCTCACCTGCGAGTGTCATTTCAGCCCGACGTTCATTCAAGCGGCCATCATCAAACGCACGACGATAGCCTTCAGGCACCACCGACACTACCTGTGTGTGTTTGTTGGCTTCATACACGTGGCGCGGCACAACCCGCACATCCGGCGCAACTTCGCCGACGCGCACAACGGTGCCAACCGGCGGACGACGCAGCGAACTGTTCTGATCAAAGCGCATCTGCGGTGGTTGCGCTGTTGCCCCCCCACGCCCGGGCGTCACCGGAGACTGGGCTTGAGGTCCGCACCGAACGGCAGAGCCTCTCCAGGATGTCACCCCTTCGCGACACGGCGACACGACACCAGCCGCGCGCGGGGCTTGATTGGAGGTCCGGCGCACGGTTGTTGTCGTGGTTTTGGGGGCCACTGGCGCAGGCTGGATCACCGTTGGTGCCGCTGCGGTGGCTGCCGGGGCAACCGTACGTGTGGTGGTTTTCTTGGTTGTTGTAGTGGTCGGACGGGCCGCGGTTGGTGTGGTGTAAAGCGGCGCACCTTTGGCCTGCTTTGGCACCTTCACTGTGCGAGTAGTGGTTTTTGCCGTGCTGGTTGCAGCGCTGCCGGTGGTGCGTGCCGTTGTTGTCGTCGCTGCCGCAGACGCAACTGCTTTTGGCGCCGCAGCCACAGCAGGTGCACCGGACTCCGGTGCTGCCGGCTGAATCTGAACAACATTTTTGTCGAGCTTTGCCGCGGCGCTGGTGGTGGTCTGGGCTTTGGAGAAGGTGGGTTTGAAGCCACAAATCACCTTGCGTTCCCGCGTCACCCGCGGCACCCAAGTTGTGGCCCCATCAACACCGGCGCGGATGTAGACACATCCACGGCTGTCAACAAACTGCTTACCCTTGAAATCGTTCGGCGGGAATTCCGCCGGGATTTCGTTTGAACTAATGGACTGCGCGGTGACCGCACCAATGCCCAAGGAACTTGCGATCACGCCGATCGCAATAACTCTGGTCAGTTTCATTTTGCCCCCACAAGATGTAGGGGCACCTTAGCCGGTTTGTTTCCAACGAGTAAACCGTTGAAAACACGAAATTTGACCTATTGGGTGCCAAACATGCGGTCGCCCGCATCACCCAATCCGGGCAAAATATAGCCCTTTTCGTTCAACCGCTCATCCAGCGCGGCAGTCACAATTGGTACATCTGGATGCGCTTCTTTCATCCGCGCCACACCTTCCGGCGCGGCCAACAGACACAGGAACCGGATGTTTTTGGCACCCTGTTTTTTCAGCAAATCAATCGCCGCCGCAGAGCTGTTGCCGGTTGCCAGCATCGGATCAACCGCGATCACCAGACGTTCATCCAACTCACTTGGGGCCTTGAAGTAGTATTGCACCGGCTCCAGCGTTTCCTCGTCACGGTACAACCCGACAAAGCCCACACGCGCCGACGGCACCAGCTCCAGCATCCCATCCAAAAGGCCATTGCCCGCCCGCAAAATCGACACCAACGCCAGCTTGCGCCCCGCCAGCGTCGGCGCATCCATCTCCACCATCGGGGTCTGGATTTTCTTGGTGGTCATCGGCAGTTCACGAGTGATCTCATAGGCCAGCAACTGGCTAATCTCGCGCAGCAGACGGCGGAACTCGCCAGTCGAGGTGGCCTGATCGCGCATGATGGTCAGCTTGTGCTGTACCAGCGGGTGATCCACAACTGTCAAATGATCCATCAGGCTTGCTCCAATCGCTTTGCTACTTTGGCTTTGGTATCGGCATCACAGAAGGCCGCGTCAAGCGCGGTCTGGTTGAGCGCCCGAAAATCACTCTCGTCCCATCCAAAGGCTTTGGAGAGCTCTTCGTACTCGCGGCGCATGGTGGTGTGAAAGAATGGAGGATCATCCGTACTGACGGTTACTTTGACACCGGCATCCCGCAATTTCTGAATGGGGT
This sequence comes from Shimia sp., assembly GCF_022448905.1. Classification (GTDB taxonomy): domain Bacteria; phylum Pseudomonadota; class Alphaproteobacteria; order Rhodobacterales; family Rhodobacteraceae; genus Shimia. Next base: position 42,369 of record NZ_JAKVCW010000015.1, on the reverse strand, counting down.
GGCTGGCAAAGTCCGGAAACAGGCCTAGCACCACATTGGAACCGGGGCAGACTTCAAGCGTGATCTGACGCGCCACCAGTTCTTTCACCAGTTCAGGATCTTCAATACTGCGCACGCCATGGCCGATACGCTCCACGTTCAGGTCTTTGATCGCATCCCAAACGCTTTCCGGGCCGCCAAATTCCCCTGCGTGGGTGGTCAGTTGCAAACCTGCTTCTTTGGCTTGATCAAAGGCATAAGCAAAGGTTCCCTGTGTGAACTGACCTTCGTCGCCGCCCATGCCAAAGCCGGTCACAAAGTCACCAGCTGTTTCTGCCGCGCAATGTGCTGTAGTTTTAGACTTGTCGGCCCCGAAGTGACGCACTGCGGTCACAACACCGCGCAAGGTGATCCCGTGCTTGGCCTCTACCGCAGTGGCGGCTTCCTCAATCGCCGCGAGGTACTCGCACCAAGCGCCAAGGTCACCGCCGCCACAGAAGTCTGGGCTTATAAAGCTTTCGGTGTAAACAACGCCATTCTTGGCGCTTTCTTCCAGGATCGCAGTGGTCAGCCGCGCAAACTCTTCCGGCCCGGTCAACACAGAGGTTGCGTCCTCATAGGTGCTCAGAAAGTGCACAAAGTCCCGAAACGCGTAGCCGCCGTTGTCATCAAAGATCTTGCTCAGATCGACGTTCTTTTCATGCGCCAGCTGTTTGATAAACGCGGGGGGGGCCGCGCCTTCGTGGTGCAGGTGCAGCTCGACTTTAGGCAGGTCAGCAACGCTCATAAGAAACTCCTTCCACGGGGAGGTGTGATCCCCAGATGTGTGGCCACCGTTGCGGCCACATCAACAAAATCCATGATCCCGGCTTCTTTTGCGCCCACACCGGCGGCCAATACTGGCACGCGCTCACGGGTGTGGTCGGTTCCGGTCCAGCTTGGGTCATTGCCGTGATCCGCGGTCAGGATCAAGAGATCATCCGCCTTCAAATTTTGAAGGACCTTTTCGATTTCCAAATCAAACCACTCCAGCGCACGCGCATAGCCGGATATGTCGCGGCGATGGCCATAAAGGCTGTCAAACTCCACAAAGTTTGCAAAGGTCAGACTGCCATCGTCAGCGGTTTCCACCAGTCCCTGTAAATCCTGCATCAGCTTGGCATCCGCCCCCTTGGTGCAATCATCAATACCCGCCATTGTGAGGATATCGCCAATCTTGCCAACAGCGTGTACCTTGCGACCGGCATCTTGCACCCAGTTGGTCAACAGCGTGTCCGGCGGCGCAATGGCATAGTCGCGGCGATTGGTGGTGCGCGTAAATCCTGTCTCTGCATCCCCCACAAACGGCCGCGCAATCACGCGACCAATCTTCATCTCATGCAAGGTCGGCGCAAGATCCTGACACAGCCGTAAAAGACGGTCGAGACCAAAAGTCTCCTCATGTGCGGCGATCTGATAAACGCTGTCCGCAGAGGTGTAGCAAATTGGCTTGCCACTTTTCACATGCTCCGCGCCAAGATCGTTGATGATCACGGTACCGGAAGCATGGCAATCTCCTAGAATGCCATCCACCCCAGCCAGTTCACATACCAATTTGGTCAAATCGGCCGGAAAGCACGGCTGCTCTTTGGGAAAATAGCGCCACTCCCACGGCACCGGTAGCCCCGCCAACTCCCAGTGACCGGATGGCGTGTCCTTACCAGGACTCACCTCGGTGGCCGCGCCCCAAGCGCCCTTTGGCTTCGCATCCAGACCGGGCGTGGTATCGCCCGACGCCAACCGACAGGCGGCACCTAAACCCAACGCGTCCAAGTTGGGCAGCTCAAGCGGCCCGCTGCGTCCGTCCTCAGCCCGCCCTTCGGCGCAGGCCTGCGCAATATGCGCCAAGGTATTCGCGCCAGTGTCGGGGCGGTCTTCGTTGAAAAACCGTGCGGCATCCGGCGCACCGCCAATGCCAACCGAGTCCATCACCACCAGAAATGCACGTGCCATCAGCGGCTCCTTTCGTGAATGAGCGGCGGCATATCCGGCATTTGCTCGCCAATGTCTATAGCCTCCAGCACAGCTTGCGCAGCGACATCCGCCTTATCCTCTCGGCTCGCATGCACCCGCATCAGCGGGTCACCCGCTCTGACCTGCGTGCCCAAACGCACCACCTCTGAGAAGCCCACCGCAGGATCAATCACGTCGCTCTCCACCATGCGCCCCCCGCCAAGCCCGACAACAGCAAGGCCCAACGCTTCGCCCTCGATTGCGGTTACAAAGCCATCACGAGGCGCCTTGACCTCGCGGATCACCGAGGCCTCCGGCAAAAAACGCTGCCACTCCTCAACAAACCGCATTGGTCCGCCATGGGCCGCTACCATCCTGCCAAATCGTTCCGCGGCCTGCCCGTTTGCCAAAACCTCAACCATCTTAGCGACACCTGCCTCAACATCCGCCGCCAAGCCCGCATTGGCCAACAACACGCCGCCAAGGGACACGCTCAACTCCGCCAAAGGCCCGCCCTTAGAACCACAGAGCACCTCCATGCACTCCGCCACCTCAAGCGCATTACCCAACGACGGCGCCAACGGCTGGTTCATGTCAGAAATCACCGCGCTTGTCGGGCAGCCCGCAAGATTGGCCGTGCTGACCAAAGAATCCGCCAGTGCCTCGGCATCTGCGAGCGTCTTCATAAACGCCCCGCTGCCAACCTTCACATCGAGCACCAAGCCATGAAGGCCTGCCGCCAATTTCTTCGACAGTATTGAAGCCGTGATCAGATCAAGGCTTTCTACAGTTCCGGTCACATCCCGCACCGCATAAAGCCGTTTATCCGCTGGCGCGATCTCAGCTGTGGCACTGACAATCGACGCCCCGGCGTCGCGCACCACCTTATCAAACTGTGCCTCATCCAATCCAGTCTGGTAGCCCGGAATGGCCTCCAGCTTATCCAGCGTCCCGCCAGTGTGACCAAGCCCCCGCCCAGACACCATAGGCACATAAGCCCCACAGGCTGCCAAAGCCGGTGCCAGAACCAAACTCACGCAATCGCCCACGCCGCCGGTAGAATGCTTGTCGAGCACTGGTCCGGGCAAGTCCCAAGACATCGTGTCCCCACTGTCCCGCATCGCCAGGGTCAACGCCACTCGACCCTCCTCAGAGAGACCGCGCACACAAACCCCCATAGCAAAGGCGCCGGCCTGAGCATCACTGACCGTTCCGTCAGCCAACCCTCTGGCAAACCAGGCCAGTTCCTCACGACTGGGATCTTCGCCTTTGCGCAACTGCGCGATGATGGCCCGTGCGTCCATACTTTTCTCCTTTGTCAGTCGCGGTCTTGGTGGTCGGTATCCATGTGGTCGGTGCCAAACGCCCCCGGCAGCAACTCCGCCATAGTCATCGTCAGCCGCGCGCCATCCAGCGTCGCCATCGTAATTTTTGTATCTCCACCCGCAGCAAACTCCGCGAGTTTCTGGCGACACCCGCCGCAAGGCGTCACTGGCTGCTTAGCGTCTGCAACCACAAAAGCTTCGGTCAAACGTGTCTCCCCCGCCGCGACCATCGCGGCAATCGCACCAGCCTCGGCACACGTACCTTCCGGATATGCGATATTCTCCACGTTGCAGCCCGCATAAACCGTTCCGCCTTCAGAACGGACCGCCGCGCCTACCTTAAAACTCGAATACGGCGCATAGGCATTTTCGCGCACGGCAAAAGCCGATTTTTCCAAGCTCATCTCTCTGTCACTTTCGTCTTAAACGCCCCCGGCAACGTGACTTCGAGCAATTCAATGTCCGCGCTTGGATCGGCGTAGAGGGTTTTCATTCCTGGCGGGATCACAAAGGCATCCCCGGCTTCCAAGGCATGTGGCTCGCGCCCCTCACCTTCCAGAACCATCGTGCCCTGCATCACAAAGGTAAAGTGGATATCCGCATCATGGCTCGCCCATTGCGGAACGCCGTCTCCACGGCGGATCACCTGCACCCCCGCCACATCTTTCGTGTTGGTTGCAATAGTTGTGTCTCGGCACATAAAGCCCGGTAATCGGAACTCGCCCCATTCTGCAACCTCTGCCAGATTATGGACAAAGCGCTGCCCATCCCACTCGCGGTCTGGCCGCTCATGCGGGGTTGGAAGTTCCATTTCATGGTCAATCTCCGTCACATGGTCCGCTGGCACCCCAATCTCGATCACCTGCAGATCGTCACTGGCCTCACAAACCCGATGGCGAATTTCCGGCGGCTGGATAAAGCAGTCCCCCGCATTGAGACGCCGCATCCCGCCTTGATCTTCATACAAGACGTCAACCCAACCCTTGACGCAGAAAATTAGCTGAAATCCCACCTTATGATAATGCACCATATCCGGCACCGGCCCACCGTCCGGGATACGGATATGGCTGGCAATCATCGCACCACCCAACCGGTCCGGCACCAAATCTCTGTAGTGCATCCCGGCACGACCAATCACCCAAGGCGCCTGATCCGCCAGCCTGCGCACAACAAAGGAATGCTGCACCTCCGGCAGAACCAACGGCGGGTTCAGCTCTTCAATTTCGACCTTTGTACCGTTCGGCGCAGTCAGCTCCCGCGTGCCATCCGCAAACCCATCTGGATCATCCGCCAATATCCGCAGGCACCCCGGCGCTTCTTCCGCGCCTTTCTCAACGCGCAGCCGCAGGCCGTGTCCGGAAAACACAGCCACCGTCGGGTCATCCGCGGGATAAATCATATCTATCCGCATTTTGAGCACTTTGGTGTAAAAGGGGATGTCATCGCGCAATTCCTGCGTTGGCAACCGCACCTCTGCTCTGATCTCTTCCATACCCGCTCCTCACTGCACTCTGACGGCAGAATTTTCCGAGAATGTAACCAAATGGTCAAAAACTCAACGGCGAATTTGAGGCGCTTTCCGCCAAGTTACATTTGGCCATTTCCTCGGAAGAAAAACTAGTTTAATGCTGAACAAAATTTTGACCACCCCACAAACCGCCGCTGCGCCCCGCGCAAAATGAGGTCCGCCATGTCCGACAACCGCAACCAATCTCTGCGCGACGCCGCCCTGTTTTATCACGCCAACCCAAAGCCGGGAAAATTGGAGATCCGCGCAACCAAGCCATTGGCCAACGGTCGCGATCTCTCCCGCGCCTATTCCCCAGGTGTTGCGGAAGCCTGCATCGAAATCAAAGAAGACCCGGCCAACGCCGCGCTTTACACGGCGCGCCAAAACCTCGTGGCTGTGGTGTCCAACGGTTCTGCGGTTCTGGGCCTCGGCAACATCGGCGCGCTGGCCTCCAAGCCGGTCATGGAAGGCAAAGCGGTTCTGTTCAAGAAATTTGCCAACATCGACTGCTTTGACATCGAGCTGGACGAAGCTGACCCAGAAAAACTGGCGGACATCGTCTGCGCCATGGGGCCGACATTTGGCGCCATCAACCTTGAAGACATCAAAGCACCGGACTGCTTCATTGTTGAAAAGCTTTGCCGCGAGCGCATGAACATTCCTGTGTTCCATGACGACCAGCACGGCACCGCCATTGTTGTCGGCGCCGCGGCGACCAATGCGCTGCAAGTGGCGGGCAAAAACTTCGAAGACATCAAGATTGTCTCCACAGGTGGCGGCGCAGCAGGCATCGCCTGCCTCAACATGCTCCTGAAACTCGGCGTAAAGCGCGAAAACGTCTGGCTCTGCGACATCCACGGTCTGGTCTATGAAGGCCGCGAAGAGGACATGAACCCGCAAAAGGCGGAATTTGCGCAGAAAACTGACCTGCGTACCCTCGACGAGGTGATTGACGGCGCCGACATGTTCCTCGGCCTCTCCGGCCCCGGCGTGCTGAAACCGGAACTGGTCGAGAAAATGACTGCGCAGCCGATCATCTTTGCCTTGGCCAACCCCACCCCGGAAATCATGCCGGACCTAGCCCGCAAAGTGGCGCCCGACGCGATCATTGCCACCGGCCGCTCCGACTTCCCAAACCAGGTCAACAACGTCCTCTGCTTCCCTTTCATCTTCCGCGGCGCACTGGATGTCGGTGCCACCGAAATCAACGACGACATGTGCGTCGCCTGCGTGAACGGCATCGCCGAACTCGCCCGCGCCACAACTTCTGCTGAAGCCGCGGCGGCCTACAAAGGTGAACAGCTCACCTTCGGCGCGGAATACCTGATCCCCAAACCGTTTGACCCGCGCCTTGTGGGCGTGGTGTCGGCTGCCGTAGCCAAGGCCGCCATGGACAGCGGTGTCGCCACCCGCCCGATCGACGACATCGACGCCTATGTGCACAAACTCAACCAGTCTGTCTTCAAATCCGCGCTCCTAATGCGCCCGGTGTTTGAAACCGCCCGCAAAGCTGCCCGCCGCATTGTCTTCTCCGAAGGCGAAGACGAACGGGTCCTGCGCGCCGCGCAAGCGATCCTGGAAGAGACCACCGAAACCCCAATCCTGATTGGCCGGCCGGAGGTGATCGAAGCCCGCTGCGAACGCGCTGGCCTCTCTATCCGCCCCGGCCAGGACTTCCAGATCGTGAACCCGGAAAACGACCCGCGCTACTATGACTACTGGAACAGCTATCACGAGTTGATGGAGCGCGACGGCGTCACACCTGACCTCGCCAAAGCCATCATGCGCACCAACTCCACCGCGATTGGCTCGATCATGGTGCATCGCGAAGAAGCAGACAGCCTGATCTGCGGCACCTTTGGGGAATACCGCTGGCACCTGAACTACATCACACAGGTCTTGGGCAACAAATCCCTGTCGCCACATGGTGCGCTCTCGCTGATGATCCTCGAAGACGGACCTCTGTTCATTGCGGACACCCAAGTGCACGAACTGCCAAGCCCCGAGGACATTGCCCGCATCACCATCGGCGCCGCGCGTCACGTGCGTCGCTTTGGTCTGGAACCCAACATCGCGCTCTGCTCACAAAGCCAGTTTGGTAACCACCAACAAGGCTCCGGCAAGCGCCTACGCGAAGCCATCGAGATTCTGGACAGCCGCCCACGTGACTTCACCTACGAAGGCGAGATGAACGTCGACACTGCACTTGACCCCGATCTGCGCGCCCGCGTCTTCCCACGCACCCGCCTGAACGGCGCGGCCAATGTTTTGGTCTTCGCCCACGCAGACGCAGCTTCTGGCGTGCGCAACATCCTGAAAATGCGCGCCGGTGCTTTGGAAGTGGGCCCGATCCTGATGGGCATGGGCAACCGCGCCCACATCGTCAGCCCGTCGATCACCGCGCGCGGCCTGCTGAACATGGCCGCCATCGCGGGCACACCGGTGACGCAATACGGCTAAGCCGCCCTCTTTAAGTTCACAAAAAACGCGGCGGAGTGATTCCCGCCGCGTTTTGCACTTCGAAACTTCGCAACTTTGCAAAGCCCCCGACATTTTCCAGCGAACCCCAAGCAAACCCTTACCTTTGCAAAAATTTGCAGATCGCCTGAGCAAAGACTTGCAAATTTTCTGCGATAATCTGCCACGTCTCCACCGCCAAGACTTGCCGCCACGACAACCCCTCCTCTATCCATTTGGGTAAGGATAGGAGGACCCCAATGTCATATCAGGACGTCTACAACGGCTGGAAGAACGACCCCGAAGCATTTTGGATGCAGGCAGCAGACGCCATTGACTGGGACACCCCGCCCAGCCAAGCGCTCTTTGACAAGGGCGACCACATGTATGAGTGGTTCTCGGACGCCAAGGTCAACACCTGTTGGAACGCCGTGGACCGCCACGTCGAGGCCGGTCGCGGCGAGCAAACTGCCATCATTCACGACAGCCCGATCACCCACTCCAAGCGCGAGATTTCCTACGTCGAGCTGCGCAACCGCGTTGCCTCCCTCGCCGGAGCGTTGCGTGCCAAAGGCGTGGAAAAGGGCGACCGCGTCATCATATACATGCCGATGATCCCTGAAGCACTCGAAGCCATGCTGGCCTGCGCCCGTCTCGGCGCGATCCACTCCGTGGTCTTTGGCGGCTTTGCCTCCAACGAGCTGGCCGTCCGCATTGACGACGCCAAACCCAAAGCCATCATCGCCGCCTCCTGCGGCCTCGAGCCGGGCCGCGTGGTGCACTACAAGCCACTGCTGGACGGCGCCATCGACCTCGCCACTCACAAGCCCGACTTCTGCGTGATCTTCCAACGCGAGCAAGAAGTGGCTCAGTTGATCGAAGGCCGCGACTTCAACTGGCACGGCTTCCAATATGGCGTTGAACCTGCCGAATGCGTACCTGTCGAAGGTAACCACCCCGCCTACATCCTTTATACCTCAGGCACCACCGGCCAACCCAAAGGCGTGGTGCGCCACACCGCCGGCCACTTGGTTGCGCTGAACTGGACCATGAAGAACGTCTTCAACGTCGATCCCGGCGATGTGTTCTGGGCAGCCTCCGACGTGGGTTGGGTTGTGGGCCACAGCTACATCACCTACGCACCATTGATCCACGGCAACACCACCATTGTGTTTGAAGGCAAGCCGGTTGGCACGCCCGACGCGGGCACCTTCTGGCGGGTGATTTCCGAACACCAAGTCAAAACCTTCTTCACCGCCCCCACAGCCTTCCGCGCCGTAAAACGCGAAGACCCCCAAGGCGAGTTTGTGAAGAAGTACGACATGTCTTGCATGGAACAGGTTTTCCTCGCAGGCGAACGTGCAGACCCCGACACCATCATATGGGCACAAGACCAGCTGCAAAAACCAATCATCGACCACTGGTGGCAGACCGAATTGGGCTACCCGGCCATTTGTAACCCCGTGGGCATCGAGCTTCTGCCTGTGAAACTGGGCAGCCCGTCCCTGCCCATGCCAGGCTATGACATGAAAGTGCTGGACGAAGGCGGCAACGAGCTGCCGCCCGGCGAACTTGGCGCCATTGTCAGCAAATTGCCGCTGCCGCCGGGCACGCTACCAACCCTGTGGAATGCCGAAGACCGATTCAAAAAATCCTACCTGACCAACTTCCCCGGCTACTACGAAACCGGCGATGCAGGCATGATTGACGAAGACGGCTACGTTTACATCATGGCGCGCACCGATGACGTGATCAACGTCGCGGGCCACCGCCTCTCCACCGGCGGCATGGAAGAGGTGCTCGCCGGACACCCGGACGTCGCGGAATGCGCGGTGATTGGCGTGGCGGATCAGCTCAAGGGCCAAATGCCGGTCGGCTTCCTCTGCCTCAACGCAGGCGCAGACCGTGACCACGGTGAAGTTGTGAAAGAAGTTGTGAAACTGGTGCGTGAAAAAATCGGCCCGGTGGCGGCGTTCAAATTGGCCGTAGTGGTCGATCGCCTTCCCAAAACCCGCTCCGGCAAAATCCTACGCGGCACCATGGTCAGCATTGCGGATGGCACCGAGTGGAAAATGCCCGCCACGATTGATGACCCTGTCATTCTGGATGAAATTACTGTGGCGCTGCAAAGCATCGGCTACGCCACATCGTAAACCCGGCGGGGGGGCCAGCCCCCGCACCCCCGGGATATTTAGGGCAAGAAGAAGCCAGGACGGCGTGCCAAATTGAGGGCGCGCTTTTTGGTGTCAGACAAACTGCTCGCGGATCAGGCGCTCTTCCAACCCATGGCCCGGGTCAAACAGGATCCGGTGCGCGATGCTCTCATCCGAGCGGATTTCAACCGCAGCCACATTCTCGATCGAGCGGCTGTCCGCATGCGCCATCACAGGGCGCTTGCTGGCCTCAAGAACCTCGAAAGTCACTGTCGCTTGTTTAGGCAATAGAGCCCCCCGCCACCGACGGGGGCGAAATGGTGCAATCGCTGTGAGCGCCAGCACATCAGAGCCAATCGGCAGGATCGGCCCATGCGCGGAGTAATTGTACGCAGTAGACCCCGCTGGAGTACTGATCAGCGCGCCGTCACAGACCAGCTCTTCCATGCGCAACCGACCATCAATCTTGATGCGCAGCTTGGCCGCCTGCGGCCCCGCCCGCAGCAAGGACACTTCGTTGATCGCTAGCGCCTCATGCACGGAGTTGTCGACACAGGTCGCCCGCATCGCCAGCGGATTGAGCTTTTCCTCTTCCGCCGCCGCAAGCCGTTCCAAAAGATCACTTTCCGAATAGGTGTTCATCAGAAAGCCTACCGTGCCGCGGTTCATCCCATAGACCGGCGCAGGTAAAGCCTGAGTGTCATGCAACGTGTGCAGCATGAAGCCGTCCCCGCCCAGCGCGACAATCACATCCGCCTCTTCCGGTACAACATTGCCATACCGGCCAATCAGCGCCGCCCGCGCGGTCTGCGCCACCGGCGCGTTGCTGGCCACAAAAGCGATTCTTTCGGACATATTGGTCCCGGCTCCATTCAAACACCGACAGGTTTCCCTGCCCTGCCAAAGGTTTCCTATGGCGTCATATGTTTATCCCCTGCACCATCTGCGGCGTTCAGGCAAGGTGTTGCGTCGCTTTGGGACCTTTCAACACACCAACCTTTCCTTTAGGAAGCGCAGCAACGCGAACCCCATGATCTGGAGCACATGCCCATGTCCACCACCCGTGATGCTGGCTTTTTCACTGAATCCCTCGCCTCCCGCGACCCAGAGCTGTTTGGCTCGATCACCAACGAGCTGGGCCGCCAGCGCGACGAGATCGAACTGATCGCTTCGGAGAACATCGTGTCCGCCGCCGTGATGGAAGCGCAGGGCTCTGTGCTGACCAACAAATACGCCGAAGGCTACCCAGGTCGCCGCTACTACGGCGGCTGCCAATACGTGGACGTGGCCGAAAACCTCGCCATCGACCGCGCCAAAGAGCTGTTTGGTTGTGACTTCGCCAACGTGCAGCCAAACTCCGGCTCCCAAGCCAACCAAGGTGTGTTCACCGCCCTGCTGCAGCCAGGCGACACCATCCTCGGCATGAGCCTGGACGCCGGTGGTCACCTGACCCACGGCGCCAAGCCAAACCAATCCGGCAAATGGTTCAACGCCATACAGTATGGCGTGCGCAAGCAAGACAGCCTGCTGGACTACGATCAGGTGCAGGAACTGGCCAACGAGCACAAGCCAAAGATGATCATCGCCGGTGGTTCCGCCATCCCGCGTCAGATCGATTTCGCCAAGTTCCGTGAAATCGCAGACTCCGTGGGCGCTTACCTGATGGTCGACATGGCCCACTTCGCCGGCCTGGTTGCCGCAGGCGAACACCCATCCCCGTTCCCATACGCGGATGTGGCCACCACCACGACCCACAAAACCCTGCGCGGCCCACGCGGCGGCATGATCCTGACCAACGACGAAGCCATTGCGAAGAAAGTGAATTCCGCGATTTTCCCTGGCATCCAGGGTGGCCCGCTGATGCACGTGATTGCTGGTAAAGCGGTAGCCTTTGGCGAAGCGCTGCGCCCAGAATTCAAAAAGTACCAAAAGCAGGTGCGCGCCAACGCAGTCGCTCTGGCCGATCAGCTGATGAAAGGTGGTCTGGACATCGTCACCGGTGGCACCGACACCCACGTGATGCTGGTCGACCTGCGCCCGAAAGGCGTGAAAGGCAACGCCACCGAGAAAGCGCTCGGCCGCGCCTACATCACCTGCAACAAAAACGGCATCCCGTTTGACCCGGAAAAGCCAATGGTGACTTCCGGCATCCGCTTGGGCACCCCGGCAGGCACCACTCGCGGCTTTGGCGAAGACGAGTTCCGCGCGATTGCCGACATGATTGTAGAAGTGGTTGATGGCCTCGCCGCCAACGGTGAGGAAGGCAACGCAGACGTGGAAGCGGCAGTAAAAGCCAAAGTCGCAGATCTCTGCGCCAAATTCCCGCTATACCCGAACCTCTAAGGTCACGTACACCCAAAAACTTGTAGGCCGTCGCTGGACTTTCCAGCGGCGGCCTTTTCTTTTGGCAATATGACCAAAGATGATTTGAAAAAGACCAGCAAGTATTTGAGCTACATCCTTCGGCACGCACCGGACAGCATCGGATTAACGCTTGATGCACAGGGATGGGCGCAGGTCGCTGACCTAATTGCGAAATCTGAGCATCCTCTCACACATGACCTCATTGCCGAGGTGGTGCGCACCAACGCAAAGCAGCGCTTTTCCTTGAACCTCGACGGCTCCCGCATCCGGGCAAATCAGGGGCATTCGATCCAGGTCGACCTCGGGCTTGCCCCCAAAACGCCCCCGAGCATTCTGTTTCACGGCACTGCCAAAACCAACCTGGCGTCCATTCGTCAAAATGGATTGCTCAAAGGCACGCGGCACCATGTGCATCTCTCCGACAACACCGCAACCGCCAAGGCCGTAGGTGGGCGCCATGGTTCCCCGGTTGTACTGACGATCCGAACTGAGGAAATGGCTCAGAATGGCCATACCTTTTATCAATCCGCCAATGGCGTTTGGCTGGTAGATCACGTACCACCGCAATTTCTTGAATAGCGCTTATTACAGACGGTCAGCGGAGCACGACAATGACAGACGGTTGGGACGCCTCGGTTGAGGCCTGGATTGCGTCAATGGGAGAGACTGGCGATTTTAGTCGGGAGCATGTGCTCGACACCCCGATGCTGGAGCGCTTGAGGAGGGCTGCTCCAGAGGCGGTGCTGGACCTCGGCTGTGGCGAAGGGCGGTTCTGCCGCATGATAGCCCCAAACGTGGATCATGTTGCGGGCATTGATCCCACCGAAGCGTTGATTTCGCACGCAAAGGCCAAAGGCGGTGCCGACTACCACGTCGCGCGCGCCGAGAACCTGCCGTTTGACAACAACAGCTTTGACTTGGCGGTCAGCTACCTGTCGTTGATCGACATACCGGACGTCCCCATAGCCTTAGCAGAGGCGCACCGCGTGTTGCGCCCAAACGGGCTCTTGCTGATCGCCAACCTGAACCCATGGACCACCGCCAGCCAATCCAAGGGCACGCCGGTCAAAAACTCCGACGGCACCACTACGCTCACAATGGACCGCTACCTAGACGCTTTCCCGAGTTGGGCGGAGTGGAGCGGCATACGCATTCAAAACTGGCACCGACCGCTGGCGTTCTACATGCAGGCGCTGTTGAACTGTGGTTTTCAGCTCACCCATTTTGACGAGCCTAAAGCCACCGGCGGCGCGCGGGCGGAAAGCTACAACCGCGCGCCCTATCTGCACATTATGGAATGGCAAAAGCGCTAACGCGTCGCTGCCTTACCAGCCAAACAACTTGGGCCGCGCCCCATCTGTCGCCTGATCCAGCACACTTTTGCGGGCAAACCGGGCACGGCGATCCTCACGCCAATGCGGCTGTAGTTTGGTCTCTGATACTGGTGTTGCGTCCTTGTCCGCCCAATGCGCCTGACGGGTGGCCACCTGAAAGCTATTTGAAAGAATTCCCAACATATCTGGCACTCCTTGTGTTGATCTGATCCAAACATGGTGGACAGAGCGCGGAAAATCGACTCAATATGCCATTCAATATGTAAGTCAGGATTACAATATGGATTGGTCCTCCCTACCCTCTCTCGCCGCCCTGCGCGCCTTTGAGGCCGCCGCCCGTCACCAGAACTTGAGCGCCGCTGCCCGCGAACTCAATGTGACCCACGCCGCGATTGCCCAGCATGTGCGCAGTCTGGAAGCCGACCTCTCCACGCCACTATTGTTTCGCTCCGGACGTGGTGTGGCGCTCACCGAAGAAGGCCGCCATCTGGCGCAGCATCTCTCCGATGGGTTTGAGGTGATTGCCGAAGGTGTCTCCGCGCTTCAGCGCTCCAAAGAGGACCGTCCGCTGTCGGTCAGCGTCACCCCCTCCTTTGCCGCAAACTGGCTCATGCCTCGCATTGGTGGCTTTTGGCAGGCGCACCCGGAAATCTCGCTCAGCATCAATCCTAGTGTTAGTTTGATCGACCTCCGTAGGGACGGCTTTGACATGGCCATCCGCTTTGGCAATGGGCAATGGCCGGGCGTGGCCTGCGAGTTGCTCACGTCTGGCGAGTTCTGGGTGGTGGCCTCCCCCAAGCTGCTTTCCACGAGCAAAACAATTACTCTGGCGGAGGCCGGAAACTACCCGTGGCTAATGGATCTGCACATGCTGGAATGGCGGCAGGTTGTGGAGGACGCCGGTCTGGATCTCAACAGCGTGGACATGACCTCGCTGGAAACTAATGAGCTTGTGCTCTCCGCCACCGTGGCTGGCCTGGGTGTCTCGGTACACCCCAAATCTCTGGTCGAACGCGAGGTCGCCTTTGGCACGCTCAAACAGATCTGTAGCCTGCCGCGCACCGACCTGGGCTATCATCTGGTCACCCTGCCCCGCCCCCTAAGCGCCAAAGAACGGGCCTTTCGCAAATGGCTGATGGCGGAGGCCAAGGCATAGCCCAAACAGAAAGCACCCGAGCGCAAACCCGGGTGCTTTTTGAATTTTTGCGGTGCCTTACGCGCCGGGCTTGCCGTCCAACAGCGCCTCTTCCAGCATCTTCTCGTCACGCACTTCTTCGATGCGGCGAATGCGGTCTTCGCGCTGCTGGTTATCAAATCGGTACTTCACCACGTTGATCAGGCTAATGGTCAGAAGCACGATGCCCATGCCCCAATAGCCTTTCGTCGACAGCGGCACGTCAGTTGACAGCCAAAGGGAAATGCCAAGCAGCACATAGGCCAAGGCCACACCGGCCATGTTGAGCATCAGGATGGTGGAATTGTCATTGCGGTCAGTCATTTTGGTTTCTCCGAATTCTATGGGTCAAAAGTGCGTTGCTATCTGCGGCGATTTAATTGGATTGAGTTTTCAGGCGATCCAGCACCGAATGCGCTGTGGTTTTGTCCGACGCGCCAAACCCGGCATCCGCCATACGTCCCGCGATATCGCCATGGTTCAGGCCACTGTCGATTTCGCGCAGGATTTCGCCTTGCTCAAACGGATCATCTTCGCCCGTAACGCGGGAGATCAGCGCCTCAGCCTCTTCAAACGGGCTGTCGCCTCCCAAGTGGCGGTTCACTTTGCGCTGAATGCCTTGCTCCTTGCGCACAGCGCGCGCTGATACGGCCCCCTGCTTCAGGTCGATGATGCGGCGATGTGCGGTCTCCACACTCTGGCGCAGCTGCATAATCCGCGCTTCTAGGCGCGCTTGGGTTTGCTGGCGACCCGCCAGTTCGTTTTCCAGATCGGCAATGGCCTGCGCCGCTTGCTGCGCGAGGTCTTCCCTCTCCGCCGCAAGGGCCTCTTTTGCCCGCGCCAGCAAATCCGCAATGCGCGCTTCCAGCGTTTCAATCTGACGTTGCTCCGCCCGCTCCCGCTGGATCAACCCGGCCAAAGCCACCTTTGCCGCCTTCAGGTTTGCGCTCGCCTCTCGAATTTTTTGGTCAATCAGCTCAATGGCATAGACGTCACGCACCTGTTCTTCGGCCCGGGCGTTTGCCCCTACAATCAATGTTTTCAAAGTTCCGAACATCTGTCGCTCCTTTTTTGAACATCGTTCACAAATAAGGTGATAGAATTTTCCCGAACATCGTTCAAGACAAAAATTGAACGATGTTCATTTTTCTTTGAAGCACCTGTTTTTGCTTATTTTTCCATGACCACTTCCGGGCCAATCCGGGACAAAACCTGCGCAATCATGGTCCGAATGTGCTCCGGCGGCACGCCAGAGATGCGATTCTCCAGCCCCAAAAGCACGATTCCATGCACGGCCGAGAACATCGCACGAGTCATCAACCCCAGTTCCTCTTCGCCCATTTCCGAATAAAGCTCCGACAGGGGCGCGCGAATATTGGCAAACAGCGCTCCCAGTGAGGACAGATACCATTCCGGCACCGCCCCATCCTCTGTCATCTCCACATCGAACAACGCCCGCCACAGCTTTGGATGCGCGGCGGCAAACTCAAGGTAGGCGTTGGACATCAGGATCAACCTCTGGCGCGGGCTTTCACTGCCATCATAAGAGGCAGACACCGCCGCGCCGAGCTTCTTGAACGTGCGCCCGTTCACTTCGAGCACAAGGTCATGCAGGTCATCAAACACGTTGTATATGGCTCCAACCGCGCAGCCTGCCCCTTTGGCCAGTTCCCGCGCTTTCAGGGACGACAGTCCACCCGCTGCAATCTGCTCTTCCGCTAATTCGATCAGCTTTATGCGCAACGCCGCGCGCCGCTCTGCCACTTTGCCAGCCATAGTGCCCCACATATTGAACCACGTTCAGGCATACGCGCCCGCAAAACAAATGCCAAGTCCGCTGACCAACCCGCAAAAATGTTCTTTCTTTGTTCGAACTCTTCCCCTAGCGTGCGGCCATGAGTTTACGTATTTCAAACCGCGACGCCCGCCACCTCTGGCTCTCTTTACAAGGTCTGTCCGACACCCCCACTGGCCCCGCCGACCCGCGCGCCATCATTGGCAAACTGGGCTTTGTGCAACTGGACAGCATCCAAGTCCTCTCCCGCGCGCATCACCACATCCTTTGGTCTCGCAACCAGAATTATCGCGAACCGATGCTCAACAAACTGCTGGCCGAAGACCGCACGGTGTTTGAGCATTTCACCCATGACGCCAGCGTCCTGCCCATCGAGACCTACCCCTATTGGCGCGCGCAGTTTAAGCGCCGCAAATCTCACATGGACCAAAAGGGCTGGTTCAAAACCGCGCTCACCAAAGTCAACACAGCCGACATCAAGTCCCGCATCGCGGACGAAGGCGCGCTGTCGACCGAGGCTTTTGACACCAAGATTGAAGGCCCCAAAGAAATGTGGTCCCGCCCACCGCACAAACAGGCGCTAGATTACCTGTGGTACGCAGGCGAACTGGCCACCTGCTATCGCCACAACTTCAAAAAATTCTACAACCTGCCGGAACGCGTCATCCCGGATGCGCTGCGGCACACAGAGATTGACCAAGCCGAGCAAATCAACTGGCTTTGCACTCAGGCACTCGCCCGCCTTGGCTTTGCCACCTCTGGCGACATCAAACGCTTTTGGGAAGCCGCCGAAACCGCAGATGTGAAAGACTGGATGAGCAAAACCGATCTCATCGATGTCGAAGTGCAAACCGCCAACCGGCAGTGGTTGCCGATGCAAGCCCCCGCCGACATCGCTCAGCGCTTGGAACAAATCACCGCACCCACCTCTCGCCTACGCATCCTCAATCCGTTTGACCCGGTGATCCGCGACCGTGACCGTCTTTTCCGCCTGTTTGGTTTTGACTACCGCATCGAAATCTTCGTTCCCGTAGCCAAACGACAATGGGGCTATTACGTTTATCCGCTTTTGGAGGGGGACCGCTTTGTCGGGCGCTTAGAGGCCAAGGCCAACCGCAAAAAGGGCGAAATCACCATCACACAGCTTTGGTCTGAAACCGGCGTGCACTGGACCGAAGCACGCGCCGCCAAACTGGACGCAGAACTCACCCGCATGGGCCGCTTCATAGGCACGCCAGACATTATGTGGGAGTGCGACCGCGCGCCAAAAACCGCTTAGACTAGCCCTTGCCAGCGCAACACAAGGATCACCAAAACCACAACCACCAACAGGTTGAACACCAACGCCGCTGCCAGATTGAGCAAAGCGCCTTTACGCCGATCCGCCACGTCGATGGTCTCCAAATGCGCGACAATCTCGTCAAACGCTTTGGCCACGGCCGCGCCATCCACCTGCATCATCAGCTTCGGATGCCCGCCGAGCCTTTGCGCCTCTACAAGCACATCCGCCTGCCGATGCAGCCGTGCCGGCACCCTGCGCCCAATTTTCTTCATCGCCCGGCTCAAGGTCTTGGCCCGCACGCCAAATTTCTCCTTGGCCAGTTCCAAAAGCCGCGCCTCTTTGGCCTGAATGTCCTGCGTCGTCATCATGCGCGCACCCTAGACCGCGCACGCAGAACACTCAACTCTGGAACCCGCCCGCACAGCGCGCTATCACACCGCCATGTTGAACGTGATCGAACATGGCACTGCCACCGCTGAACCGGACCTTCTGATTGTGCACGGGCTGTTTGGCTCCGGCCGCAACTGGGGCGCCATTGCCAAAAAGCTCTCCGCCACCCGCCGCATTCTCTGCGTCGATCAGCGCAACCACGGCCTCAGCCCGTGGTATGACAGCCATTCCTATCAGGACATGGCCGCCGATCTGGCCGAGGTCATCACGGCTCAGGGCAAGCCGCTGGATGTGCTTGGCCATTCCATGGGCGGCAAAGCCGCCATGGTGCTGGCCCTCACGCGTCCCGAACTGGTCAACCGCCTGATCGTGGCGGACATCGCGCCCGTGACCTACACCCATGACCAGAATCAGAACATCGAAGCCATGCGCGCCGTCGACCTCTCCAAGGTAACCAAACGCTCTGACGCCATGGCGCAACTTGCCGAACATCTGGACGACACCACGCTGCAAACCTTCTTCACCCAGTCGCTGGATGTGAAAGAACAACGCTGGCGCCTCAACCTGGATGTGCTGGACCGCGAGATGCCAAAAATTCTGGACTTCCCCGAGGTCGGCACCGCTTACGGCGGCCACACACTGTTCCTGTCCGGCGCCACGTCAGACTACGTCACGCACGCCTACCGCCCTACAATCCGGGAAAAATTCCCAAAGGCCCGCTTTGCCAAAATCACCGGCGCGGGCCATTGGTTGCACGCGGAGAAACCGCGCGAGTTTGTTGCCTCGGTTCAGGCCTGGTTGGATTTGGACGGGCGCGCATAAAGCGCCTGCGCCACTTTCCAGCTGGCTGGAAAGGCAATCACAAAGCCGATCAGCGCATAGGCAAACAGCATCAAACCGCTGTTCACACCGGTCACCAGCGCGGCGATCACGCCCACACCGGCCAAAGTGGACCCAATAAAGATATGCAGAATCATTGCCAGTCGCAGCATCGGCTGTCTCCTTCACGTTGCTGACCGCAGATGTGACGCAAAACACCCACTCCAGCTTTGATTTGGATCAGCCGACGCCAAATCCCCCGACTATTGCGCCAGCAGCGTCATCACCACTGTGCCCTCTGCATCAAGCAGCACAGTGTGCCCAGCGCGCACGCCAAACCCAGTCACGTTTGACAGCGTCTTGAAGAAGTCTTTTTCCTGCTGATCCAACTCACCGGGACAGGCCATCCGCGTTGTCGCCAACGGCCCAAACGCCAACTGACCATCTTTCTCGGTGTAGCTGCCCGAGAACCGGTTGCAGCCGCTCGTGCCACTGACCTTGCCGTCTGCGCCAAACCGGATTTGCGGCACCTGGGACGTGCCCACGGTTTTGTCGTTCATCTGCACCACCAGCCATTCATTGCCCGCGAGCGCGCTCTCAGCAGGTTTCACCATACGCTCCACCACCACATCCACTGTTTCAGGGGCATCATTGGTCAATGCCGGAAAACTCTGCGTACTGCGCCACAGCACATCCTCCCCTACACGGATCACCGCCCGCACCGAATACCGCCCACGCTCTTCAACCATGGCGTCATCATAGCTCAGGCGGAAATTTACCGGCACCTGCCCCTCCGGCCGCAAGGTCTGAGTGGCGAGGACTGTCGACTTCACGTCCATCTTGCTCACGTCTTCCAACGTGACCTCCACAAGCGCCTCCGGTGGCAGGGCAATCTTTTCGCGATACATCACCGATCCATGTAGATCCTGTATCTCTGCCATCACGCTCCCCGCGCCCAGAGCCAGCACCGCCGCAAGGCTCATGCGCATGCCAGCAGTTCTTAATGTTGAACGGTTCATTCTATCGCTCCCGACTTGATTGCGGTCATCATACCCTACCACCTAGGCGCGAGAATACCGCATCCCAAGGGGGAAAGTTTCCCTCGGCAAAGCCTTGCCCACGCGCGCGGCTCCTCCTAGGAAATCGCGCAGGATACGACCTTTGACCCCCTTGGCGTGGCACCACGCTCTGCTAGGCTACCCCCATGCCAAATGATGTTGCTTCGCCAGTTCTCAAACGCTTCTCCAACGCTCTTGTGGTGGACGATCACCCCTTGTTTTGCGACGCGTTGGTTATGACGCTCCAGGCCATCGCGCCGATCACAGACGTGGCAACCGCACCCTGCCTGACCGACGCTCTGACGCGCTTGGAAAACACCCCACACCCAGATCTGGTTGTGCTGGATCTGAACCTGCCGGACGTGGACGGGTTTGACGGCCTTCTGCGCCTGCGCAAAGCAACCAATGCCAAAATTCTTGTGGTCTCTTCGATGGCGGACACCCGCATCATCAATGCAGCGCTCAACGCCGGCGCGGCCGGATTTGTTCCCAAACACAGCCAACGCGACATGTTCCGCCGCGCTCTGGAAGCCTTGGCCGAGGACCGCAGCTTCCTGCCCGAGGGCCACATGCCCACCCGCGACGAGGACGACACCACTCGGGATGCCGTGGCGCGCCTGGCTAGTTTGACAACACAACAAGCCCGCATTCTTGACTTGATTTGTGAAGGCAAACTCAACAAGCAGATCGCTTTTGAACTCTCCATCGCGGAGACCACTGTGAAGGCCCATGTCACGGCGATCATGCGCAAATTGGGCGTTCATTCGCGCACGCAAGCAGTCCTGATCGCCAAAGGGGCCAACTTCGAGGAACACTTGCGCAGCAGCGGCTAGGCAGCCTAATCTTCCACAAGCGGCTTTGAGGTGGGCTGCGGGAGGATTGCCAGCATGGATGCCAGCGCGCCCCTGACAGGGGCAAACATCGTGCGCACAGGGTTTGCGCCCTGTGACGCACCAGACGCAGCCGACCAACTTGTCGCTGCATTGGGGCCAGACCCCTTTGCCTTGGTCATTCTATTTGTATCCCCCCGCACCAATCTGGACACCTTTTTTGCCGGCATTAAAGGGCGATTTGGTGCCGCCGAGGTTGTGGGCTGCACCACGGCTGGCGAACTCACGGCAACGGGCTACACCGAAGGCGAGATTGTCGCTGTCGGCCTACCGGCCTCCCATTTTGCCGCCCGCACGCTCTTCATCGAGGATCTCACCCGCATCCAAGCCGAGGCGCGGATCACCGATATGATCCACAACCGCAAAGCCCTTGCCGCAAGCCATCCAACTTGGACGTCAGAATTCGCTTTTCTAATGGTGGATGGCCTTTCTACCCGCGAAGATGCCTTGGCTGCCGATCTCTCTATGGGTCTTGGCCCGGTGCCGCTGTTTGGCGGCTCCGCAGGGGACGGCGAAGATTTTGGCCAGACGCATATCTTGTACAAAGGCGCGTTTCACAGCAACGCGGCGGTTGTGGTGCAGCTTCGCTCCAGCTGTCCTGTGCATGTGTTCAAAACAGACAATCTCCTACCAACTGAAAAACGTATGGTGGTGACCGGTGCCGACCCGACCACGCGGCGTGTCTATGAAATAAACGCCGAACCGGCGGCTCGAGAGTACGCCCGCATTCTTGGCAAAGACCCGGAGCAGCTGTCCACCTTCACCTTTGCGGCCCATCCAGTGGTGGTGCGCATCGGCGAACAAACCCACGTGCGCGCCATTCAGCGCGTGGCCCAAAACGGTGACCTGCAATTTTTCTCCGCAATTGACGAAGGTGTGGTGCTCACTTTGGCGGAACCAGAAGACATGGTGGCCCATCTGGACCGCGAACTCAGCGCCTTAGCCAAAGACCAGACACCCGCCATGATTTTGGGCTGCGATTGCGTCCTGCGCCGGGTTGAGGCCACCCAAAAACAGATTACGGGTGACATCTCCCGCGTCCTCGCCAAACATAACGTGGTGGGCTTCTCCACCTACGGCGAACAGGTCAATTCGATGCATGTCAATCAAACCTTCACCGGCGTCGCCATCTACCCTCCGGAAGCGGACTGACACCACAATGACAGACGTCACATTGATCGACCCAAAGGACTCTCTGGTACGGCAAAACCAGAAGCTCCTGAAAATCGTCGACACCTTGATGCGCCGAGCCGAGGCCAGCCCCGACACCACCGGCGTGGCTTATGCCCAATTCGAACGTGCCGTGATGCTCGAAGAAGAGGTGGCCGCCCGCACCCGCGAGCTGGAGCACGCGCTCGATCTGCTCAACACCTCCAACGCCTCCCTTGCCCAAGCCAACGCCGAAGCCGAAGCCGCCCGCGCCAATCTCGCCAACGCGATCGAGACCGTGCAGGAAGGCTTTGCTCTGTTTGATGCCGACGAAAAGCTGGTGCTCTGCAACACCCGCTTTGGCAAACACATGCGCGACATCCACCCCCTGTTCAAACCCGGCCTGCCGTTTGCCAATTATGTCGACATCGTCTCGCAAAGCGCCTTCCTAGAGCTACCGGACGGGATGACGGCCAACCAATGGGCCGACCAACGCCTGCTGCGTCACCGCGAGCAGCATGTGGTCTTCAACGCCCGCCTGGCTGGCGACACATGGATCCAAGTATCCGAGCACCGCACCCGCGATGGCGGCACCGTCGTGCTGCAAACCGATGTCACCGACATGATGCTGATCGAGCGGCAAGAGCGTGAGCGCCTGCTCGACGATCAATCCCGGCTCATCAAGGCCACCCTGGAGCACCTCGATCAAGGTGTTGGTATCTTTGACCGGGAGGCCAGGCTCGTCGGCTGGAACCGTCGCATGGGAGAACTGCTCTCCATCCCCTTGCGCCGCTTCCATCTCGGTCTGCCGTTTGACACCATCTTTGATCAACTCTCCCGCAAGCTCGCCTTCCTGCATGCGGCGGATGCGGAGGCGCTGGCCAATTGGGCCGCCCATGAGGGCCGCCGCGCCCCCTTGTCCTTTGAAGTCGAACTGGGCGCAGACCGCATCCTCGCCGTGTTTGCCCAACATATGCCCGACGGCGGCTTTGTGATTTCCTTCACCGACATCACGACCGAGCGCCGCGCCCTGCGCACCATCTCTCAGGTCAACGAAACCCTGGAGCGCCACGTGCAGGAACGTACTCTGGAACTCCAGGATGCCTTGGCCGAAGCCGAACGCGCCAACGCCTCCAAATCCCGCTTTGTGGCTGCGGCCAGCCACGACCTGCTGCAACCGCTGTCCGCCGCCAAGCTTTATATGGCCTCTCTGGAAACCGATCTTGAAGCCCCGGATCAGCGCGAGCGCCTATCCAAGGCCTCCTCCGCCTTGCAAAGCGTCGAACATATCCTTGGCGCGCTGCTCGACATTTCACGGCTCGACAGCGGCCGCGCTGCCGTACACGACACACAGATCCCGCTGGGCGCTCTGCTGGGCCAGCTCCACGACGAGTTTGCGCCCATAGCCCGGGAAAAGGGCCTCCGTTTCGACCTGCGCAGCCATGACGTCACCGTCCACTCCGATGCCACTTACCTCCGCCGGATTTTGCAAAACCTCATCGCCAACGCGCTGCGCTACACCGATGACGGCCGCGTGCTGGTGGCTGCCCGCCGTCGCGGTGAAACTATGGTGGTGGAAATCTGGGATACGGGTCCGGGCATCCCAGTGGAGCAACAAGCCAAAGTCTTTGACGAGTTCCATCGCGTGAATGCCGCCGCCAGCCCCGCCGAAGGCCTTGGGCTTGGTCTTGCTATTGTAGAGCGCGCCTGCCGTCTCCTGGCCCACCCTATGCAAATGCAGTCCGAGCCCGGACGAGGCACGCGCTTTTGCATCACCCTGCCGTTGCACACAGACCAAACTGCCCCCACTGACAGTCCCCTTCCCCAACCACAGCCAACCGCGCCGCTCGCCCATCGCATCGTGCTTTTGGTCGAAAACGACACCGAGCTACGCAACGCCATTTCCATGACCTTGGAAAACTGGGGCGCGGATGTGCTCGCCTGCGGCAGCGACATCGAGGCCCTCGACCTGCTGCGTGAAATCGACATCGCACCGGACATGGTGTTGGCGGATTACCAACTCGACAACGGCGCCACCGGTACCGATCTGATCGCCCAGCTGCGCAAAACCTACGGCCCCCTGCCCGCCTGTGTCATCAGCGCCAACCGCGACCCTGACTTGAAACTGCAATGTCAGGCGCTCAAGGCGCCTCTTTTGCACAAACCGCTGAATCTGGACCAGCTGCGCACCTTTCTTACCGGCACATAACCATTGCAGAACACCCTCAAAAACGCACCTCCGCGAAACAGTCGCGATACAGACGCAATACCGACGTGAATTTTTGGCCCTTTTCGTGACCCGCCACAGGACCTAAAACCAACCTATCAAAGCAGCCCGGAGCCAGCCCATGACCCGCCTTCAAACCGCCTTGGAAGCCATCGACACCGCCAACGCCAAAGACCCGAAGCTTGATGACGGACAGCCCGAAGCGCTGCTCTATGGCCAACGTATGACCGAAGAGTGCAACCGGCTTTTTCCCAATGCTTCCGAGGCGTTACAAATCGCATCGCGAGGTCAACACATCGAACGCTGGGTGCTCAAACGCGCAGACTATCCAGAAGGTCGCGCCGGTTATTTGAAGTGGCGTCGCGACCTTGGCGTGCACCACGCCAACCGCGTGGGCGAGATCATGGCCGAGGCCGGATATGACGAAGAAGACGTAACTGCGGCGGGCGCAATGCTGCGCAAGGAGGGCATCAAGCGCAACGATCAGGTCCAAGCGCTTGAAGACATTATCTGTTTTGTATTCATCAAATGGTACTTTGCGCCTTTTGCCGCCAAACACAGCCCTGAAAAAGTCCTCGATATTGTGGTCAAAACCGCCCGCAAAATGTCCGAAGACGCCCGCGCCCGCGCTTTGGCTGAATTTGACCTGCCAGAAGATCTCGCCGCCGCATTCCAAGCGCCCGCTGCATGACTAAGGAATCCCGCGAAGCCTTGATTGTCGCGCACGGGCAACCCTCAGCCCCCGTGCCGCCAGAGCTCTGGCTGCAAGGCTTTGCCAAAGCCGTCAACAACCACCTGCCCACTTGGACGATCCGCGCGGCAACCCTCGCCATGCCGGGCGCAGTTGAGCGGCAAGTAGCTGAAATGCAATCAGGTTCTCCAGTGTTTCCTATGTTCATGGCGGACGGCTTCTTTGTCTCCCGCATGTTGCCCAAGCGCTTAGGCGACGCGGATTTGCCGATCCTTCCGCCGCTGGGGTTTGACGTATTTTTGCCAGACCTGGTCGTAGACCGCGTGAAGCAAACGCTCGCGGACCTTGACTGGAACGAGGCGCAAAGTCACCTACTGCTTGCCGCACACGGCTCCGCAAAAGGACCCAAAGCCGCCGAATCGGCCCGCGCTTTCCAAAACGCACTTTCAAAGCGGTTTGACACACTACAGATTTCGGTTGGATTTGTGGAAGAGGCACCTTTTATCGCAGATGCCGGAAAGGCCCTGCCGCCTCAAAGCCTGTGCTTGCCTTTCTTCGCTTTGGAAGGCGATCACTGCCGGCAAGACATTCCGGAAGCTCTTGAAGAAGCGGGTTTTTCCGGTCCTACCCTGCCGCCCTTAGGCACCTGGCGCGAAACCGCGAAACTGGTCGCTGACGCTCTACCACACGGCCGTTAAAGTGACTGCCCTGTGGTAACCACCGGCTCCAGTTTCATCACCTGCGACGGGCTGTCAGGAGCTTGCGATGCCAGGATGATTTCGGCTGCTTTCTGACCAATTTCAAATCGATGCGCGTCTGTTGTCGCCAAAGGCTTTGGCAAACCTTTGAGCAAATTCAAATTGTTAAAGCCCGCAATCGCCAAATCTTCTGGAACTGAAAGCCCTTTGGAAAGACAATACATATAGGCCCCGATCGAGAGCACATCACTGGAAAAATAGATGCACTCAAGCTCCGGCGAGCGCTGCGTTAACATCTCCGTCAATTTGTTGCCGGTCTCTATCGAAGACACGCCAGAATAGAGCTCCTGATCAAACAGAGACAGACCCGCTTCCTTCAGCTCCAGTTCGAACCCCTGAAGCCGCTTCTCCGCTCGAAAATCCTGCGGCATTTTGGTGCCGATGAAACCGATTTTGCCGTAGCCTGCCTTCAGGATTGTGCGCGCCATTTTCCGGCCCGCCTCTAGGTGCGAAATGCCCACACAGTGTTTGATCGGCTCGCCGTCCACATCCATGACTTCCACAACAGGACAGTCGGCATTGGCCAACATCTTGCGCGCTGCGTCATTGTGCTCGAGCCCGGCAATGACAACCCCGGTGGGGCGCCAGCTCAGCATCTCGCGTATAACCTCTTCTTCTTCCTGCAAATCATAGCCGGTGACGCCAATCACCGGTTTTAGTGCCGTCGCCTTGAGCGTAGAGCTGATCCCGGACAGCACCTCAGGAAAAACCGAGGAATTCAGGCTCGGGACGACCACACCAACAAGATTCACTTTCTTTGAGGCCAGCGCCCCGGCGATACGATTCGGCACATACCCGACGTCGCGAGCGATCTGCTCAACCCTCTGGCGCGTGGTTTCAGACACGTCCTGTGCGCCCCGCATAGCGCGCGAGGCCGTCATTTCACTCACACCCGCCAGTTTGGCGATGTCCTTGAGAAGTAGCTTTTTTCCCATGGCCGGATCGTCGGACACAACCAAGGCCAAAGCAACCCCGAAAGCGCTTTTGCGGGAAGTTAATTACTGCCCTTGATTCTTGTTGCATTTCACCGTATCGATAGCGCTAACGGTGGCGCTACCGAAAGCGCTGATTTGCATGTTTGGAGAATGACATGAGCATCAAAATTGCCATCAACGGGTTTGGCCGCATTGGCCGCGGCGTCCTGCGCGCTCTCATCGAAAGCAACGCCAAAGACATTCAAGTCGTTGCAATCAATGACCTTTCCCCTAATGATCACTTGGTACATCTGCTCAAATACGACAGCGTTCACGGCCGCCTGAACGCCGACGTCAGCCTTGAAGGCGACGTGATGAAAGTTGCCGACCAAGAGATCCGTCTAACCGCCATTCGCGACCCGCAGGACCTGCCTTGGTCTGATGTTGACGTAGCCTATGAATGCACCGGCATTTTCACCGCCAAAGACAAAGCGGAGCTGCTGCTGAAGTCTGGAGCCAAGCGCGTATTGGTTTCTGCACCTGGCGCAAATGCTGACAAGACCATTGTTTTTGGGGTCAACGACGACACGCTGACTGCGGATGACATCATCGTGTCCAACGCCTCCTGCACCACCAACTGTCTGGCGCCTGTGGCCAAAGTCTTGGATGACACGTTTGGCATCAAAACCGGCTACATGACCACGATCCATGCCTACACCGGCGATCAGCCAACCCATGATACCAACCACAAAGATCTCTACCGCGCCCGCGCCGCTGCCCTGTCGATGATCCCGACGTCCACTGGCGCAGCTCGCGCAATCTCTCTGGTTCTTCCGCATCTTAAGGGCAAGTTGGAAGGGTCCGCGATCCGCGTACCAACAGCCAATGTGTCCATGGTGGATTTGGTGATCAACACCACCAAACCAGCCACTATTGACGCCATCAACGATGCGCTGAAAGCTGCCGCGGAAGGCCCGCTCAAAGGTGTGCTTGGCTATGAGGAAGCGCCTCTGGTATCTGCAGACTTCAACCACGACCCGCACTCTTCCGTGTTTGCACCGGCGCAAACCAGCGTGACGGAAGATGGTCTTGTACGTGTGGTAAGCTGGTATGACAACGAGTGGGGCTTCTCCAATCGTATGCTCGACACCGGCCGCCGCATGGGCGCTCTTCTGAAAGGCTAAACTGTTATGGTTGCACGCGTAATTCCGGTCGAACCTTTTGACCTCGTGATCTTTGGCGCAACGGGCGATCTGGCCCGACGCAAAATTCTCCCGGGGCTGTTTCACCGGTTTCGCGCGGGCCAAATGCCAGCTGAAGCCAAAATCATCGGTTCGGCGCGCTCTGACATGGACAGCGCAGAATTCCGCGACCTTATCAAGGCAGCGCTCATCGAATTTATCGACGAGGCCATGCGCCCTGACGATCTCGTCACAGATTTTCTCGATCACTTGAGCTACGTCCATATCGACGCCATGGGCGAAACCGGTTGGAGCGAACTCAAGAAAGCACTGCGTCCAGAGACCACGCGCACGTTCTACCTGTCTGTGTCTCCGTCTCTTTTTGGCGCCATTGCCGAGCGGCTGAGCCTCAACGGCATCGCCACGGACGACAGCCGGATTGTGGTCGAAAAGCCTTTTGGACACGATCTTGAAAGTGCAAAGGCTCTGAACAAAGACTTGCTGAAGCATTTTGACGAACAGCAAATCTATCGCATCGACCACTATCTCGGCAAAGAAACGGTGCAGAACCTTATGGCGCTGCGCTTTGCCAACTCACTTTTTGAACCGCTGTGGAATTCCACTCACATTGACCACGTCCAGATCACAGTTGCCGAAAGCATTGGTGTGGCTGGCCGTGGCGGGTACTATGATCAATCCGGCGCGATGCGCGACATGGTGCAAAACCACCTGATGCAGCTTTTGTGTCTGATTGCCATGGAGCCACCAAGCAAGTTTACGCCAAATTCGGTGCGAGACGAAAAAGTCAAAGTGATTGAGGCCCTTGAACCCGTCGCAACGGGTGACATTGTACGCGGCCAATATCGCGCCGGCCGGGACAATCAGAGCTATTTTGACGACGTAGGAAACACCGACAGCCGAACAGAAAGCTATATCGCCATGAAGCTATCCGTTGGCAACTGGCGGTGGGCTGGGACGCCGTTTTATTTGCGCACCGGCAAGCAACTGCGCGATCGGGCGTCCGAAATCGCTGTGGTATTCAAAGATCCGCCGCACAACATTTTTCCCAACAAGATGGAAGGCCGTAAAGGCAATGCCCTGATCATTCGCTTGCAACCGGATGAAGGCATAACCCTGCGCACCACCATCAAAGAGCCCGGTCCCGGAGGCATGCGCCTCACAGAGGTGGCAATGGACATGTCATTTGCCGACGCACTTGGCGAAAACTTGATGTCTCAGGACGCCTATGAGCGCCTGATCATGGATGTGATCCGCGGCGACCAGACGCTCTTTATGCGCGGCGATGAAGTCGAAGCCGCTTGGGCTTGGGCAGACCCTCTTATCGCCGCGTGGGAAGAGGCCAACCAACGCCCCGTCCCCTACGATCCGGGCAGTTCCGGCCCCGAAGAAGCGCTCATGCTCATGCACCAAGGTGGACGCCGCTGGCGGCCCATCGGCGACCAAGCATTCTAAAAATACGCCCCAAATAGGAAGGATGGTTCCCATGCCACTCCACCCAACCGTAGAAAAAGTCACCGCGCGTATCATCGCGCGCTCCAAGCCACATCGCGATGGCTATTTGCAACGGATGGCAGATGCCGCAAGCCAAGGCCCTGCACGAGCGCATTTAAGCTGTTCAGGCCAAGCACACGCCTATGCGGGCGCAGGTCAGGACCAAGACGCGCTGGCAACCAAAAGCGCCGGTAACCTCGGCATCGTGACCGCCTACAACGACATGCTGTCAGCACACCAACCGTTTGAACGCTACCCCGCCCTGCTGCGCGACGCGGCCCGCGCCGCAGGTGGTACGGCACAGGTTGCCGGCGGCGTTCCGGCAATGTGTGATGGCGTGACCCAAGGCGAAGCAGGCATGGAATTGTCACTGTTTTCTCGTGATGTGATTGCCCTGGCCGCTGGCGTCGCCCTCAGCCACAACACCTTTGATGCCTCCGTCTATCTCGGTGTATGCGACAAGATTGTGCCAGGGCTGGTGATCGCGGCGCAAAGCTTTGGTCACTTACCAGCGGTTTTCCTTCCGGCAGGGCCAATGGCCACCGGTATCTCCAATGATGAAAAAGCCCAGGTGCGCCAGCGATTTGCCGCAGGGGAAGCGGATCGCGCCGAGCTTATGGCTTCAGAAATGGCCGCTTATCACGGCCCAGGCACCTGCACCTTCTATGGCACAGCCAACACCAATCAGATGCTCATGGAGTTCATGGGCCTGCACCTGCCCGGTTCCAGCTTTGTGTCGCCCAACACAGACCTGCGTGACGCCCTGACCGAAGAAGGCGCCCGCCGCGCGCTTTCACTTTCAGCGCTTGGCAATAACTACACACCGACCTGCGATATTCTCGATGAGAAAGCCTTTGTGAACGGCATTGTCGGGCTCAATGCGACTGGCGGCTCGACCAACCTGCTGATCCACCTGATCGCCATGGCGCGCGCAGGCGGCATTGTCCTGACTTGGGAAGACTTCGCCGAACTGTCTGATGTAACACCGCTTCTGGCCCGCGTGTATCCCAACGGTCTAGCGGATGTGAACCACTTCCACGCCGCTGGCGGTCTTGGCTATATGATTGGCGAATTACTGTCCGCCGATCTGTTGCACCCGGATACCAAAACTGTCGCGGGAGACGGTCTGGACAACTACACACAAGAACCCAAATTAATTGACGGCGCGCTCATCTGGCAGCCTGGAACAACAACCTCTCTCAACGACAAGATTGTCCGCCCCGCAACAGATCCGTTTCAAGAGACCGGCGGGCTCGCAAGACTAACGGGAAATATTGGCACTTCCGTTATGAAAATCTCTGCAGTCGCACCAAAACATCGGTTTGTTGAAGCCCCTGCACGTGTGTTCCACGACCAAGACGAAGTCAAAGCTGCCTTCCAAGCGGGCGAGCTGACCGAAGACGTGGTTATTGTGGTGCGCTTCCAGGGACCAAAGGCCACCGGCATGCCTGAACTCCACAGCCTGACGCCCTTGATGTCCATCATGCAAGGCAAAGGCCTTCAAGTTGCGTTTGTTACAGATGGGCGCATGTCTGGTGCTTCCGGCAAAATTCCGGCAGCAATCCATGTCTCGCCTGAGGCATTGGATGGCGGCCCCATCGCCAAACTGCGCGACGGAGACATGGTGCGCGTCGACGCAGAAGCGGGCACACTCGAAGTTCTGGTCGAGGATTTTGACCGCCGCGAACTGGCCGCTGCGGACCTGAGTTCGTATCAACACGGCACGGGTCGCGACCTCTTTGCCGCCTTCCGCAATGCGGTTGGCCCCGCCACCACCGGCGCCTCCATTTTTGAAGGGTAATTTCAATGTCCATCACTCCACAAACCGCGAGCGAGAAAGCCCGCGAGATCTGTAACGCGGCTCCAATTGTACCGGTGCTTGTCGTTGAGGACGTGGCGCACGCCAAGCCGCTGGCCGAAGCCTTGGTGGCCGGTGGCCTGCCTGCCCTCGAAGTCACCCTGCGCACCCCTGCCGCGCTGGATGTGATCCGCGCCATGGCGGAAGTCCCTGGCGGCCTGGTTGGCGCTGGAACGCTGCTGACACCGGCCGATGTGAAAGCCGCAAGGGAAGCAGGCGCAACCTTCGGCGTCTCGCCCGGCGCCACAGACACGTTGCTGGAAGCGTGCGAGGCGGAAGGCCTCCCACTTTTGCCGGGAGCGGCGTCCGCCTCTGAAGCCATGGCACTGTTGGAGCGCGGCTACAACATGTTGAAGTTCTTCCCGGCAGAGGCTGCCGGAGGCGCCAAGTTCCTTGGCTCACTGGCAAGCCCATTGCCGCAAATCAGCTTCTGCCCCACCGGCGGCGTAAATCCGCAAAACGCGACTGACTATCTGTCACTTCCCAATGTGGTTTGCGCCGGTGGCAGCTGGGTTGCTCCGGCCAAACTGGTCAAGGAAGGCGCCTGGGACCAAGTTGAAGCGCTGGCCAGCGAGGCGGCCAAACTCCCGCGCTAACCTACCAATTGCGACGCCCGCTGATGTGATGCAGCGTGCTTTCCTCTGCAAACGGATCAACCGGTTCAGGACGACTGAGCCGGTTGATTGTTTTTACGGCCATGAGAATACCCACTGCAGCAAACATCGCGCCGCCGATAGCTTGCCCCATCAACACACCAGACGCCCCCCAATAGAGACCACCCGCAATTACAAATGGATAGGTGCCCAGCGTATGGCGGCCCCAGTTCACGTAAGTGGAATAAATCGGATGCCCGAGATTGTTAAAACAGGCGTTGCAGACAAAAATCACGCCATTGAAGAATTGCAAAAGCGCCAGCGGGCCGCAGAACAGGTAGATCAGGGTCCGCATTTCGCCCTCGGCCTCAAACAGATCGGCAATCAAACCGCGCGCAAGAAACAGGATCAGCGCCGCCAAAAGCGTATAAGCCAACAAGAACTGAAGCCCCGCTTTCAGCGTGCCGCGCACACGGTCAAATTGCGACGCTCCAAAATTCTGCCCCACGATTGGGCCAATTGCCCCTGAAAGCGCAAAAACCACGGCAAAAGCCACCGGCATCAACCGGCCGATAACCGCCATCGCCGCCACTGCATCAGTCCCATAGCGCGCCATTTCGCGGGTCACGATTGCGGTGCCAACTGGCGACGCCACATTGGTCAGGATCGCCGGGCCTGCAATCGCACTGATCGCTTTGGCGTCACGTTTTAGAATACTGGCCTTCGGCGCGGCAAAACCCTGGTGAATGCGCAGCACACATAAAAGCGCGTAGGTACACATCACCAAGCGAGCAATGACAGAGGCATAGGCCGCGCCGTCCAACCCCAAGCCGAAACCAAAGATCAGCAGTGGGTCCAACGCCGCATTCACGGCCCCGCCAAACACCGTGCCCATCATCGAGCGCCGAGCGTCGCCATAGGCTCTAAGAACGGCCATGCTCACCATCGCCAATGACATCACCGGCATGGTTGGCATCACTATACCAACATACCGTTTCGCAAGAGCCAGAGTGTCACCTTCGGCCCCCAACCAGCTCAGGATCGGGTCCAGGTACAGAAAGACAACTGCCGGTATCACAAGGCCTGTCAAAGCGCCGAGAAGGGCCACGGAGGTGGCATACTCTTTGGCGGTCTTCGTTTGGTCTGCGCCAATGGAACGCGCAACCAATGAACCCGCAGAAATCGACAGGCCGATATTAATAGCATTTGTGAAAAACAGCAGAGTACCGGCGTAGCCCACTGCCGCTGCCAACGCTTTGTTGCCCAACATCGAGATGAAAATCATATCGACAAAGTCGACCGCAAAGATGGCCATCAAGCCAACTGAGGAGGTCAACGACATGACCGCCACATGACGCATCAGCGCCCCTTGCAAAAACACCGCTTTGGCCATTGTGTCCCCTGTTCGCTCTTTGGGTCTGCACAGACGAGCACCCTGCCACCGCCCACCCCGGAGGCCAACCCGCTTTTACACGTCGCCAAAAGAAAACGCCGCTCCGAAGAGCGGCGTTTTAGTGATCTGCTTTGGGTTTACCCGCCAAAGTCATCCAGCATGATGTCTTCGCGATCCACACCCAGATCAAGCAACATGTTGATCACGGATTGGTTCATGATGGGCGGGCCACACATGTAGAATTCACAGTCTTCTGGTGCCGGGTGGTTCTTGAGATATTCCTCAAACAAAACGTTGTGGATGAAGCCAGTGTAGCCTTTCCAGTCGTCCTCCGGCAGCGCATCAGACAGCGCCACATGCCATTCGAAGTTGTCAAACTCCTTTGCCAAACCGTCAAAGTCCTCAACAAAGAACATCTCACGTTTGGAGCGCGCGCCGTACCAGAAGGTGATCTTCCGGTCGCGGTTCTCGAGACGCTTGAGCTGGTCAAAGATGTGCGACCGCATCGGCGCCATGCCGGCGCCACCACCGATGAAGACCATCTCCTTGTTGGTATCGCGAGCGAAGAATTCGCCAAATGGACCAGAGATCGTGACTTTGTCGCCAGGCTTCAGGTTGAAGATATAGGACGACATCTGACCGGGCGGGATGCCCTGCGAACCCGGAGGTGGCGAGGCCACACGCACGTTCAGCATGATCAGGCCTTTTTCGTCCGGATAGTTTGCCATCGAATACGCACGTTCAATTGGCTCGCTCACAGTGGACTCATACTGCCACAAATTAAACTTGTCCCAATCCTCGTGGTACTCTTCCTCAATCGCGAAGTCCTTGTAGGAAAGCTTGTGCGCAGGCGCCTCGATTTGGATATAGCCACCAGCGCGGAAGTTCACATCCTCGCCTTCTGGCAGTTCCAAAACCAAGTTCTTGATGAAGGTCGCGACGTTTTCGTTGGAGCGCACGGTACACTCCCACTTTTTTACGCCGAACACTTCTTCGGGTACTTCGATGTTCATGTCCTGCTTCACCGCAACCTGACAAGACAGGCGGTCACCGCAAGACGCTTCGCGCTTGGTGATGTGGCTTTCCTCTGTTGGCAGGATAGACCCGCCACCGGAATGGACGCGCACTTTACACTGTGCACAGGTACCGCCACCACCACAGGCAGACGGCACAAACAGCTTCTGTTCCGCCAAGGTTTGCAACAGCTTACCGCCGGCAGGCACAGAGATGGTCTTTTCACCGTTGATGGTGATTTCAACGTTACCTGTGCTCACCAACTTAGATCGCGCCGCCAGAATAATGGTCACCAGCGCCAGTACGATCAGTGTGAAGAGAACAACACCTAGAGTAAATGTTTCCATTGCGCCTACCCCCTTAGAGTTTCACGCCGGAGAAGGACATGAAGGCCAAAGCCATCAGACCTGCGGTGATAAAGGTAATGCCTAGGCCCTGAAGACCATCGGGAATGTCGGAATACTTCAGCTTCTCGCGCACACCGGCCATGGCGGTGATTGCCAATGCCCAGCCAAAGCCGGAGCTCAGGCCATAGGTCACGCTTTCCGCGATGTTGTAGTCGCGCTCCACCATAAACAGAGAGCCACCCAGGATGGCGCAGTTCACGGTGATCAGCGGCAAGAACACACCCAGCGCGTTGTAGAGCGGCGGGAAGAACTTATCGAGGACCATCTCGAGGATCTGCACCATCGCCGCGATCACGCCGATGTAGCAGATCAGGCCAAGGAAGGTCAGGTCCACATTCGGGAAGCCAGCCCATGCCAGCGCACCAGGCGCCAGCAGATAGGTGAGAAGCAGGTTGTTGGTGGGAACCGTAATGGCCTGTACCAGCATCACGGAGATGCCCAGACCAAGCGCGGTCGAAATCTTCTTCGATACGGCGATGAATGTACACATGCCGAGGAAGAAGGAGAGCGCGAGGTTTTCAACAAAGACGGCCTTTACGGCCAGAGAGAGAAGCCCTTCCATTAGTGGCCCTCCACAACTTGAATTTTGTATTCACGCTCTTCCACCTGCTCCGGTTTCCAGGCACGTACCGCCCAGATCAGCAAACCGATGATGAAGAACGCCGAAGGTGGCAACAGCAGCATACCGTTTGGCACGTACCAGCCACCGTTGTTCACGGTCGGCAGGATGCTCACACCAAACAGGCTACCAGCGCCAAACAGCTCGCGGATAGAGCCAACAACCAGCAGCAGCGCACCGTAGCCAAGGCCGTTGCCCACACCGTCAATGAAACTGTCGATTGGCGGGTTCTTCATGGCAAAAGCTTCCGCGCGGCCCATCACGATACAGTTGGTGATGATCAGGCCGACAAACACCGACAGTGTCTTGGACACGTCATAGGCGTAGGCTTTCAGGACCTGATCCACGATGATCACCAAAGAGGCGATGATCACCATCTGCACGATAATCCGGATCGAGCCCGGGATTTGGTTACGAAGCACCGAGATGAACATCGAGCTGAAGCCGGTCACTGCTGTCACAGCCAGAGCCATAACAAATGCTACCTGCAGCGAAGATGTCACCGCCAACGCGGAACAAATGCCAAGAACTTGAAGAGTGATCGGGTTATTGTCGACCAATGGGTCGATCAGAAGGTCTCTCTTGGTCTGGGCCATCAGATCTCTCCTGCTTTGAGGTTTTCAAGGAATGGTGCAAAGCCAGCTTCGCCCATCCAGAAACGAACGAGGTTGTCGACACCAACCGAAGTCAGAGTTGCACCTGCCAGCGCGTCCACATGGTGTTCGGCACCGGCTGGTGGAGCGGCCTTTGCCACTGTGATTTGCAGCGTGCCGTCGTCATCCGACAACCGTTTGCCGTTCCACAGAGCTTTCCAACGCGGGTTGTCAATTTCAGCGCCCAGACCAGGCGTTTCCCCGTGGTCGTAAAACTGCAGGCCGAAAATGTCGTTGCCGTTCTCTTCCAGCGCGATGAAGCCGTAAAGCGTCGACCACAGGCCATAGCCGTGGATCGGCAGGATCACCTTATCAAGCGAACCATCGTTGTTACGCAGCAGATAGACCGTCACAAACTTCGCCTGACGGCCTATGCCAGCAGGATCGTCAGTGAGACGCGCAGACAGCTCCGGATCGGCAGCAGCCGCGCGATCGTCAAAAGTCGCCGGGTCAAACTGATCGGTGAATGTTCCGGTCGCCAACTCAAGCACCTGTGGCTCAAACACAGAGAAGCCTTCGATCACATCCATGCCATCTTCATACAGGCCAGCGACCTGCAAAACGTTGGCTTGTTTGTCTTTCAGCTTGTTCTGCTCCTGCATCGGGCGCAAAGCCACAGACACAGCGGACACAATCATCGAGGCCACAAGGCACAGGCTTACTGCGATAAAGACCGTCTTGCCAACGCTGTCCGGCGGGGCCGCCAGAAAGCGGGCAATGGGCCCTTTGTTTTGGTTGGAAACGTCAGACATTGCGACGGGCCCTCCGTTTGATGTTTGCTTGAACGACGAAGTAGTCGATCAGCGGTGCAAAGACGTTACCGAAGAGGATTGCGAGCATCATACCTTCCGGGAAGGCCGGGTTGATGACACGGATCATGACAACCATAAAGCCAATCAGCGCTCCGTAGATGTAGCGCCCCATATTGGTGTGGGATGCGGACACCGGCTCGGTGACCATGAACACCATACCAAAGGCAAAGCCCCCAACAACGAAGTGCCAATACCAAGGCATTGCAAACATTGGGTTGGTGTCAGAGCCGATCAGGTTGAGCAAAAGCGAGAAGCCGATCATGCCGCCCATACAGCCGACAACCAGACGCCAGTTGGCGATCTTTGTGATCAGAAGGAAAGCCAAACCGACCAAACAAGCCAAAGCCGAGACCTCGCCGATGGACCCCTGAACGGTACCAATGAACGCATCCATCCAGGTCATGCCGTAGTTTGGCAGTTCCTGATACCCTTGGGAGGCACCAACGGACAGCGCGGTCGCGCCGGAAAATCCATCCACTGGTGTCCAGATCGTGTCGCCCGACATGTCTGCCGGATAGGCAAAATACAGGAACGCACGCCCAGTGAGCGCAGG
This sequence comes from Shimia sp., assembly GCF_022448905.1. Lineage (GTDB taxonomy): Bacteria > Pseudomonadota > Alphaproteobacteria > Rhodobacterales > Rhodobacteraceae > Shimia. The sequence continues at coordinate 5,513 of NZ_JAKVCW010000015.1, read as the reverse complement.
ATTCAAGAAGTTTTTGCCTGTGCCACCAAAGACTTCTTTACCGACGACCACACCAAAGCTGATGCCCAACGCAACCTGCCACAGAGGTGCGGCAGGCGGCATGATCAGTGCGAACAACATGGAGGTAACAAGGAAACCTTCGTTGACTTCGTGACCACGGACCGTTGCGAAGATCACTTCCCAGATACCACCGACAACAAGCGTCGTTATGTAGATCGGCAGGAAATAGAGCAATCCATGTGCAAAGTTTGCCAGCGGGTTGGAGGCATCAAAGCCAATGCCAAGCGCAGAGATGATCGCCGCGCGCCAGCCACTTGGGTCGATTGTCGCATAGGCCGAGTTGACCTGAAGACCCACGTTGTAGAGTCCCATGATGATACAGGGGATCGTCGCGATCACCACGTAGGTCATGATACGCTTCATATCGACATAGGAACGCGCATGTGGCGCGGCCTTGGTCACGGTCTTCGGCGTATAGATGAAGCTCTCGACCATTTCATAGATCGGGAACAGTTTTTCGTATTTGCCGCCTTTTACAAAGTGCGGCTCAATACGATCAAAGAAGTTGCGCAACCCCATGGTTAGCCCTCCCTCTCAATCTTGGTCAGGCTATCGCGGAGTGCTTCGCCATATTCGTATTTAGCAGGACAGGCAAAGCCAACGAGACCGAGATCTTCCTCGTCCAGCTCCAGCGCGCCGAGCTTTTGCGCTTCGTCGGTGTCCATCACCAACAGCGCACGCAGCAGTTGCGTAGGCAGAAAGTCCTGCGGCATCAGAGCCTCAAACGTTCCAAGTGGCACCATCGCGCGACGGCCACCATTCAAATTTGAGGTCAGTGGATAGAGTTTTTTGGAGAAGGCGGACCCCAGCACCGGCAGGAAGCTGTACTTCGACGGCATGGGACGGATCCAACCCATCGGAATTTGCTTGTGATCCTCTTCTATGACAGTGACCTGACGGGCATAGCGCCCAAGGAACGTCACAACGTCTTCCCCTGCCTGACCGCTCAGTACCGAACCGGACACCAAACGAACTGGAAGGTCAGAGGAAACTTCACCTACGGTGAGCTCTTTCAAGGAAGCGCCTTCAATGGTGCGAACCAGACGTGGCTTAGCACATAACGGGCCGCTCAGTGCGATCACACGGCTAGCGTCAATATTGCCGGTTTCCAACAACCGGCCAATTGCGATCACGTCATGGAAGCCAATCGTCCAAACAGTTTTGGTCGCGGTTGGCGCCTCCAGGAAGTGCATATGGGTGCCAGCGAGCCCCGCAGGGTGTGGCCCCGAGAAAGTCGCAACCGTCACGCCGTCCGCGCTTGGCACATTTGCCCCTTGCGCGTGGCACAGGTACGTCGCGCCTTCGGTCAGCTTGGTGATGGCGGCAAGCCCTTTGGCAAACGCATCACCCGCATCGGCGACGACCACTGCTGGATCGCCGGCCAACGGCTCTGTATCCATGGCGTTTACGTAGATCGCCGCTGGAGATTCGTCTGGCGTGGGCACTTTGGAGTAAGGCCGCGTGCGGAAAGAGGTCCACAAACCGGCGGCACAGAGACGCTCCACCAGGCCTTCTCGCGTGGTCACATCGCCAATCGACGAGAAGTCTTTTGGCTCTGCTGCGTCGGTGTCCACTTCAATTTCCACACTGAGCAAAACACGTCGGGCGCCACGGTTAATGGCTTTGACCCGGCCAGAGACCGGCGCAACCACTTTCACATCCATGGTATCTTTGTGAGCAAAAACCGGATCTCCGGCCGCCACCACATCTCCTTCTGATACGGAAATGCGTGGCTTCAATCCTAAATAGTCGCCGCCCAAAAGGGCCACGGTGCGTACCGCAGCCCCTTCGTGAATCTCATCTGATACCGGCGCGCCGGTGATCGGAAGATTCAGGCCTTTTCGTAGCGCAAAATGCTGCACGCCTATGTCATCCTGTCGTTTTCTGGTTCGTCTTCGAGTTTAGGTGCCTATCGCGCATGCCTATACGCGTTCAACGCGCGCGCAACCAGCCCTTAAACTGCCACTTTTCTATTGTTTCTCACCTTTGAGGGCAATAAAGAACGTCTGCAACAGCGCGGATACACCGCAGCCCCCCGAAATTGGGCCGCGGCCTAGATTTGTTCCTGCAACTCAGTGAGATTCTCTAAAAATGACCGCCCTTTCGCGACGCAGTTTTATCTTCATGACGTTGGCGCTTGCGGCCTGCAAACGCGGCGCAGCTGATCTGTTGTTAAGCGGCCAAACAATGGGCACCACTTACACCATTGTCGCAGTTGAACCGCGCGGCGGTCTCAACAAGGACGCCCTGAAGACCGCAATTGATGCTGCTTTGCAGGATGTCGACAAAAAAATGTCGAACTGGAACCCGACTTCAGAAATTTCGCGGATCAATGCGCTAAAAGCCGATACACCGTTTTTCCTTAGCGCAGACATGCTCGAACTTCTGCAGACTGCTCAAGACGTGCATGACACCAGTGACAAGCAGTTTGACCTCACCCTTGGCCCTTTGATTGATCTCTGGGGATTCGGGACACAAAAGCCTACAGGTCGTATTCCGGACAGCGCCGCTGTCGCAAAGGCAATGCAATTTGTGGGCCAGTCTGAGGCGCTCACGCTGGACGGCAACACACTTTCAAAGTCCCACGATGGCACCCAGATGTACCTCTCTGCTATCGGCAAGGGGTTTGGTGTTGATCGCCTGGGCGACACCGTCAGAAGCTTTGGCGTTACCGACTTTATGGTAGAGATTGGCGGCGACATCATCACGTCCGGCAAAAATGCCGAGGGTTTACCGTGGCAAATCGCCATTGAAACCCCTGATGCACGTCAGCGCAGCTTCCTAAAGGTGCTGGGCGTGTCCGATCTGGGCATGGCGACGTCCGGCGACTACCGGAACTACTTCGAACATGACGGCACCCGCTACAGCCACATCCTGAGCGCGACGACAGGTCGCCCTCTGACCCACGCCACCGCATCTGTATCTGTCTTGACCCAAAACGCTATGCTTGCGGACGCCTGGGCCACCGCCCTCCTGGTGGTCGGGCGCGAACGTGGCATGGAAATTGCGGAGCGGCAAAATCTCGCGGCCTTGTTTATCGACCGTGAGATCACATCTGGTAAGATGCGCTTCGAAACCTACGCCACCGATCAATTCGCCAGCATTCAACCCAGCTAACCTCTTCAAAGGACCCCAAGCGATGGAAACCTTTATGCTCACTTTTGTACTGTTGCTTCTGGTAACGCTTGGAATGGCGGTTGGAGTGATGTTTCGCGGGCGCACAATCAAAGGCTCTTGCGGCGGGTTGAACGCAATCAGTGACGCAGACAAATGCGTGGTGTGCAGCAAGGATATTGATCCGGACAGCCCGCTGCGCGAGCGCCTGCAATGCCCACGCGCCAAAAAGATGCTGGAACAGATGCAGGAAGAAGACCGCGCCTAACCTCCGAAACCACAATATGATCAGAAGGCGTCTCATTGAGACGCCTTTTTAGTTTGTGGTGATCGGCAACAACCCAACCGCCAACAAACACACCGCTGCTGTGACACCAAACACCCAAAGCTGCCACCGCGGGCCCTCTTCTTTCCACACGCGGCGATAGCGATGGCCTGCCAAGCAGGCCAAAACAAACAATAGAGTGGCAATCCAAGGCGAAAGCACAACGTCTGGCAAAAGAAAATTCCCCAAAAGCAGATTCTGCAGTTAGGCTGGACACATAAGACTAGAGAATTTTCTACGCAAGGAGCCCCGAATGCCCAGTTCCTATCAAGCCCCAAACCGCAAATCGGAGGGGAAGACCAAAACCATGAGCCAATCCACGGACACAAATACATCGTCTGATGTGGCCACCGTGCAAAAGGTGCTGGATCAAAAAGGCGGAAACGTGTTTTCGATTCGCCCACAAGACACGCTTGGGGATGCCGTGAAAGTACTGAAAGAACGCGGAATCGGTGCCCTCCTGGTGACCGACGCCAACGGCGCTTTGCAAGGTATTCTGTCCGAGCGCGATATCGTCCGCAAACTGGCAGAAACTCCCGGCCAAACCCTACCTCAGCAGGTGTCAGACGTGATGACCAGCAAAGTGCAGACCTGCACACCGGACGAGCCAATGGTTTCCGTTCTGCGCCGCATGACGGAGGGTCGTTTCCGCCACATGCCTATTGCAGACGACTCCGGCCTGATAGGCATGGTCACGATTGGAGATTTGGTGAACTACCGCCTAACGGAGCTGGAACATGAAGCTTTGCAGCTCAAACAACTGATTGTCGGCTGATACGACATCCCCAAAAACAAACAAAGGGCCGAGAATTCGGCCCTTAAAAATCAAATCTTTTGAGAGATTTGGTGCGGTCAGATGGATTTTGCCCAAACTCATCTGGAAAAGGCGCGAAGGTCGATTTTGAAGAGGTTTTCCAAGAGCTTGAGCGTTGGAATGACATCCTCAAGGATGACAAGAATATCCTGCGAGGGCCACGCCCATGAGCCGCCTCGCACCGTTCTCATTACGCCTTACCCCTGCGGAACGTTCTCAGCTTGAATCTCAGGCTGGGGGCATGTCGCTGTCCTCGTATATCAAGTCCGTGGTTTTTGCCGCTGAAGCTCCCAAATATCGGAAGCGGCGGAAACCACCTGTTGCGGAGCAACAGCTCTTAGCTGAGGTGCTAGCGCGTCTGGGACAAACCCGACAGGCCAACAATCTCAATCAAATCGCCAAGCACCTGAATCAAGGCACGTTGATCGTCGATCCTGAACTAGAAGATGATCTCAAACGTGCTGTTGCCGAAGTGGCGTGGATAAGAGCGACATTGATGGAAGCCTTGGGGGTAAAATCATGATCCTCAAAGGTTCTCAACGGGCTGGTGCCAAAGCTTTGGCAGATCACCTCATGAATGATCGTGACAATGATCATGTGAGCTGTTTAGAGTTGCGTGGAATTTTATCGGAACAACTTCACGGTGCATTCGCTGAGATGCACGCAATTTCTAAAGCCACACAATGTAAGCAGTTCATGTTTTCCCTGAGCTTGAACCCACCACAAGATTACATCGCCACCGAACAAGACTTCCTTGAGGCAGCAGACCGCGTAGAACAGCAACTCGGGCTGACTGGTCAGCCACGCGCTATCGTCATGCATGAGAAGGAAGGTCGTCGCCACGCGCATGTGGTGTGATCGCGGATTGATGCGGATGAAATGAAGGCGATCAACCTCCCCCACTTCAAAAACAAACTGCGTGATCTATCGCGCGAACTGTTTCTGGATCATGGGTGGGTGCTGCCCGATGGCTTGGCAACCTATGGGAATAAATCCCCGCTCAACTTTACGCTCGAAGAATGGCAACAGGCCAAACGCCAAGGCCTTGACCCACGCGAAATCAAGCAGGCTTTCCAGCAAGCGTGGGAACGCTGCGATAGTCAGGTTGGATTCAAGAATGCTCTTGAAGATCGCGGTTACTTTCTCGCCCGTGGAGATCGTCGTGGATTTGTGGCGTTGGATGTTGATGGCAATGTCTAC